>NZ_NOYE01000009.1:0-394108 GCF_002258285.1 Rhodococcus sp. 06-418-5
TACTCCATAGCCGGTCACAGTGCCCCGCAGTATCACCACAGCCCGTGTGTCACATGTCCCTGGACATCTCGTGTCTCATATGTCTCCGGACTCAACACGTAGCCCACTACGAACTTCTGCTCACATGGGGCGAAGCCGCTCTACGCACTGTGGCGGCCGGAGCGCCGGGTCTTGCGGGTAGGTACCGCGGCCCGGCGCTCTGCTCGGTTCGAGGTTCCCACGACGGTGATCGGCCGCGCCAACAGCACAGCGATCGCTGTGGTCAGCGGAACCGACAACGCCAGCGCCACACCGCCCACCGCGGACCGAACGATCTCGATGGCCACCGAATCGCCGGTGAGTACGTCCTGGATGGACCGGTCGGCGACGCTGAAGAGCAGCAGCAGCGGCAGCGCGCCACCGGCATAGGCGAGCACGAGCGTGTAGACCGTGCTGGCGATGTGGTCACGCCCCACCCGCATCGTGGCGGTGAAGATCTCGCGCCGCGACGCCGTCTCGTCCACCGAGGCGAGCTCGAAGGCGGCCGAGGCCTGCGTGATCGTCACGTCGTTGAGCACTCCGAGCGAGCCGATGATGAAGCCTGCCAACAGCAGGCCGGTGACGCTGACGTTGCCGATGTACGTCTGTACGGCGGTGTTCTGTTCCTCGGACAACCCGGTCAGGTGGGTCATACGGATGGCGATGTAGGACAGCACCGCCGCCACCGCCATGGAGGTCAGAGTGCCCAGCAGCGCCGAGCTGGTGCGCAGATTCACCCCGTGCGCCAGATACAGCACGGCGTAGAGGATCACCGCCCCGGCGACGAGGGCGACCGGAATGGCGGGTGCACCGTCGAGCAGGGCGGGCAGCATGAACACCACCAGCACGGCGAACGCGATGAGCAGCCCGACCAGTGCACGGAATCCCCGCCAGCGCGCGACGACGCAGATGACCACGGCGAACACGCCGACGATCAGCGCCAGCGGCAGTCCGCGGGAGTAGTCGTTGAAGGAGTAGCGGACTCCACCGGCGGGGTCGGTCTGTACGACCAGCCGGATGTCCTCACCGGCGCTCAGGCTCGGTTGGCCGGGCCCGGGCGCGATCTCGAGTACCGTGCGCTTGCCTGCGTCGGCACCGGTGGTGATGTCGACGATGCTGCGCTGACATTCGTACGAGTCGTTGACCGCAGGCGTCGGGTCGCCGGTGAACGCCCGGCCTGCGTCGGGACTTCCGCACGGCCCGATGCTCTGCGAGGTGATGGTGCCTGCCTCGGTGGACACCGCGCCACCGCCTGCGGTCTGGAACGGCAGCGGGATGTCGATGCTCTGCTGGCTGGGCCACAGAGCGACGGCCCCGCCGATCACGGCGATGGCTATGGCGACCAGCAGTCCGACGACCACCTTGGCCGCCACCGGTCCCAACGGCACCGGTGAGTCGCTGTGGCCGTGACCGTGACCATGACCCACATGAGATCCGAGGCTCGGTTTACTGCCGTCGGAAGGACTGCCGTGTGATTCCACGGTGTCAGGCTAGTGGCCGATGCGAGGAGCTCGGTGGCGGGGAGCAGGGGGGGGCGTCCCCCGCCACCACCTGACCGACCCGGGGGGGAGGGGTACGACCAGGGCTCGCGGGCACCGAAGTGCCGTCCGCCAATGTACAGATCATTCGTCGTTCAGGCGGGATCGCCCCGATGTTTTGTGCATCACTTTCAACTACTTTTCGGTAACTTCGTGTCTCACTGCTTGTACGACGCGAGGAAATTGCCGAACCTCTCGATTGCCACGGCCAGATCTCGTGCCCACGGCAGCGTGACGATGCGCACGTGATCGTGGCCGGGCCAGTTGAATCCGGTGCCCTGAACCACCAGGATCTTCTCCTGCAGCAGCAGATCCTGGACGAGCTTCTCGTCGTCGTAGATCTCGTGGACTTCGGGATCGAGTCGCGGGAACGCATAGAGTGCACCCCGCGGTTTGACGCACGAGACGCCGTGGATCGCGTTGAGCTTCTCCCACGCGACGTCGCGCTGCTCGAGCAGTCGGCCGCCGGGCAGGATCAGATCCTCGATACTCTGATATCCGCCGAGTGCGACCTGAATGGCATGTTGCGCAGGCACATTGGGGCACAGTCGCGTCGACGCGAGGAGGTCGATGCCCTCGATGAAACCTGCGGCGTGGGCCTTCGGTCCGGTGATCGCCAGCCATCCGGCGCGGTACCCGGCCACCCGATACGCCTTGGACAGGCCGTTGTACGTCAGGCACAGCAGGTCGGGAGCCAGGCTCGCCAGCGAGGTGTGCTCTGCGTCGTCGTAGAGGATCCGGTCGTAGATCTCGTCGGCGAGCAACAGCAGCTGGTGCTTGCGCGCCAGATCGACGAGGCCTTGCAGTACCTCTTTCGAGTACACCGCGCCGGTCGGATTGTTCGGGTTGATCACCAGCAGTGCGACGGTCTTCGGGGTGATCTTGGACTCGATGTCCGCCAGATCGGGATTCCACCCGTTCTCCTCGTCGCACATGTAGTGCACGGCCTTGCCACCGGACAGCGTCGTCATCGCCGTCCACAGCGGGTAGTCCGGGGCCGGGATCAAGACCTCGTCACCGTCGTCGAGCAACGCCTGCATCGTCATCGTGATGAGCTCGGAGACTCCGTTGCCCAGATAGATGTCGTCGACGTCGAGCTCGGGGAAACCCGGTTCGAGCTCGTAGCGCGTCACGATGGCCCGTCGCGCCGACAGGATGCCCTTGGACTCCGAGTACCCCTGGGCCACCGGCAGCGCCGCGATCATGTCCCGAACGATCACGTCGGGGGCCTCGAATCCGAACGGTGCCGGATTGCCGATGTTGAGCTTGAGGATGCGATGCCCCTCGGCCTCGAGCCGGGCGGCATGGGCGTGTACCGGTCCGCGGATCTCGTACAGCACGTTCTGCAGCTTGGTCGATTGCTGCAACGTGCGATAACGCGGCTGGGAGTGGATCTGCGGAGTGGTCACCCGTCACATCGTGCCAGGTGGGCGGTATCGGTTTCCACGAGGTTGTTTCGCGCGGGGTTGTTCGAGCGCGTTGTCGGTGCCGGGTGGAACAATCTCGTTCCATGTGCGGACGGTATGCCAGTACCCGGAGTGACAGCGACCTGCAGGCGGTGTTCGACATCGCCGAGACCGTCGGTGCGGAGGTGCCACCGTCGTACAACGTGGCCCCCACGCAGACGGTGCGGACAGTGCTCGAACGGTCGCCGAAGGACGAACCCGAGGCCGACGCCGTGCGGCAACTGCGGTCGGCGCGGTGGGGCCTGATTCCGTCGTGGGCAAAGGACGCGAAAATCGGTTCCCGACTGATCAACGCCAGATCCGAGACCATCACCGAGAAGCCGTCGTTCAAGAAGGCGGCAAGCCGTCGGCGATGCATCGTCCCTGCCGACGGGTACTACGAGTGGGAGAAGCGCGACGGAGCGAAGGTGCCGTACTTCTTGCACCAGGACGGCGTGCTCGCGATGGCCGGGTTGTACGAGCTGTGGCGAGACCCCACCAAGGCCGAGGACGACGAAGCACGTTGGGTCTGGTCGGTCACCGTGCTCACCTCGCCTGCCGCCGACGCGCTCGGCCACATCCACGATCGCTCGCCCGTCGTGCTCCCGCCGGATCTGCGCGCGAGTTGGCTCGACCCTGCGGTGACGGACCTCGGTGACGTGCGAGACCTGTTGGCCGCGATCCCGGAACCACGGCTCGAGCCCTACGAGGTGAGTACCGCGGTGAACAGCGTGAAGAACAACAGCCCGGAGCTCTTGACGCCGGTGTAGGGGTGGCTCAGCCGAGTCGCAACCGGCAGATGTCGGCGATCGCGGCCCGTTCGTCCGGCGTCAGCTCCTCGGCGACCGGCGAATCCAGTATGCGACGCAGTCGCTGGAAGTAGGTACGCGCGTCGACGCCGAATGCCACGTAGATGTCCTCGTCGCTGCCACCGCCGTACCCACGCCAGGTTCGGCCGAATGTCAGAATCTCGTGGTCCACCGAATGGGTAGTGGTCCGGCGCATGGTGTTCCCCCTCGTATTACTTGCCTCCCATCATCCGGGTCACGGTTGAAGAGCCGGTGAACACTGCGTTACGTGCGCGTCAGTTCACTAGGGTGGTCGGGGTGACCGCACTCGCCTTCGGATCCTGGCCCTCGCCCATCACCGCAGCAGATCTGTCCTCGGCGGGCCACCCCGTCGAGGGTGGTTGCTTCGTCGGCAGCGAGATCTGGTGGTCGGAACTGCGGCCCGCCGAGCAGGGCAGGACGGCCATCTGCCGCTATGTCGACGGCGAAGTGCAGCCCATTCTGCCCGCACCGTTCAACGCCCGCACCCGCGTCCACGAATACGGCGGGGGAGCCTGGACCGCGACGGCAGACGGAGACCTGGTGTTCGCCGAGTTCTCCGATCAACGCGTCTACCGACTCACCCCCGGCGGGGCACCGGTACCGCTGACTCCGAAACCTGCTGTGGCGTCGGCCATTCGGTACGGCGATCTCTCGGTGGTCGGCACCGACGTGATCGCAGTTCGTGAGATGCACGACGCAGGCGCGGTGTCACGAGACATCGTGGCCATCGATCTCGGCGGCGGTGGGGTGCGTTCGCTGGTGGCGGGCTCGGACTTCCTTGCGTTCCCGAGACTCTCGCCCGACGGCACCCGCATTGCCTGGATCGCCTGGAACCATCCGCAGATGCCCTGGGACGGAACCGAATTGCGCGTGGCTTCGCTGGCCGATCCGTCGTCCTGGACGGTGCTGCTCGGTTCGACCGAGGAATCGGTGATGCAGCCGGAATGGATCGACGACGAATCGCTGTACGTCATCAGCGATCGAAGTGGTTGGTGGAACCTGTATTCGGTCACGCTCGACGGTTCGGTGACTCCGCTGGTGACGCTCGACGCCGACTTCGGGGCTCCGCTGTGGCGGTTGGGGTCGATCTGGTATTCGGTGCTGGACGACGGGAAGCTGCTCACCGTGCGCACCGTCGGCACCGACACGTTGGCGGTGCTCGATCCTGCCTCCGGGGCACTGGAGGACATCACGCTCGACGGTGTGACCTCGGTGGGGCTCGGTGGGCGCGCCGGGTCGACGGTGCTCCTCAAGTGCGGTGGAGCCAGGGTGGCAGCGGGGTTGTTCGCCCTCGACCTGGAATCCGGCGAATTGACCTCGGTACGTTCGGGTTTCGAATCCGTACCCGACAGCGCATACCTGCCCGAGGGACGTCAGGTGACATTCCAGGGGCCAAACCGTGAGGTGCACGCCATCACCTACGCGCCGCGCAACCCGTCGTACGAGGGCTTGGACGGTGAACTGCCGCCGTACGTCGCGTTCGTTCACGGCGGCCCGACAGCGCACGTCGCCCCTGCTCTGAACCCGTTGTTCGCCTACTTCACCAGCCGCGGCATCGGCGTCGTCGATGTGAACTACGGCGGGTCGAGTGGATACGGCCGCGAATACCGCAACCGGCTGCGCGGGCAGTGGGGAGTGGTCGACGTCGAAGACACCATCGCCGCGGTGCAGGGTCTGGCCGACAGCGGGCTCGCCGACCCACGCCGGTTGGCCATCGAAGGCGGGTCCGCAGGGGGTTGGACGGTGTTGGCCGCGCTGACGTCTTCCGACGTGTTCGCTTGCGGTGCATCGTACTTCGGCGTCGCCGAGCTGGAGCTGTTCGTCGCCGAGACCCACGACTTCGAGTCCCGCTACATCGACGGGCTCATCGGACCTCTGCCCGAGGCAATCGACCTGTACCGCACCCGCGCGCCGGTCAACAACGTCGACGGACTGTCCTGCCCGGTGCTGTTGTTGCAGGGGCTCGACGATCCGATCGTGCCGCCGTCGCAGGCCGAGCGGTTCCGAGATGCCATGGTGAAGAAGGGAATTCCGCACGCCTACCTGGCCTATGCGGGCGAGTCGCACGGATTCCGCAAACTGGAAACGCAGGTGAACGCGCGGGAATCAGAACTGTCCTTCTACGGCCAGGTGATGGGCTTCACTCCGCCCGGAATCCCGGAGCTGCAGTTGTGGCGTCCCGCTAGCTGAGTGGTGGGTGCGCGCGCTTCGCTTCCAGAAATTCGAGGAGCGCGCTGGGGATGGCGCAGTACTTGCTGTTGCCCTCGGACAACCTGCTGCCCACCTCGAACGCTGCCTTGGACGGGCCGTCGTTCTCGAGGATGAGGGCACAGAGGCGCTCGTCGGTGCGGCCGGACTCGCAGCACTGCTCGACGTGTGCTCGGTCGTCGGGGGTCAACGCCGTCCACCACTCGTCGTAGCGGCGAAAGAGCTTGTCCGCGTCGTCGGTCATGCCTGCTCCCTACTTGTCGGTACGCCTTCGGGTCCGACCATACTCACGGTGTCCGATTCGGGCACTTTCGAGGGGGGTGCTCGGCAACCTCACACCGCTTGTGCAGGGTGCGCGCCCCTGTTTCGACGCGACGAGGGGCGCGCGGTCGATAGAAGGGTCGCTCGGTTGCCCAGGTTGCCCAGGTTGCCTACGTTGCCTCGTGCGGCTCTGTCGGCAGCGTCGCGGATCATCCGATCGACGAGCTCGGGGTGATCGAGATCCGACCAGGCGATGCGCACCATCTGGCGGCCGGTTGCGCGAATGCGATCCTCGCGACGCTTCTCGTCCCACAACACATCGGCCGCAGACTTCCCTTCGGGCACGTAGCGTCCGTACTTAACCTTGCCGTCGAATTCGACAACGGTCTCGAGGTCGGGCAGATCGAAATCCACGCGCCCGACGAAACCGCGGGAGTCCGTGATCGGCACCCGCAGCTGCGGTGTGTAGCCCAGCTGATGCAGCACTACTCGGGCACGTGACTCCCCGACACTCTCGGACCGGCCGTCCATGAATTCCGCGACTCGGCGCGCCATCCGGTTGCCTGGATGGTTCGGACATGAATCCAGCGCTGCGACAACATCTTCGGAGGTGATCCCGCGGGTTCTCGCAGCGAAGTCCGCGATGCAGACGGCCGTCTCGAACGGAAGCGTGCGAGCGCAATCGGCAACCGTGCGCGCCGGACCGGTGACACGCACACCGCCGAGGTCGACGATCTCTTCGTCGGTGTACGGCGAGGTGTGCACTGCTCGAACGGCACTGCTACGACCGCCGCCCCGGGCACGATTGCGGGTGATGTGCACCCGGCTCAGGTCGGCATTCCACACGTCGAGACCATGGAATATCGCTGCGCTCACATGGCTGACCACGGCATCGGGAGCGATGGTCGCGTCGAACACCGCCTCGGCGATGACCCGATGCTTGTCTTCCCTGGGCAGTGCGTCGAATTCGTCTCTGCTGACGAACCGTCCTGGACGGAGTCGACGCCACGCTCGCGTTCGGCAGTAGCGCTGCAACTCTGCGTCGGAAATGCCGCGGGAGAGTGCGTCGGATCGCGAGACGATGCGGGTCATGAACGAATGCTCTCGGGCGCAATCGCTTTCGACAACCCCCACTCGGCAGATTGTGGATAACCGGTGTGCCTGTGGATAACTCGTAGGAGTGGACCTCACACCCTTACTGACGACTGCGCGCCCCTGCTCTGAGGTGAGCAAGGGCGCGCAGTCGGTGAAAAGGGTGTGAAGTTACTTCCGGCGACCCGGAACCTTTGCCCCCGGAGCGAATCCGAGTCCACCGGCCTTCGGCTTGGGCGGAGTGCGATCGTCGGATTCACCCGCTGCGTCCGACGCCTCGGCCTTCGGTGCCTCTGCTGCCGGTGCCTCGGCCTCCGGTGCCTCTGGTGCCGGTGCCTCGGCCTTCGGTGCCTCGGCCTTCGGTGCCTCGGGTGCAGCGGCTTCCTCGGTCGGCTCGGCCTTCTCGGGCTCTGCAGTCTTCGGCTCGACGGGTGTCGCGGCGGCCGCACCGGGCGTGCGTGCGCCCGGCTTCTTGAATCCGGACTTCACGGCCAGGCCCTTGGGCTGGACGGTCGGCTTGGATTCGGTTGCGGCCTCGGTGGCGGATGCCGCCGACGCCGTCGCCTCGGCAGTAGGAGCCTCGGACTCGGGAGCCTCAGCAGCAGGCGCTTCGGCAGCAGGCTTACCCGGTGCCTTGGCGCCCGGCTTCTTGAATCCGGATTTCACGGCCAGACCCTTGGGCTGGACGGTCGGCTTGGATTCGGTTGCAGCCTCGGTGGCGGGTGCCTCCGACGCCGTGGCCTCGGCAGTAGGGGCTTCGGCAGGCTTACCCGGTGCCTTGGCGCCCGGCTTCTTGAAGCCCGACTTCACGGCCAGACCCTTGGGCTTGACCGACGGAGTCGACTCCGAGGTCTCTGCGGTGGCAGGTGCTTCGGCCGCCGCGGGAGTCTCGGCAGGTGCAGGTGCAGCCGCCTTCGCGCCGGGTGCCTTGCCCTTCATCTGCAGGCCCTTGCCGCCGGGTGCCTTGCCGCCGGCCATGCCGAGACCCTTGGGCTTGGCGGCGGGTTCTGCGTCGGCACTGTCGGCCGGTGCAGCGGAACCGGGTGCCTTGGCTCCCGGAGCCTTGGCCAGACCCTTCATCTTCAGTCCGCCGGCCTTGGGAGCCGGAGCTGCCGGAGCGGACTTCGCCTCGGCCGGTTCCTCGACGGGTGCGATCCGCTCGGCCTCTTCGACCTCGGCGGCATTCTCCGTTGCCAGCTCCTCCTGAGGAGTGCGCTCGCGGGGGATGACCTTGATGTTCTCGGCCAGCACCGAGGACTCGACGCGGGTGATCGACTCGAGCATCAACTGTGCGACGTCGACGACCTCGACGCCCTCGTGTGCGCCGCCTTCCTGACGTGCGGTGACACCGTCGGTGAGCATGACGCGGCAGAACGGGCAACCCGTGGCGATCTTCTTGGGGTTGGTCGCCAGTGCCTCGTCGACCCGGTCGATGTTGATGCGCTTGCCGATGTTCTCTTCCATCCACATGCGTGCGCCACCGGCACCACAGCACATGGACCGCTCACCGTGACGCGGCATCTCCTTGAGGTTGGAGCCCGACGCCGCCATGAGCTCACGCGGGGCGTCGTACACCTTGTTGTGACGGCCCAGGTAGCACGGGTCGTGGTAGGTGATGTCCTGGCTGACCGAGGCCACCGGGATCAGCTTCTTCTGCCGCACGAGTCGGTTGAGCAGCTGGGTGTGGTGGACCACCTCGTAGTCGCCGCCGACCTGCGGGTACTCGTTGCCGAGTGCGTTGAAGCAGTGGGCGCAGGTGACGACGATCTTGCGCTTGTTCTGCTCGACACCCTCGAAGACGTTGTTCAGCGTCTCGATGTTCTGCATGGCGAGCTGCTGGAACAGGAATTCGTTGCCTGCGCGGCGAGCGGAGTCACCGGTGCAGGTCTCGTCGGCACCGAGCACCAGGAACTTCACGCCTGCGGTGGCGAGCAGCTCGGCGACGGCCTTGGTGGTCTTCTTCGCGCGGTCCTCGTAGGCACCGGCGCAGCCGACCCAGAAGAGGTACTCGTAGTCCTGGAACGAATCGGCGTCCTGGCCGAAGACCGGGATGTCGAAGTCCATCTCGTTGATCCAGTTGAGCCGGTCCTTGGAGTTCTGGCCCCACGGGTTGCCCTTGTTCTCGAGGTTCTTGAACAGACCTGCGAGCTCGGACGGGAACTCCGATTCGATCAGCACCTGGTAGCGGCGCATGTCGATGATGTGGTCGACGTGCTCGATGTCCACCGGGCACTGCTCGACGCACGCACCGCAGGTGGTGCAGCTCCACAGCACCTCGGGATCGATGATGCCGCCCTCGATGGCGTCGGCGACGAGCTTGCGATCGGCTTCGTCACGAGCGTTCTGCGGGATGGCGTCGAGCGCCTTCTGATCGACGTTGCCCTCGGCGTCGACGAGTCCGACCTCGTCGCCGGCCATGTCCTTCTTGCCGCCGGCCAGCAGGTACGGGGCCTTGGCGTGGCTGTGGTCGCGCAGCGACATGATCAGCAGCTTGGGGGAGAGGGGCTTGCCGGTGTTCCAAGCGGGGCACTGCGACTGGCAGCGGCCGCACTCGGTGCACGTGGTGAAGTCGAGCCAGCCCTTCCAGCTGAAGTCCTCGATCTTGCCTGCGCCGAACGCGTCGACGTCGGGGTCGGCCTCTTCCATCTCGAGGACCTTGCCGCCGGACATCATCGGCTTGGCCGGCCCGAGTGCGACGGTGCCGTCGTCCATGCGCTTGAAGTAGATGTTGGGGAACGCGGTGAAGCGGTGCCACGCGACACCCCAGTTGATGCGCGAGCCGACGATGTAGAGCCAGATCATGCCGGACATCAGCTTGATGAAGGCGAACACCGAGACCATGTTCGAGTTGGCCGGCAGGAGCTCGGCCAAGCGCATCGTGAAGAAGTCGGTGTACGGGTTCGAGTGTCCGTAGGTGGCGATCTTGCCCGCCTTGACGAACACCATGCCCAGGCCCTCGATGAGCACGACGGCCTCGACGAAGTAGGCGGCCTTGAACCCGGAGCCGGCGAAGCGCGACTGACGCTCGGGCTTACGCGGGTGGTTGAGCTGGCGAATGATGATCAGCGTGGTGATGCCGATGACGGTGCCGAGTCCGAGCAGCTCGTCGATGAGGTGGTAGGCCGCGGTGTCACCGACAATGGGCCAGTGGAACTCGGGGTTGAACGTCTGGCCGTAGGCCTCGAACCAGACGATGGCACCGAGCATGAAGCCGATCATGACCAGCCAGTGTGCCCAGCCGACGGTGCGGAACTTGACCATCTTGGTGTGAGCCAGGAACTCGACGACCATCTGCTTGAAGCGAGGGACTATCGGTCGCCAGCGGTCGGGTGCCGGCTGGCCCAGTCGCACGATGTTGAACATCCGCAGGCCCCCGCGAATGAAGACGTACCAACACACGAGGCTGAGCAGAGCACCGACTGTGCCCAACGTGATCGTCAGGGCGTTCATGTCGCGGCCTTTCGCTAAAGGTGGCAGCTGGAGGGCTACCGCGGGTTCAGCCCGTCGAGCTGGATTCCGGTCTATGTTACTCGCCAGTAGTAATTCCGCTGTACTGATGGGTAACTTAGCATCGCCGGGTGAAGCGATGCTGGTTGGTGCGCAAATGAGGCCGTCCGACGGGTGGG
The DNA here is from genome assembly GCF_002258285.1 of Rhodococcus sp. 06-418-5. Lineage (NCBI taxonomy): Bacteria > Bacillati > Actinomycetota > Actinomycetes > Mycobacteriales > Nocardiaceae > Rhodococcus > Rhodococcus sp. 06-418-5. The sequence continues at coordinate 11,019 of NZ_NOYE01000009.1, forward strand.
CTGAACTCGTCAGTAGGTTGTCTCGCAGATCACCGTATGCGTATGCCGTCGAGGTGTTCTCGCAAAGGCAGTCCTTACTTGGCGGGGAGTCGCCGTATCGGTATCCAGCGGAAACCGACGCCGAGTACTGGTTGCGCTCCAGTCTCGGGGGCTACGACAGATTGCAGCGACTTCGATGGAGTTCACGTATGCCGATGCTGCACAGGCGGCGAATCCGACTGTGACAGTGAACAAGTGGTGGAGGTCGGGGCGGTTTCAGAAGGACAACGATCGGTCCGATTTGTACGCTACAATTTCGAGCGCACCACAAGTCTCAGACGCGTCATCGGGGTGACTTTGCGTTTGACGGTTGCCTAGCGGAACTGCCAAGCACCCACTGCACAGAAACGGAACTGAACTCCACATGAAACTTCGCAAACTGGCCGTCACATCGGCCCTCGTCGCAGTCGCGATGGGCCTGGCCAGCGGAACCGCGTACGCGCAGCCCGCCGAGGAAACAGCCCCCGGTGACACCAACTACACCGTCGACCTCGAAGATCGCACGATCGTCACCACCATCGATGCAGGCGTCTTCAAGGTCGCCGACGACGGCAAGACGGTCGACGTCCTCGACGCCGCCGACAACACCCTCGTGACGCTTCCGCTCTCGTTCAACCTCGGCGGACTCAACTTCCCCTACGAGCAGAACGTCGACGACAACGGCAAGACCCTGCGTCTGGTTCCGAACCTCGACTTCACGAAGGCATCGGCCAACTCGCGCAGCATCGGCGCGACGACCGTCGCCTCGCCCGAGGAGAACCTCAAGGCGCAGCAGAACTTCTCGTCGCAGCTCGGTATCGCGACCGCGATCGGTGGCTTCACGGGTACAGCCATCGGTGCTGTTGTCGGTGGACTCGGTTTCCTGGGCGGACCCGTCGGCTTGGCGTCGGTACCGCTCGGTGCAACGGTGGGCGGCATCGCGGGCACGATCATCGCCGGCGGTCCCACTCTCGTCGTTGCCGGTATCGACCTGATCAACACGCTGAACGCGGCACCGGGCACCACGGTCTGGGCCAAGTAGCCTTCAGCCCATACGCCGAGCAGGGCCCGCACTCTCACCGAGAGTGCGGGCCCTGTTTCTTTCGAATCCGTCAGGCTCCGTGGATGGTGGCGAGCGAGATGGCCTCGACGACGATGGTGTAGGCGTAGCCGAAGAGTGTGAATCCGACGGACAGCAGTTCGGTCATGGAAGGTTCCGCCTCAGCAGTCGAACGGGTGCACTGTTCGAGCGCGCCAATGCGCCTCGCAGCGATGGACTCGTCGGATCATACGGAGCGCGGGTGTGTTTGTCCGGGTGGACGCCTACGAGGTTCGGATGGTCAGACCGGGGTTCTCTGCGAGTACGTCGTTGATGGGGGTGGCGAACAGCTCGGGTCGCTGACCCTGCAGCATGCTGACGACGGTCGCGATCTCGCAGGAGGGCTGGTCTCCCACGTTCGACGCATTGGCGATTCCGACGGCGAGGGTGCCGCTGACGACGGGGCCGCCGCTGTCGCCGCGTAGCGCGCAGATCGAGGTGGAGAAACTGCGGTCCAGGACGTTGTCTCCCAGTGCCACCTGCAGGCCGGTGGAAAGAATTGTGCCGCAACTGAATCCGGTTCTGGATCCGGACTTGCAGACCGGCGCACCCACGATCGGGTCGACCGTGCCGGTGACATGCAGCGGGTCCGCTCCGGGGACTCGCACTGCGTTGCTCTCGAATTCGGCGACGTTTGCGTCGTCGATGTCGATCAAGGCGTAGTCGTTGCGCGACTGGCTCGTTCGGTAGAACGTTCCGAATTTCGAGCCCACGAGACTGCCGTACATCGGGTACGCGCCCGTCAGTGCTGCGGAGCCGGTATCGGTGGTGCTCGGATTGCAGTGGCCTGCAGTGATGTTGACCGATCCGCGCGTCGTGTCGACGGCATTGAACCCGAGCGAGCAACGTTGCCCGAGGCCGGCCGGTGTGCCCGCGAGAAAGCTGTCGCCGCCGAGATACGAACTCGCACGGATCGGGCCTGCCGTCGGTGACGGATCGAAGTGGAGTAGGTCCCACAGCGGCCGGACGGCATCGAACATGGCCTGGGGGATCACGAGGGGCGAGGCATCGATCTCGAAGCCGTTGGCGGACGCGGCATCTGCCACGTCGGCGCGGGTAGGTCCGTCCGCCACCGCGACGACGGGGCGTCCGTCGGCGTCCAGCCACGCGCTCGCGACCCCGTCGGAACCGACCGTATCGGTGAAGTCGGCCAGTCGACGTGCCGCGTCGGCCCGATCGAGGAATTGTTGCGGAGTCAGGCCGAGGTCACGGGCCACGGCGTCGGCCAGCGCGGGAGGCAATGGTGGTTCTGCGCTCGCGGTCGGTGCGAACACCGCCATCGTCGCCAGAATCGGAACCGCGACGAACGACAGCCGGAAAGCTCGGCGACGCATAGAAACCTCTCCCCCGGGCATCTGGTGATGTGATGCCGTTCACCCTGGAGTACGACTATAGGCGGTGGAGGGCTCCCGAAGTACCCGACTCAGTCGGTTCGCAGCGTGGCTCCGGTTGCGCGCGTGACCTGATCGATGGGAATGCCCAGGCTGGCGGTGCCGCCGTACTGTGCCAGCGCGAGGTTCGCCTCGTTGCAGTCGGGTGCGCCGCCGCTGTTGGATCCGCTGGTGATGCCGAGGGCGAGTGTCCCGGTCACGATGGCTCCACCGCTGTCGCCTGCGAGAGTGCATGCGGTGCTGGCGAATCCGCGTACGGTGCGGGACGTGCCGTCCTCCATGTAGAGCTGCGTCTCGACGCGATCGGCCGCAACCACTCCACAGGTGAACGACGACGACTGCCCGGACTTGCAGACCGGTGCGCCGATGACCGGTGATGCTGTTCCGGTGACGGTGACGGTGCTGCCGTTCGCGCCACGGACGGTGGGGCGGTCGAGTCCGGACGCGATGCCGGTGTCGTTCAACGCGATGACCGACCAGTCGAGGCCGTCCTCCGCGCCCAGACTCGACCGATCGAACGACCCGATCTGCGTGCTGCGTGCGATATCGGCCGGATCGGGAAGATAGACCGGTGCGCCGCCGGATCCGGTGGCCTTGTCGGGATTGCAGTGGCCTGCGCTGAGATTGACGGCGGCACCGGAGGGGGCGACGGCGTTGAAGCCGAACGAGCAGATGCTGATGTCGGTGGCCGGAGCGTCGGCGATGGGTCCGGAGGTGGTGACGTAGGTGTCGCCGCCCATCGGAGTCGGGTCGACCGGCTTGTTTCCGCCGGGAGAGAGAATGACCTTGATGTTCGCCAGCAGTGTCGGCAGATTCAGTGCGCTGCCGATCGGGCTGTTCACCAGGTCGATGACGATCTGATTGTCGATGAAGTCGATGGCGGTGCCGTTGATCTGCTCCGAGATCTCGCGGGGGAGGCCCGCGATCCAACTGTTGAGATCGGCCAGCGACTTCTCGAGCCCGTCTGCCGACACGGGCGACTGCGCGGTGGCGTATCCGTCCTTGGCGACGGCCTGTGCCGCGGCAGGCGAGGTGACGGCGACGACGGCATTGCCGTCGGGCCCGATCCAGGCACCGGCGAAGTCGGCGGGACGGCTGGCCCGGAAGTCCGATGCGTATGCGGACAGTTCCTGCGCGCGAGCAGCACGATCGAGGTACTCCTGCGGGGAGATCTTCAGATCTCGCTGCACGGCCTCGACGAGCTCGCGGGGAAGCTGATCGGCGGGTGACTGGACGACGGGGTCCGCTGCTGCCGTCCCGGAGAACGAAGCGAGAAGAACGAAAGCCGTCGAACACAGCACTGCGGCACGCAGCGCCCCGGTGTTACGCATGAAATCCCTTCATCGGGTGCTTGGCATCAGCGACCCACCCTAGGGCATCGGGCGCAGAATCAGTGTTCGTGCAGGTCAGGGGTTGGGGACCGGGTCGGTCGTGGTCGTCACCGGAGCCGAGGTCGTGGTGGTGGTCGTAGTCGTGGTGGTGACCGGGGTTGTCGTCACCGGAGTCGTGGTGACCACCGGTGTCGTGGTGGGGACCACCGTCGTCGGCGCGGGCACCGGCGCAGGCGGCGGGGCAGGCTGGGGAGAAGGCGCGGGCGGGACGTACGGCTCGTACGTCGGCTCGTCGATCACTTCCGGAACGACGACGGGCTCGACGGGGCTCGAGGTGGTGGTCGACGGCGTGCGAGTCGAGGTGACGATCGGCGAGCCGGCATCGGTGACTGTCGGAGGCGTCGCGGCGGGGCCGGAGCCGAACACTCCGCTCACTGCCGCGATGGCGAGCACGATGACCACGCCTGCCGCTGCGCCGGCCACGATGGTGGCGATCGTTCGGGAGCGCTCGCTGCGTTCCTTCTTCGCCCCTGCCGATGCGTCGACAACCGGGGTGGCGGGAACGTAACCGGTGGTCGCGGCGTTCTCGTCGACCGGAACGATCGGCTCGGATCGAAATTCCGAATGGTCGAACACCGGAGCGACCGCGGGAATGGCCTCGGAGAAGGCGAGCGACGGTTCCGGCGCGACGACCGGGATGGCGTCGGTGTCGAGGGACTCCGTGCCGTCGTTACGGGTGACGATCGGCGCGGCACCGGTCACCAGCGAGTTGCCGTCGACGTCCTCGACCTCGGCGAGTACCAGTGCGCCGCGGGTCGCAGCGAGCGGCTCGACGAGTACTCGGCCCGACGAGCGTTCACCGAGGTGCGTCGCGACCGACGGGAGTGAGGCGCTGGCACCGGTGAGTATCACGGTGCCGGTCCCCGGTACGTCGAGACGGTGAAGCAACGGCGCGACGAGGTCCGCGAACTCGGCTCGTGTCACCGTCGTGGACTGCGAGACACCGGGAAGTTCGACGGAGATCGTGGCGGTCTCGGCCGTGCTCAGGGTCTGCTTGGCCGCCTCGCACGAGGCGACGACGCCGGCAAGGGCAGCCAGCACTGCCGCGTCGGACAGGTCGATGTGCTCGCGATCGGTCACCACGTGATCGAAGAGTGCGTCGGTGAAGGCGTCTCCGCCTACGCCGGAGACACGGACGGTCCCACCTCCGGGATAGGTGGAGATGTCGGTGCCGGTGGCTCCGATGTCGACCACCGTGACCGCAGCCGAAGAGCTCGGCTGCGCGAACGCGCTCGAGGCTTTGGCGTCGGGCACCAGGGCAACGTCGGCGAGGCCGGTGTGATCGAGGGCGTCGCGCAGCAGGGCGACGGCGGCCCGAGTCCACCGCATCGGGTACGTCATGGTCGTGACGGGCATGTCGCCGACCACGCCGTCCTTCGCCGACACCATCGTCACGAGGCAATTGGCGGCGTTGGCCATCAGGTCCTCGGCGCGGTAGGCGTCGGCGTCGGGCTCGAGATCCTCCTGCTGACCGACCAGATCGACGAACCGGGTGAACGGGGCCGTGTCGGCCGATTCACCGAGGTGGGCGCGGCCGTCCTCGTCGAAGCGCAGGGTCGTCGGCAGGACGACGATCGTCGGTTCGTCCTCCACCGATGCGCGGTAGGCCGCGACGGACCTGGTGTTGCCCACGGTGATTCCGAGGTGACCGGTACCGCTCATCGAGTGTCCCCTGTCGATCGGTCGTTCGGCTCTCGGTCGGAGGGTGTGCCGCCGCGGGCCGCCGGAACCTGCTCGGATGCAGTCTGCTCGGTGTCCTGGCCGGATTCGGGAGTCTCGGTGGGCGGATCGGTCGGCTCCTCGACCGGCAGTTCCGGCTCGACCGGTTCGACGAAGATCGGAGGCTTTTCGGGGGTGGTGTCCTCGGGTGCCTCGTTCGCCGGGCGTGTCGAGATCTCGGTCTCGGTCGGCTCGCGCCGCGGGAGGTCGGAGGTTTCGGTCGGAGTCGTCTCCTCCGCGAACGTGGTGGTCGCGGGCAGCGGAACGACGGGAGCGATCTCAGCGGCAGGCTCGAGAACGACGGTGGGGAAGTCGATCGGGCCACCCGATCCGGAGCCGATCGAGGATGTCGGCGGCACCACCTGGGCATTGTCGATGGTGGGGACCGCGGTATCGGTGGACGTACCGAGTTGCAGTGCGAGTAGTGCGGCACCGACGGTCAACGCAGCAGCGAACGCCGCCGCAGCGAAGAGTGGGCGACGGTCGGATCCGGTCGGGGAGACCACCGCGAACCGCTCGGTGACGGCATCGACGGGGAATCGAGCAGCCAGAATCGCAGCACCGCGGGCGGCGGCGACGCCGGAGTCCTTCTTCTGCAGGGTCTGCAGGACCGACGCGTTCCACGCGGCGAGCGCCTCGGCCTCGGGCACCAGCGAGACGTGGGCGAGGCCGTGTGCGTTCATCGCCGAACGCAGAGCGAACACCTGCTCGGCCGTCCAGCGGGCAGGGTAGGTCGCGGCCGCCGCCAGATCGCGCGGCTGCAGATCGATCGACGACGCCACCTCGGTGAGCAGGCACAGCAGGGCCATCGACGTCAGCTGCTCGGCAGGCAGAACAGTGCCCTTGCTGCCGCTGACACCCACGCCGTCGGCGAGGGTGTCGAGAAAATGTGTGTAGGCCTCGGACTCGTCGTCGGTCGCATCTCCGAGCGAGACGGTGCCGTCGGGATGAGTGTTGAGCACGGTCGCGTGCAGTGACGCCAGGTGCAGCGAGGGTCCGGGCGCAATCGGATGGGACACGGCGGCGACGGCGCGCTCGTCGTCCAGGTAGAGGCCGACATCCGGTGCGCCGACACTCGCACTGCCGGGCTGCTCGGTCATGGCGCTGCTACCTGTTCTCGACTCGGGGAGTGGTGCTCGGTCGTTATGTCGCTCCCGGTCCCCGCACAGTTACAGGGCCGACGCCCACGCTGGTCGAGGCCCCGTAGCCCATGGCGCGCAGCATCGAGATCAGCTCCGACCGCGACTGGGCACCGAGCCTGCGCCGAATGCGGGCCACATGATGCTCGACGGTCTTCGGGGAGATGTAGAGCCGGCTGCCGACCTCGCGATAGGTGACTCCGAGGACGAGCAGTTCGGCGACCTCGGCCTCGCGTTCGCTCAGCGAGCCCGTCGGCTGCGGCGTCGACCGCGGGTTGTCGCGCCCGGTCGAGCTGGGTTGGCGCAACGACCTGGCGATGTGCAGCAGCGACGTCGCCGTCGCAGTATCGGTGACGGTCAGGGCGGCCTCGCTCGCCAGTCGGGCTCCGTCCCATGGCAGCCCGAAGGCGGTGAGGGTGCGCGCGGAGGTCTCCACCTCGGTTGCGTCGGGTCTGCCCTGCAACACCCCGAGCCATGCGCGACCGGCAGCGGCGAGAGCGGCGCTGTACGGGTGAGTCGGAGCGGCAGCGGCCAGGGCCTTGGCGTGCGGCACCAACGCATCGGGAGTCTGGGCCACGATGGCCGCCTGCACCTGGTACCAATGCAGCGCCGACGCCCAGACGGGCGGATCGCCGAGCGCTGCGAGCAGATCGGTTGCCTGCGACACCAGATGTTCGACGCGGTCCACCTGGCCGAGTCGTGTTGCGGCCAGTAGCAACTCGCCCAGGGGCAGCAGCGCGAACAGGTCTGTGGAGTACTCGGCGATCACGCTCTGCGCCTGGGTCCATGCCGTGATCAGTGACCCCGAGTCACCGGACCTACGAGCCAGACCCACCCGAATCGCGTGCAGAAACAACTGATTGCGCACGTGCGACACCGGAATCCGCAGTGCCTCGATCGCGGCACCGGCATCGGCGGTCTCTCCCCGCAGCATCGACGCCCAGGCCCCGACGAGGCTCAGCCTGGTGTGCGCCTCGGAACCAGGACGATGTTCGTCGAGTGCCCGCGTCACGATGGAATCCACCCGGGGCAGATCGCCGCAGTGCACCGCGTGCAAGGCCGACACGGCAGCGGCAGTATCCGGTGTGCACGAGCGATCGGAAGCATTGCCCGTCAACGTCATTGCCCGCATCAGTGCATTCGCACTCGCACTCGACGCCGCTGCGTTTCGCGAATCGATCGACCCGATCACTCCGGTGACGAGCAGGCTGCCCGACGCGGTACTCGACGTCGGCGCGAGAGCGGCCACGGCAGCCATGGAACGGTCGGCGGCGCTGCGATCACCGGCTGCCGCGGCGGACAGGGCAGCCCACACGGCGTCGGGTCCGAGTCGGTCCTCGCCGAGCCACGCGAACAACTGCGCACTGCGCGAGGACATTCCGCGTTGCGCCGCAATCGACGCCGACACTCGCACCGCGGTCCGCAGATCCGCCGCATCGCACCCCGCGGCACCGTCGAGAATCGCATCGGCGAATCTCGCCGCCTCGTCCAGATCCCCGGTGGCCGCCGCGACCTCGGACCGTCTCGCAGCCAGCATCATCGAATCGAACCCTGCCTCGACGGCCGCGCCGTACAGGGCACCGGCGGCATCGACGGGAGCCGAATCCGCCTGCTGAACAAGATAATCGGCGAGACCGGCATGAACGACGCCGCGCTCCGCCAACGCACGGGCCGCGGTGGCGTCGAGCAGGCGGGATCGGGTGGCGACCTCGGTGATCGACGAGAGCAGGACGCGGCAGCGCCCGTCTCCGATCATCTCGATCAGCGGGGCCTCGGCGGACGGAATCAACGTGCCCGTGGTGTCGAGCATGCCGGAGCTGCAGGCCAGATCGACGATCGACTCGACATCGGTCGCACGCGGCACGATCTGCGCGGCCGATGCCGGGTCCGGTGTGACGCCGAACCGAGCTGCGAGCAGCAGTGCCCGTGTGTCGTCGGTGGTCTCGATCAGCATCCGACGGTGTTGTTCGGCAATCGATTCGGCGACCACGCGAAGCGGAGCCGGATCGGAACGGTCCCCGCCGAGCGCACCGAGGGCCGCGTCGACAGCGGCGAGAACTCCGCCGGTCGCCTTGGCGACGGCAGCGGCGAGCGACGCCGAGATCGGCCGGACGGTTGCTGCAGCCCTGGCCGCGATGGCCACCTTGTCCAGCGGAACCAGTGTCAATCGGTTGGAGCCGGCGGACGCGATCAGCTTCTCGATGCGTGAATCGAAACTGCGCGGCGCGGTGGCGACGATCAGAGTGATATCGGATCGGGTTGCAGCCGCTGCGATCTCGTCGAGACGCTGCTCGGACAGCAGGTGCGCATCATCGACGAGAATCGTCGAGCCGGACGGCGCGTCGGCGATGGTGCCCGCGTACACGTCCGTCGACGCCGCAACGGACTCGAGAACCGCGGATCGGCCGGAGCCGCTCACTCCGACTACGACATGAAATCCGTTGGCTACGAGAGCATCACGGACGAAACGATCGGCACGCTCGACGCCGACAAGTCCGGAACGCGTACTGGTCACGATCGACCTATCGGCCGGTCAAGCCGCCGAGGGCTCCGCCGAGTCCGTCACCGACGCCGCCGACGGCACCGCCGAGCCCGTCACCGACGCCGCCGACCACTCCGCCGAGCCCGTTACCGACGCCCTGTCCGACATCGCCGAGAGTGGGGCCCTGATAACTGGGAACCTGCACGCTCGGTGCCTGCGGAACCTGCACGGCAGGCGGTTGGTAGTTGGGAACGGTCGGAGCAGCGACGGACGGGACAGTCGGAACCGTGGCCGCGCCGTTGTCGGCTGGGGCTGCAGCAGGCGCTCCCGCGACCGGAGCGCCGGTGGCGGGGTCGATCTGCGTCACCGTGCCGTCGGCGTTGACCACCGTGGTCGGTGCGCTCTCGGATCCGCTTGCGGCGACACCGTTCTCGCCGGTGGCCGCCGTCGTCGTAGCGGCATCCGCCACCGCTGCGGTGGTGCCCGGCGTCTCGGTGCTCGAGATCGACGTTTCCGCGTTCGATTCGGCCGGAGTTGTGTTGTCGGAGGTCAACGCCGTTCCCACCGACAGGCCTCCGCCGGCCAGAAGGGCGAGGACGAGAACGGATCCGGCCACGACGCCGGCCTTCTTGCGACCGGACATCCCTGCGTCGGATTCGACGGCGGTTGGCGTCGGTGCGGGCCGGGGGGTGGGGCGAGGCATCGGCGCGGCCGCCGCATCGGACGCCACTGCCGTGGTGGGTGCCGCGGCCAAGGCTGCGGCGTCGTCGGAGGCGGTGGCGTCGGCGATGTCGCTGCCGAGAATCGCGGCACCGATTGCGACGGTCAGTTCGGGACGCGGTCCGGCGACCACGGGTGCACGCAGTTCGGACGACATCAGCTCGGCGACCAGTGGTATGGCCGAGCTGCCACCGACGAGGACCACCTGGTCGATGTCGGTGACGTCGAGGCCGGCGGCCGTGACGGCGTCGCGTACCACCCCGATCGACCCGAGCAGAGATGCGCGCACCAGTTCTTCGAGCTCGGAGCGCACCAGGCGAACCTCGGTGTGCAGGCCCGGCAGGTCGACCGTCAGGGACGTCGAGGTGTCGTAGGAGAGTTGTTCCTTCGCTTCACCGCAGCGTGCCCGCAGTTCCACCAGCGCGCCGACGGTATCGGGATCGAAGGGATCGAATTCGAAGGACTGGCTGCCCGAGACGGTGTCGAGCACGTACTGCATGATCGCGTGATCGAACTGCGCTCCGCCGTACTCCTGCGAGTGAACCCCGGTGCCGACGGTGCCTGCCTCGGAGCCGGTGCGCATCAGAGTGACGTCGAGTGCGGTCGCGCCGAGGTCGTAGACCACGGCCAGGCCATCGGACTGCGTTCCTCGGGTGACTTCGAGCCAGCGCATCGTTGCGACGGACTCCGGGACCAGCGTGACGTCGGTGAGCCCCGCGCGGTCCAGCGCGTCACCGAGAACCTCCGCGGTGTACGCGGTCCAGCGAGTGGGGTGAGTGACGACGACGGTAGGAGCGGACTCGGTTCCGGCGGAGGCCTCGGCAACGAGCGCGCGAGCAGCGGTGGCGTACAGGTCCTCGGCGTGATGGCTGCGGCCGTCGTCGTCGATCAGTTCCACCGGATCGCCGACCCGGTCGGCGAAGCCGCTGATCAGATTCCGAGTGGACCGGTCCCACAGCTCTGCCAGACGCGGGGCTTCGCCCGGGCGGAGGTCGAGTGCCGAACGCTTGACCACCGAGGTGACGGGATCGGTGTCCAGTGCGGCCGCCGCCGTCACCGAACCGATACGTATGCCGAGCCCTGCGTTCATCGTCGTGTCGCCGCCTTCGTCTCGCCCTGCCGTCGGTACTTCTGCCGTTACTCGCACTGTCGGCAGAAGCTACCTATTCGTTACGTCTCACAGCAGGTTAGAGCGTGAAACGAGTGAAATCCCCTAAAGCGCCGAGATCCCCTAATCGAAGTCCCCTGGCAACCCCCGGGGGAGTAGGGGGATCGGCCCCGTTGGGCGGGGGCTCTGCGGTGCATAGCTTTGTGATCAACCACGAAGCACCCCTCGTCAAGGAGACCCACGATGGCTACCAACGCCGTACTCGATTTCATCCTCAGCCTGCTGCGCGACGACCAGGCCGCAGCCGCCTACTGCGCCAATCCCGAGACGACGCTGGCCGCCGCGGGACTCGGCGACGTCACTCACGCCGACATCGTCGCGGTCGCACCTCTGGTCGCGGAGTCGGGACTGTTCGCCGGTGCGGGCAGCCAGCTCTCGGCCATCCTGGGTGCAGGCGGGTCGGCGGGACTCGACGGCGCACTCGCCGGAGGCGCGAGCCTCGGTGGCGGACTGTCCGCCGGACTCGGATTGGCAGCAGGCGCAGTCGCAGGCGGCGGACTCGCAGCGGGCGGCAGCCTGACCGGAGGAATCGACGTCACCGGTGAGATCGCTGCTTCCCTGCAGGCAGCACTCGCTGCAGCGTTGGCCGTCGGAGGCCAGATCGGTCTCGAGCTCGGCACTGCCTTCGGCGGCGCACTCGACGCTCTGATCGGTGCAGGCACAGGTATCGGCGGCGGGCTCGGCGGCGGCGTGGATCTGGACCTCGACGGTCTGCTCGGCGGAACCGTCGGACTCGGCGCTGCACTGACCGGACTGATCGGAGCAGGCGCAGGCATCGGCGGTGAGATCGGCGGAGACATCGCCGCACAGCTGCAGGCAGCACTCGACGCCGCCATCGGCGCGACCGGTGCCGTCGATCTCGGCGCACTGGCCGACATCCAGGGCGGCCTGGCCGGCGCACTCGGTGCGGTCTTCGGAGTCGGCGGAACCATCGGTGCAGAGCTCGGCGCTTCCCTCGGAGGAGTCTTCGACGCCGCACTCGGTGCCGGAGCCGGACTGGACATCGCCGGCGACCTCGGTGCCGCTCTGACCGCGGGAATCGGCGGCGCACTCGGCGGGCTGGGAACCATCGGAGCAGATCTGACCACCGACATCGGTGCCGCATTGGACGGCGCGCTCGGCGCAGGCGGCGCACTGGTCGGCGACCTCGCAGGCGGAGTCGGCGCGAGCCTGGGAGGTCTCTTCGCCGCAGACGGTGCCATCGCAGGATCCATCGGATCCGCGCTCGGAGCAGTCCTCGACGCAGGTGCCCTCGCAGACCTCGATGTCGACGCCCTGCTGGCCGCGGGCGGCAACCTCGGCGCAGTGGTCGGCGGCGCACTGGGAACCGCACTCGATCTCGACACCAGCGCAATCGGCAGCCTCACCGCCGCACTCGACGCTGCACTCGACGGCACGATCGGAGCAGGCGCAAACATCGGCGGCGGACTTGTCGGCGGCCTCGAAGGCGGAGTTGCCGGCGGCCTCGAAGGCATCCTCGGAACGGCATTCGGCGTCGGCGGAGCAGCCGGAGCCCAGCTCGGCACCGCCCTCGAATCGGTACTCGACACCAGCGCAGCACTCGACCTCGGAGCCGCACTCGGAGCCGGAGCCGACGTCAGCGCAGGACTCGTCGGAGCGATCGACGCAGCGGTTGCCGCCGGAGCAGACCTCTCGGGAACCGTCGAAGGAGCACTCGCCGGAGTCGGCGGACTCGGCGCAGACCTGTCGGGCGGCCTGGCCGGACTCGGCGGACTGGGCGCGGGCCTCACCGGAGGACTCGCAGGCCTCGGAAACGTCGGTGCTGATCTGACCGGTGGCCTGGCCGGCGTCGGGAACGTCGGTGGCGAACTGGCCGGTGGCCTGGCCGGCGTCGGAAACGTGGGTGGCGAACTGGCCGGTGGCCTGGCCGGCGTCGGAAACGTCGGTGCAGATCTGGCCGGTGGCCTGGCCGGCGTCGGGAACGTCGGTGCAGGTGTGGCCGGTGGTCTGGCCGGAGTGGGTGATGCAGGTGCGGGTCTGACCGGCGGCCTGGCCGGACTCGGCAGCCTCGGCGGCGGTATCGCGGGCGGAGTGGCGGGCGGAGTCGCCGGTGGCGTGGATGCTGCGGCCTCGGCCGGTGCCGGACTCGAAGGAGCCGTCACCGGTGCGGTGAGCGGCGGAATCGATGCAGCGGCGTCGGCAGGTGCGGGCCTCGAAGGTGCCGCGGGAGCTGCAGGCTCGGTTACCGGTGGCCTCGAAGGTGCCGCGGGCGGAGTAGTCGACGCCGGAACCTCGGTGGGCGGCGAGATCGCGTCCAACGTCGGCGCAGGACTGGACACCGGTGCCTCGATCGGAGGCGACTTCGCGTCCACCGTGGGTGCGGGTTTGGATGCTGGTGCGGACGCTGCGGCTTCCGCGGGCGGCGGGTTTGATTCCGCTGCCGACCTCGGTGGCCAGGCCGCGGGCGGCCTCACCGGTGGCCTGCAGTCGGGTGTCGAGGGACTGGCGGACGCCGGCGGCAGCCTTTCCTCCGCGGCATCGGGATCGTTCGATCACTCCAGCTCGTTCGATTCCTCGGCTACGGCGAACGGCTCCGGCTGGTCGAGCGTCGACTCGGACGTCTTCGGTCAGGGCGAGACCGATTCGAGCCTGTTCAGCGACTCGAGCCTGCACGGTTCGGTGGACTCGGCAGCGGACTCCCTGGGACATGTGACCGTCGATCACGACTTCGACCCGACGCAGCCCTGATCCCCTCGCCTGCGGGTAGGCAATGACATGACTCGGCCCCGAGTGTTCCCCGGCACTCGGGGCCGAGTCGTAGCTAGAGTTCGTTCCTGGGCGTCAGTGGAGCCCGGGTACCGCGGAAGTCGACGAGAACGGTTGTGAGCACGAGCGTATGGACGGGCAATCTACGGAGCTGGCAGAGCTGCTGAGCCGAACCGCGGCGGTGGCGACATCGGCGGGAAGATCCGACCTGGTGGATCGAGTCGAGGCGGCGCGCTCGCGAGTGCTGGATCCACGTCGACGCATCATCGTGGTCGGACCGCTCAAGCAGGGCAAGAGTCAGTTCGTGAATTCGCTGCTCAATCTGACGGTGTGCTCGGTCGGAGACGACGAGACCACCGCCATCCCGACCGTGGTGTCCAATGCCGAGAGCCTGTCCGCGCAGCTCGTACTCGCCGATCCGGGCAACGAACCGATTCGAGTCGATGTTCCGCCCGAGCAGATCACGACGGTCACCCCGTCGAGTCCGCTGGCCCAAGGCCGTGAGGTGTTGCGCCTGGACATCGGGGTGGCGAGCCCGTTGCTCGCCGACGGGTTGGTACTGGTCGACACTCCCGGAGTCGGTGGGCACACGAATCCGCACGCTGCAGGCACATTGGGTCTCATTCCGTCGGCCGATGCGGTGCTCGTCGTGTCCGATGCCTCGCGCGAATTCACCGAGCCGGAACTGTCCTTTCTCCGGCAGGTGCAGGGACTGTGCCCGGCCGTGGCGGTGCTGATCACCAAGATCGACCTGTATCCGCACTGGCGGCAGATCGTCGAGGCCAATCGTGGACACCTGGATCGCGCAGGCATCGACGTGCAGATGTTGCCGGTCTCGTCTCTGTTGCGTTCGCACGCACTGCGTTTGAACGACGAGGAACTCAACGCCGAGTCCGGTTTCCAGCAGCTCTACGCGTTTCTGCGGGACGACGTGGTGGCCCGGGCGGATGTGCTGGCGCGCTCCTCGGTCTCGCTCGATGTCCGTTCTGTCACCGAACATCTGACGCTCTCGTTCGGTAGTGAGCTTGCGGCACTGAAGGATCCGGAGCGAGCCGCCGCGGCCGTCGCCGGGCTGCAGCGCGCCAAGGCCGCCGCCGAGGAGCTGCACAAGCGGTCGTCGCAATGGCAGCAGACCCTCGGTGACGGTATCGCCGATCTCGCCTCCGACATCGATCACGATCTGCGCGACCGGTTGCGGCGCGTCACCCGGGAAGCGGAAGAGACCGTCGACGAGGGGGATCCGGGCAAGGATTGGCCGCAGCTCGGCGAGTGGCTCGAGGAGCAGATCGCCGCGTCGGTGGGCGACAACTTCGTCTGGGCTCACGAACGGGCACTGTGGCTTTCGGAGTTGGTGGCCGAACACTTCGCCTCGTCCGGAGCGGCAGCGTTGCCCGATCTGGATCTCGGTGATCTCGACAACGTCCTCGATCCCGTCTCGTCCCTGGCCGATCTGGAATCCGGTCGTATCGGAATCACCCAGAAGGTCCTGGTGGGAATGCGCGGGTCTTACGGCGGTGTGCTGATGTTCGGCCTGATCACCACGTTCGTCGGATTGAGTCTGCTCAACCCTATTTCGATCGGTGCGGGCGTACTGCTGGGCACCAAGGCGTACAAGGAGGACAAGGAGAACCGCGTCAAAGCGCGGCGGTCCGAGGCCAAGATCGCGATCAGGCGATTCACCGACGACGTCAGCTTCCAGGTGGGCAAGGAGTCCAAGGACCGGCTGCGGCAGATTCAGCGAGTCCTGCGTGATCACTTCACCTCGATCGCCGAGCAGACGCTGCGCTCGCTCAACGAGTCGTTGCGCTCGGCGCAGGAGGCCGCCGCTGCCGACAACACCGACCGTGCCGCTCGCATCGCCGCGCTGGAGAAGGACATGCGGGTGGTGTCCGAACTGAATTCTCGGGCAGTATCTCTGGTCGAGGACGCTGCCGTATGA
This sequence comes from Rhodococcus sp. 06-418-5, assembly GCF_002258285.1. Classification (NCBI taxonomy): domain Bacteria; kingdom Bacillati; phylum Actinomycetota; class Actinomycetes; order Mycobacteriales; family Nocardiaceae; genus Rhodococcus; species Rhodococcus sp. 06-418-5. Next base: position 26,812 of record NZ_NOYE01000009.1, read on the forward strand.
GCGTGGCGGCTCTCGCCCGGGCCCGCGACCTCATCTCTGCGGCACGATCGACGTACTCCGGTGATGCCGAAGCGTCCTGGATGCTCGACGAATGCCTCTACCGCCTGGACGAGCCGCTGCGCGTGGCCCTCGCGGGATCACTCAAGGCAGGTAAGTCGACGCTGCTGAATTCTCTCGTCGGGCAGGATATCGCCCCGACCGACGCCACCGAGTGCACGAAGGTCGTCACGTGGTACCGCAACGGCGTCACTCCCGCCGTCACGGCCTGGTACGACGGTGACCGAGCCGCGAACGTGCCGGTGCAACGGCGCGACGGGCGATTGACCTTCGACCTCGGGTCGTTGACGGCCGCGCAGGTCGACCGACTCGACGTCGAATGGCCTGCAAGCGCTTTGGCACAGACGACGATCATCGACACCCCCGGTACCTCGTCTCTGTCGCGAGACGTGTCGGCACGCACGTTGGCGATGCTCACGCCCGAGAACTCGTCGTCGGGTGCGGACGCCGTCGTGTATCTGCTGCGCACTCTCAATGCGACCGACGTGTCGTTTCTCGGTCAGATCGGCGCGCACGTGGGCGGCGATTCGGGACCGCTCGGTGTGATCGGCGTCGTCTCGCGAGCCGACGAGGTGGGTTCGGGGCGGATGGACGCGATGATGTCGGCCAAGGAGGTCGCTGCGCGATTCGCGTCCGAACTCGAGGCCACCGGCCTGTGCCAGGCGGTGGTTCCGGTTGCAGGACTGCTCGCGCTCGGCGCGGAAACCCTGCGGCAGAACGAGTTCGCGGCCTTCGAGATGCTGGCGACCGTGCCCACCGAGGATCTGCAGTTGGCGATGCTCTCGGCCGACCGTTTCGTGCGCGCGGAGAGCACGCTCCCGGTCGATGCAGCGCTGCGGGCCAGCATCGTCGACCGGTTCGGGCTGTTCGGTATTCGGATGGCTGTGACGTTGATTCGGCTCGGGGTGCGCGATTCGCCGACGCTGGCTGCCGATCTGGTCGAGCGCAGTGGGCTCACCGAACTTCGGTCGGTGATCGACGTGCAGTTCGGTCAACGTGCCGACCAGCTGAAGTTGCATTCGGCTCTGGTTGCGCTGCAACGGATCCTGGAGTTCAGGCCGGAGTCTCACGCGCTTCGCACCGAGGCCGGCCGAATGCTCGCCGACGTGCACGGATTCGCCGAACTGCGTCTGCTCGGTCGATTGCGTTCCACCACACCGAAACTGCCCGACGGCGGACTGCTCGAGCTGCAGCGCATCATCGGTGGCTTCGGTATCGCTGCCACCGAGCGTCTCGATCTGCCTCCCGATGCCGGACGAGCTCAGCAGCGCGACACCGCGCTGGCGGCCGTGCACAAGTGGCGCGCATTGTCCGAGCATCCACTGCTGGACCGGTTCACCTCAACCTCGTGCGCCACGGCGGCCCGCAGCGCCGAAGGAATACTCGCGTCTCTGGCCTGATCTATCGGGCCGAATCGGCCGCGGCGATCCAGTCGATCGCCTGGCGTAGCGGCATCGGTCGGGCAATGTGATATCCCTGCGCCATGTCCACGCCCAGTGTGCACACGTAGTCCCACATCTGTTGGCTCTCCACGCCTTCGACTACGGTTCGTGCATCGAGCGCTTTCGCCAGTCGCACAGCGGCATCGAGAATGGCTCGGCCGCGCGGGTGACTCGATGCTCGCTGAAGCAGAGATCGGTCGATCTTGATGACGTCCGGTTCGAGTCTGTCGAGCAGCTCGAGGTTCGAGTATCCGGTGCCGAAGTCGTCGATGCTGATCTTCGCGCCGAATCGTTTCAGTATGCCCAGGGTGTCTCGGGCTCGACCGTGCTCGTCGAGCAATGCCGATTCGGTGACCTCGATGACGAGCTTGTCGAACCCTCCTGGTGGTGCCCAGGTGATGAGACGGTCGATGACGTCGCGTTCGTCGAGTTCGATTCCGGAGAAATTCGCGGCCACCTGTGGGCGGGTCTCACCGAGTTCGTCTTCGAGTAGGTTCAGATCCGCATCGAGCAACGTGAGAACGATCTTTCCCAACGCCCGGAGATGGCCTGTCTGAGTGGCGTGGTCGATGAACTCCTGAGCGGGAACGACGACCCCGTTCCGCCGCCATCGGACCAGTGCCTCCAGCATCGTCACCCGGCCGGTGCTCACATCGACGATCGGCTGGTAGTGCAACTCGAAATCCTTGTTGCGGAACGCTTCTCCCAGCTCGTGGCGGATCGATGCCCGGTCGTCTGCGATCGCGTTCATGCTTGGAGCGAAGTACATGTGACGGTCACGGCCGCCTTTCTTCGCTTCGTACATGGCCGTGTCGGCGTTGTGCAGCAGTGCGTCCGCAGTTGTGCCGTCGTCCGGACTCAGGGCGATACCGATCGATGCCGAGACGTACACCGTCGCGTCGACGAGGGTGATCGGGTTCCGTAAGTCCAGAAGAATTCTGTGCGTCAGGATCTCGAGGCTGTCCAGGTCCTCGCTTCGGGTCACGAGAACGGCAAATTCGTCGCCGCCGAGACGACCGACGATGTCGTGTCGGCGTGCAGCCTGCTGCAGTCGTGCAGCAACCGTGCGCAGTACGACATCACCTGCACGATGCCCGAAGCGATCGTTGATCTCCTTGAAGTCGTCCAGGTCGATCCACAGTGCAGCGACTCTCGTGGTCCCGGAATCCAGGAGTTCGGCGAGGCGTGATCGAAAGAACTGCCTGGTGAGCAGACCGGTGTGTCGGTCGAACTGTTCCCGAGCGGCCAGGTCGGCGCTGATTTCGCGTATCCGTGAGGTGTCGTGAACGATTGCAACCGAATGCGGTCCGGCGGGCGAATCGGATTTCACCGGTACGGCACGGAATTCGATACTGATCGGATGCGACGATCCATGTGCGTCGACGACCGTCCAGCTGTCGAACGCACCGTTGTCCGCCGGACCCGGTTCGATCTCGGGTGAAGGGGCCACGGCTCCGGCCCTTCGATCGATGAGCATCGACAGGCTCGTTCCGATCAATTCGTGTGGCTCGAATCGGGTGATGGCCGTGAAACCGGTGCTGATGGACAGTATCCGGTTCTCGCGATCGAGCACGACGATCCCGGCGGTGACCGTGCCGAAGAGTGCGTCGAGTACGGCACTCCGCTCCGCTGCCTGGTCCTCGAAGACTCGGCGGTCGGTGACATCGACGGCGCTGCCGATGACCAGTCGGTCGGCGGGGTCGGTCGTACGGACCGTGTGGGCAACTTCTTCGATCCAACGAATCGATCCGTCCGGACGGACGATGCGATACTCGCATGTCCAATCTTGTTCGGCAGCAGCAGAAACAGTGGCGACTCGGTCTCGGTCCTCCGGGTGCACGGTCGACAGAAGTAGCCGCGGCTCCGCCATGACCCTGTCGCGGTCGAGACCGTAGATGTCCTCGACGCGTGAGTTGACGAACGTCAGCGTGCCGGTGGCGTCGCGCTGCCAGACTATCTCGCGGATGGAGTCGGCAACGAGGTGAAAATTGCTCAGTGCGGCATCGCGAGCCCGCCTCGTGGCGCTGATCTCGCCGACATCGGTCACCACCACGATGACACCCCGCACGTCGCCGTCGGAACCCAGATAGGGCTGGGTCTGCAGAAGGTAATCGGCGTTGGCGCTGCTGATTTCGCGTATGCGCGACTGGCGATGTTCGAGTGTCGCGTTGAGGTCCTCCTCGAGGCCGGGGATCTCGACCGTGGAGGGAATGGCTGTGAGCGGTCGGCCTCGGTCCGCGTCGATCAACGAGAACAAGCGAACGGCGAGGGGAGTGAAGCGGGTGACGCGCAGTTCGCGGTCGATGATGATCAGTCCGCTGGTGAGCGACGACTGAATGTTGGTGAGATCGGAGTTGGCCTGTTGCGCCTCGTTGGTGCGCGCTTGGAGTTCTTGGTTGAGGGTCGTCAGCTCCTCGTTGGTCGCTTCGAGTTCCTCGTTGGCGGCCTGGGCTTCTTCGGTGGTGGCCTGTAATTCCTCCGAGGATGCCTGCAGCTCTTCGTTCATCGCCTGCAGTTCTTCGTTCGAAGATCCGAGGTCGGCGACGATGGCCTCCAGCGCCCGCTGCGTGGAGTCGAGTTGTGCATTCATGTCCAGGACGGGTGTGGACGAATCCACCGTTCCGTGCGTGGGCGCAGACTCCTCGGCGCGGAACGACACGACCGTCCGGGTCGTGAACTCCGTCGATACCCGAGCGCCCGTGATGCGCACGCGATGTGCCTCGCCGGCCACCAATTCCACTGTTGTGGACTCGGTTTGACGCAGTCGACTGAGTAGCGTCCGCACCTTGAGGCGATAGGGTTCCCGGATGATCTCGGCCACCGCCCCGGTCTGTCTACCCTCGCCGACCGTGCACCATCGTGAGACGTCGCCGATCACCTCGATCAGTACATCGCGGTCGTCGACGATCAGCATCGGAGCCGAGGTGATCTGGAGTATGCGGCGGTATGGGAGTTCGGTGTCGGCGCGAGTCGGGCCTGTGCCGCTCGGGAAATTGGCCCCGCCGGCCGGTGGAGCTTGAAGGCGTCGAGTCACGGCGATGGACGGCAGGCGGCTCGAGTCGCCCCGCCGGTAGATTCGGTGTGTGTAGTCGGCCGCGGTGAACACGGCATCGACATTGGAGATTCGCTCCGACAAGCCGAGAACGACGAGCCCGTCCGGCACCAGGGCGTAGTGGCACAGATCCATCACCCGTGCCTGGAGGCGCGGCTCGAAATAGATGAGTGTGTTGCGGAGCGAGATCAGGTGCACCCGAGGAAACGGCGGGTCGTACGCCACATTGTGGCGAGCGATGATCATGCACTCGCGCAGTTCCGGGACGACGGCCCATCCGGCGGTGGACTGATACATCCATCGGTCACGAAGCCGTTGTGGAACGGCCTCGACCTCGGTGGCGCGGTACTGGCCTCGCCGCGCGACGGTCAGCGCAGCGTCGTCGAGGTCGGTGGCGAACACCTTCAATCTGCTGCTCAGCCCACTCCTGTTCTCGGCACCATCGAGAGCATCGGCAGCCAACATCGCAATCGTGTAAGCCTCTTCTCCCGTTGCACATCCGGGTATCCACAGGCGGAGGGGTTCGTGAGCCGCCAGCGAACGGACCACGGTCTTCAACCGCAGTCCCACGCTCTCCCACACTGCTCCGTCGCGGAAGAACGAGGTGACACTGACGAGAATCGCTCGTGCGAGTGCACCGGCTTCGGCGGTGTCGTCCGCCAGCGAGGCGGCATACTCGGCCACCGAGATCCCTTTACCGTGTCGACGACGCTCGATCTGTCGACTCAACGTCGAACGCTTGTAGCGCGAGTAGTCGATACCGGTGGCCAGGCGCAGGCACTCGACGATCGTCGCCAGATCTGCCGCGTCCGGATCCGGGGTGTCGGTCGAGACTTCCGACCGGGGTCGGTCCTCCGCCGCTGCCCCGTCCGTTGTGGGACCGGTCTGCTCGTCCGCAGGGCGCGCCGATCGCCCGAACAACAGGTCGTGCAGTTCGGTGCCGATGGACTCGGCAGGAGCGGTCAGATTCACCGACCCGGTGTCGAGGGTGGAGGTGGGCATCTGCTCGAATGCCGCGGTCGTCGGGTCCTGGACTGCAACGACCCCGCCGCCGTCGCGGATCGCGGTCGCCCCGGCGGCACCGTCACCGCCGCTGCCGGACAGGACCACGCCCACGGCGTCGGGGCCGAATTCCGAGGCCAACGACTGCAGCAACCGATCGATGTTCGGCCATGGTCGCTTCTGTGGACTGGGTTGCGGAAGTCGTATCGAGTCCTTCGCGACCACGATGTCCGAGCCGGGAGGCCCCACGTAGACGACCCCAGGTTCGAGTTTCGCTCCATCCACGGCGGCCACCACTGCCATCGTCGTGTGGTGCGAGAGAAGTTCCACCAGGGCACTGTCCTGATTCGGAGCTCGGTGCTGAGCCACGACAAAACACCAGGAAGCGGCGGCCGGAGCTCCGGAGAGGAACCGGGCGACCGCGTCCAGTCCACCGGCCGAACTGCCGACTCCGACCACCCGCAATCTGGGATGGCCATCGTTTCCGTCAACCATCGGCAGGCACCTTCCTGGACGTCGGCACTCACTCAACCACACGATGACCGGTACCGTACGTTCTTCGGACGCGCGGACGCGACTCGTCAGCGCCGGGGTGCGAGCGCGACGAGGGTGGTGGCCGCGGAGGCACCCGCGACGACGAACGGCCCCCAGTGCAGGACGCCACCGAGCAACGCGGGAGCGTCGGAGACGAACGTCGAGAACGTGATCGATGCACCGACGGTCAGGATTCCGACCGCGCCCATCAGGACCTTCGACGACGTCGCTGCATTGCGCAGTAGATTCAGTGCGACGAAACCGAGCAGCACGAGCACAGCCGCGGCGGCCCCGCTGGACAGCAGCGTGGCCGAGGCAGTGTTGCGGACGTCGGCCGCACTTGCTGTCGAATCTTGTTGCGCTACTGCATTTTCGACGCCGGAGAGCACAGGCTCCCAGTTCAGGGCGGCCGCCGCGGCCAACGCGAGAATCAGTGCCGCTGTCAGTGCCCACAGCGCATTCGCGACCTTCGGCAGTACCGAGGAAGTGGGCTCCTGCCGTGGCCGCAGCGGTTCGACGGCGACATCGGGCCGCGGTGGTTGCGGACGGGGAGGGCGGGGCCTCCGCGATGTCGGGTCGTTCTGTTCATCGGCCACGCGCAGGAGTCTATCCGTCGGCGGTGACGGGCCGCTGTCTCAGCGCAGCACCACCGGCACACCCTCGTACGGACGCAGGGTCATCGGGAAGCTGTTCAGCTCGTCAACGGTGGCGATTTCGTTGTCGTCGAAGACATCGACGGCGCATGTACCGGGCACCAGGTGCTTGGACTGGATGGTGGCACTGATCTCCTCGGACGAGAAGTTGAGTACCGTCGCCTGGATGGTTCCCTGGCTGAGCTCGTGCACCATGACCAGCAGGCCCTTGTGCGAGACCGTCGGAATATCGATCTGCTGAGCGGTTGCGATTCCGAACCGCTTGCGCAACTCGATGATTCGCGCCAACTGGCGGGCGAACGACTGTGGGTCGGCCAGCTGCTCGGGGAGCGAGCCGTACAGGCTGCGCCCGCGGGGAATCCCCGACTCCGAGCGCACGGCCTCGGGGAAGTACCCCATCAGATCGTGTGCACCACGGTTGAGCCACCGAGTGTCACCTTCGCGGATGAGGTCGTCGACCTCCTCGGCGTCGATGGGCAGAATGCCGAGCAGATCCCAGCCCGACAGGGCGAACACGCCCGGCTGCAACGCGTTGTACATCGCCAACAGCAGGTGAGCCCGCTTGACGGTGTCGATGTCTCGCTCGTCCATGCGGTCCAGATCGCGGATGCCCAGCGATGCGGTGATCACGCTCGCTGTGGTGCAGGCGATTCCGTTGGTGGTGAACGTTCGGTTGTACGGTGCCCACCGTCCGGTGAGTCGATCGGTCAGCTCACCGCGAATACGGTCACCCAGATCGCTGCCCTTGACCGCCTCGCCGCCGTAGGTGAACTCGTCCTCGGCGTGCAGGGTGGCGAAATGGATGAGCTCGAACGTCATCTCGTCGTGGTTCTGCAACGCGTGCACCAGAGACGCCGTGTCGACGCCGTGATCGCGGGCCAAAGTCATGGTGAGCCTGAGGAATTCGGTGTTCCCCATGACGAGGGCATGCTGATATGCCGGGCGGTTGATGAAGTCGTACGACAGATCGGCTCCGTTGGCACCCATGGCCTTGATGTCGTCGATGGTCAGGTTCAGCTCCTGGAAGGTGAACCCGCCCATCTTGCGCACCACGCTGGCGATCAGGTGGTTCGCTGCCTCGGACAGTGGATGGCCCTCGGACCAGCCCGGTCCCTCGGCTCGACGCTCCACACCGAGAAAACCGTTGGCGTCCAACCGCAATGCGCCTGCACCCAGATCGGCGATGGAATGGCACGCGTCGCCGATCACCAGTCGCATTCCGGCGAAGGAGGGATCGAGCCAGTTGATCGACGGCTGACCGGCCTTGAAGTAGTGCAGGTACACCCAGCGACGTTCGACGCCGTCGATACCGACGACGGGAGGTGTTGCGCTCCAGTTGGTTTCCTTCACGCCGAGCTCGTAGAAGATGACACGCTGCAGCTGACCGATGATGTATCCGGCGCGGGCGAGATTGGCCTCGGCCTCGGCGTCGATGTTCTGAGAATCGGCACCGGCCCGCACTCGCGGCAGCAGATGCCAGTCCTGCGGTTCGATCTCGACCATGTGGTAGATGCCGGGGTAGTCGGCCACGGCCATCTCGGCAAGTCTGAAGTCCGCGCCCTTGCCGGTATGGCCGGGAACGATGTCGTCGATCACGATGCCGTCGTACGCCGAGGCCACCACGCACAGGCGTCGGAACTCTTCTTCCGATCCGAATGCGGGGTCGATCTGCATGCCGATCCGGTCGAAGTGTCCGTCGACCGAGGGGGTCGGACGCCAACCGTGGATACCGCCTGCCACCTTCACCGGGCCGGTATGCACTGCGGTGACACCGATTTCGGAGAACGCCTGCCACAGCTTCTCGTCGCCGAGAGTGCTCAGGAAACTCGTCTGTGGGGCGTTGATCACAGAGATGGGATACGCGGTGAACCACACCGGTGCGCGCTCGACGGCGGCGCGCGGATCGGGGTCGGCATACGGGTTCTGCCACATGCTGCCCTTGCCCGAGAGTTGCTCGGCGATCAACTTGGCATCGCGCAGCATCGACTGTTCGGTGAGCCAGTCCACGTACTCGGGGTTCGACGCCACCGGTTCGCTGTCGGGAGTGGGGCTGTTGCTTCGGTTGGCGCGACGCACCGAGGGTCGAAGTGGTTTCGGCCGAGCCGGATAGAACTTCTCGTCGTAGGTGATCTCGCTCGGTTCGTGCTGCACTTCGGGATCCATGTGCCTCCGTAGCCTCGCTTTTCCTCAACCCTACGTAGGGCGCGGCCGATCCGCAGGGTTGTGGTTCCCCTGATCGGTGAGCGGTGAAACCTGGCTCGCCGACCGGTGAAACCTACGCCGAACTACACGGATGTGATTCGCCAGGGGCCCTTTCCTTCGATATGCGAACGTCATCGAATCGAGACCGCCTGGTGTGGAATGTCTGATTCGGATAGGCCATAGTGAGTCAGGTACCAACTGACCCATCTGTCACATCAGACTCATGAGTCACATCCCCCTCAGCTACAGGAGTTGTTCATGCGACGTCTTGCCCGCACATCGATCCTGGCCTCGACGGCCGCTCTGGCCGCCGCCATCGGTGCGGTCGCCCTCGCACCGGCAGCATCGGCCGAACCGGCACCCGAACCCGTCGGCCCGTTCGGCTCGGTGGTGCTCGAAAGCCCGGACCTGGTGGTGACCATGGCCGCCGTCTGCGACACCACGGTCGAGGACGCACCCGAGGGCGGTGTCGTCGCACTGCAGGTCAAGGTCGACAACGTCGGCGCGGACGACGCCTCGAACGTCAACGTCAACTACGGCGCACTGCCGGGCGTGCAGGGTCAGAACACCGAGGCGACCATCGAGGCAGGCGAAGCGGCCACGTACACGGTGCCCTCGGTCGATCGTGAATGGATCGCTCGTCCCGCCGGTGCCGCGGCATTCGCCAGTGCACTCGATGCGAACTTCCTCGACAACATCACCGGTGGCCTTCTCAGCCACAGCTGCATTCCCGCACCGGCCGAGGAGCCTGCCGAGTAATTCCTTCCGCAACAGCTTTCTCCCCGCTGCGCCGCGACGATCCTTGCTGATCGTCGCGGCGTACTGCTGTGGAGGGGCTTCGCCCCATGTGAGTAGAAGTTCGTAGCAGGCACCGAATTTCCATGCACGTGCGGCGCAGCCGCTCCCTCGGGAACAAATTCGCCACACCCTCCGTTGTGCAGGTCAGCAGCCTTGAGTGGATGAGGCTCAAGTTGGAAGTTGACGCGACAGATCGCGTTATGCAAACTTGAGTGGAGTTCGCTCACCCAGGGACTGAATCCACGCAACAACAGGAGGAAACATTATGGCTCGTGCGGTCGGTATCGACCTCGGGACCACCAACTCGGTCGTGTCCGTCCTCGAGGGCGGCGAACCGGTTGTCGTCGCCAACTCCGAGGGATCACGCACCACCCCGTCGATCGTCGCTTTCGCCAAGAACGGTGAAGTGCTGGTCGGCCAGCCCGCGAAGAACCAGGCGGTCACCAACGTCGACCGCACGATTCGTTCCGTGAAGCGCCACGTCGGCACGGACTGGACCGTGGAGATCGACGGCAAGAAGTACACCCCTCAGGAGATCTCCGCGCGCACGCTGCAGAAGCTCAAGCGCGACGCCGAGGCCTACCTGGGTGAGGAAATCACCGACGCGGTCATCACCGTTCCCGCCTACTTCGAGGACGCACAGCGTCAGGCCACCAAGGAAGCCGGCCAGATCGCCGGCCTCAACGTCCTGCGCATCGTCAACGAGCCCACCGCGGCAGCTCTCGCATACGGACTGGACAAGGGCGACAGCGAGCAGACCATCCTCGTGTTCGACCTCGGTGGCGGCACGTTCGACGTCTCGCTCCTGGAAATCGGCGACGGCGTCGTCGAGGTCCGTGCGACGTCCGGCGACAACCACCTCGGTGGCGACGACTGGGACGAGCGCATCGTGACCTGGCTCGTCGACAAGTTCAAGGCTCAGAACGGCATCGATCTGACCAAGGACAAGATGGCTCTGCAGCGTCTGCGTGAGGCTGCCGAGAAGGCGAAGATCGAACTGTCCTCCGGGCAGAGCACCTCGATCAACCTCCCGTACATCACGGTCGACGGCGACAAGAACCCGCTGTTCCTCGACGAGCAGCTCAGCCGCTCGGAGTTCCAGAAGATCACCTCCGACCTGCTCGACCGCACCCGTGCGCCGTTCCAGGCAGTGGTCAAGGACTCCGGCATCGCCGTCAAGGACATCGACCACGTCGTGCTCGTCGGTGGTTCGACGCGTATGCCCGCCGTCTCCGAGCTGGTCAAGGAACTCTCCGGTGGACGCGAGCCCAACAAGGGCGTCAACCCGGACGAGGTCGTGGCCGTCGGTGCTGCACTGCAGGCCGGTGTGCTCAAGGGTGAGGTCAAGGACGTTCTGCTCCTCGACGTCACGCCGCTGTCCCTCGGTATCGAAACCAAGGGTGGCGTCATGACCAAGCTCATCGAGCGCAACACCACCATCCCGACGAAGCGTTCCGAGACCTTCACCACCGCTGACGACAATCAGCCCTCGGTGCAGATCCAGGTCTTCCAGGGTGAGCGCGAGATCGCCTCGCACAACAAGCTCCTCGGCTCCTTCGAGCTGACCGAGCTGCCCCCGGCTCCTCGCGGCGTCCCGCAGATCGAGGTCACCTTCGACATCGACGCCAACGGCATCGTGCACGTCACGGCCAAGGACAAGGGCACCGGCAAGGAGAACACGATCAAGATCCAGGACGGCTCCGGCCTGTCCAAGGAAGAGATCGACCGCATGGTCGCCGACGCGGAAGCTCACGCAGACGAGGACAAGGCTCGTCGCGAAGAGGCCGAGGTCCGCAACCAGGCCGAGTCCCTCGTCCACCAGACGGAGAAGTTCGTCAAGGACAACGAGGACAAGGTCGACGCCGAGCTCAAGGGACGCGTCGAAACCGCTATCGCCGACGCCAAGACGGCTCTCGCGGGCAGCGACATCTCGGCAGTCAAGACCGCCGTGGAGAAGCTCTCGACCGAGTCGCAGGCTCTCGGCACCGCCATCTACGAGGCTCAGGCCAAGGAGCAGGGCGGCGCAGAGGGTGGCGCCCAGGCCGCTGACGACGGTGTCGTCGACGCAGAGGTTGTCGACGAGCCCGCCGACGACACGGACAAGAAGTGACGTCGGAGAACACCGAGCAAGAACCGGTCACTTTCGTGGACAAGCGAAAGATCGATCCCGAGACCGGTGAAGTACGGGAAGGTGACGCAGTTCCGGAGCCCCTGGTGGGCACCGGGGCTGCGCCCCAGCCCGACTCGGTGGACGAAGGGACCGTCGACGGTGACGTCGTGGAAGACCCGCGTGACACTCAGGTCGCAGAACTCACCGCAGATCTGCAGCGCGTCTCGGCGGAGTACGCCAACTACCGGCGTCGCACCGACCGCGAGAAGCAGACCGGAGCGGAGAACGCCAAGGCGTCCGTCGTCTCGCAGCTCCTTCCGGTTCTCGACGACCTCGAGCGAGCTCGCCAGCACGGCGATCTCGAAACCGGACCGCTCAAGGCAGTGGCAGACAAGTTGGCAGGGGTGTTCTCGAACATCGGCCTGACCACCTTCGGAGCCGAGGGCGACGCCTTCGACCCGGCCATCCACGAGGCCGTCTCCCACGAGGGCGACGGCAGCAGTCCGGTCGTCGGGACGCTGATGCGTCCGGGCTACAAGCTCGGCGAGCGCGTCCTGCGGACCGCGATGGTCGGCGTCGTGGACAGTGCAGCGCAAGAATCGGATGCACCTGCGTCCGACGAGCAGTAGACAGAAAACAGCGAGAGGAGGAAACGCCCGGTGAGCCAGCGGGAGTGGATCGAGAAGGACTTCTACAAGGAGCTGGGCGTTTCCTCCAGCGCGACTGCAGAAGAGATCAAGAAGGCGTACCGAAAGTTGGCCAGGGACAACCATCCCGACGCCAATCCCGGCAACGCCTCGGCCGAGAACAAGTTCAAGGCGGTCAGCGAGGCGCATGCCGTCCTCGCCGACCCGGCCAAGCGCAAGGAATACGACGAAGCACGACGACTGTTCGCCTCGGGCGGATTCGGTAGCCGCGGTGGCGGTGGATTCTCGCCCGGTGCAGGCGGATTCGGCGGTGGAGGCCAGACCTTCGACGTCGGCGACATATTCGGTCAGGGCGGCGGCGACGGCGGAATCGGCGACCTGTTCGGCGGCCTATTCAATCGCGGCGGCGCGCAGCAGCGCACCCAGAGCAACCGGCCCCGACGCGGCAGCGACGTCGAGACCGAGACCTCACTGCAGTTCCGTGAAGCGGCACAGGGCGTCACGGTCCCTTTGAAGCTGACCAGCCCGTCCTCGTGCACCACCTGCCACGGCAGCGGCGCGAAGCCCGGAACCAGCCCGCGGGTGTGCCCCCGATGCAACGGCCAAGGCGTCGTCAACAGAAACCAAGGCGCGTTCGGCTTCAGTGAGCCGTGCGACGACTGCCGCGGAAGCGGATCCATCATCGACGACCCGTGCGCCGACTGCCGCGGAACCGGAGTGCAGAACCGCACCCGGACCATTACCGTGCGCGTCCCGGCCGGCATCAGTGACGGCCAGAAGGTGCGACTCGCCGGTCAGGGCGAAGCAGGCCTGCGCGGCGCGCCGTCGGGCGACCTGTTCGTGACCGTACGGGTCAAGCCCGACAAGGTATTCGGCCGCACGGGCGACGACCTGACGGTGACCGTTCCGGTGAGCTACGGCGAACTGGTGCTGGGTACCACGTTGTCGGTGCCCACCCTCGACGGTCGCGTGGGAGTGAAGGTTCCACCCGGCACCGTCGACGGCCGAGTGTTGCGTGTGCGCGGTCGCGGTGTGCCGAAGAAGTCCGGTACCGGCGATCTGATGGTGACCGTCAAAGTTGCCGTCCCGCAAAAACTGGACGATGCTGCCACCGACGCTCTGAAGACTTATCTGGAAGCCGAGAAGGCCAGCGGATTCGACCCGCGGGCCGGGTGGGCAGGTGTGTGATGTCGGTCCCTCCCGAGGGTGGATCCGCGAAAGCCGGTGGCGGTCAAGCTGATCCCGACGCCCAGGTCTTCGTGATCTCCGTCGCGGCACAGCTGGCCGGTATGCACGCGCAGACGCTGCGCACCTACGACAGGCTCGGACTGGTCACCCCGCACCGCACCACCGGCGGCGGTCGACGCTACTCCCCGCGTGACGTCGCACTGCTCCGTGAAGTGCAGCGACTCTCGCAGGACGAAGGCGTCAACCTCGCCGGTATCAAGCGCATCATCGAGCTGACCAATCAGGTCGAGGCATTGCAGGCACGGGTTTCGGAGTTGGCTCAGGATTTGGCCAACGTGCACGCCAGTTATCGCCGCGACCTGGTGCCGATCCAGCGCAACGCTCTCGTGGTCTGGAAGCCGCGCCACCAGCGTTAGCTTCGCTTCACGTTTCTCCCGCGTCTGTTCGCAAAAGCGCGCGCCTTTGTCAGGTGCGCGCAGTTTCGGCCCCGTCTGTTCGCAAACGCGCGCGCTTTTGTCGGGTGCGCGCAGTTTTGCCGGTGATTCGGTCGCCATTTCGCGCGCGTTCAGCGAATGCGCGCGCGTTTGCGGTGGCGAGTGGTGCTGAGGGAGCGAACCTGGGCGGGGCTGCGCGGGTCGGGCTCGGTTCACGGGGGCTGCGTTATGGGTGTCTCGGGCGCACATCCTTGCAAACGCGCGCGCTTTTGTCAGGTGCGTGCAGTTTTGCCGGTGATTCGGTCGCCATTTCGCGCGCGTTCAGCGAATGCGCGCGCGTTTGCGACCCCAACGCGCGCCCGACCCCGACGCGCGACCCCGACCTCGACCCCGACGCGCGCCGACCTCGACCTCGACCCCGACGCGCGCCCACCCGACGCGCCCGCCCAACGCGCGCGCGTTTGCGAGACACCCGGCGCCGACCCCTATTCTGGTCGGCATGCAGGCGTGGAGTTCGACGGTCGTTCAGTATCACCGTCTTCGGAACGATCTCGCCGTGATCAGACTCGAGGGCGACGCGGTGCCGTTTCGGGCGGGCCAGTCGGTGTCGGTCACGGTTCCTCAGAACACTGCTCTGACGCGGCGGTACTCACCTGCGTTGCCGCCTTCTCGAGACGGCAAGCTGGAATTCCATGTTCGAGCCGTGCCTGCCGGTTGGGTGAGCGGATCGATCGTCAACGAGACGCGGCCGGGTCATGTGTGGCAGATCAGCGATCCGCAGGGTGGTCTCCATGTCGACGATTCGGGGCGCGATGTGGTCATGATCGCGGGTGGGACCGGTCTCGCTCCGTTGCGGGCGATTCTGCTCGACCTCACACGTCGAGAGCAGCCGCCGAACGTGACGCTCTTCGTCGGCGGTAAGTCGCCTCGTGATCTGTATGCGGGCGACATGCTGTGGCTGATGGCGGCGGAGTTCCGGTGGTTGACGGTGGTACCCGTGGTCGATCAGTTGCACGAGCCGTGGGCGTCGGATCGGTGGAACGACCGCATTCATGCCGAGATCGGTTCCAGCGCATCGTTCTTCGAGCCGGAGCATTGCTGGGAGGGCAGTGTGGCCGACGTCGTCGCGACGCAGGGGCCGTTCCCGGATCGCCAGATCCTTGTCTGCGGCTCACCGGGTATGGAAGCAGCGACCGTGCGCGCGCTCGTCGAAATCGGCACCCCACTCGACACCATCCGCCGCTCGAGCACTGTCCTCTGAACATCAGGGCAGCTGCAGAATCCGACGCAGATGCGCCAGGTCTTCGGCGGAAACTGTCGTGAATTCCGGTGGCGGGGCGTCGGCGATCGCTCGGGCCTTCTCGGCGAGGAGACGTCCGGTGTCGGTGAGTCCGATGATGCGGCGTCGGCGATCCTCGGGATCTTCGGTACGCAGAACCAGCTCGCGTTTCTCGAGTTCGCGGACGTTGAGCGAGATGTACGGCGCGTCGGAGGCGAGGATCTCGGCCAGCTCGGTGATCGTCCGATCGCCGGTGAGCAGCTTGGTCAGCAGCTTTGCTCGTAGGAAGCTCATCCCGGTGGCGTCGGCGACGGCTCGTCGGGTGTCGTGCTTCTCGAGCATCAGTGCGCGCATCTCGCGCCAGACGTGTGCTGCATCGCCGGTCATACGAGCACCGGTTGGTCGATTCGATCGGCGGTTGCGCGTGCCCATCGGCCGGTGGTGACCACTGCGAGCGCGGTGACGATCACGCCTGCGCCTGCGATGACGAACCAGGCAGGGACCGCGGCGGCGGTGAAGCCGGCGGAGATCTCGCCGACGATGCTCGCCGTGACGATGGATCCGACGACGGCCACGCCGAGCGATTGACCCACCTGCCTGCTCGTCGATGCGATGGCAGATGCCACTCCGGCCTGGCTGCGTGGCATTCCGGACACCGCGGTGTTGGTGATCGGGGCGTTGACCATGCCGAAGGATATTCCGAAGATCACGTATGCGACGGCCAGCCATGCGAACGACGTCGTCGGAGTCAGTCGGGTGAGCATCAGTGCCGAGGCCACGAAGCCGACTCCGGCGACGAGCAGCGGAATGCGCGCTCCGAGGGTGCCGACGATGCGACCGGAGATCGGCGCGAAGATCAAGGTCATCAACGCCATCGGCAGGGTGTAGAGACCGGCGTGCAGTGGTGAGTATCCGCGCACGTCCTGCAGGTAGAGGGTGTTGAGGAACAGGAATCCGCCGAGGGATGCGAACGCGCACACGGCGATCACCGTCGCTCCGCTGAAGGGTGCGCTCCTGAAGAACTTCAGTTGGATGAGCGGTTCCTCGATCCGCGACTCGACCAGCAGTAGTCCGACGAGAGAGCCGACGGCGACGGCGCCGGTGAACACGATCAGCGGGGATCCCCAACCCTTCGCGGGACCTTCGATGATGGTGAACACGAGGGACGCGAGGAACGCGAAGATGAGGAACTGGCCTGCAGGGTCGAATTTGCGTGAGTGTTCGGCTTTGGATTCCGGGACGAACTTCAGTGTCATCGCCAGCGCGAAGATTCCGATCGGAACGTTGATCCAGAAGATCGACTGCCAACCGGCACCGGTGACGAGGACTCCGCCGAGGGCGGGGCCGGCCGACATCGAGATGCCGACGACGGCACCCCACATGCCGATCGCTCCTGCGCGTTCTTTCGGATCGGTGAAGGTGTTGGTGATGATCGACATCGCGACGGGGTTCATCATCGAGCCACCGATTGCCTGGAGCATGCGGAAGGCGACGAGCCAGCCGAGCGACGGTGCGATGCTGCACAGCAGGGAGCCGAGGACGAACGTTCCGGTGCCGATCAGGAAGAAGCGCTTGCGGCCGTACTTGTCGGCCATCGAGCCGCCGAGCATCAACAGTGATGCCACGACCAGCGTGTATGCGTCGATGATCCATTGCAGACCCGAGACCGATGCGTTCAGATCCGCGCGCATCGACGGCAGCGCGACGTTGACGATCGTGTTGTCGGTGCTGACGAGGAACAGGCTCAGGCAGCAGATGCCGAGCACGAGATATCGGTGTCGTCGAGTCAACTCGGCCACGTTCACCTCCACGATAATGCTTGTATATCTACAACTATTACATGAGTACTCCTAAATTGTTCGACGAGCAAGTGAGATGCGGGCCAGGCAGGCCCGATAGGGTGTGTGTCACAGACTTGCTCGAACCCGATTGCTCGCTGAATGGAGAACAACAGTGGCTTCCGAGATCGCACCAGGCGACCTGGTTCAGGCGTCCGGGCATGCCGGCCCGTGGAAGGTGCTCGAGATCCGTCAGGGTCTGGCGTTGCTCGAGCATCACGACGGTCATCGGTTGTCGGTACGCACCACCACGGTCGAGGTGGTGCGCAAAGCGTCGAACAGTGAAGGTTCGGCTCGGCAGGCCGAGACGGAGACCGACAGCCCCTCACTGTTCGACGAGAGCTGACCTACCGCCCTCTACCGTCGACTGCGTACTTCTGGCGCAGCGACTTCGAGATCTGCTTGTACTCACGCAGCTTCTCGCTGCGTGCTCGTGCATCGTGCCTGGAGGTGGCCCAGGCGTTCTCCCGCAACAGCTTTCGGTAGTTGCCTAACCGTCTCTCGGTGAGCTCGCCCGCGTCGACGGCGGCGAGTACCGCGCACCCGGGTTCGCGTTCGTGCGCGCAGTCAGCGAATCGACACGACGCGGCGAGTTCGTCGATGTCGGAGAAGGCACTCGCCACAGCGTCTTCCGATCCTTGGACGCCCACCGAACGTAGTCCAGGCGTGTCGAGCAGCACCAGTTCTCTCTCCGCGATGGGCACCAATTCCCGATGCACCGTCGTGTGCCTGCCTTTGCCGTCGCCCTCGCGGGTCGCCCCGGTGGCGAGAACCGCACCGCCCAACAGAGCGTTGCCGAGTGTCGACTTGCCCGATCCCGACGGGCCGATCAGGGCGACCGTGCCGCGCAGATGTGCTGCCAGCGAATCGATTCCGCCGTCCGATACTGCACTGGTGCTGCACACGGTGACGCCCGGCGCGGCGGACGACAACACTTCTTCGGCGACGCTTCCGCTGTCGGTCTTGGTTATCGCGAGGACGGGAACAGCGCCGCTGCCCCAGGCGAGGGTGATGTAGCGCTCGACGCGACCGAGGTCGAGGTCGGTGTCCGACGCGACCGTGACGACGACGGTATCGACGTTGGCTGCGAGAACCTGTGTGTCGGATGTGGTTCCGGCGGAGGCGCGTTCGACGGCCGTGCGGCGGGGCAGGATGGCGATCAGCCGGAACGATTCTCCGTCGAGTGCCACCCAATCCCCGGTGCAGACGGCACCGCCCGTACATCGAGCGATTCCGTTCTCGGTGGCGGCGTCGAATCCGCCGCGGTCGACGCGAACTATGCGGGCGAGAACTGCGTCCTGAGAATGCTTTTCGAACTCATCGAGCCAGTGCCGATCGAGGCCGTAGTGAAGTAGAGAGGACATGCGAGGGTTCCTTCGGAGAGGAGTGACGTGGGCTCGGGTGTGCGCTCGTCCAGGTGGCCACGATGCCCACCTCCTCACTGTTGGAATACACAAAAAGAAACCGTCGACGGCAAAGTTACAGCCGTCGACGGGTCGAAGGAAAGCGAATTTATCGGGTGAGGTTGGTGCCCTCCGCCGGCGCTGCGAGCGCGGTGAGGAACGAGCGCGCCCAGCGATCGACGTCGTGGGCGAGAACCTGCCTGCGCATGGCGCGCATGTGACGCTTGCCCGACTCCGGGTCCTGCTCGAGGGCTCCGATGATCGCGTCCTTCACGCTGTCGAGGTCGTGCGGGTTGCACAGGTATGCCTGTCGCAATTCGGCTGCGGCACCGGTGAATTCACTGAGCACCAGTGCGCCACCGAGATCGCTGCGGCAGGCCACGTACTCCTTGGCGACCAGGTTCATGCCGTCGCGCAATGGGGTGACCAGCATGACGTCGGCGGCGACGAAGTAGGCCAGCAGGTCGTCGCGGGGGATGGGCCGGTGCAGGTAGTGCACCACGGGATGGCCCACCTGGCCGTACTCGCCGTTGATGCGGCCCACCTGCTGCTCGATCTCACCGCGCATGGCGACGTAGCTCTCGACGCGCTCACGGCTGGGCGTCGCCAACTGCACGATGACGTTCTCGGCCGGATCGACGCGGCCCTCTTCGAGCAGTTCGCGGAACGCGTTGAGCCGAACGTCGATTCCCTTGGTGTAGTCGAGGCGATCGACGCCGAGCATGATGCGCTTGGGGTTGCCCAGGTCCTTGCGCAGTTGCTTGGCCCGATCACGGACGGCCTTGGAGCGAGACTTGGTGTCGAGGTCACCGGAATCGATGGAGATCGGAAACGCGCCGACTCGCACGGTCCGGAAGCCGACCTGCACGACGCCCAACTTCGACCGCACTCCGACGGTTCCGCGGGACGTGGTTCCCCCGGCGAGGCGTCGGGCAAGGTAGAGGAAGTTCTGAGCACCGCCGGACAGGTGGAACCCGATGAGGTCCGCACCGAGCAGTCCTTCGACGATCTCGGTGCGCCACGGCATCTGCATGAACAGCTCGATCGGCGGGAACGGGATGTGCAGAAAGAATCCGATGGTCAGGTCGGGGCGCAGCATCCGCAGCATCTTCGGGACGAGCTGGAGCTGGTAGTCCTGAATCCAGACCGTCGCGCCCTGTGCCGCGGCCTCGGATGTCTTCTCGGCGAAGCGACGGTTCACCTCGACGTAGGCGTTCCACCAGTCGCGGTCGTACTCCGGCTTGACGATGACGTCGTGGTAGAGCGGCCACAGTGCCGCGTTGGAGAAGCCCTCGTAGTACTGGGTGTACTCCTTCTCGCTGATCGGCACCGGCCGCAGCTGCAGGTCGTCCTCGACGAACGGCTCGACGTCGACGTCCGAGACGCCGACCCACCCCACCCACGCGCCCTTGTTGGCACGCAGAATCGGTTCGAGAGCGGTGACCAACCCGCCAGGGCTTCGCTTCCATCGTGTGCTCCCGTCCGGGAGCTTTTCCAGATCGACCGGCAACCGGTTGGCTACGACGACAAAATCCGAACCCTGCGAGGCGTCAGCCACAACTGTCCAATCCGCTTGTAGATCCTTGGGTAAACAGTCCTGCGAAGAGCGTCAGTCGGTCTTCGCTACGGGATCTATACCCAACATCGACAGCAACATGCGGCACTCGTCGGCATCGGTCGCGTAGGCCGCGACGACGCGCTGAGCCTGGCTGGCCGTCTCGTATTCGAGTGGGACGATGTCTTCGTCGGCGATGTCGTTGTCGGTTGAGGTCTTGGCAGGCATGGTGTTCTCCGTACTCTCTGCTGGGCTTACACGGGGTTCGTTGGTCCCGACTCTATGTAAATGTGGCACCCCATCGCCAGTTCCCGATGCCCTAGGCTGCAGCAAATGACCGTTTCTGTGCCGCTCCGCCGTGCTAGGACAGTGGTGGAGGTGCCCTCTCCGGCCACCGGCTCCGCAATTCTGCGTCGCACCGTTCGACGGCATCGCACCCGCCTGATCGTCTCGTCGCTGCTGTTCGGGGTGCATCAACTGTGCGAAACGATGGTCCCGGTGGCGATCGGACTGATCGTCTCGCGGGCCGTCGACACCGGTGATGTGACCGCGATGGTGCTCTCGTTGGTCGGTCTGGCGGCCTTGTTCGTCACCCTGTCGTACGCGTGGCGGATCGGTGCCCGCATCATCGTGGTCGCCATCGAGCGGGAGGCGCACCTGGTGCGCGTGGAGGTCGCCGGTCGCGTCCTCGATCCGCGGGGTGTGCGTACCGAGTTGTCGGCGGGCGAGTTGCTGACGGTCTCGACGTCCGACGCCGAGAAGGAGTCCTGGATCCTCGATCTGATCGCACGGGTCTTCGCGTCCGCGGTGGCGGTCGTCGCGTCCGCCGTCGCGCTGATCGTGATCGACGTTCCGCTCGGTCTCGCCGTCGTCATCGGGACACCGGTCATCCTCATCGCGCTGCAACGACTCGCTCCGTTACTCACCCGTGCTGCCACTGCGCAGCAGGCCGAGGTGGCCGGGGTGTCGGGTATGGCAACCGATCTGGTCAGCGGTGTCCGGCCGCTTCGCGGAATCGGTGCCGAGGATGCCGCGACGCAGCGATTCGTGACATCGAGTCGAACAGCGTTGGCTGCGACTCTGAAGCTCGCTCGCGCGAACAACGTCTATCAGGGCCTGTCGGCAACGGTCAACGCGTTGCTGGCCGTCGGGATCGCCGGTACCGCCGGCTGGTTCGCATTGCAGGGCCGGATCTCGGTCGGTGAGTTGATCACCGTCATCGGCCTCGCTCAGTTCGTCATCGAACCTCTCACCGGATTGTCGAAGATCCCCGGCGTGGTGGCGATGGTGCGCGGATCCGCCGATCGGCTCGCCCTCGTACTCGGCGCGGAACACGTTCTACCGCAGTCCGAGTCAACGGTTCCGATAGACACAGATCTTGCCGTCGACGACGTTCGGTTCCGATCGCTCGACGGTCTCACGTTCCGCACCGAACCGGGCGAGATGCTCGGCGTGGTCACGTACCGGCCGCAGGACGGGGAATCGCTCGCTACGCTGCTGTCCGGTCAGATCTCCGACGCCGACTACACCGGATCGGTTCGTATCGGCGACATCACGGCGGGAGAGATCGATCTTCGACGCGCCCGAGAGACCGTGCTCGTCGAACCCCACATCACCGACCTGTTCGCGGGAACCGTCCGCAGCAACGTCACCGCAGGCCGGGAGCGGCCCGACGCCGAACTCGACGTCGTGCTGCACGCCTCCGCGGCCACCGACGTCGTCGAATTGCACGAGGCCGGTCTCGATCACGCCGTCACCGACCGCGGAGCCAGCCTGTCGGGCGGCCAACGCCAGCGAGTGGCGTTGGCGCGCGCACTGTCGGTCGACGCACCGGTCCTGGTGCTGCACGACCCCACCACGGCCGTCGACGCCGTCACCGAGCACGCCATCGCCCGCGGCATCGCCGAACTTCGACATACCGAACGAGGCTCGCAGACAACGATCCTCATCACCACGAGCCCCGCGTTGCTGTCGGTGACCCATCGCGTTCTCGTCGTCGACGACGGTCGCGTCGTCGCCGAGGGCACGCACCACCATCTCGCGTCCTCGGACGCGCAGTACAAGGACGCGGTGCTGCGATGACCGCCCCCGAACTTCTTCCCATCGCCACCGGTGCTCGCTCCGGTCGGTGGCTGCTGGAACAGCTGCGTCTGCGGAAAGTTCGCACCGCGGTGACGCTGCTGCTCGGCGCGGTTGCCGCGGCCATGTCGCTGGTACCGGTCTACGTGCTGGGTGTTCTGGTCGACCGTGTTCGCGACGGTGCCGACACGTCGACGATCATCGGTGTCGTCGTCGTGATCTCGGTGGCCGCGGTGATCGGCGGCATCGTCACCGGTTTCAGCGGTTATCTCATCAGCACTCTCGGTGAGGGCATTCTGGCGTCGCTGCGTGAGGCCGTCGTGCGCCGCGCGCTGCATCTGCCCGTTGCCACGTTGGAGCGAGTGGGCAAGGGCGACTTGCTCTCCCGGGTGGGCGACGACGTCGCGGTGATGGCCAAGTCGATCGGCGAGGTGATCCCGCAGCTGGTCGGTGCGATCCTGCTCGTGTGTCTGAGCATGATCACGATGCTCGGCATCGATTGGCGGCTCGGCCTGGCGGGGCTCGTCGCGCTGCCGATGTACGTCCTCGCGCTGCGGTGGTATCTGCCGCGCTCGGCGCCGAAGTACGCGGCCGAACGCGTCGCGATGGGTGAGCGAGCACAGTCGTTCGTCAGCAGCATGCAGGGCGCGAAAACCGTTCGTGCGTACGGACTCGAGTCGGCGCACCTGAGCGAGATCGACCGAGCGTCGGCGAAGGCCCGAGACATCGGCGTCGACGTGTTCCGCCTGTTCACCCGCTTCGGATCTCGGAGCAACCGCGCCGAGTGCGTCGGACTGTCGGTGATCCTGCTGGCCGGATTCCTGCTCGTACGAGGCGATTACGTCACCGTCGGCGAGACGACGGCCGCGGCACTGCTGTTCCATCGCCTGTTCAATCCGATCGGCACCCTGCTGTTCACGTTCGACGACATCCAGTCCGCCGGTGCGTCGTTGGCGCGTCTGGTCGGCGTCATCGACATCCCCGACGAGCGACCGGTCGGCGACGGTTCCGTGCCCGCCGACGCCACCTTGGACGTCACCGATCTGCGGCACGAGTACGAGTCCGGGCACGAGGTGCTGCACGGGGTGAACCTGAGGGTCGGTGACGGCGAGACCGTCGCACTCGTCGGATCCACCGGTGCAGGCAAATCCACGATCGCGGCGATCGCGGCCGGATCCATGGCGTCGACGGCGGGGACGGTTCGTGTCGGCGGAGCATCACTGGATGCGCTGGGCAGCGACGGGTTACGACGACATGTGGCGATCGTCAGTCAGGAGGTCCACGTGTTCGCCGGCCGATTGATCGACGACGTGCGGCTCGCCGCACCGGCTGCCGGTCGCGACGACGTCGAAGCCGCGCTGCGTACCGTCGGAGCGTGGGGGTGGGTCGAGGCGCTCGAGAACGGACTCGACACCGCGGTCGGTGAGGGTGGGCACCAGTTGACCGCGGCACAATCGCAGCAATTGGCCTTGGCACGTTTGGTTCTCGCCGATCCCGCCGTCGCGGTGCTGGACGAGGCCACCGCGGAAGCCGGCAGTTCCGGTGCTCGCGATCTCGAGGCCGCCGCCGAGGCGGCCACGAAGGGACGCAGCACGTTGATCGTCGCGCATCGCCTGACGCAGGCCGCTGCGGCCGACCGCGTGGTGGTGTTGGAGCACGGCCGGATTCTGGAGCAGGGTCCGCACGAGGAGCTGGTCGCGGCCGGTGGACGATACGCACAGTTGTGGGAGGCGTGGCAAGGCCGTTGATCGATGTAGGGATTTGCCTAAAGCTATTAGTTTTGGTTACGGTGTCCTCGAATCGACGAGGAGGCCGGCATGGCACGCGCAGGATTGACCGCGCAGCGCATCGTGGAGGCAGGAGCGGATCTGGCCGATGAGGTCGGCTTCGATCGCGTGACTGCCAGCGAGATAGCCAGACGCTTCGACGTGAAGGTGGCGAGCCTGTACTCGCATCTGAAGAACTCGCACGAGTTGAACGTCGGGATCGCGCTGCTGGCGTTGGAGGAACTGGCCGATCGGGTGTCCGAGGCCCTGGCAGGCCGAGCGGGCAAGGACGCTCTGGTTGCCGTCGCCAACGCGTATCTCGACTATTCGCGCGAACATCCAGGTCGCTATGCAGCGACGCAGTTTCCACTCGATCACGAGACCGCTCTCGCGAGTGCGGGAGTGCGTCACTCGGCGATGATGAAGGCGATTCTCCGCGGGTACGACCTCGGCGAAGAGGATCAGGTACACGCAGTTCGATTGCTCGGCAGTGT
The DNA here is from genome assembly GCF_002258285.1 of Rhodococcus sp. 06-418-5. Classification (NCBI taxonomy): domain Bacteria; kingdom Bacillati; phylum Actinomycetota; class Actinomycetes; order Mycobacteriales; family Nocardiaceae; genus Rhodococcus; species Rhodococcus sp. 06-418-5. The sequence continues at coordinate 51,345 of NZ_NOYE01000009.1, forward strand.
CTTTCACGGCTACTCGAGCCTCGATGCGGCCGGCTCGTTCGATCACAGTGCCCCCGACTCGCAGCAGTCCTGGGTCCGCATCCTCGACGGAATCGACACACTCTTACAGCACTGGAGGCAGTGACATGGAACCGATCTCCGAACGCGACATCAGGTCGTCGTTCGTCAACTCGTCCAAGGGCGACGCCGGTCGGCTCTCCCTTCCCGACATGTTCGACGCTGTGCCGTGGGACGATCTCGACTTCTTCGGTTGGGTCGATCCCAAGCTCGCCGGGAGGAGCTACATCGTCGTTCCTTCGGAGGATCGCCTGCGCGGAATCTCGTTGCGCTACAAAGTCGGTGGTCCGCGCACGGCGCAGATGTGCAGCATCTGCCTCACCACGCACGCCAACGGCGGAGTGTCTCTGATGGCTGCCGCGAAAGCAGGCGAATCCGGCAGGCGCGGCAACACGGTGGGCACCTACATCTGCTCGGACCTCGCCTGCTCGCTCTACGCACGCAAGAAGAAGACCCCGGCGCTGGGCCGTCAGTTCAAAGAGGACTTCGACGTCCCGACACGAACCGCGGCAGTCGAAGACAACATCGCCGCGTTTCTCGCTCGCGTCCTCGATTGATCAACTGATGGTGGGACCGCGCGCCCCGATCGACCACTGCGCGCCCATACTCTGATGCGAGTAGGGGCGCGCAGTCGGCAAGAAGGGTGTGAGGTCCTGTCGGAGATAGGACCGGTCGACGTCATTCGCCGACAAGACCGAAGTCAGTCCTTGTTCTTCTCCGCGATGAACAGCTTCTCGATGCGCTCCGCCTCGTCCTTCTTGGCGGCAGCTTCGTCGGAACGCTCGGCGGCCTCGGCCAATTCGGCCTCGGACGGCGCAGCGGCCAGCTTCTCCTGCTTGTCGACCTGGGCCTGCTGAGCCTTCTTGCGATCCTCGGCGGCCTTCGCGGCGGCAGCGGCCTGCTCGTCGGCCTTCTTCTTGTCCGCAGCGGCCTTGCGCTCGGCGTCCTGAGCGGCCTCGCGCTTGCGTTGCTCGGCCTCCTGGCGGGCGTCACGTGCGGCTTCCTGCGCGGCGGCGTCGGCTGCGCGGCGATCCTTCTCGGCCGTCTCGCGAGCGACCTTCAGTTCGTCGTCGGCCGCGGCCTTCTTGGCCCGAGCCTCGGCGTCGAGACGTGCTGCCTCGGCGCGGTTCTCGGTGCTGTCGACGAGGGTCTCGCCGCGGTCGGCGAGGCTCTTGTCTCCCAACAGATTTCCGACGGCGCGGTCCAGCGATCCGAGCGTGTGCTCGTACACCAGTCGCGCGGGTGCTTCTGCATTCATCTTCTCGACGACGTTGGTCTCGATGAGCTGCAACGGAATTCGGGCGATCTTGTACTGGATGCGAAGGATGGTCAGTGGTATGGCTAAAACGCTCATGAAGCGAAACTCCTGGTATGAGGTAGTGGTTCAGGCCTGGTTGCGGAGCTCTTCGGCCTTCTTGCGATCGGCTTCGGCCTGACGAAGTGCTTCCTGGTGCTTCTGTGCGGCCACCATCTCGTCGGAATCGGCCGCGGCTTGCTCGATGCGACGATCCTCGTCGGCCTCGATTTGCTCGGCGGTCGCGTCGACCTCGGCTGCAGCGCGCTCCTGCGCCACTACCTCGCGCTTCTCCTGTTCGGCGGCGGCGAGCTTGGTCTGGCGAACTCGATCGGCGTTGGCCTCGGTGACCGCGGCGTTCTCTTCTGCGGCTTCCCGACGGCTCTCCGCCGCGGTGCGCACATCGGCCAGCTCCTCGGCGGCCTCGGTGGCCTGCGCCTCGGCGACCCGCTCCGTGGCATTGGCCTCCTTGCGCTCGCGGGCCTGCGCGGCCTGCAACTGGCCCTCGGCTGTCAACGAGTCGTTGCCGGTCACCGCACCCGCGACCTCTTTGGCCTTGCCCTTGATTCCGTCGAGCAATCCCTTGCGTGCTTCGCCCGCTACGTTCTCGTCAGTCATGTAACACCAGGTACCCACTGGCTGTTCGAGTAACCCCACGTCGGTATCGGACGATACGATCCCCGACGGACGAATCAGCAGTAAGGAGACGTATGCCAATCGCCAAGATCAACGGCATCGACATCAATTACCAGGTCAAGGGCAGTGGAGACCTGGTCGTTCTCGTCATGGGCACCGGCAGCCCCGGTCGTGTGTGGGAGCTGCATCAGGTGCCGGCGCTCACAGCAGCGGGCTACCGGGTGTGCACGTTCGACAATCGCGGCATCGCTCCCTCGTCGGAGAGCACACACGGCATCACCATGGAGGACATGGTCGCCGACACCGCCGGTCTGATCGAGCTCGTCCGCAACGGTGACGAGAAGGCCTACGTCGTCGGAACGTCGATGGGCTCACGCGTCGCGCAGGAGCTTGCGCTGAGCAGGCCCGACCTGGTTCGCAAAGCCGTGTTCCTCGCCGGCCACGCGCGGGTCGACGAGTTCCAGAAAACACTTGCGCAGGGTGAACGAGCCCTCTACGACAAGCGTGTGGAGCTTCCCGGCACCTACTCTGCTGCGGTGACCGCGGTGATGAACCTGTCGCCTGCGACGTTGCGCGATTCTCGCGGGGCGCGTGACTGGCTGGACCTGTTCGAGTTCTCTGCCTCCTCACCGTCCGCCGGAGTGCGCGCTCAGCTGGGCATGGAGGACGATTTCGATCGAACTGCCGCCTATCGCGGGGTGGCGGTGCCGTGTCTGTCGGTCGGATTCGCCGACGATCGGATGATCCCGCCCTACTTGGGCAAGGAGTTGGCCGACGCCATCCCCGGTGCCCGGTACGTGGAGATCGCGGACGCCGGGCACTACGGATATCTCGAGCGTCCCGAGGCCGTCAACGCCGAACTGCTCGGCTTCTTGAAGGCCTGACGGCACCACGGCCCGACCTGCGTTGCTAGGGTCGTGTGGCACCTCACGGTGCAGACTTACCAACCAAACGTTCGCGACGAGTGAGGCGAGATGAGTACCAACCCGTTCGATGACGAAGACGGACGCTTCTTCGTGCTGGTCAACGACGAAGACCAGCATTCGCTGTGGCCGACGTTCTCCGAGGTCCCTCAGGGATGGCGTGTCGTCTTCGGTGAAGACACCCGCGCCGCGTGCCTGGAGTACGTCGAGAAGAACTGGACCGACATGCGTCCGCGCAGCCTGCGTGAGGCCATGGAGGCCGACGCTGCTGCACGCGCATCCGCTGAGGGAACCCCCAGCACCGAGGCCTGAGCTCCGCCTTCTACGAAGGACTCGTACCGCGCCGCCGACGAACTGTCGGTCGGCGCGGTTCTTCTGTGCGGCGAAGCGTCGGGCGCAGTAGTTCCTCGGTGCGCGCGAGAATGCGTGGTCGACGCAGGGTTCGGGCACCCCACTCACCGAGTGTCACACCCGCGGCCAAACCGCAGCCGACGCCGAACGCTGCGAACAACGAGCTGATGCCGAGCAGTAGCTGGTCGTTGAGGATCGCGTACAGACCGCGATACAACGCCAGGCCGGGGAGCAGTGGAGTGATGCCCGCGACGGCGACGATCAGCGGCGGAATCAGCGCACGACGTGCCAACAGACCACCTGCGAATCCGACGACGGTAGCGGCGATGGCCGAGGCGATGATCGGTCCCACATTGAGAGTCTGCGAGAGCAGATACACCAGCGAGCCCGCGAAGCCGCCCATGAATGCAGCCGTCAGCGCACGACGTTCGGCGTAGCAGGCCAATGCATAGAACAGTGACGCTGCCGCGCCGGCGATCACCTTGGTGGGGACCTGCAGGATGTCCGGTGGGGCCAGGTTGCTGATCTGCGGTAGATCACTGCCGATCAGCGCAGCCAACCGCAGCGATGTCGCGACGCCGGCGATGATGCCGCCGGTCATCATCAGTACCTCGAAGAATCTGGACACCGCGGTGATCGGGGCACCGGTGATCGCGTCCTGCACCGAGCCGACGAGCGAGAGACCCGAGAGCAGCACGATCACACCGGCCGCGATGATCTGCGACGGCGAGATGTCGATGTTCAGTTGGTCCTGGAAGTTGTAGAGGGTGATCGCCGGTGTCGCAGCCACGAAGCCTCCGACGACCTGCTGGAAGAAGAACGGCAGGCCCGCGCGGTTGAGTACGCGTCCGATGCGGTCGATCACCATCGTCGTCAGGAAGCTGACCACAGCAACCAGCGCGCCACCGCCGAGCAGCACACTGATGGCCGCGGCCATACCGGACCACGCCAGAGTCGCAATCCATCGGTTGTACGGGTGCGGAGCCTTGGTGATCTCGTCGAGCCGCTCGAGCGCCGCACTAGGCGGCACCATCTTCACGCGCACGGCGCGAATGAGACGGTCGACCTCGGCCAGCCGCGTGAAGTCCATCGACCGGTAATGCACGATGCGCATCGTCGACGCCGGGGGACGCGTCGGGCCGCGGTGCGCACTGAGAGTGATCGAGTTGTACGTGACGTCCACATCGCACCGTGCGAGGCCGTACGTCGCGGCGATGAACTGCACCTGAGTTGCCGTATCCATCGCTGCCGTGCCCGAGGCCAACAGAACTTCGCCGACGCGAACCGCGAGATCGAGGACCTCCGCAACCGACGCATCGTCGGTCAGATCGATCGGACGAAGGGGCGACGGTGCTGCGGTCGGTGTATCGATGGTGGCCCGACGCTCACCGGTGAGACGGCTCAGCGAAGCCGTCAGGTCTTGCAGGAAAGTCATGACCGTCTTTACACGTTGCTGGGGTGATCCACCGACAAGGTACCTGTTGACACTGAGCGTCCGATGAACGGATATGATTGCCTCGCTTCACTGCCTCCTTAGCTCAGCGGTAGAGCACTCGCCTTGTAAGCGAGCGGTCAACGGTTCAATCCCGTTAGGAGGCTCTTTCGGACGGCCCTGACCAGCGAAAACGGTTGGGGCCGTCTCTTTTTGGCCTGTTGTGGCCGCTCGTTTCTTGCGCGAGCCCGGTTCGTCCACCTGGGTTTATGAGTCGCTTGTGAGCTGGGGATTTGCCGGTTCGTCGGCTCGATTCGGCGTTCGGTGTCACAGAGTGTCACAACTCGTTGCCAACTCACCGGTGAGCATTCATGTGGATGTAGGTGGATGCAGTCGGACTGTGCGGGAGGTTGCCCGGGTCGAGGTGCAGTGTTGGAATCAGTGTCGGTTTCGTAGGCTAATACCCTACGTATCCGATACTCGATGGAAGTGTCCGTGACTGCGGGCAGTATTCGACGCCGTCAGGCCGGGTTAGCTCCCGAGTTTGCGAGGCTTCCGATGCGGATGGTGCGTGCCGCCACGGCGGCCGAGATCTACGCGCACCCGCGGGCCGAGCTCGCGCGCCTGATGGATTTGGGTCTGCTGCATCGGGTGGCGACGGGCTTCTACGTGGCGGTGCCCGACGATCGGGTCGGGACCGAGTGGATGCCGGGTTTGGAGGCAGCGGCGGCCGGTATCGCGGTGGCGGCCTACAGCGCCGACGATGCCTTCGTGATGGGTGTCAGCGCGGCCCGTTTGCACGGTGTGATTCCGCGTGCGTTGGCGACTGCTGTAGTAGCTGTGCCGACACGCCACGATCCGATTCGGTTGGCGGATCGTCAGGCGCTGGTTCGGTTCGTCGTGCGCGACACTGCACGTCTGGATGCGGAGCGTATCGATACCGAGTTGGGTCCGGTGCTGGTGACTACTGCGGAGCAGACGGTGTTGGATCTGGTGAAGCGTCCGGGTCTCGGTGACGCCGAGGGTGAGGTGTGGCCGGCGGTGGAGCAGTTGTATCGACGGTGCGAACCAGAAGTGTTAGCCGAGATCGCCGAGGCTCAGAAGATGCGAACGACACTGTTGCGGATGCAGGCTCGGTTGGGGGAGAAGTAGTGAATCCCGACGAGTTGGCCTCGGTGGCCGCGCAATTCGGTGTCGCGCGTGGACAGGTCGAGCGGGATCACCTGATCTCGCACCTGCTCGGCTATCTGAGTGCGCACTTCGCGGATCGGATTGTGTTCATCGGCGGAACAGCCTTGGCCCGGACCCATCTGGTCGATGGTCGTCTCAGTGAGGGCGGTCAAGGTGCAGTTGCTGTCGGCGGAAGGGCACCCAGCATGGCCTCTCGAGAACCGGCAGCTCGAGCAGCGGTATGAGGATGCACTCGGAGCTGAGTTGACGGTGCCCACGCGGCCCGCGTTCGTTGCGGGTAAGACAGCCACCTGGTGTGATCGGCGAGCGTCGCGTGATCTGTGGGACTTGTGGGCACTGAGTCGGATTAAAGCATTCGAGCCGGACGTGGCCGATTTGTATCAAAGGTTCGGGCCCACGAACAAGCTGCCAGGGCAGTGGCAGTTCGCGGACATACCGACCGAATGCGATTGGGAGAGTCAGTTGTCGGGGGCAGACGCGGCTGACCGTGACAGCGCGCGAAGCGGCAAACCTTGTGGCCCGGGCATGGCAGGCGCTGGCGATACGTTAGTCCTGCAGTCGCATGAAACAGTCTTGCGGTAAAGGCCCGTAACGCAGGCGGTCTGCGAGCGAATTAGGCTGTGCTGCCGAATATTCGACGGTATGAGTCCAGTTCTTCTTCGTCAACATCGATTTTGCCGAAGAGTACGTACATTGTTGTGTCCCATGGGCGAAGGCCATCGTGCCTGGGAGTGAGAAGAACCGCGACCGTCCGGCAAGAATCAACTGTTTCGGCGGGACGCCCGGAGATCCATTCGTGGTGGCGGAGCATCGTCCACCCACGGAAGACTGCTTGGTGGTGTCCGCTGAGATGATTCAGCACGCTGAAAGCCAACTGTAAGTGATTGTCTCCCAGCCAGTAACGGCGAGCCTCAAACCGCGTCTCACCATTGAGGGCGTCTCGAGCGATTCGGAGCTGGTCGAGCAGTCGTCGGCCGATCGCGGCCCGCTCGAGTACGGGATGCTGATCGAGCATGTGCAGCACGTTCAAGCGGTCGAGTTCGGGACGATCCCACGACGACGTAGCGACGTCCTCGAGCAGCTGGCGATATAGCGCTGCCCCCGCGGTGTCGACACTCGATGCTGGCTCCCTCGGCAAGAGGGGGTACGAAAAGTGCTGGGCTTGTGCTGGATAGTTTTGGTTGCTATCAGCGTTCCGGGTTGCTTCGAGGTCGGCATTTGCGAGCTCGAAATACTGCGGCACGTGTTCACCCGGTGCGACTTCGTCGTCTTTTATTCGATGAATGTATGCGCCGACAGCGGTGATCGACCTCAGCTGGTCGAAGAGGAATTCCCACTCACGCCGCAGAAGAGCTACTACCGCAAGCGACGGCGTCGATGAGACAGGGGAGATGTGCTCGGGTGGCTGGTCGTGATCGATTATCACAACACCCACCCATGCGTATGCCGCGGCGTCGACATGCATCGAGCGTCCACGAGCGTTGTTAAGAGCCTTGGGTGTGGCGGTGAGGGTTCGTACTGTGCCTGCGGCCTGGCGTGCGCCCTTCGCGGCGTTCTTGGCAATCCAATTCAGTTCGCGCGCAGGGTTTGCGTCGGTGGGTACGTCGCGGGACTTCACCTGGATAGCAAGTGCTCGATTTCCGAAGATGACCGTACCGTCGCCGAGCTCACGGGATGCTGTGCCTTTAGCGATCTTCTTTGGTGGTAACACAAAATCGGGGAGCCCCCACTGTGCCGCAGCGGCGAGGGTCGCGTTCTCGGCTGCAGGACCTCGACTCACTGCTGGTTCGAGGACTCGGGCGTGTGGAATCGTCCGCCCGAACACGCCGGTTTCAGTGTGGACCAGCATGACCATGTTGTTGGCGTCATCCCGATAGACAGCCAGGCCGAGTTCGGACTGAGCAAGCCGGGGTTCGAGATCTGGGTAATGTGAGTAATCGACCGGTGCCCACCTGCCAGGGTCGTGGTCGTTTTCGGGAGTCAAATTGACCACGTCCAACTCAAGGTCCGGGCGGTTGGGCGATTCGCGCAGACCAACCGAGCGCTCGAAGCCGCGAACAATTTCTGCTGCAACTTCGAGAAGTAAGGCACATCGGCGGCCGACCGTGTCTTCGTCTGGGTTGCTCGGCCATGGAGGTAGCGCGAACGCGATGTCGAGGGCAACGTCCGGCCGACCGCGCAGGCCTTGCGCGCCTTCGGTGGGTTCCACCTGGAACCGCGCGATCGGGGTTGGTGTCCGAACGAGTGTGGGCGGCTCGGCAACTAGTTCGACGATCTTGTGCGGTGGGTCCACCAGCACGGTCGGCTGAGCTGAGTGTGCCCATATTCCAAAAACCTCCGCGTCTGGGACGAGGGCGACGACATTCTTCAACAGACCCATTGCCGACCGCAGCATCGAGATTTGAGTGGGAGTTTCTGCTTCGATTGCGTAGGGCTGGAACAGTGTGAGGAGCTGCAGGTGGTCGGGTCGGAGACCATCCAGCGCGCCGGAGCGGTGGAGCTCGGTGAACTCGGATGGGGTTGAACAAAGCGGGAATTGGATCGGTCGGTCAGGCGTGGGTGTGATGCCCGAAGTCAGTCTCTCGGTGGCCTGGATTGCTGCGTTCAGGCTGTCCTTGACTGCAGCAATGAAGTCTCGGCCACTCTGTTGGAGGGCGTCGGCCTGCGTTGTCCACTCGACCGACACTCGCAGCTCGCCGAGGCCTCGTTCGTCGAGCTCGATCCAACAGCGCAGTGCGCTGTCGATGCCCAGCTCGTTCCAGTGCGTCGCGATGTCATGACGAAGTTGGTGCGCCGCATCCAACGATTGCCAGGCTTTCTCGAACGGCTCTGATCTCTGATCGCCGGTCGGATCGAGGGTGGTCATGCGTCGTTACTACACCAATGCACCGACAGTACGGCGTCCCTGATCTCGTTCACCGTCAATTGGCCACGCTGAAGAGATGTCACGCTGTGTAGTAGCTAGACACCTTCGGCTTCCCGAAATTTGCGTGCTCAAGCATTTCTAAGGTCACACGATTCTCGTCGTGACTGGATAGCCACTTTCTGACCTTGTGGCGCTCAATTCCTGCCTGATTTCCAGCCAAAGAAAGTATTCTCCTGTTCTGGGGATGGGATATCTGGCGCTCGATGGATGTGAGAACGCCCCTTGCTTTGTCAGCGTCCCAAGCAGCAAGTCGCTGAACGCAAATCGAGAGGAGCACTATGGGGGTGCGCGCATCCGCCGACCGCTCTGCTACAAAGTCGACGAGTTTAGATCCGGGGGTCTGTTCGCTTGGGAACATGCGGAGATAGTGAGCGATCGACCAGTCAAAGGATGCCCAAGGGCTGCTTGCATAGTTGAGAAACCAGTCCTCAAGATGGTCCTGCGAAAATACCATTTTGAACATCGGTGCCAAGGCATCAGAGGCGTGTGGCATACGTTCAGCTAGATGCGAAAACTCTGCGATCCGGTAGGGAATTGCGTGACTACGCATACGATTCGCGACGAACTTCAGGCTCGTTCTTGATGCGCGAGTCGGGTCGTCGAGTAAGCGGTCGACTAATTCTTCCAAAGGCTTCGTTTCTTTCTTGAGGATAGCGTCATCCACGGCACTGTGTTCAATCTCTAGTGCATGCTCGGAAACTTCATCCCCCTCGAAAACGTCTGTCTTCGCGGCGTTGATATGCATTCCTATATCGCTAGCTGCCTGCTGTAGCTCGATCTGAGCTCGCCGCATGTCTCCAGCTTCGTCTCCGAAGAGCCAGACGTCGTCCATCCATCGGGTCCAGCTTCGTCGGGGACGTGGAGCCGCTTTGCCGAATATGGTCAGGTGGGGCACTGTGGAGGCATGATGCTCAAGCACGTCGTCGAGTGACTTCATGTACATATTTGCGATTACCGCTGACGCAAGCGAGCGCTGTGGTAGTCCAGTGCGGCCGGAGGTTTTGTACATTCGTTCGACGAATGCGAGTAGCGCAGTCTGTATGTGGTTCTTCTTCAGCGTATCCTCCAGCGACGTCTGAAGCCTGTCGAGAGGGATGCTTGCGAAGCATGACACGAGGTCCGTGCGCAGACCGGCTTCAAAGTTGCGGCTCGCATCGCCGAGGTGCGAGCGGTATTGCTTCCACTGCAGATCATTGTGCGAGTAGTCCCCTTTCTGCGGATGGTCCGGCTTTAGGCGCCAGCCGTACGCACTCTCGTGCAGCCCCCCGATCAAATCGACACTCACCGCATCGACCAGAGCCTGATAGGTCAATCGGTCTTCGATGGAGAGCACGACAGCTGGTCGAGCCCCCCAGTTTTCTTTTGGTACGTCGATTAACGCCGGACTCTGGTTTTGTGTGCTGTCGATGTGGTTGCCGAGTCGAGTGGGGGACGCAAGGAGGAAGTCAATCTCGGGCCACTCCCATGGATCGTGGTACCAATCGCCGAAGAACTCTCCGCGCACGTTCTTGGCGGCAGTCTTGAAGTCAAGAACGTTTGCCCAATCCATCTGTGCCATCGGCTGATACTGGCATACTCCAAACCCCGTCACGTCGTTGGTCCGTCTCAGCGACCCGACCCACTCCCTGTCCAGGGTGCCTTGGTGCCATGAGCATTTCGGTGCCGTTTATGGCGCAGCCCGGTTTGACGCTGGGAGTGGAAGCAGCTCGGACAGCGTTATCACGGCGTTCCTGCGGCTGACTTCATCGTGCCCATTCGGGCTGCGTTCGTTGCAGGTAAGGCGACTAGCGGAGACCCTCCAGATCGTAAGGCGGAAAAGGTCGCCACCATATCGGCGAGCCGTTCCAGGGCGAAAGTCCGCTGGACGTGTATGCGGACTGCAGGCTAGCGAGAGCAGCATCTCGTTCTGCTCCGTCCGGTAATGGTCCGCCGGATTTTGCTTGCGGCTCGGGTTGAAGCGTGATGGCGGTCGAGTAAGGGTCGAGGCGGAAGAAGGCGACCACCTCCTCGATGAGTAGTCGCGTGAGGCGTTTCCCTCGCTTCGATTCATGGAGGAACATTCTGTCAATCAACAGCACTGAGTCAACCCAGTGGTCGGGATGGGAGTCGCGAATCTCTGCTGCGATGGCTCCGAGTCCTGAGGCGTCCGTGCTGATCGCGTCTGCCGCGTCGGCGATGTCCTCGTCGGAGACGTTCCAGCCGATCCAACCGCTGATAAAGGCACCGGCGCGTTCGTCGTCTGTGGCGAGCTCAATTTCGCATGAGAAGGCGCGGAGAATGTCTACACCGCCGTCAATCGGTCGGTGAACGGTGACGCGTGTTTCCCAATAGTCGCGGGCGGAGACTTCGTCGTTGAGCATTTAGAATTTTCTTCCCTGGTGGTGGTTCTGCAGGCAGGTCTACCTTTTCGCGCCTGCCCGGATCGACTCAAGTCGCATTCAGGCTGGTGCTGTTGCAGTTGGGACTGGCTACACGCATTGATCCACGACCGACGGAGGTTAGCCGTTACCCCAGTTCCAGCCCGGCAAGGACTCCAGTTTTGCTGATCGCTCAGCTTTCATGTTGTCCCTCCCACGCCACTGCTCCCGAACCCACAAGCCGAGTTTGACGTCTTGTTCTATGTGTCCGTCCGGGGGCTTGATGCGACCTTCGCGAGCGACGTATTGCTCTAACATCTCGAATTTTTGGTTCCAGATGTGATCGCTTTTTGTGCCCCAGAACCAGCCGGGTATAGCTTCCAGCTGAGCTTGTTTGTCGGAGTTGAGTCTTGTGTGCTCACGTCGCCGGAGCCTCGCCCATTGACCGATCTTCAGGCCGTCCTCGACGAAGTCGACTGGAACGTTTGCATGGCCTTCTCTTCGTGCGTAGGAACGCAGCAGCTCGAGGTGTTGCGTCCATGAGTCGTCGAGCGCGTTCCAGCTCCAGCCGGGAACGGCCTCCAACCGCTGGCGTCGGTCCTCTGTCATCGTGGTGCGATTGCTCCGTTGTTCCCCGACCCATCCGCCGAGATTGACTCCGTCCGCAACATAGCCACGCGTAACCCTTGTGTGTCCCTGGCGCCCGGCGAATACAACGAGCGATGAGTACGCCCGCTCCCAAGCGTCTGTGTGCGGGTCCCACGACCATCCGGGGACCGCTTCCAGGAGCTCTCGACGTTCCTGAGAGATGCTTTCGCGGTGATTCCGTTGTTCTAGTACCCAACCACCAAGATTTACACTGTCTTCCTTGAACCCTTGCGGTACGAGTGCGTGGCCTTCTCGTCTCCGATACTGCCTGAGCAGTTCGAGCTTCTGCTGCCACATCGCGGCTCGTGCGTCCCATACCCAACCGGGCATCGATTGCAATCGACCTACTTCGCTCGCGGAGAGATTCCTCTGGTTGCCTCGTTGGACGGTGATCCACGTTCCGAGTCGAAAGCCGTTCTCTAAGTGTGTGTTGGGGACGAGAGTATGACCTTCTCGTGCAGCAAAGGCTGTTAGAAATTCGAAGCCGCGGTCCCACTTCTCGGCTAGTGGTGTCCACGACCATTCCGGCAGTGCCTCAAGGAGTTGGATCCGCTCCGAAGTCATGTCGTCGCGGTTCGTGCGCTGCACGGCCACCCATTGCCCGAGCCTCAGACCGTCTTCGATCAACCGCTGCGACGGCCGAGCGTGACCCACCCGCGCGGCGAACGCCTTCAACGCCTGGTAGTTCCGCGTCCAGGTGTCCTTGCGGGTGTCCCACACCCAACCAGAAAACGCCTCCAGCTCTCGTGTCCTTTCTTCGGACAATTGGCCTCGCTTGTACAGACCACGCTGTGTCGCAACCCAGCTCCGGAGGTTGAAGTCACCGACCGCGTATGGAAAAGGAACGTCGGCGTGGCCATGTTCGGCTACGAACTGCTCCATGAGTTGAATCCAGGTACTCCATTGGTCTGCCAGTACGTCCCATGCCCACCCGGGGAGTCGGTCCAGCGCGGACCGCCTGTGGTCGCTGAGGGTCTTGTTAGTCAAAGCGATCCGTTGGACACTCGCCCATTGCCCGAGCGCGTACCCGTCCACGACGTAGTCGACGGCCACCCTTGAGGTGCCCTTGTCTGCGGCGTATTGCTCCAGCATCCCGTACCAAAAATTCCAGGGGGCACTTGTCTTCTCGATCAAACGAACATCGAACGCGTCGACGAATGCCTTTCCGACGGTGTGCGCCACGTCCAGGTGAATCTTATCCGGAATGCGTGCGCGCCCACCTGTGCGGCCGAGTTCGCGGCGTATCTCGTCGATCTGCTCCGCCATATGTTCGTCGTGAGAGCGCAGAGCAGTAACGACACGCCAGACAGACTTGAATGATGAATCTTTGAGTGCGGTTTCGGGATCCGCGGCGGTATCGATGAAAACTGGAATGACAATGGTTCCGACGGTTTTGTTCTCGGCCAGCCGAATTGCGCGCCCGACGGCCTGAACGATGTCGACCTCCGACCCTCGCGGGTCGATGAAGGCGACACCGTCAAGAGTGGGGACGTCGACGCCCTCACCGAGGCATCGCGCGTTGGCGAGTAAGCCGCGCTCGTCGTCGTCGAGGTGACGAAGACGTTGAAGGCGGACATGCCGCTCGCCGGACGACATCTCGCCCGAGGCGAACCCGGTCCACAATGTTCCCGGGGGCCGCTGCTCCGCGGGCATCCATTCGAGAATGTCGGGCATTTCCGCCGCGAACCGCTTGGCGCGAAGCACGCGGGAGTGGAAGCTGATCACGCGGCGAAGGTCATATTTTCGCATCGCTTTCGCAAGCCCGATCTGGCTGGCGAGGGTACGTGCGTCGGTGTCCTGGTCCTGTCGACGGATCAGAACGCCGTTGGTCGCCCACTCACGAAATGTCGAGTTGTCGACCCCGACGACAGCGACTTGGTAATCGGTGAGTAGTCCGCGTCGAATGGCTTCTCCGAAACTCAGACGGTGGAACACTTCCCCGAATTTCGTGGCGTCGTCCATCGACGCGACTTCCATTTCCGAGCCACGCGCCGCCGTCAGCACTCGTCCGGTGTAGTAGCGCGGTGTCGCCGTCATGAACAGCCGCCGGCGAGCCGCGATGGCGTTCGAGTCGAGAATCGTTGCGAATACCGTTGATTCGTCGCCCGCGACACGGTGACTCTCGTCCGCGATGGCCAGGTCGAAGTGCGGGACTTGTCCGAGGGTGAATGCTTTCGCGATCTGCGGCGAGGACTGATACGTCGAAAACACCACACGTGGTCCACTGCGTTGAAGGAACTCGGCGATCTCGGCGGGGTCGTTCTGAACTGGGAGGCACAGCTCGCTGGTGTACGCCAAGGCTGCGTCGTCCTGGGTGACGGTTTCATCGGAGCAGACTGGTAGCGCCTCGAACGGTTCGGTCGCGTTCGTTCTCCATACCGCCATCGTCTGCTTCAGCAGGGACAAGGACGGCAACAGAACCAGGGTTCGCTGCGCGTGGAGTTTTTGCTTGATGAACAGAGACGTGAGCGTCTTTCCTGTACCGCACGCCATGACGAGCTGACCACGGTCGGCGTTCTGGAAGCCGTCCACGACGTTGTCGAGAGCTTCGGTCTGGTGGTCGCGGGGTAGGGCCGGCTGTGGTGGTGGGATGGGATGTAGGAGGTCCGGGGACTCCGCCCAGTCGATGTCGGCAGTTTGGAGGTCGGCAAGGCCGATCAAGCCGACCGGTTTCTCCTGGGCGTCGATAGTTCTCCGTGCGACGTGGTGTATCCGGTCGGTGGTTGCGATGAGGAGGCGATAGTGGAACCGCCTCCTGGACGACTCGGACAGGAACTTGTCGACGTCGTTCTTCGTGACGGCGCGATCCGCGGCATATGCCTTCGCCTGTACCGCCCAGAGTTTTCCTTCGTTGTCTTCGACCACGAGGTCGATACCGGCGTCGCTGCCCCATCTGTGCTCCCAGTCGTCCCAGAGCCAGACATTGCGAACGGTGTGTCGGTAGTACGCGTCGTTCTGGAGGTACCACTTGCAGATGCGCTCGAACTGCCTGCCCCGGATGTGGTTGTCCTGGGAGAGGTTGTTGTACAGGGTGGCGAATGTGCCCATTCTGGAGACGATAATCGTCTTTAGCGACAGGTTCGTCTCCATAGGCGTCAAAGATCGACCCGAGTAGGTGTTCCCGGCGGGGCTGGTGCCGACGATCGGCCGAAAGTGCCGCGCTCATGCCTGTACGATGTGACCGTCCACCACCCGAACGCCGCTTGCGGCGGCTGAGTTCGAGATCGAGACCAAACGAATGGATGTCTCAGAAATCCGACGGCGGTTGAACATACCGCCGGTGGCGGGAATTGCATGGTTCTCGGTCGACGAGAAGGAAGTGGCCTTCGCCCAACATAAAAGCCCACGTCACCGTGCCGTGATTCTCAGATCTTGGCCTGATAGCAGCCCTCTCGCTTGGGTATTCGCTCGCTCCATGAGTAGTTCAAATGGCATTGAACACGAAGCACACGATCACAGGTACGAATACCCTGCTTGCTGGATCGAGAATCCCGCCAGGATAGTCACAACGGTGCCGTTAACGATAAAGAAATCAGTGTTGGATCATCAGACTGCAATGTGCGCGGAACCGGACGAATTGATAGCCACGGCCCTACTGGCAGTAGAGGTGGCACCGTGAGCGACACCCGATGAGCCAGTCCGTGACGTGGGATGATTTAAAAGTAGAGTTTGTCGAGAGCGTGATCGGCGAGCTCTGGCTGGAGGAGGTAGCTCGCGCAGTGCGCACAGTAGCACCGAAATATCCGCCAAGCAGCTATACCGAAACCGGGGAATGGAGCACCCGAGAGTACGAGAACCTGGTACAGGATGTTGTCGTCAAACAACTACTTGAAGCGGGGCAACTCGCGTACATAGTCGATACCGCATCCGACGTCTCGTCGGCGCGTGCCCTTGTACATCACATCGTCAGACGAACCCTTGCTCGTGGTCGACAGCGGACCGTCATCGACAATCTGCTGGAGAGATGCCGTCAGCTGCAGATCGCCGATGCCCGCAGCGGCGTTGCGCGCGTCGATCTAGACGCGTCGGGTCTGCGCGCCGTAGCTTCCATGGTCGCGAAACTTCCTCGCGTAAGAATCATCAACAGTGACCGGGCCCCGGTCGTGTACTCTGCCGAGACTCTTCAGGAAGTCCTCAGCCTGGTTCGTGAGGTCGTAGGGTCCGACGTCGGCGACCGAGACATGGCACGCATCTTCGAACTGGCTTTGACAGACTACCTCCCAAGCGGTCTTGTTCATAGTGATGGAGGCGAGGACGAACCTGATCGTCGGCTCACACCGGAAGATGAGGTTGCCGCAATCGATGCACTTAGACAACTTGTCGCCCTACCGGCAGACAGCCAGCGGCTACTCGCCCTCAAAATATCCAATAGGTCGGACGTGTACGTTGCAGAGTCCTTTGGTATCTCACGTCCGACTGCTGCCAAGCGTTTCAGAGAGGCGTCAAACGCGGTCCATGCGGTGATCGTTGACGCATCGGTTCAGATTCAAGATGAAGTGCTAACACGGTTCAGCGAGCATCTGCTCCAAAGGTACATACCCTCCGTAGACGGTCTGGGAGACGAATGATGAAGCCGAACACACCTGGATGGTTAGAGGACTCGCTGCGTGCGCTGGTGTCGGCTTCGCCGGGACCTGCTGCAGTCCACATTGGACCTTCGACTCCAAGACCAGGTGAAGTACGACGTCTTGAGCCCATGGATCATGGCGGTCCTTCACCGCATCTAGTTCTGGTGACGGATGTTGACCGTGAACTCGCATCGGCGTCAGTGGTTGCCCTGTCTAACGACGTTGAGATGGGCAGTGATATAGATCGTCTATTGCCTCGAGGCGCCAGTGGGTTACCTTACGACCTCGTCGTGTTGCCCGACGTGGTTGGCCCTGTGTGGTTTGTACAACTGGGGCCGGCCCTCGCGACTTTTGTTGGGGACTTTGCAGAACTGCCGCCTGCTGGTATCCCTCTGCGCGACCAGAAGGATTTTCGCTGGGCATGGAAGGAGCGCCGACTCGACCAGTTGGTCGCCTTGACTGCCGAATGCCGCTATCAACTACTGGACGGCGAGTTAACAATGGTTGTTGATCCGGCGGCTTTCGACCTGGATTTAGTCGCGAACGAGGATCGGGCACAGATGACTATTGCAACGGTTAACCTATGTAAATCTCAATCGATCCGCGTGTCTACAAATGTGCTGCGATCGACTGCAGTGAGCAGCAAATCTCCCGCGTACGAGTCATATGTAGCGCTCACTCGAACAATCCCTCGTTATCCACACTTGCTCTATCCGGACGCGCTATACAGCGGGGAAGTGGCGTTTCAACGAGACGTTGAGGACGATCCTTTGCCGAATGCGGTCGCCGGGTTAATAGCTAAGTTAGATGATAATCTTCGTTGTATAAGGGTTGCAACAATCTCTTCGCTATGGAATCGTTCTGCACTCGATTCTGGGGCAGGATACTTTGGTATAAGTATGGAAGGAAGAAGACATCAGATGGTGCTTTCCAAAGTTGATCACGAAGAGGACAGTCGTGTCTGAATCTGTTTGGCACGACGGCCTGACTTTACGTCGCTGGCGTCTGCGCAACTTCAAATCGGTGCAGCATGCGGATGTTGAACTAGCGCCACTAACTGTGATCGTTGGTGCAAATTCGGCTGGCAAGAGCACACTATTGCAATCGATAAGAGTCGCTGCTCAAGCCGCCACCTCAAACAGCGAGTTTTTTCCCCTGAACGGTGAGCAAATTCGCGTCGGCACCTTCGATGAGACGCGATTCTCGGGCGCTCGCGAGGCAGGCGATCCAATAATGCTAGGTGGACAGTTTCACTTCGGTTCGGAATCCTACTCAACCGTTGCACCTGGCTACGGCTCAGTGCATCTTCCACGCCGCCGATTTCGTCGGCAACGTGAGCACGGGCAAGACACTTTTATCGATTGGGACTTGACTCTAATGGGGGCCCCAAAGCAGCAGTCTGCATCAACCAACATAGTCGGGATCGAAGTGTCCGCTTTTGTCACTAGCGACTTGCATTCGTCCCTGCGCGCCGATCGCTCTGCAACGCCAACGTCAAATTCTTTCGGCCATGAATACCAGTACGGGGGAACTGTCACCGAAGCAGCGGGCGAATCAATAGAACTAACCGACCTCAATATTCGTGGTGGTTTTCCGATTCGATACATGTACACGGAGCCGCTCGCTGACATCCTGTTTTGGGCGTGGTATGAGGGCCGTCAGGCAGCGATGCGCGCCAATCTTCCTCGCGACGCATCTGCGAGGACTCGCGAACGGTGGTTGAACGAGGACGCCAAAAAGGCTAGAGATGAGTCTGGACCAATGCCCGGCACTGCGGAGGTGGTCGACGCGATCACGGCGGACCTCCGTACAATTCTGGATGATCTTCAGGACGTGCTGCAAACGCCGAACGCGCAGCGGATGCTTTATATCCGCGTTAGAGAACTAGCCGATACACGGGAGTGGCGTCTGGATAGTGATTGGCCTAGGACTCAGCTGGCGGAAATATATCAACAGGTGACAGAGCGGCTGGGCCTTGGCGACCGGCGAGGCCCCAAACTTGCGTCACTGCCGGACCTTCTGGATTCGACGGTAAGCGAGTCCAGGGATTTTCTTGCCAACCGCGTTCAGCATCTGGGTCCGCTTCGAATGGACCCGCAGGTTGTTTATCGATCATCGCCCACCGCCAATCCGGGATTCATTGGGGCCAAGGGGGAGTACACCGCCTCGGTCCTGGAAACTGGCGGCGATCAGAGAATTCAGAACCCGCCGGTACTCCCCGACGGCAAAGGATCCGGTCAGACGCTGCTTAAAGCAGTAAACTCGTGGGCCGCACACCTAGGGATCGGGGACGGGTTCAGTACTGAGGACAGCGGACGTCTGGGATTGCAACTTTCGGTTCGGCCTTCGGACGTGAACCTCGATCTGGATCTAACAAGTGTCGGAACGGGCGTGAGCCAGATCCTTCCTGTCTTAGTCATGTGCCTACAAGCCCCTCCAGGATCGCTGCTTCTGATTGAGCAACCAGAATTGCACTTGAATCCTGCCGTGCAACAGCGTTTAGCGGATTTTCTGCTGGCAGTTGCATCAAGCGGACGGCAATTAATCGTGGAGACTCATAGTGACTATCTGATCACCCGTTTGAGGCGGCGTACAGCTGAAGACCAAACCGATCTCAACCAGCAGCGCATTACCATCATCTTTGCCGAGCGACACGATGGCGCTACGACCTATAAGGGAGTGAGACCGGCCTCTGACGGGTCAATGGCGGACTGGCCATCGGGATTCTTCGACGAAACCGCACAGGATTCGCAAGCTCTAATGGAGGCACTGATCGAGAGGGCAGAAAGGTAGAGTCACTGGTCCTTCAGGTAGTTGGCGGGCGGAATTCACCGGTCGGCGCATCGCTAAGTTAAATTAATATTAGTTCATCGTTCTTATAGGTGGGTGATCTGAATCAACGCATCGTCTGCGCTCTCGTTGAGTTGCGAAGAATCGTAGTCGAGAAATTGGTCGAAGCGCTGGAGAGTCTGCGCCGTTTGGGAAAGTGCAGTCCGTCCGTGTTCTTGTTGGTGCAGCGTAGCTAGGGATTTCTCGGGCCTCATATGTAGAGTTGTTGGCTAAGTGATCATGATGTGCGGGCGCTATGTGTGTTGCGAATGCGGTTGAGTATTCCCACACGTGGTGATGAACGCGCTGATCGCTGTGATCCTCACGCCGGCATCGACCGGAGGTGTGATCGGTTGCTTGTCGCAGCAACCCAGCGAACCAGTGCTGAGTTCGGCGAGGGCCCAATCGCTGAAGCGATTTTCTCTCCGACGATGAGGTCTGGCGGGTCCCCTCCGAAATGCCGGGAATCGCTTGAGCCTCGACTCTGGGCGGCCGATTGGCCACATATAGGTGTTGTGTCCGTGCGTTCGCCGAGACATTCGGCAGCTCCAGCGGTCGCCCGACCCACGTGACCTGTTTGCGGGCACACATCAACTCGCGACGTGGTTCGCCCCTGCACGTGGAGCGCTGCGAATGCCGCGGTCACCTACATCTCAGGCCCGGCGATGTTCGGAGGTCTGCGCGGCCCGTTGATCTGTTGGGGTTGACTGGCAGGTCCCCGATAGTCGGGCCACCGTGTTCTAGAGCCACGGTGTGATTGATTTCAGTCGATCTCGCAACCCTCGACCGGTTGGTGGTTGTGGGTGCATCGGGCAGCGTACTCGGCCGGCGTGAGGTAGCCGAGGGATGAGTGCCGGTGTCGATGGTTGTGGTCGTCTTTGAAGTCCTCGATCACCACCCTCGCTTCGAGCAGGCTCGTCCAGTGATTTCGGTTCAGGCACTCCTTCCGTAGCCGATTGTTGAACGATTCGATGTGTCCGTTGTTCCACGGCGTCCCCGGCGGGATGTAGGAGATACCGACACGATCTCGGCAGAATTGTTGCAGCACATGAGAAATGAACTCCGGACCGTTGTCCATTCGCAGCACCAACGGCGGCCCGCCCCACAGCGCGAACGTCTTGTCGAGCTCGTCGGTCAGCCGCTGTGCGGTGATCGAGCGCTCCACGATATTCAACAGGGACTGCCGGGTGTGTTCGTCGATCATCGACGCGATTTTGATCGCCTTCCCGTCTACGGTCGAATCGAACTGAAAGTCCATAGCCCACACCACTTTCGGCGCATCGGCTTCGATTTGCGGGCAGGAGCTGATGCCGGCGCGTTTGCGTGGATGGTAGATCCGAACCTGCAGACCCTCCTCTTTCCAGAGCCGGTGCACCTTCTTCTTGTTCACCGACATGCCCTGGTCGTGCCTCAGATGTGCCCAGGCGCGACGGAAGCCGTGCAGCGGATGCGAGCCTGCGTACTTCCGCAACGACGCCCTCAAAGCCGCGTCGGGGTCCGCGGGCGTTTCGGCGATCGGTGTTCGTGCGTAGGTGGAGCGGGCAAGCCCAACTGCTCTGCACGCCAGACGTTTCGACACACTCATCGTGTTGACAAGCATGTCGACGGCGCGGCGCTTGGCGGCTGGGCTCAGAATTTCCCCTTCGCTACCTCCCGCAGTGCATCCTTCTCCAGCTCGGCCTCGGCGAGCAGGCGTTTGAGCTTGCCGTTCTGCTCGCGCAACTCTTTGAGTTCCTTCGCGGCATCGGTGTCCATCCCGCCGTACTGACGACGCCAGTTGTACAACGTCGCCGCCGACACCTCGAGCTCCGCCGCGATCTCATCCTGCGTCTTGCCCGCAGCAGTGAGCTCATCGGCACGGCGCAGCTTGCGCACGATGTCCTCGGCAGAGTTCCGCTTCCGTCCAGCCATGTTCTCCATCGTCCTATCCGCCCAGCTCATGGGCAACAAGACTCTAAAACGAGATGGCTCCGTTCACTGGGGACACGCCAGTTGACCACCTACAACAACTGAGTCTCGACGGCCGCGTGCAGATCCGGGTTCGGTGTCAGTTTGCGCGAACTCAGCGTGCGCAGAGCGATGTATCACGCGCATGACTGAAGAGCTGGGCCCGATCGGTGAGGACCTTGAGCGAACAAATCCAATTTTGACGCTCCATCTTCATCTGCGACCTGAAAATGCCAACCCTGTAATTCTCCTGGTTTAAGAATTTGACATCTCGCCTCGCAGCACGCCTCTAACAGTGTGAGGGACCGGAAAGCCGCCCGACGAGGGGCGGCGTCTGGACCATGACCGCAGTTACGGAGGTTACAGCGTGCGTATCGAAAAGTGTGACATTGAAAGCAGCCCGATCGCGGCTGGTGCTCAAAGCGACAGTCCTTGGTCTGACTCAGCCTGCGTGGGGGTGTCTCATGCATAGTCACGTAACCCACGCTGACCTGGTCACGTTCGCGGTCAAGAGGGTCAATGTGCCCTCTGCGACCGCCAAATCGCGGCGCACTCAGGTCGCGCACCTACGGAGTCGACTTGAGGCATACATTGCAGACCACCCCGACTACAACCTCGTGAAGATGCGTGGGTCGGGGAGCGTCGCGAAGCACACCGCTATCAATTCAAGCTCTGA
Source organism: Rhodococcus sp. 06-418-5 (assembly GCF_002258285.1). Classification (NCBI taxonomy): domain Bacteria; kingdom Bacillati; phylum Actinomycetota; class Actinomycetes; order Mycobacteriales; family Nocardiaceae; genus Rhodococcus; species Rhodococcus sp. 06-418-5. Next base: position 73,180 of record NZ_NOYE01000009.1, read on the forward strand.
CACTGACATCGCCGCGTACGTACGCGCAGCGGCAGTGGGAGGTGTAGACGTCGACGAAACTAAGCTTCTGGAATGGCTCCGTGACCGCTGTATCGAGGTATACGGCGCAACTAAGGAAGCCAGCGATTTCGAGATCTCGCACCACGCGGTCGGCATCACGATGCACGGCACGGGCCTCAAGATCGACGTAGCCCCGGTGCTTTACGAAGGCGAGCCGGACGATCGCGGACACCTCGTCACTCAGACAGGTGACCGCGTCCTCACGTCGGTAACGCTGCATAAGGAGTTCTTGAACAAGCGGCGCGCGGTGGCAGGCCCCGAGTATAGGGAATTCATCCGCCTGGTGAAGGCCTTCGTCCACCGCGCCAAGCTGGAGGCCGCCGCCTCCGGACCGGAGCTTCGTTTCAAGTCATTTCTCGTCGAGCTCATAGTGGCGCATCTGTGGGACAACGGCTGGCTTTCGAAGCCGTTCGCGATCAAGGACTACCCGCGCGCTTTCGAGCAGTTCTTCGCCTACATCGTTATGACCGAGCTTAAAGAGCCGATCGTTTTCACCGACTACTACCAGGCAAGCGAGGTCGACATCTGCGTCGACGCTGTGCAGGTCTGGGACCCAGTTAACCCGTCCAACAACGTGACTAAAGGCTATTCCGAGAGTGACCGCTTGAGACTCGTCCAGCGGTGCTCCGAAGCCCTCGACAAGGTCAACACCGCCTCGTCCGCCACGAACAAGACCGCCGCCGTCACAGCGTGGAAGTCGCTCTTCGGCCCGACCTTCCCAGGAGCCTGACATGACCAGTTCCTATACGCGTTCCGCAACATTCACTATCACCAACGCGCGTGAGATCGCAGCCAGCGTAGGTGCCGACCTACGCAACCTCTACTCCAAGTACGGCGAACCCGACCCTAGTTGCATTGAGATGTTCACAGAGGAACTTGCGTTATACCTCAGGGCCGGGTATCTCGACTTTGTTCAGTTCGGATTCCGCGATGAAGACAGATGGGTGCTCAAGCTCCAGTACACCGCCGTCGTGGGCGGGCACCTCCGCAACGACACCCCTGGAAACCTGCCCAGTGCGATGGCTGTAGTCGGGCACGACTTCCACAGCTACCTCCAGCAGAACTCTGCGTTCCGCGGCCTCTCGCCCGAAGAACGGGCGGCGTTCAGGGCAACCCTCCCTACGAGTCGGACCCCGGGAACAGCCCCGACCGCCAACCGCGCGACCTCATCTGCCGGAACTCAATTCTCGAACAACGGCCGGGGTGTTGACCGCACCGTCTACCTCGATATCTGACCACCGCCCGGTGCCCCCACACAGGCGAAAGCCGATAACACATTTTAAGGACCAAACCCATGGCAAGTTCAACAAGCCTTTTTCATCCAGTTATCCCGCTACCGGACGACGTCCGTGCTGACCGCTACGCCAGATTGGTGGGCCTCGACTCGGTCAAAGCCAGGCTCCGCAAGGAGGCAGCTGTCCTCGCCGACCCGACGATGCTCACCGGATGGGCATCCAAGAACCATCCGAAAGTGGCACCGAACGACCAATCGCTTACCCTGCTTAAAGACCGCGCCCCTCTGCTGCTGTTTGCAGGCGACGTCGGTTCTGGCAAGTCCGCACTCGCGGAGAGCTTCGGATGCGACCTCGCTACACACCTGGGAACAGAGGTCGAGCTGTGGCGACTCAAGCTCTCGACTCGTGGATCGGGCCACGTAGGCGAGATGACCGGCCTGATCAACTCTGCATTCGAAGAAGTCACGTCCGAGGCCAAGCTCGGCCGCAACTATCGCACAGGCGAAGTCTCGAAAGTTACCATCATGGTGATCGACGAAGCCGACGCACTCGTCCAATCCCGCGAAGCCACCCAGATGCACCACGAGGACCGAGCAGGTGTCGACGCGTTCCTCGCCGCGATCGACAATCTCGCCGGCTCTGGCATTCCACTTCTCGTGGTGATGTGCACCAACCGGCTCGCAGCGCTAGATCCGGCAGTCAAGCGCAGGGCCGCAGCCATATTTGAGTTTGGACGTCCGGACGAAGGTCAACGGCGTCAGGTGCTCGCGACGGCTTTTAAAAACTACGACCTCGCCGATGACACCATAGAGAAGCTGGTTATTGCGACCGGACCTCAAGGCCCCGAACACTACGGCTTCACTTATTCAGACCTCACCCAGCGCCTTCTGCCCGCCGCAATACTGACTGCCTTCCCCGACGACGCAATCACTGCAGACCTACTTTTCGCAGTGGCTTCGGACCTCGGCCCCACCGCCGCCTTCAACGACCAGGCGACAGCATGAATGCCCCGACCGCTCCTCGCGACGCGGGCGCCCAGACCGGCACCGAGGTGAAACCGTTGACGGGCCAGTACGACATCGCCGCAGCATTTCGTCGAAAGCAGTCGATTCTGCTGGACTCGCACGCCTCGGTCCGCGACGTGATCAGTCATCCGACAGGTCTGGGCGACCATTCCGAGGCTGACTGGGTCGGCGTGTTGAAGGATTTTCTGCCTGAGCGCTACACTGTCGGTCCGATTTTTGCAGTAGACGCAGATGGTGCCAGGAGCGAACAAATTGACGTGGCGGTCTATGACAGGCAGTACTCACCACTCTGGTTCGGATCGCAGGCCGGCTTCAATATCGTTCCTGTGGAAGCTGTATACGCAGTGTTCGAGGTCAAACCAACCATCGACACTACGTACATCGCCGCAGCGTGTAGGAAGGTCGCGTCTGTTCGCCAGCTTCGCCGCACGTCAGCACCCATCAAGCACGCAGGCGGGGCCTTCAGTGCGACAAACCCGACGTCGAAGCACATCATAGGTGGGCTTCTTGCTGCAAAGGCATCGTGGGTCGATCGCACCGCGACAATCGCGAAGCTCGAAGAGCATTTGCCCGCAATTGGTTTGGACGGATCCCTCGACATCGGAATCGCGGTTGACACGATCGCGTTCGACTACACACCCGCGCCTACCAAACTAGGGAGCAGGCAGGGCGAGATCCCGCTTGAGTTCAGCGCGGAGACCGACCAGCTGATTCATTTTGGGATCCGCCTTTTTCGTCAACTGCAGCAACTCGGGACCGTGCTCGCCATCGATATGGGCGACTACGAGTCAGCGCTTGCTCGACAGTAGACCAGCGTCTCCGCTAGCCAAGATCGAGTCGCTTGTAGGTTGGAACCCGTCGCGAAAGACATGTTCAGGCGGGCGTGTGCAGCGACTTTTTGGGGACACCCCGCGATGTTCACACGATTGTTGTATTAGGGTTTGTGGCGCGAAGTCGGACCTCTCCACCCCCCAAGTGCCGGCGTTCTGGGCGAGTTGTTATCCGTACTTTACGATCAGACTTTTATTCGAGCTTTCGAGCAAATACGAGTGAGTTATTGCGGATGCACGCGGAGACGTCAACCCACCGAACGGTGGGAAGTTAGCGTTCGGGAGAGATCGTCTGAACGCTTTGCGCCTGGTAGGCACAGTCACTGGGTCCGGGGTTCGAGTCCCTGTGGGCGTAAGCGAGAAGGCCCGGTGCCAACCGCGAGCTAGTCGGTCATTCTTATGGTTTTGCGTTCCGGGTGGAGCACGAACGCATCCCGCGGCCGTTGTCGACTACTCGCTCTTATGTTCAGCTGACCCTTCGTGAACGCTTCCTGCAGTTCCGCCGGTGAACGGCAACCCGTCTTCGTGAGTTGGACCGTGAGAGTTGATGCAAACCAATGAATTGCAGATTGGAGGTTCCTCGCTCAAATTCCGATCGGAATCAGGCTCGGTGTCACAAGCGTGTCACAAGTCGGTACCTACGAGGATGGATTCGGTTGGTACCACCTGGACGATTGGCACTGGTCAGAGTGTCTGTGGTGGTTCCATCCGGACGTATCTGGTTGTCTCGCAACATACTTGTAAGCGAGCGGTCAACGGTTCAATCCCGTTAGGAGGCTCTTTCGGACGGCTCTGACCAGCGAAAACGGTTGGGGCCGTCTCTTTTTGGCCTATCTCGGCCGCTCGTTTCTTGCGCGAGCCCGGTTCGTCCACCTGGGTTTATGTGTCGACTGTGACCTGGGGTTTTGCCGGTTCGGCGGCTCCATTCGGCGTTCGGTGTCACAGAATGTCACAACTCGTTGCCAACTCATCGGTGAGCGTTCGCGTGGATGTAGGTGGCCGCGTACGGACTGGGCGGAAGGTTGCCGGACCGGATTGCACGTCGGATCCAGTGTCGGTTCTGTAGGCCTGGAGCCTACGTATCCGACACTGGATCGAGGTGTCTGTGACGACAAGCGATGTTCGACGCCGTCAGGCCGGTCTACCTTCGGAGTTCACTCGGCTTCCGATGCGGATGGTGCGGGCCGCGACGGCGGCCGATGTCTACGCGCACCCGCGCGCCGAGCTTGCGCGGCTGACGGACTTGGGTCTGCTGCATCTGGTGGCAAAAGGCTTCTAGGTGGCGGTGCCCGACGATCGGGTCGGGACCGAGTGGATGCCTGGATTCGAGGCTGCGGCGACAGGTATCGCGGTTGCGGCCTACAGCGCCGACGATGCCGTCGTAATGGGTGTCAGCGCGGCCCGGCTGCACAGGGTAATCCCACGAGCGTTGGCGACGGCTGTGGTGACTGTGCCGAAGCGGCACGATCCGATTCGGTTGGCGGATCGTCAGGCGCTGGTTCGGTTAGTTGTGCGCGACACGGCACGTCTGGATGCGGAGCGCGTCGTGCCCGAGTTGGATTTGGTGAAGCGTCCGGGCTCGGTGACGCCGAGTGTGAGGTGTGGCCGGCGGTGGAGCAGTTGTATCGACGGTGCAGTCCAGAAGTGTTAGCCGAGATCGCTGGGGCTCAGAAGATGCGAACGACGCTGACGCGTCTGCAGGATCGGTTGGGGGAGAAGTAGTGAATCCCGACGAGCTGGAGACGGTGGCAACGCAGTTCGGTGTCGCGAGCGCTCAAGTCGAACGGGATCACCTGATCTCGCACCTGCTCGGCTATCTGAGTGCGCACTTCGCGGATCGGAATGTATTCATCGGCGGAACAGCCTTGGCTCGAACCCATTTGGGCGATGGTCGTCTCAGTGAGGACATCGACCTGATTGCGGTCGGTTCCAGATCGGAGGTCGCTCGTGATCTCGTCCGCGCTCTCCCACGCGCGGTGATGCGCAGCCACGGGCGATTGGTGTGGGACTCGGCGATCAGCGAGGTGCCCGAGCGCCTCGGTGCAGTGGTGAGGTCGCAGTCCGGTCTGGCTGTCAAGGTGCAGTTGCTGTCGGCGGAAGGTCGCCCAGCATGGCCGCTGGAAAACCGGCGGCTCGAACAACGGTTTGAGGATGCACCGGGAGCTGAGTTGACGGTGCCCACGCGGCCCGCGTTCGTTGCGGGTAAGACGGTGACCTGGTGTGAGCGGCGGGCGTCGCGTGATCTGTGGGACCTGTGGGCACTCAATCGCATTGGCGCATTCGAACCGGAAGTGGCCGATTTGTATCGGAGGTTCGGGCCCACGAACAAGTTGCCTGGTGAATTGCAGTTCGCGGATGCTCCGACCGAATCCGATAGGGAGAGCAAACTTTTCCGCGTCCGGACCCGTATCTTGCGAGCTGGGTGGTCGATCAGCCGTCGGAAGCGTGGAGGTCGACATCGGGGAAGCGCTCATCGAAGACGCGTTGGACATCGGGGTTGACCGCAGCGAAAACCTGATCGAGGAGCGTGCCGAGTTGCAGCGTCTGCGAGTGTCCTAGGACGTCGATCATGACGCGCCTGACTTCGCGGACGTGCCCGGGGGCGGCCTGGGCGACCACGTCCTTACCCTCCTGCGTCAGAGCCACCTCTGTGAAGCGACCGTTGTCGGTATCCGGTCGGCGACGCACCCAGCCGCGATTCTCCATCTTGGTCAAAGTGTGTGACAGGCGAGAGATAGAGCCACCGACGAATGCGGCGAGGTCACTCATGCGGACCGTCTGATGGGGCGTGTCCGATATACATGAAAGGACCATGTAGTCGAAGTTGTTGATTCCCGCGTCTTGCTTGAGCTGGACACTCAGGACTGTCGGCAGCGACTCGACCAGACCGGCGAGCGTCAGCCACGCCCGGATCTCCTCCGGGTCAGCCATTGGGGGTCGCTCGTCATCGCCCGAGTGTAGTTTTCGAGTTTGACGGGCACGTTCATCGACCTCAGTGGACATCGCGTAGGCCGCGCTTCGCCGGCGGTGACGCCAGGGTGCGAGAGCTCTGCCTGAAGTATCGAAGGTGCACTGCTACGTGCAGCGCTGCGTTGTGTTCTTACGCGTCTGGTCCGATCAGGACGATCCCGTATTTGGGTGCGGCGAGCATCATGCGTGCGATCTCTGCGTCGTCGATGGCTGGGGCGGGGCCGTTGTTGGTGGCGGGTTGGCCGGACTCGCGGAAGAAGCCTTCGATCCCGCCGGGGATGAAGCCCAGCAGGATTCGGCTCGGTGTATCTGCTGTGTTGCGGAAACTGTGGGCAATTCCTCGAGGACCGAACGCGAAGTCACCCGGCCCGACTGCGTGGGTCGCGCCGCCGATTGTGATCTCGAACGTCCCGTCGAGAACGGTCCAGAACTCGTCCTCGTTGGTGTGGATGTGCGGGGGCGGGCCACCGCCGGGGGTGGTGATGCATTCGATGACTGCGAAGCTTCCACCCGTGTTCTCGGCGGTTGCCTTGTAGATCAGGGTGTCGGCGACGAACCACACCCGCTCGCCCTCCCCGGCTGCGACGGTGAAACCTTCGACGGGAGTGGTTGTCTCCCCGCCGCTTTCGGTATCACCGGTGGTACCCCGCGGATTGTGTTCACCTGGGAGTGGTTCGAACTCGCTCCTGTGCGGGGATATGCCCGCGGTCGTCCGTGCCGGTGTCGATGTCGTTCATCGACACCTTGACGGCAAACACGCACTGTTGAAATATCAACTGTGGGTGTCGAGGTGTTCCGAAGGGGGAAGTCCGGACGGGACAAGGAAAGCTTTGAGTCTCGACCCTGTGGGAGGGTCTCAGGACGTGAGCTTGGCTTGGTAGCGATCGAGGAGCGACGGGACGCCGGCGGTCGGGGGTGCCCACGAGTTCGGAACCGGACAATCGACGGCGACACGGCGGGCCGCAGCCACGAAGTCGCGGGTCAGAGGCGAGTCGACGTCCGAACGCCACCCGATGGACAACGGTGTGGGGGGTATGCCAGTCACCGGAACGAATGCCAAACCTGGCCTCGCATAGAATCTTTGAGTCGACGCTTGCGAGAACGCCACGCCCTTGCTGGAGAGGATGGCTTCGAAGCACTCGTCGACAGTGGAGACTTCGGCACCGAGACGAACGGTCTCACCATCCCTCGAGCTGACGGCGAGCCAGAAGTCCCTCCATGATTCCGGGCTGCGCCTCGCGACGAACGGTTGCCCCGCCACTTCTTCAACACTGGTCGAATCTTGCTGCGCCAGAGGCGAAGTGGATGCTACGACAAGCACTCTCGGCTCCACGAACAGTGTCTCGAGCGCAAGCCAGTCCTGCACGACGACCGGCGGCCTGACGAACGCGACGTCGACCGACCCGTCGCCGAGTCCGACGTAGGGGTCGGTGAAGTCGAACGACTGCATCTCGACCGCGACGTCGGGGTGGAGAGCACGGAAAGCCGACAAGATGTCCGGCGTCAGCTCCGCGGCAGCGTTCGCCTGGAATCCGACGATCAGGTTGTTGCGCCCGCTGCGGCCCACCTGACGTGTCAACGACGCGACACGCTCGGCATCGGCGAGAAGCTGCCTGCTCCCTTCGAGGAGCTTGTCCCCGGCAGGGGTCAACGAGACATGACGGGAATCGCGGATGAACAGTGCGGTTCCCAAGGAGTGTTCGAGTTTGCGAATCTGGACGCTGAGCGAGGGCTGTGCGATATGCAGCCGCGCTGCTGCCTTGCCGAAATGAAGCTCTTCCGCGACGGCCACGAAATACGACAACGGCCTGAGCTCCAACGGAAGATTCACGTCCCCGATGCTATTCCCGCAGCTAGACCAGCACCAGTAGTTGTTTCCTATCGATCGGGCGACCGATTGGTATTGGACGAACCCGCAGGTCCAGCGTGTGATGGGTCACATGACAACACCAACCGACACCACCACCCAGACCCCGGAACAGTGGGCCGACGCGTTCACCCAAGCATCCGACGCAGACGCCGAGATCTCCGCGCACGGCACGTACTTCACTTGCTCGTACCTCCTCGACATGGACACCCACTCCTTCGTCATCGAGATGTCGAACGGCAAAGTCCACGCAATCGCCGTCGACCCAGGCCCGCTCGACCGGCCATATCAGTTCGCCATCCGCGCCGGCGTCGAGACGTGGCAGGGCTTTGGAGTTCCCGTTCCGGCACCGATGTTTCACGGCATCTGGGCGGCGTCGTTCCAGCGCGACATGAAGCTCGAGGGAGATGTCCTCGTCCTGATGCAGAACCTGCGCTGCGTTACCCGCCAGATCGAACTGCTGCGCGCCGTCGGCGTTCCGGTCTAGTCCCCGACTCACACACGACTCACCGAAGGAACAGAACATGAGCAAGATTTCACCTGTGACCGGCCATTACGTCGATGTCGACGTCGACGGTCTTCTGTACAAGGTCTTCTACCTAGAGAACGGCACCGGCCAACCGTTGGTATGCCAGCACACCGCCGGGTGCCACAACCACCAGTGGCGTGGACTGCTCGAAGACGAGGACATCACGCAGAATTACCGCGTGATCGCGTACGACCTGCCCCGCCACGGCAAGTCCGATCCGCCGGAGAACACAGAGTGGTGGAAAGAGGAGTACAAGCTCTCGGCCGACCATTACGCCAACTTCATCGTGGCCCTGGTCGATGCACTCGAACTGGAGAATCCGATCTTCATGGGTTCGTCGTTCGGTGGCAACATCGCCTTGCAGCTGGCGCTTCGCCATCCGGAACGCTTCGCCGGAGTCATCCCGGTCGAGGGAGCCGACTACTCACCGGGCTTCTACCTCGACTGGTGGCAGCACCCCCACGCGAACGCTGCGCAGGTGTGTGCAAGTGGCACATGGGATCTCATGGCACCACAGTCGCCCGAAGCCGACCGCTGGAAGACCTGGTTCTACTACACGCAGGGATCCGAGGCGTTCAAGGGCGACTTGCACTTCTACTCCGTGGACCACGACCTGCGCGACAAGCTCGACCAGATCGACGGCGACCGTTGCCCGGTCGTCATGCTGACCGGCGACTACGACTACCTCACCACCCCTGAGGACAGTGCCCGCACAGCTGCGCAGATCAAGAATGCGAAGTTCATCGAGATGAAGGACATCGGGCACTTCCCGATGAGCGAGAACCACCCGGTGTTCCGGACGTACCTTATCGAGGCGCTCGAGGTCTTGCAGAAATCCGCGTCCACCTCGGTCTCCGTCTGACCTGACCCTGTACACACCCGCATGCTCGCCGGCCTCCGACACGGGGCCGGCGAGCATTCTTTTCGGCCCTCGAAAGGGAGATCCCGATGTCTGCCAAACACTTTCCGTACTGGGTTGCCGGCGAATCGACTACCAGCGGTGTCGCTACCGAGATCCGCAATCCGTTCGACGGTCGCATCGTGGGGACGGTGTTCGAAGCGGCGTCGGAACACGTCGACGCCGCGATCGAGGCGTCCGCCGCGGTGGCGGACGAGTTCGCGGGAACGCCGGCCCACGTTCGGTCGGATGCGCTCGTACATGTCTCGACGCGTCTGCACGAGCGTCGGGAGGAAATCGCTCGGCTCATCTCTGCCGAATCCGGCAAACCGATCAAGTGGGCGCGAGTCGAAGTCGCTCGCGCGGTGTCGACATTTCGGTGGGCGGCCGAGGAAGCACGACGATGGAGCGGGCATCTTCAGCGACTTGACACCGACGCTGGATCGGACGGCCGCTTGGCGCTGATTCAGCGCGTCCCACGCGGTCCCATCCTCGGAATTGCACCGTTCAACTTTCCGCTGAATCTGGTGGCCCACAAGGTGGCACCGGCCCTGGCGGTCGGCGCGCCGATCATCGTCAAACCTGCGCCGGCCACCCCGCTGACAAGTTTGGTGCTCGGCGAAATGCTCGCCGAGACATCGCTTCCGGCGGGTGCTTGGTCAGTGCTGACCGTCTCTAACGACAAGGCATCGGACATGGTCGTGGACCCTCGGCTACCGGTTGTCTCGTTCACTGGATCGGTTCCGGTGGGTTGGTCGATTCGAGAACTCGTTCCGCGCAAGCACGTCACGCTCGAACTCGGAGGTAATGCCCCGGTGGTGGTCTGCGCAGACTGGGCCGACGAGGAAAAACAGGAGTACGCAGCCGAGAGAATCGCACGATTCTCGATGTACCAAGCGGGTCAGTCGTGCATCGCGGTGCAGCGCGTCTTCGTCCACGACAGTCTCTACGACGCCATGCGCCGCCGCATTCTGGCTCACGTCGCGTCGCTGTCGACCGGTTCACCCGACGACGACGAGACCGACGTCGGCCCCCTGATCGACGAGCGCGCAGCCGTGCGCGTGGAGGAGTGGATCGAGGAAGCCGTGGAGGGGGGAGCTACCGTTCTGGCCGGCGGTGGACGCACGGGCGCAGTCGTCGATCCGACGGTCATCGAGGATGCACCGCCAGGGGCCAAGGTTGTCGACGACGAGGTCTTCGGGCCCGTTGTCGTACTCTGCAAAGTCGCCTCGGATGCGGAGGCATTCGAACAGGTCAATGAATCCCGATTCGGATTGCAGGCGGGCATCTTCACGTCGAACCTGCAGACGGCGTTCACTGCGTCACGCGTCCTGGACGTCGGCGGGGTCATCATCGGTGACGTGCCGAGCTTCCGCGCCGATCAGATGCCGTACGGCGGAGTCAAAGATTCTGGGATGGGCAAAGAAGGGGTGCATTCGGCGATGGAGGACCTGACGCAGGAGAAGGTGCTCGTTCTGACCGGTATCGAGATTCCCTGAGATTCGGCACGACCCACCCAACTCCGAATGCCTGTTCCGACGGCAAATTCACAGTGCGCCGGCTTTCCCGTCGGGGCCGCGAGTCAACCGTTCGCCCTCACGCCAGGCAAGACCGAAACCAACCACAACGGGACTGCGCGACCGACCGGGTGTCTGTCGGTCCAAAGAATACTGATGTTCGTTCGAGCCAGTGGGCCGAGGTGTCGGATGTGTTGTACAACGTCGGTTTACAACTACCGTATTTGGGTGGAGTTGGGTCTCGGTGTCACGAGCGTGTCACATGTCGGTACCTACGAGAGTGGATTCGGATGGTCCCGCTTGGACGGTCGATGCAGGTCAGCAGCTCCATGGTGGTTCCATGCGGACGTATCTGGTTGTCTCGCAACATACTTGTAAGCGAGCGGTCAACGGTTCAATCCCGTTAGGAGGCTCCACTGCTCCGATCCCGCTGCTGGGGTCGGAGTTTTTTGTCTGTGCGGGCCGGTGTGGAGGGTTCGCGCGCACATACGCCCCTCGTGGGAATTCACGGTGTCTGCAGGAGGTGCGGATTCCGACGAGGGGCGTAGATCCGCGGCGGTCAGAGTGATCCGTGCCGGACGATTTGGCCCAGAGCCTACGTATCCGACACTCATGGGCGTACACGTGACTTGAAGCGATGTGCGACGCCGTCAGACCGGGTTACCTCCCGAGTATGCGCGGCTTCCGATGCGGGTGGTACGGGTCGCGACGGTGGCCGAGATCTACGCGCACCCGAGGGCCGAGGTCGTGCGTCTGACGAACTTGGGCCTGCTGCATCGGGTGGCGACGGGCTTCAGCGTGGCGGTGCCCGATGATCGTGTCGGGACCGGGCTTGGAAGTAGCGGCGGCCGGTATCGCTGTCGCGGCGTACGGCCCCGATGACGCTGTGGTGATGGGTGTCCGCGCGGCCCGGCTGCACGGTGCGATTCCGCGTCCGTTGGCGACGGCGGTGGTGGCTGTGCCGACGCGGCACGATCCGATTCGGTTGGCGGACCGGAAGGCGATTGTTCGGTTCGCCGTACGTGACACGGCGCGTCTTGATGCGGAGCGCATCGATACCGAGTTGGGTCCGGTGTTGGTGACGACTGCGGAGCAGGCGGTCTTGGATTTGATGAAGCGTCCCGGGCTCTGTGATGCAGAGGGTGAGGTGTGGCCGGCGGTGGAGCAGTTGTATCGGAAGTGCAACCCGAAGGTTTTGGCCGAGAACGCCGATGTTCAGAACGTGCGAAAGACGTTGGTACGGATGCAGACTCGGTTGGGGGAGTAGTCAGTCCCGACGAGCTGGACTCGGTGCCAACGCAATTCGGTATCGCGCGTCCACAGGTCGAGCGGGATCACCCGATCTCGCACCTGCTCGGTTACCTGAGTGCGCACTTCGCGGACCAGGATTGTGTTCATCGGCGGGACAGCCTTGCCTGGAACGCGCAGTTCACCAATCCATCCCATCGAGGCAGAGCCCCAGACACCTCCTCTGCCCGGAATGCGCGATGCGGCCTCACCGTGCAATAGCCAGGTGCCAATGTGGGTTCGCAGTTCAATCCACCTCTTCGCCGATCCACTTGGCCAACAAGTGGTGGATGTGGCGGATTTTCACTTCTTGATAGCGAGCCAACGGCAACGTCTTCGACTGCGCGGACTTGAGGCCCTTGTGCACCTTCGGCATGTTGTACGCGTCCTGGTCGAACACCCTCGCAGAGCTACCGAGAACCGTTGCTTCCAACCAGGACTGCTCGGGGCGAAGCCACTGGGTCTTGGCCGGCTTCGGCCGTTCGCCCTTGAACGGCGCGAGCAGATAGACGTCCATGATCGAGGTTTCATGGTTGTCGCCGTTCGGGCGGAACCGGTAGACGATGCGCTGGTACGCACCCCATGGATGGAAATTCGGAAAAACTGTGTAGTACACGCTGTCGAGCGACTCGGCGTCGGACATGTTGTCGGCCTTGACATCTCCGATGATGTCGCGCAGTCCTTCTCGAGCGAGCATGCCCGACATCTCCCGGGCGGACACACCGTCGGGCAGCGTCACCATCGGGTCCTCGTCGATGCGAGCGTCGACCATGGAGTCGAACATCTCCTGCTCGGACGGTACGAAGTTGATGTGCGGGCTGGGCACGCCGTTGGCGGTGATGCCGCGGTTGAAGTTGCCCCAGGTGTCGTACTGGCTGTTGGAGTCACCGGTGCCGACGACGCGTTGCGGATGCGTGGTGATGACGTGGAACGCCTCGGAGAACGCTTCCTGCGCGATCTTCCAGTTCGCCTGGATCACCTGTGCGACGTGGGCCTGAATGTAGCGGTCCTCCAACGGCCAAGCCTCGAAATGCTTTCCGAGGTCACCGAGAAAGCTGTCCAGCGACTCGGACGTGGGATCCATGTTGATGAAGACGAAGCCGCCCCAGGTGTCCACCTTGACCTGAGGGAGGTCCATCTTGCCCTTGTCCACATGCGGGAAATCCCACGCACACGTCATCGACTTCAGTGACCCGTCGAAGTTCCACGCGAAACCGTGGAAAGGGCAACGCAATTCGTTGCCCGCCGGCCCGTCCTCCTCGCGGAGGGTGCGTCCGCGGTGCAGGCAGGAGTTGTAGAAGGCCCGGATTCCCATGTCCTTGCCGCGTACGAGAAGAATCGACTTCTCGCAGATCTCGTAGACCAGTGTGTCGCCCGGCTCGGGGATCTCCTCCTCACGGCACGCCATCTGCCATACCTTGTACCACACGCGATCTCGCTCGAGTTCGTGGTACTTGCGGCTGATGTAACGCGAGATCGGGACGAAGTTCTGGTCCTCGTACATCTCGTGTGACTCGATGCGCAGGATCTCCGGTACGGGATGGGTGTCGGTGTCCAGGAGTCGTTGGTAGCCAACGCCGTTCTCGATGAACCCGGCGTCCTCGGCGGGGCGTTCTTCGGTGTTGGTCACAGTTTGCCTCCCTGTTCGAGCGTGATGGCGCGGGCCTCTTCCGCCAATTTGTCGGACTGCATCTTCTCGAGTAGTTTCGCCGCACCCATGAATCGCCGGTTCTGTGTGATCGGCACGGGTTCGCGGGGGCCGAGTCCGACCCACCGGGCCAGCTCGGGGTCGACCGCTTTCACCTCGCCGTGGAGGTAGCGGCCCTCGGGGTCGAACGTTCCGGTCTTGCCGTGGCGGTCCGTGACCAGAACGTTGAAGTCGTCATCGAATTCGTAGATAGCGTGGCTCATCGGATGCTTGATCTGTCGCATCGCAATCTCCTTGGAACGGGGCAACGCCCTTACTTGGTGCCGAATGCATTAACTGTAACAGCGAACAGTGATCGCGGGCACACTTTTCTTTAGGCTGACTCCAAAAACTCCGGTCATGTGCGTGCTGCCCACCGTAGGGCTCCCGCCACGAGTCGGCGGTAGACGGGATCGGCGAGGGTGGGCGACTTGTCGCCGGGCTGCAGATACGCCAGCCGACTGCGGCCGTTGGTTTTCGTCCACCCGACCAGCTGCGAGCCCGGTCGGTGGCTCCAGCCCTCGCGTTCGTCGCGGCGGCCCGCCATGGCCAGTGCCGTCGACCAGTGCACGCCGTCGGTCATCTCCGCGTCGGTGCGCAGCAGGGGAGTGACGTCGTCCTCGAAGACTTGGCACAGGTAGGTCTCGTCGACGAGGTCGAACGAATCGGGGATGCCGAGGGTGATCGGGTGCGCACGATCGGTGACGGTGATTGTCTGCGGAACTGCATGTCGGTAGCCGGAGTCCGGGCAGTCGACACCGCGGACGATGCCTGGCCGGTAGAGGTATCGGCCACCCACGAACTCGGCCCACTCGTCCCAGTTCGCCCACGAGGCGATGGCGTGATGCAGCACCACGTAACCGTGTCCGCTGGTCGGAGCCGCGGCTACAGCTGCGCGCACGGCCTCCGGTGGATCGGCCGGTGTGGGCAATGTGCCGGGCATGTCGTAGTGCAACGAGACGTCGAACCGGGCCAGGTCGTCCGGGCCGAGATCCGCGTCCGGGTGTTCGTGCCAAGACACGTCGCCGGGCAACGAGTCCAGGAGTTCGGTGAAAGCATCTCGGTCGAACGAATGCCCACCGGTGAATGCCGCAATACGCATGAACGGGTGTCCCATCGATCAATTTCAACTTGTGATGCAGTCAAGTTACTCGGCGAGGGCGGTAGTTCAGCGTCCTTCGATCATCTTCGAACAGACCTCGGTGGTCGCCGCCCGCAGCCGAGGTGCCGATATGCCGGCCAGCGGCCCACCCTCGATGCGCAGCGGCTGGATGGCGATGGTCGTGGCGATCATCGTCCGCACCCGCAACGACCGCGCGGCCTGCTGCGCTGCCGCGGACCGCTTGTTGGCCGGTGTCTCCGCGACCGGGAAGTAATCGAATGCACGTCGGATGTGCCGGTCCTCGTACTCCTTCGTCAGCAGGCGAGTTCCGGGCGTCGCGCCGCCGGCCATTTGCAGAAACAGCATTCGCGCCGCGTTCGGGTGCTCGGCCGTCCAGTCCCACACGGCGTCGATGACGCTCTTGAACGTGTCTGCGTCGGCCTCGGCGTCGTCCGGCCGGGCATGCTGCGCGGCGGCGGAACTGGCGTCCATCGCATACCCGAGGGCGCTCTCGAACAGCTCTTCCTTGCTCGCGAAGTGGTAGTAGACCGCGGTCGGTACCATGCCTGCGGCCTCGGCGATCTCCTGTATCGACGTTTCTGCGAAGCCTTTTCGGGAGAAGACGCGGACGGCTGCTTTGACGATGAGGTGCCGGCGCGACGGCCGATGGGCAGAACCCTTCGGTGCACCGGGCTCGGCCGGCGTGTCGACGGTGTTCTCATCGTCTGCGTTGGCAGAACTCGACGAGACGGTGCCTACCGGATCGTCGTCGGTGGCGGGCGATGAATCCCAGCCGTTCGGCGTCTCGTCTGCGTGACCGTTTTCGGGGTCGCTGTTTCGTCGTCGTGGCACCGGGCTCAATTTACTCGCTGGTGCACGTCGCGACACCCTGATCGAGCGGTGGGTGCCATGATCTACTGCATGGCAGGCAAGGGAGTGGCACCGAAGCGGACTGCGACGGCTCCGACGAGCAAGGGCGCAAAGCGAGCGGCGCATCGTCCGTCGCGGCGTGAGGTCGTCGTCGACGCCGCGATGCATCTGTACTCGGTCCGGTCCATCGAGGACGTCACGGTTGCAGATATCGCCGCGGAAGCCCAGATGACCTCCGCCGCCGTCTACTACCACTACCCGTCCAAAGACGAGGTTCTGCTCGGCGGGCTGCGGCTCTATGCGGACGGTTTGCTCGATGAACTTCGCACCCAGGTCGAGAGCGACCCGGACGCCTCTCTGGGCGACATCATCGTTGGATTGCTGGAGTGGACGGATCGGCATCGGGCCGCGTCGCTCGTGTACTTCGTGCGATCGCCGGGATGGAGCCTGTCGATCGAGTCGCTCCGCAGGGAAGTGCGTTTGACGATGCTCAACATCTTCACCGCCGAGTTGCGTAGCCGCAGCGGAGTCACGACGCGAGCGAAACAGGCTGCCGCCGCGACTGCACTGTCGAGTCTGCTCGAGGTCTCGGTGTCGTCCTGGCTGACCGAGGACACGGTTCTTGCCAACCTCGGACGACGGAGATTTTCCGACGAGGTTCGCGAACTGGCCGCCGACATCGCCAGTTTGTGAGGACTGCTGGAGCCGAACACAACTAAGTGCTCGTCCGCGGGCCGTTGACCCGGAACTTTGCGGAAGTATCTTTAGACCGACGACAGTTTATGGTTGACTTGCACCATGCTCAGTCAGTCGCGTGCCCGATCCATCGATCTCGACAACCCGTTCGCACCTTTGACGGGATTGTGCGAACTGGTCCTGGTCCGGCACGGCGAGCAGGTGCTGAGCAAAGAACTCAGTGCCGGTGAGACGGTAGATCCGCCGCTGTCCGACCTCGGGGAACGCCAGGTACAGGCTGTGGCGCAGAGGCTGGCCACGGCTCGCGTCGATGCCGTCTACAGCTCTCCGCTTCGGAGAGCGCTACGTACCGGAACCGAGATCGCCGATCGACACGGACTCGTCCCCGTGGTGCGGGACGACCTCACCGAGTACGAGCCCTGGCAGAAGTTTCCTGCCGACCGCAGTCCCTTCGACGCCCTGCCACACGACGAGATCGCCACGATCTTTCGTGAGCACATCAGGACGCGTCGGTACGACGCGTTCCCTTACGCCGAGGACGGGGCGGCGTTCCGCGGCCGTGTGCTCGGGCAGATTTCCACGATCGTCGACTCCCATCGCGGTGAGCGGGTGGTGGTGACCTGCCACGGCGGCGTCATCAACGCAGTGCTCGCCGACGCTCTGGGCAGCGGTCTGGACATGCCTGTTCGAGTCCACCACACCTCGATCAGCGTGGTCCGAGGTGCCGACACGCGCCGAGCGGTCCAGTCGGTCAACGATTTCTCTCATGTACTCGACTTCCAGACTTCCGTCGGAGCCATGAATCTCTAAGTCCTGCAGTTGAACACCGATCAAGGAGTCATCACATGGATCTCGACCTCAAAGGCAAGCGCGCCATCGTCAGCGGTGCCAGTCGCGGCATCGGCCTAGCGATAGCCCGCACGTTGCTCGCCGAAGGCGCATCGGTCGGTGTGTGCGCACGCGGCGAAGAACACCTGAACGAGGTGTCCGCCGAATTGTCCGAGCTCGGAACGGTTTTCCACAAAGCAGTCGACGTCGGTGACGCCGACGCCGTGAAGTCGTTCGTCGACGACGCCGCCGAGGCGCTCGGTGGTATCGACATCGTCGTGGTCAACGCCTCCGCCGCCACCGGCAAAGGCCCGCAGGCGTGGATCGACAGTTTCAACGTCGACCTCATGAGCCTGGTCAACTTCATCGAATCGGCCGCGCCCCATCTCGAAGCGAGTGCCTCGGCGTCGGTGGTCACCATCAGTACCACATCGGCGCTCGAGGCCGGTCCGATCAGCACCGCCAACAGCTACGGTGCGCTGAAAGCTGCCGTACTGCAGCACTCCTCGGCGCAGGCGCGGGCACTCGGTCCGAAGGGTATTCGCGTGAACGCCGTGTCGCCGGGCCCCATCTTTTTCGAGGGTGGCGCCTGGGAGACCATCCAGACGAGTCGTCCTGCTCTCTACGAGGCTGCGCTCGGATCGGCGTCGCTGGGCAAACTGGGTGCAGCACAGGACGTTGCGAACGCCGTGACCTTTCTGTCGTCACCCGCCGCAGGACACGTCACCGGAATCAACATGGTGGTCGACGGCGGCTTCACCAACCGCTTCGACTTCTGAGTCCCGACATGTCGTCTGATGTGACCGGCACAGCCGACCTGGTGATCCTCGGCGGCGGGTCCGGCGGGTACGCCTGCGCGTTGCGGGCTGCCCAGCTGGGCATGTCGGTGATCTTGATCGAGGCGGACAAACTCGGTGGTACCTGCCTGCACAACGGATGCATTCCGACCAAGGCACTGCTGCATGCGGCCGAGGTCGCCGATTCCGTCCGCGAGGCTTCGACTTTCGGAATCAAGGCGACCCTCGACGGTGTCGACATGAGTGCGGTGAACAGTTACAAGGACGACGTGATCGCCGGCCTGTACCGCGGGTTGCAGGGCCTCGTTGCCTCCCGTGCGATCGAGCTCGTCGCCGGGCGAGGTCGCCTCGTCGGTGACCGCACCGTTGCGGTCGAACTCGCAGACGGTGGTGTCGCCACCTACCGCGGCGAGGCGCTGATCCTGGCGACCGGCTCGCAGTCGAAGTCGTTGCCGGGCCTGGACATCGGTGGTTCGATCGTTACCAGTGACCTCGCACTGGAACTCGACACCGTCCCGGACAGCGTCGTCGTCCTCGGCGGCGGAGTGATCGGGTGCGAGTTCGCCAGCGTCTGGTCGTCGCTCGGCGGACATGTGACGATCGTCGAGGCGGCACCCACGTTGCTGCCGACCGAAGACCCGTGGGTGTCGAAACAGATCGAGCGAGCGTTCCGCAAACGCGGGATGGTGCTGAAGACGAAGACGTCGTTCACCGCCGTCTCCGCTCGAACAGGCGGAGGAGTGCACGTCGAGCTCGCCGACGGATCCACCGTCGACGCCGACCTCATGCTCGTGGCCGTCGGCCGCGGTCCACGCACCGCGGACATGGGCTTCGCCGAAGCGGGCGTCGATCTCGATCGCGGCTTCGTGGTGACCGACGAGTGGCTGCAGACATCCGTGCCGGGCGTGTTCGCCGTCGGCGACATCGTGGCGGGGCCACAGCTGGCCCACCGCGGCTTCGCGCAGGGGATCATGGTGGCCGAGCAACTGGCCGGTCTGGATTGCACGCCCGTCGCGGACAGGGGAATCCCGCGAGTCACCTACTCCAACCCCGAGGTCGCGTCGGTCGGCTTGACCGAAAGCGAAGCGGCAGCGAAGTACGGCGATGTCGAGACCGTCGTCTACGACCTCGGTGGCAACGGCAAGAGCCGCATACTCCGCACGGCAGGCGGGGTGAAGCTGGTCCAGGCCGGCCCGGACGGACCGGTGGTGGGCATCCACCTCGTCGGCGCGCGCGTCGGAGAGCTCATCGGGGAAGCGCAGCTCATCTACAACTGGGAGGCGACAGCGGGGGACGTCGCCCAACACGTGCACGCGCACCCTACTCAAGCAGAGGCACTGGGCGAGGCGCACTTGGCCCTGGCAGGTAAAGCGCTGCACGCGCACGGCTGATCACCGAAAGAGGACACGATGGCGGGACCTGCAGGCCGGCTCGACGCGGTCGTGGTGTGCGGTGGGCAGTGGCACGACTTCGATTATGCGAGGCTGCAACTGCTGTCGTCGCTGAGTGAGTACGAGCTGGTCCGGACAAGGGTGTTCGAGGACTACGACTGTCTCGATGCTCTGGCTTCGGCCGATCTGCTGGTCACCTACACGTGTAATCGGGTCCCGACCGACGTGCAGCAGAAAGCGTTGGAGGCATTCGTTTCTCGCGGTGGTCGCTGGCTGGCATTGCACGGCACCAACTCCGCGATCGACCGGACGCCGAACGGATCGCCGAGCAAGTACGTGACACCGCGGACCCTGGGTGACCTGGCCGGTGTGCTGGGGAGCCAATTCCTGGGGCACCCGCCGATCGCTCCGTACACGGTGGAGTTCACCGAACCCGAGCACCCGTTCGTCGCCGGGATCGGCCCGTTCGAGGTCACCGACGAGCTCTACGTCTGTGAGCTTCATCCACCGATTCGCGTGCTCGCTCACACTCGCTTCGTCGGTGAGTCCACGGGATTCGCCGAGGGGCACACCACTGAGGACGAGCCCAGGCCGGTCCTGTACCTGAAGGACCACGGCGACGGGACGGTCTGTTACTTCACGTTGGGACATTGCCGGGGTCGGGTCGACGTCCAGGACCTCGGAATCGACGATCTGGGCCGGGTCGACCGAGGGAGTTGGACAGTCCCGGAGTTCCGAACGGTCCTCCAGCGCTGTGTGTCGTGGGCCGTCACCGGAGAGCTGACGGCCCACCACTGAGCTGGGTCAGATGATGTCCACCGTGTCGAGAACCCTTTCGGCGTAGGCCGAGTCGCCGACGATCGTCACGTGCTTGCGCCACGGGCTGCGGGTGGTGCCCCACAGGACGAAATCGGTAGCGGCCGAGGTGATCACGGTGTCGGCGGCCGCCGCCCCGGGTTCGACGGTCAGCAGCTTCGAACCCGGCCGCAGGGTCCACTCGCCACCGCCGGGACCGGTGAGTCGCACCCCCAGCGGGCGGTCGAGTACCCCACTCACCGGAGTGCACATCTGCGGCAACCCGGTCCACATCCACTCGACGGCGGTGCGCACCAGATCGTCTTCAGGGTCGGGCACCTCCCGGGTGACCGGTCCGTCGGATCCGAGCAGATCGACATACATGTGGCACCACATGTCGAAGGCGAACGCATCCGAAAGCTGATGCGTGCGATAGGTTCCCAGATCGGTCAGTGTCATCGGGGCCGACGCCGTCTCGGTCTGCTGCATGGCTTCGAGGACCGCCATCGCGCCGTCGACGTTGTCCAGGAACTCGTCGGCAACCTGCGAATTGGACCACTCCCGGCGTGCGTCGACCAACTGGTTCTGCAATTCTTCGGCGGTGCTGGGCGTAGGCGCGGCCGGATCGGAAGGCGGCGGATCCACCATGACCGCGAAATTCGAACCGGTATGCGCCACCAGATCTTTCACCGACCAGCCTGCGCAACGGCTGGGAGCCGACCACTCGTCGACGGTGAGACTGCGGACCACGGACCCGTATCGGTCGGCAAGCTCGCGACTCGCCGACAAGCCTGCCCGGCTCATGACCTGCTCACCGTACCGGTGTCGATGAAGTATTCGGAAGCGGTGACGTCCATCGAAGTTCTCTCCTTGGAGTGTTCGGTCGGGGAAACTGCGGTCAGTAGTTCGCAGTGCCGCCGTCGACGCTGAGGATCGCGCCCGTGATGCCGGCTCCGGCGTCGGAGGCGAGGAGCATCGCCATCGCGGCAACCTCCTCGATCGTGTTGGGACGCTTGAGCGCCGACTCCTCGGCGAACAGCGCGACCATCTCCTCGAAGGACATTCCCATGGCCTTGGCCGTGGCAGGGCCGTTGTCCTTGATGATGTCGGTGATCACCAGACCGGGGCAGATGGAGTTGACAGTGATGCCTTCGGTACCGACCTCACGGGCGATGGACTTCGTCATGCCGTTGATGGCGTGCTTCGCGGCCACGTAGGCGGTGAACACAGGTTTGCCGTGCTTGCCTTCCACCGACGAAATGTTGATGATGCGGCCGGACTTGTTGGGCAGCATATGTTGAAGGGCTCGGCGGGTGGCCCAGAAGTTCGAGTTCAGATTCCAGTTCATCACCAGAGTCCACTCCTCGTCGCTGAGGCCGGCCGTGGGTTGGAGGTCCTTGGCCCCGCCGGCATTGTTCACGAGAACGTCGATCCGCCCGAACGTGGCGACCGTCTGCTCGATGAAGTCCTCCACATCGGACTGCACGGTGACGTCTCCGGGGAAGAAGGCAGCGCGATCACCGACCCCGAACTGTGCGAGAGCTTTTTCGCCCTTGTCTCTCGAGCGTCCGTTGAGAGACACCTTCGCCCCTTCGGCCAGCGCCGCTTCAGCGATACCGCGACCGATTCCCTGCGTTCCGCCCGTGACGGCAACAACCTTGTCTTGCAGCTTCATTGATTTTCTCCCATACCGATTCGCTCAGGACCAGAGACAAGTAACTTGTCATCGACTACAGTCTGGCATGTAGAGTGGCTCACGTCACAGTAATTCTGCAGACGGATACAAAAAACTACCTACGAGGTGCAGTCGCCGATGTCAGAGACGAGAAGTGAAATGTCCGACCAGCGTTGGTTGGTCGACACCGACCCGAGCCCCCGTCTGCCCGTGTACACGCGTCTGAACGCGAGCGATGTGCTGTCGGACCCGATCACGCCACTCGGTGCGGATCTGGGTTGGATCCAGAACATCCTGCCCGGGTGGAACTTCGGGTACGCCAGCCTCGGTAGCTATTCGCTCGCGGAAAGACCCGATGTGGCGGCCTCGTCCGGCATCTTCTACGGGCACCTCTACATCAACCTGTCGATGTCTCGCCTGGTCGGCATCCGTGGCGGTCTACCGGTGGAACTCGTCGATCAGCTCTTCTACGGCGGAGACCCGAACATCCCGGCGTATGTCGGCCATCCCGACGACGAGAACGCCGAGGCAGGCAGCCGCCTGGAGGCCCGTAACGCGTGGGCGCTGTCGACCGAGACATTCCCGGAACTGGAAGAGGACCGAATTCTCGCCGACCGCTTGCGGGCCGAACGTCCCGACCTGTCCGCACTGACACCGGCAGCGCTCGTCGCGCGAGCCCGGTCGGTGATGCCGCTCGAGCGCGTCGCGTGGCGCGGGGAAGTGATCGCCACCAACTGTGCCGCGGTGGGTCCCGCCGTTCTGGGCCAGCTGCTGGGCGCAGAGAACCAAGACCTCGTCGTCACCCTGGTCGGTGCAGCCGGTGACGTGGACTCGGCCATGCCGTCGTACGCGTTGTGGGAACTCGGCCGCCTGGTGCGGGCCGACGACAAACTGATGGCGGCATTCGATTCCGGGGTTGCCGGTGTCGGTGATCGCATTGTCGGAATCGACCCGAAGTTCGACGCCACCCTCGACCGGTTCCTTCTCGATTACGGATACCGAGGGCCCAACGAGTGGGATCTCGGGTCCGTGTCGTGGGAGACCCGGCCCGAGCTGGTTCTCGGCCTCATCGACCGGCTGCGGCTCCAGGACGACTCGGCCGCGCCGGACGTACGTCTGTCCGACCAGGCGTCGGGCGGAGCCGACGCATGGGCCCGAGCGCGGGAGATCGTCGGTGACGACGAGGCGGGGCAGGCGACGCTCGCGGCGGCGTTGGCGTCGGCCCGCAGATTCGCTGCATGGCGTGAACGCGCCAAGACCAACTGCATCAAGGTCCTGCACGAGGCCCGCGTGCCGCTCGTGGAACTCGGTCGCCGATTGCACGCCGACGGTCACCTCGACTCGGCCGACCACGTCTTCATGGCGGTCGACGACGAACTCGACGCGCTGGCGAGTGCCCCTGAATCGATGAGAACCACTCTGGCGCAACGACACAGCGGCTGGCGGGAGCTGTTCGGACTGGAGCTGCCCACCTTCCTCGACACCCGTGAACCGATCCCCGCCCTGTCGACACTGGGCCGCACGGGTCAGTCGGCCGCCGCCCCCGTGAAAGTCGGCGATGTCCTGCAGGGCTCCGGAGCCTCGCCTGGAATCACGCAGGGGCGTACACGCGTGATCACGTCGATGGCAGAACTGGACACGTTCGAGGTCGGCGATATTCTCGTTGCACCGCAAACCGATCCGTCGTGGACCCCGTTGTTCATGGTCTCCGGCGGTGCCATCACCGACGTCGGTGCCATGGGCTCGCACGCGATGATCGTGAGCCGTGAACTCGGTATCGCGTGCGCGGCCGGCGTTCAGGCCGCGACGCGTCGCATACCCAACGGGACCCTCGTCGAGATCGACGGATCCAAGGGCACGGTCACGATCCTGGAACTGCCGTGACGACCGGGGTCGGCACCAGCACGCGGGCCGTTTTCCTGTCGGAGCGTCCGGGTGGTGACCCCGGGCCGCAGAATTTCGAGATCCGTGACCTCCCTCTCGCCGAACGCACCGCCGACCAGGTAGTCGTGCGCAACCTGTTCATGAGTGTCGACCCATCGATGCGGGGACGGTTGGCGACGTCGGAGATGCACTACACCACCAACTTTCAGGTGGGCGCGCCGCTCGACGGGTCCGCACTCGGTGTGGTCGTCGACGGTACCGACGACGTGCCCGCAGGTTCCTACGTGCGGCATCGCCTGGGCTGGCGCGAGCACGCGGTGGTCGACATCGCTGCGGCCACGGTGATCGAGCCGCGGGGGATCGACCTGCACCACTGGCTCGGAGTGCTCGGCCAGACGGGCTTCACCGCCTACGTCGGACTGGTGCGCGCGGGTGGATTTCGGACCGGTGACACCGTGTTCGTCTCCGCAGCAGCCGGGGCGGTCGGTAGTGCTGCGGGCCAGTTCGCGAAACTGCTCGGTGCGTCGAGGGTCCTCGGTAGCGCCGGTGGGCCGGACAAGGCGGCGCTGCTCACGGAACGATTCGGTTTCGACGAAGGCATCGACTACCGCGAGCGGCCGATCGGTGACGCGCTGCGCACAGTCGCACCGGACGGCATCGACCTCTACTTCGACAATGTCGGTGGCGACCACCTGGTTGCTGCACTGGGGTCCATGAATCAGCGTGGTCGGGTGGCGCTGTGCGGCATGATATCCAACGGGGGTCCGGACAGCCCGCCCATGGATCACCTGATGAACGCCATTCTGAAACGGATCACGTTGCAGGGCTTCATCGTCCGCGATCACGAGGATCTGCGGCCCGAGTTCGAGGATCAGGTCGCGGACTGGCTGGCATCCGGGAAGTTGATCGCCGAGTCCACCATCCACGATGGGCTGGACAACGCGGTCGACGCGTTCCTGTCCATGCTCGGCGGCGGGAACGTCGGCAAGATGCTGGTCCGATTGTCCTGACGGCTCAGCGGAGATGCCCCGTATCGTTGACCGATTCGATGACGAAGCGCTCCGAGCGCAGCACCGCGATGCGGCTCATCGACGTGTATCCGGGGTTGAAGAAGAACGGTGACGGTGCCTGCAGGATGTCGGACAACAGCGTGTTGATGGCGCCGCCGTGCGACGCCACCACAGTCAGCTGACCCGGTGCCCGTCGCGTGGCGTCGAGGACCGCAGCGCGCATTCGTTGCGCGACTTCGGCTTTGTCGTACTTCGGAACGAAGTCCTCGAACCGCCCCTCGGCGAATGCTCGACCCTGAGGTGTGTCGGCGATGGCCTCCGGGGTGGCGTAGCTGGTGCGGTCGCTGTCCCATTCCCGGAACCGCTCGTCGATGATGACGTCGAGTCCGTGTGGTCTTGCCGCCAGTAGCGCGGTCTGATGGGCGCGCTTGTAGTGACTCGACACCACCTGCGCCACCGGTTCGCGGCGCAGCCACGCACCGAGGCGTTGGGCCTGGCCGTGACCGGCGTCCCCGAGTCCGGGATCGGCCGCGCCCTCCTCGCCAGGCAGACCGTGCCGCACCAGAATCACCCGGCTCGCCGTGGCGAGAGTGTCCTGCGTCATGCGGACACCGTGCCGCGCAGATGTGCGGTGTCGTTGAGGGAAGCGACCACGATCACGCCGGAGTCCAACTTCTGTACGCGTGCGATCGAGGTGTAGGCGGGGTTGTGCCAGAACGTCTTCGGCATCTCGAGGATGTCGGCGACGACTGCATTGATGATGCCGCCGTGCGCCACGGCCACCACGCGCCCGCAGGGATACCGGTCGAAGACCTGATCCAGAGCCGACCGAGCGCGGGCGCGAAATTTCGGCAGATCGAGGGCAGGAACGTACTCCTCGAACCGGCCGTCGGCCACCGCGCGCAGTCGAGCATCGTCGGGTGCCATGTCCTCGACGGCCATGTAGTCCGCGGGGCTGATGTCGTCGTCCCACTCGCGCAGGTCCTCGATCACCAGATCGAGCTCCCGATCCATCCCTGCCGCAAGCTCTTCCGCCGTCTGCCGGGCCCGAACCAGGGGACTGGCAACAATCGCATCGATGTTCTCGTGCCGCAGCCACGTCGCCAGCTTGCGGGCATCCGCGACGCCTTCGGGGGCCAACCCGGGATTGCGCACTCGGGAGACCGGTTGGCCGTGCCGGACCAGTAGAACCTCGATCATCGATTGCCTTTCGGTGGTGTGGGAGCTAGCCGGCGATGGTGCGTTCGGTACTCCAATACGGAGCGCGCATGGCTTTCTTGTCGAGCTTGCCCATGGCGTTGCGGCTCAGTTCATCGACCACGACGTAGTTCTTCGGGCATTTGTAGGAG
Source organism: Rhodococcus sp. 06-418-5 (assembly GCF_002258285.1). Classification (NCBI taxonomy): domain Bacteria; kingdom Bacillati; phylum Actinomycetota; class Actinomycetes; order Mycobacteriales; family Nocardiaceae; genus Rhodococcus; species Rhodococcus sp. 06-418-5. Next base: position 99,482 of record NZ_NOYE01000009.1, read on the forward strand.
GCCATCGAGTCCTTCGCGAAGCGGGCGAGTTCGTCCACGTCCAGCGAGGTGTCGGGCCGCGCCACCACCAGGGCCAGCAGGGCTTCGCCGAGGTCGTCGTCCGGCACGCCGATCACCGCGACTTCCGCGACGGTCGGGTACGTCGACAGAACGCGCTCGCTCTCTGCGGGATACAGGTTCACACCGCCGGAAACCACCATGTCGGCCACTCGATCGGTGATGAACACGTACCCGTCGTCGTCCACGTAGCCGACGTCGCCCAGGGTTGCGACTCCTGGCAGAATGTAAGCCGCAGCGGTCTTTTCGGGATCGGCGTGGAAGACGACGCTGCGCTCGGGCGGCGTTCGGAAGCCGAGCACACCCACCTCACCGCGGCCGAGTTCGCCGCCGTCGGATCCGACGACCACGGCTTCGAACGGGGGGACCGCTCGGCCGACCGACCGGGGGTGCCCGAGCCACTCCGTCGAGTCGATCTTGCACACCGACCCGATTTCGCTGCCGCCGTACGACTCGACGAGTACCGGACCGAACCAGTCGATCATCGACCGCTTTACGTCCTGGGGACACGCGGAGCCGGTATGCGCGACGTATTGCAGAGACGAGACGTCGTGGCGCGAGCGGACGCCATCGTCGAGTCCCAGCAGACGCTGGAAGTGCGTGGGAACCATCAGTGTCGACGTGACCTGGTGACTGTCGATCAGCTCCAACGTGCGTTCGGCGTCGAAGCGGCCCATCACCACCACCGGCTGACCGGAGAGCAGATGGCGTATCGCGGTCAGTGGACCGTTGTGTTGCAGCGGTCCGACGACGAGATGGACGCCGGCGGGATATCCCGACCGCGCGGACACCGCGTCGACGAAGTCCGCGGCGGTCTCGGCGGGAGCGGGCAACCAACGCACTTGCGTGCCGCGAGCGCGGCCGGTGGTGCCGGAGGTGTACACGAGCGGTGGTCGAGCCGGGCGTTCGAGTGGAAGTGCCGACGCGGACACGTCCTCTCGCGACACGACGAACTCGGACCAGTCGACGCCGCCGAAGGCGTCGGCGTTGTGGATGATCACCGCCCGAAGGCCGACCTCGAGGCCCGCTGCGAGGGATGACATCAGGCCGAGTGGCCCCGTCACCACCGCCACGGACCCGGAGTCCACCAGCTGATCGGCCATTTCGTCGGGCTTGAGCTGCCGGGAGACGGCTACCGTGCCGACACCGCGCCGGATCCCGGCTACATGCGCCAGGAGAGTCTCTACGGCGTTCTCCCCGATCACCGCGACGCGTTCGTCGGAGTTCGGGGCGATGCCGATCAGTCCCTCGCCCAGGGCATCGAGGGTGGTGGCGACGTCCATCCAGGTCATCGCTCTACGGTCGTCCACCAGAGCCAGGCCGTGCGGGTCGGCCGTCGCTCGGTCCCTGATGAGGTCGAGCATGGCTCACTCCTTCAACGGTTCGGTCCTCGGATGTGCAATAGTAACTTTATAGTGATTCTACTTACATTCGGCTACTGTTGCGGCCATACTGTAGAAGACGTAAACAAAGTCCCCGCCGGAATGCTCGTTGCATCGTTCGGACCAGAGAAGAGGTGTACGTGGTGACTTCGACCGCGACCGACCCAACCCGTGAGGCCGTCGAGCCCATCGGATCCAACGATCCGACACCGAGCCGGGAGATCCTGCTGGATCTGCACCGGCGCATGGTTCGGATCAGGCAATTCGAGACCGAGGCCGGCCGGCTGATGGAAGGCGGCAAGCTGCCAGGTTTCCTGCACCTGTACGTCGGCCAAGAGGCCGTCGCAGCCGGTGCGATGAGCAATTTGCGAGACACCGATCAGATCTCCTCGACACACCGCGGACACGGTCACGCTGTCGCGAAGGGTGCCCAGTTCCGCGAGATGTTCGCCGAATTGTTCGGCCGCGTCGGCGGGTACTGCAAGGGTCGCGGAGGCTCGATGCACATCAACGATCTGTCCATCGGCATGCTCGGCGCGAACGGCATCGTCGGCGGCGGTATTCCGATCGCCGTCGGGGCAGCGTTCGCCGCCAAGTACCGCGGCGAGGACTCCGTCGCCATCCCGTTCTTCGGTGACGGGGCAAGCAACATCGGCGCGTTCCACGAGGCCGCGAACATGGCCGGCATCCTCGAACTCCCGGTTGTATTCGTCTGCGAGAACAACGGATACGCGGAATTCACCGCACTGCGGGATCACATGAAGCTCGAGAACGTCGCCGATCGCGCACCGGCCTACGGATTTCCCAGTGAGATCTGCGACGGCATGGATGCGATCGCGGTGCGTGCAGCCGTCGGGCGTGCGGTCGAACGGGCCCGCAACGGCGGTGGACCCACTCTGGTCGAGGCCAAGACCTACCGCTACTACGACCACCAGGGTGTGAAGGGACTCCGCAAGACCTACCGCACTCAGGAAGAGGTCGAGGCGTGGAAGGAGCGCGATGCCATCAAGCTCCTCGAAGCACGGGCCGTGTCCGAAGGTCTGGTGACGGAATCCGAGTTCGCCACCGTCTGGGCCGAAGTGGACGCGGACATCGCAGAATCCGTGAGCTTCGCCGAGGCCAGTCCCTTCCCGGACGTGGCCGACTTCGCCCTCAACGTCTACAGCGACTGAAGAATCGAAAAGGCTGGAACGATGTCTACTGCAACAGAAACATCACCGAATTCGACAACACCGGCCGAGGCCGCGTCGGCACGCATCACAACCTACGTCAAGGCGTACAACGAGGCCGTCGCGCAGACCATGCGTGAGGACGAGAACGTCTTCGTAATCGGCGAGGATGTGGCCGGATACGGCGGCGTCTTCCACATGTACGACGGACTTCTCGACGAGTTCGGGCCACGGCGCATGGTCGATACGCCGATCGCCGAGATGGGTCTCATCGGGCTCGGTGTCGGTGCCGCCGCGCGCGGGCTGCGTCCCGTCGTCGACATCATGTTCATGGACTTCCTGGCCGTCGCCCTCGACCAAGTGGTGAACCAGGCCGCCAAAATGAAGTTCATGTACGGCGGCGAGGTCAAGGTACCGATGGTCATCGCGGTCGCCTACGGCGCGGGCGTGAGCGCGGGTGCACAACATTCGCAGTCGCTCGAAGCCTGGCTGGCTCACACGCCGGGACTGAAGGTACTGATGCCGTCCAACGCGTACGACGCCAAGGGCCTGATGGTCTCGGCCGTACGCGACGACAATCCTGTCGTGTTCATGCTGAACAAGGTGCTCCTCGGAGCGCGTGCCGAGGTGCCGGAGGAGATCTACTCGATCCCCATCGGTCAGGCCGCGATTCCGCGTCAGGGTGACGACGTCACCATCGTCGCCTTCGGCCGTATGGTCACCGAAGCCCTGAAGGCCGCTGACATTCTCGCCGAATCCGGAGTCTCGGTCGAGGTCGTGGACCCGCGGTCGGTGCAGCCACTCGACACGGCCACGATTGTGAAGTCGGCGTCGAAGACCAACCGCATTCTGGTGGTGCACGAGGCCGTCACGTTCGGTGGCATCGGGGCCGAAGTAGCTGCGCAGATCCAGGAAGAAGCGTTCGACTACCTCGACGCACCGGTCCTGCGCATCGGCGCACCCTTCACCCCCGTGCCGTTCAGCACCCCGCTCGAGAAGGCCTACGTGCCGGACGCCGACCGGATCGTCTCCGGAGCCCGCCGCCTGCTCGAAAGGAATTGAGAAGTGGCACAGCAGATCGTGCTTCCGAAGCTGGGTCTCACGATGCAGGAAGGCGTCATCGGGGAGTGGGTGGCCGAGGCGGGCCAGCGCATCGGCCTCGGCGACGTGCTCCTGCGACTGGAGACCGACAAGGTCGATGTCGACGTGGAAGCCGAAGCCGAAGGCATCCTCGCCACTTCCGCGAAGGCCGGCGACGTCCTACCGGTCGGCGCGGTGATCGGCTGGCTTCTCGGTGACGGAGAGCAGGCACCGAACGGTGTCGCCGCGCCCGCAACCACCGACGCCGTCGTCGACGACACCGCATCGGCAGTGGCTTCCGCAGCACCGGTTTCGGCCGACGGCACTCGACTCAAAGCGTCGCCGAATGCCCGTCGCGTCGCAGCGGCGTCGAACGTCGACCTCGCTGCCGTTCGGGGCACCGGTCCCGGCGGGCGCATCGTCTCCGAAGACGTCGAGGAGTTCCTCGTCGCTTCTCCGACACCCGGTTCTCCGGCACCCATGACTGTGGCGTCCGAGCCCACGATCATCGCCGAGGCCACTGTCTCCGAATCCACCGCCTCCGAGCCGAACTCTGCGGCCGGACAGTTCGTCGGCCCGTTGATCCGGCGCCGGGCGGCCGAGCTCGGCGTGGACCTGACTCGGCTCGTCGGCACTGGAATCGGTGGCCGCGTCACCAAAGCCGATGTGGAGAACGCAGCTGCGCCACAGTCTGTTTCGAATACGTCTGCGACGAATCATGCCCGTGTCTCCGGTCCGCAGCCCGGTGACGTCATCCCGCTCTCGGGTATGCGCGGCGCGATCGCCCGCAACATGGTCGACAGCCTCCACACGATGGCGCAGCTCACCCATGGCTACGAGGTGGACGTCACTGCGCTCGTCGCCGTTCGCGAACAACTCAAGACCGAGAGCGTGCAAGCCAATTCGAAGCCGCCGAGCCTGAACGACTTCGTCGTCAAAGCCGCTGCCCTTGCGTTGCAACAGCATCCGGCGCTGAATGCCGGGATCGCCGACGACAAGGTGACACTGTTCGAGGAGATCAACATCGGAATCGCGGTCGCCGTCGATGGCGGACTCGTGGTTCCCGTTGTGCGCAATGCCGACGCTGTGTCACTCGCCGCGATCGCCCGCCGCACCCGCGCGGTGGCCACTGCTGCTCGGACGGGCAAACTGGGGCTGACGGATATGGAGGGTGCGACGTTCTCGGTCAGCACACTCGGTGCCTACGGCGTCGACTTCTTCACCCCGGTCGTCAATCCGGGCAATGTGGCCATTCTCGGCGTCGGCAGGGTCAAGGACGGATTCCGTTGGGAGGGTGAGACTCCGGTGCGGACGCAGGTCATGACCCTGAGCCTGACCTTCGACCATCGGGCGGTTGACGGTGCTCCCGCGGCGGAGTACCTGCGCACTCTCGGCACGATTCTCGCCCGGCCTCTGGCCTTGCTGGCCGGATAGCGCGCATGCTCGTGGTCGACGAGGGGCTCTTCGCGCAACTGGATCCGCCGGTGCTGGCCGGAAGCGAGTGCGGCGACTGTGAAGTCGTGGCGTTTCCGCCAGTAGCGCGGTGCCCGGGGTGCGCTGGGTCGGCGGTAGTGCGGCGCGCGTTGCCGACACGCGGGTCGGTCTGGACCTGGACCACTCAGTCGTTCGCGCCCAAGCCGCCGTTCGAGGTGCCCGCGTCGGGATTCGAGCAGTTCGTGGTCGGCTACGTCGACCTTGGCAGCGTGCTGGCGGAATCTCGTATCGTCGGCGTCGTCGCTATAGGTGACGAAGTCGAACTTCGATTGCTTCCGGTCAACGAGACCGAGGTCACGTTCGCCTTCGAGAAGGTCGAGCGATGAGCGACGACGTCTACGTCGTCGGAGCCGGCATGCATGCGTTCGGTCGGCACGACGGGGTCTCCGGCCTGGACATGGGTGAGTACGCTCTGCGCGGTGCCTTGGCCGACGCCGGAGTCGCGTGGTCCGACGTCGACGCCGCTGTCGGGGGTAGCAATGTTTCCGGAAAGCCCGACTCGCTCGTCTCGCGGCTCGGCCTGACCGGCATTCCGTTCATCACGGTCAAGAACGGTTGCGCCACAGGTGGAGTAGCTTTGTCCACGGCCACCGACATGCTCACCGCACGCCGAGCCGACGTGGTGGCAGTGGTCGGTTTCGACAAACACCCGCGCGGTGCATTCGCGTCCGACCCGGCCGCTTACGGTCTGGACCCCTGGTACGCCCGGACCGGCATGATGGTCACCACCCAGTACTTCGCGATGAAGACCCGCCGGTACTTCCACGAGCACGGGCTGGACGAGTCCGCGTTGGCGGCGGTGTCCGAGCGCGCCTTCGCAAACGGGGCCGCGCATCCTATGGCGTGGCGGCGAAAAGAATTCACCGCCGAGCAGGTCCGTGCGTCCGTCATGGTCAACGACCCGCTCACCCAGTACATGTTCTGTTCGCCGGGTGAGGGCGGCGTCGCACTCGTTCTCGCGCGCGGAGACCGAGCGCACGACCTGTGCGAGCGACCGATTCGGCTTGCTGCGGTGGAGGTGCGTACTCGGCGGTCCGGATCGTTCGAGGTGTTCTCGCCATGGCTCGCTCCTCGTCCGATACGCAGTCCGAGCATCGATGCGGCCGCGGCGGCGTTCGCCGCCGCCGGCCTCGGACCCGGCGACGTCCACGTGGCGCAGTTGCAGGACACGGACTCCGGCTCCGAGATCATCCATATGGCGGAGACAGGTCTCTGCGCGCACGGCGAGCAGGCGAAGTTGCTCGACTCCGGTGCCACACACCACGACGGCTCCATGCCGATCAATACCGACGGCGGGTGTTTGGCGGGCGGCGAGCCGATAGGTGCGTCGGGGTTGCGGCAGGTACACGAGGTCGTCCGGCAATTGCAGGGCCGGGCCTTGGGAAATCAGGTGCCGAGCCGGCCGACAATCGGCTTCACCCACGTTTACGGTGCACCCGGGTTGTCGGCGTGCACCGTATTGACCGCAGAATGACGAGAGGGGCACCATGACAACGGGTCTCGGTACCATCCCCGAACTGGCCGAATTCCAGGCGGACGTACGCTCGTGGCTGGGGTCCATCCTGCCGCCTCGGCCGGCACCGTCACCGCAGGACCGGCCCGACCTCGCCGTCTTCCGCAACCTGTCGGACGAGGACGAAACATCGTTGCTCGACGCCGCACGGCATTACCGCAGACAACGGTTCGACGCCGGCTACGGGGCGGTGACCCTGTCCGTTGAGCACGGCGGTCGCGGATTGCCCGCGTCCTACGCCTCGGCCATCGCGCAGGCCGAGCGTGAGTTCGACGTCCCGCCGTCCACCGAACTCATCAGCGTCACAACCGGTCTCGTCGGGCCCGCGGTGGTGATGTTCGGATCCGAGGATCAGCGGCGCACCTACGCAAACTCGTTGCTTCGCACCGACGTTCTCGCGTGCCAGTTGTTCAGCGAGCCCGGGGCTGGATCGGACCTGGCGGCTCTGGGGTGCCGCGGCGTCCGCCGCGGTGACGACTGGGTGTTCGACGGGCAGAAGGTGTGGTCGTCCGGAGCTCGCTTCGCCGATCTCGGGATGCTGTTGGCCCGCACCGACCCGGATGCACCGAAACACAAGGGCATCACCGCTTTTCTGATTCCCCTGGATCTCGCGGGAGTCGACATTCGGCCGATTCGGCAGATGAGCGGAGGATCATCGTTCAACGAGGTGTTCCTACACGAGGTCCGGGTGCCGGACAGCATGCGCCTCGGCGAGGTTGGTCAAGGGTGGAAGGTCGCCAATGCCACGCTGGCGTTCGAGCGCACCGCGTCCGGATCGGTGACTCGCAAGAAGGGTGGCTCGGTAACCGAATTGATCTCGTTGGCGCAATCTCTCGGTGTCGCGAGCGATCCGTTGGTACGGCAGAACATCGCGGATGTGTACATCCGATCGGAACTGCGGGTGGCCACGGCCGATCGGGTTGCCCGCGCTGCTGCCGCGGGTGCATCTCCGGGGCCGGCAGCATCGGTCGGCAAACTGATGGCTTCGGACGTCCTGGGCAAGATCGGCGAGATCGCGGCGGATCTGCTGGGCACCGAGATCACCGCCGCGGTCGACGACGACCGCTTCGCCTGGACCGAACACCTACTGGGCAGCCCGGGCTACCGGCTCGCAGGTGGCACCGACCAGATTCAGCGCAACGTCATCGGCGAGCGGGTACTCGGGTTGCCGCCGGAGCCCCGGGAGAACCGCGACCAGCCGTGGTCCCAGCGCGACAAGCGCTGAACTTTCACCAGGCGAGAGAAAGGGCGAGCCGTTCCCTATGGAACGCGGCCCCGCCGAAGAGCTGAGCGTCGGCGCGGGCTCGCCGGAAATACAGATGACAGTGGTGTTCCCACGTGAAGCCGACACCTCCGTGCAATTGAACGGCTTCGGCGGTCACGGTCCGGTAGGCGTCCGAACACCACGCCTGCGCCACTGCGCTCGCCTCGGTGAGGTCGGTGGCCTCCACCGCGCGAACCACTGCCGATCGGCTGGACTCCACGAGAATCATCAGGTCGGCGAGCGTGTGCTTGACGGCCTGGAAGCTGCCGATGGCTCTCCCGAACTGGCGTCGTTCCTTCGCGTAAGCGACGGTATGGTCAAGGCTTACCTGTGCACCGCCGAGTTGTTCGGCGGCCAGCACGATGCAGACCACATCGAGAGCGGGACCGACTGCAGCCCAGGCGCTTCCACCAAACGTCAGGCGCCGGGCCGGCGTACCCGACAAGGTCAGCGCGGCCTGCGCCCGCGACAGGTCGAGGGTTCGCAGCGGTGTGACCGTAGGTTCGCTTGCGGCGGCGTCCACGACGAATACGTCGGGACCGTCCGGTGTGTGCGCGACGGCCACGAGCCACCGCGCGCCGGCGGCACCGAGGACAGCCGGTGCGTGGCCGGACAACGACCACCCGGTGCCCGTTTCGGTGGCGGTGAAGACTTCGTGTCCGGGTGACCACCATCCACGCCTGTCGAGTCCCGCGAACGCGGCCGGCCGTCCCTCGGCAATGTCCGCGATCACGTCGTCGGCGTCGGTGGCGTGGACGAGCACCTGTCCGGCGAAGATCGTCGACAGAAATGGGACCGGAAACAGGGCGGTGCCCAACTCTTCGGCGACCACCGTCAGTTCGGCCCGACCACCGAGACCGCCGCAGGATTCGGGCAGTCCCAAGCCGGCGACCCCGATCTGTCCTGCCATGACCGACCATGCGTCGGCATCCCAGCCCGGGCCTGCAGGATCGAGCGAGCGGCACAGGTCGGGTCCGCCGAGATCGGCCGTCGCAGCGCGCACAGCTGCCCGTAGGTCGTCGAGTTCCGTAGTCACGTCAGGTCTGCTCACTCGGCTTCGAGTGCTGCGTGCGCAGCCGCCAACCGGGCCACCGGAACACGCCTCGGGGAGCACGAGACGTAGTGCAGCCCAACCGAACTGAGGAACGAGATGGAATCCGGATCGCCTCCATGCTCGCCGCAGACGCCCAGCTTCACGTCGGGGCGAACGGAGCGCGCGCTGTCCGAGGCCAGAGAGACCAGGGCGCCGACACCGTCACGGTCGAGTACCGCGAAGGGGCTGTCGGTCAGCAGTCCGTGCTCGAGGTAGTGCGCGAGCATCGTCTTCTCGACGTCGTCTCGCGAGAATCCGTACGTCAGCTGGGTCAGATCGTTGGTGCCGAAGGAGAGAAATTGCGCCTCGGCGGCCAATGGTGCCGCGAGTAGCGCTGCCCGTGGAGTCTCGATCATGCTGCCGACGAGATAGGGAACCGTGACCCCGGTGTCCGCGGCGACGGTCTCGGCGGCGCGGTGAACCTGTGCGATGGCCTCGGTCAGCTCCCCTGGCAGGGAAACGAGCGGGATCATGACTTCGAGTGCAGGCGTGAGTCCTTCGGCGTTCACCGTGACCCATGCGCGGAACAATGCTTCCGCCTGTGCGGGATAGAGGCGGGTCTGCACCATGGCGAAGCGCACCCCGCGAAGACCGAGCATCGGGTTGGACTCGTGTGTGGCAGCCGCTCGTTCGGCCTGGGCATCGTCTCGGTAGTGCCCGTCCGACGGCAGGAATTCGTGCAGCGGTGCATCGAGTAGCCGGACGGTGATCGGCCTGTCGCCCACGACGCGAAGCAGGTCGGTGAAGTCCGATTGTTGAGCCGCCGTCAGAGCGGCGATCGCCTCGATCTCCTCGGCTTCGTTCTCGGCGAGAACGAGCCGCTGCACCAGCGGCAATTGGTCACCCAGGAATTGATGTTCGGTGCGGCACAGCCCGATCCCTTCGGCACCGAGACGGAACGCGGTCGCGGCGTCTTCGGCGTTGTCGGCGTTGGTGCGCACACCCAGTTGACGAATCTCGTCCGCCCACCCGAGTAGCACCTCCAGTTCCGGCGATGGTTCCGCGGGCCTGATCGGCACGGCACCTGCGTAGACGTCGCCGGTTCGGCCGTTGACGGACACTGTGTCACCCTCGGACAGGGTGATGCCGTCGGACGTCACGGTGGCGGCACCGAGGTCGATGCGTAGCGTCGTCGCCCCGCACACCGCCGGACGGCCTGCGCCGCGGGCTACGACAGCAGCATGCGACGCCAGTCCACCGTTGGACGTGATCACCGCGGTCGCGGCGAGCAGGGCGGGGACATCTGCCGGGCTGGTCTCCGACGCAACGAGGATGACGTTCTTGCCTTCGGCGGCGAGCCGAAGGGCCCGCTCGCTCGACAGGGCGATCTCGCCCGTGGCCGCACCCGGCGACGCGGGAAGACCATGGGCGAGTAGGTGTTCCCGGCCGCTGAGTGTGAGCTGCGCGTGGAGGAGGTCCTGCATCAGGTCCGGTTCGAGCATGCGGACGGCATCGTCGCGTCCGATCGACCGACCGGTGGCGAGATCGACGGCAAGATTGGTGACCGCGCGGGGGCCCGGGTGTTCCAGCGCGCCGGCGCTGAGCAGTGCTAGCTGGCGGTCGCGGACCTCGAACTCCACTTCTGCGACCGCGCGGAGATGCGGCTCGAGCGTGGCGAAGATCTGGTCGAGAATCTGCACGCCACCGGGAGTGTGTGTGAGTGGTGCGCCCGGACCGGGATTGGGGTCGGCCCGGCGCACTCCGAGATGAAAGACACCGTGCGGCGCGTATTTTCCGCTCTCCAGGTCGCGACTGATTGCCGATCCGTACCCGGACTCGTCCCAGGAACCGAGCCGCAGGGCGCGAACGTGGAGAGCGATTCCCAGGTCGCCCGGCAACGACAGGGCGTTGCGCGCCCGCTGTCCGCGCGGAGAGGCCCAGCGAGCGAGCATGGCTTTGGCGGCGAGGCCGAGCTGTTCGGCTGGATCCGTGGGAAACGGTGCACCGGTGGACTTCTCGATCAGTTCGAGAAGTGCCGGCACGCGGGCACGACTGTCGGGGTGGTCGTCGTCGAGGTCGTCGAGATCGTCGGTGTCGATCTCCAGAGCGCCCTCGGCGACGAACCGAAGATTGGCAGCCCAGGAATCGTAGATGTCGCGTTCGCGGCCGATCACCTCGACGAGCGCGTCGATGTTGCGGCTCGACAGACCGATAGCCGAGATGGCGGGCGGTAGAGCGGATACTGCCACCGGGGCGCTGCAGCGCAGATGCATCAACATCGGCCTGCGTTCGGTGCGAACATCGGGCCAGATTCCGCGGACGGCCAGCTTTTCGAGCAGATCGATTGCGGTGGAAGCGGTCTCGCGGTTCTCGAGTCCGGTACCGGACCCGATCGGTACGGTCAGCCCGGGCACCACCGGCAACCCGAGCGCCACGAGGTTGTCCATCTCCACACCGTGAACACCCAGTACGTCGGCGCCGAGTCCTCGGGCCCGGCCCTGACCGTAGGGCACTGCCGCTCGTGTCGATGCGTGGATGACGTTGTCGAACAGGGTCATTCTGCGCTACCGGAGACGAGCTTCTCTTCGAGGGCCTCATCCTCGGCCCTGGTCATACCCAGCATCATGAGAACGTGCTGATGCAGCCACATCCACACGGTGTGGTAGCCGTCGGTCAGAGGCGACGTCAGAGACGCGGTGTCGCCGTTGTCGAACCGTTCGAGCGCTGCTATCAGCCGCTCGCGGTAGTCGAGGAGCTGCGGGCACTGCTTTCCCGACCGACGGAGCATCTTGGTCACGTCGTTGTGAATGTCTTCGAGCCGATCGCGAATCCTCGCGTCGTACTGGGCGTCCGAATGGTCGTTCGCGGAGCCGTCGGGGCGGCACTGCCAAGCAGTGCACAGCTCGCGCAGGCGACGGTTGACCGGAAGGAACACATGGAGCAGATCGGCGACGGCCTTGACCTCGTCGCTGCCCTCGGGGAGGCGAACCTGCGCTCCGGCGTGGTCGATACCGGCCTGTGTCGGCATGACGACGGGGCCCTTCGCGACGGCATCTCCGGCATCGACCACTGCTTGCAGTTCGGGTGTGATCGGGCCACGAACCATGCCCTTGACCACCAGATCGACCAACTCGCTCGTGACGACGGTCGGTGCGGACATGTTGATCGCGAGGTCGTTCATGGTGTTCCTCGTTCTTCTCCGGTCCCTGTCGGGACGGTCATCGGCAAGTGATGCGGCGCTTGCTGTCGGTAGGACTGTGACGGTGCTCATAACCTACCCAATTAGTAGTGGATGTCAAGAAACAATCCGCAAACTATGTACAGACTTGATTCGGCATAGTTACTTGACAACAAGTCCTCTAACCCCGCTAGGGTGACTGTGATGGCCGCCACTCGGCCGTGTAGCAGACGAAGTGAGGCCTCGAATGAACGACCGGCATGAGCTCTACATCGGCGGCAAATGGGTTCCGTCGTCAGGCGACGGAACGATCGACGTGCTAGAAGCGGCAACGGGGCAGTTGCTGGCCCGGGTACCGGCCGGCACCGAATCGGACGTCGACGATGCTGTCGCCGCAGCGCGCAGCGCATTCGGTGGATGGTCCCGGTCGACGATCGCCGAACGAGTGACAGTGCTGCGGCAGATCGCCGACGGGCTCGTCGAGCGTGAGACCGAGCTTGCCGAGATGATGGCGCGCGAAGTCGGTACGCCCATTGCGCGGTCGCGGACCGTGCAGGTCGGACTCGGCGTCACGATCTTCCGATCGATGGCGGATACCCTCGAGAGCATCTCGCTGGAAGAGCGCCGAGGTACATCTCTGATCATCAAGGTGGGTATCGGAGTCGTCGGGGCGATCACGCCGTGGAACTACCCGCTGTATCAGCTGGCAGCCAAGGTGGCACCCGCGATCGCAGCCGGTTGCACGACCGTCGTCAAACCCAGCAGCGTCGCGCCGCTGGCGGCGTTCGTCGTAGCCGAGATCGCCCACTCGGCCGGGCTGCCGCCGGGCGTGCTGAACGTCGTGACCGGTTCGGGCGGCCAGGTCGGGGAGCGATTGGCCGGTCATCCGGACGTCGACCTGGTGAGCCTCACCGGTTCCACTTCGGCCGGTGCCCGCGTCGGACAAGTAGCTGCAGCCGGAATCAAGAAAGTCACTTTGGAACTCGGCGGAAAGTCTGCGTTCATCGTCGCTCCCGACGCCGACCTGGACGCCGCTGTCACCGCAGCCGTTCGGGGTTGCTATGTCAACAACGGTCAGACCTGCACCGCCACCACGCGATTGCTGGTCCCCGCCGACCGTATCGACGAGGTCGAGAAGAAGCTGGTGGACCTAGTGGGGTCACAGACGGTCGGCGACCCCCTCGACGAGTCGGTGGACATCGGACCGATGGCGTCTCGGGAACAGCAGCAGTCCGTGCTGAAACATCTGGCCGAGGTGCCGGAAGGCGCAGTCTTCCTGGTCGGTGGACCCGGCGACGTCCAGGGACTCGACGCGGATCTGCGATCGGGATTCTTCGTGCGGCCAACTGTGGTCTCCCGCGTGGACAACAAGTCCGCGATCGCGCGCGAAGAGGTGTTCGGTCCTGTCCTCGCCGTGATCACCTACGACGGCATCGACGACGCAGTCGCGATCGCGAACGACTCCGACTACGGACTCTCCGGAGCAGTGTTCGCCGGCGACGACGACGCCGCGATTGCCATCGCTCGCCGGTTGCGCACGGGCCAGGTCTCCGTCAACGGTGGCCGGTTCAACGCGGCTGCACCGTTCGGTGGCTTCAAGAAATCGGGCATCGGCCGCGAGCTCGGACCCGACGGCCTCGACGAGTACTTCGAGTCGGTTTCGCTGCAGCTGCCCGCAAAGGCGACGTGACATGAGCGCCGACGATCATCAGGAGATCACGAAGCTCATGTCCCGCTTCGCGCGCGGAATCGATCTGCGGGACTGGGACATGTACCGGTCGGTGTTCACCGACGACATCGAGATCGACTACACGAGCTACCGCGCCGGCAACGGTGGTCCGTTCAAGGCGGACGACTGGGTGCAGCGAGGGCGGATGCTCTTTCCGGGACTCGCAGCGTCTCAGCACTTTCTGTCCAATCTCGACATCACCGTCGACGGTGACAGCGGAACAGTCATCTCTTATGTGCGCGCGGAGCACGTGCTCCCCAACACAGCCGGCGACGCGATGTTCACCATCGGGGGCTACTACACCGATTCGCTCCGGCGGGTCGACGGTGAGTGGAAGATCTGCAAGAAGCAACTGACGGTGCTGTGGAACTCGGGTAACCCGCAAATTCTGGACATGGCCCGAGAGCGCGCGGCCGCCTTGCTCGCCGCCTGACCGGTTCGGCACCGAACGCCGTCAGAGGTCACGAACCGGGTCGGTGCCGTCCCAGTTCGTGGCTGCGTCGGCGACGTGACGGTACAACGCGAGAATGCTCGGCCGCGGTTCGTAGATCTCGACGAGATGTCCCAGCTCGCCGCGGGCATCGTGGAACGCAAAGCTGTTCCCGTTCGGCGTGGTGGAAGAAAACACTGCGGGCCAACCGCTTTCGGTGAAGATGCGTTGCTGCTCGGCGAACGAGGCCACCATGATCGCGACATGGTGTACGCAGTGTCGTGCCGTCGTGGTCTCCGCGAATTCCGGTGGAGTCGACCTATGGGCCTGCACCAATTCGATCTGGGTGTGCCCCCACTGGCCGTAGGCAGAGGTGTGATCGAACGCTCCGGGGTTGCGTCGGACGAAGAACGGCCCGGCGCCGGTGCGGGACGAGAAGTCCGCGGCCGCCTTCCGTACGTCGTCGACCATGTAGGCGATCTGTACGACGCTGCCCAGCTGATACTCGCGCACTGGTTTCTCCTTCGGAGACCTTGGCTAACTTGGCGGCAACTATAAATACTTCGATGGGCGTCGAGACCCGAATCGTGTCAACTTCACTCGAGCGCGCGCCCGACGGACCTGTTTTGGCACGTCAGTGCACAAAACCAACTTTGTCGGAATGCTGGACTTATTCATGTACATAGTTGAGTATGACCTAGGTAACAACACAAGAATTCAAGTTACTCACCTCACGTAGGTAGGATTCCATGACAGATGCGCTCAGCATCAGCCGTCTCTCCAAGACCTTCGGCGGTCATCGGGCACTCGACGACGTCGAGCTTCTCCTCGCACCCGGCGAGATCCGCGGATTGGTCGGGCAGAACGGGTGCGGCAAGTCCACTCTCATCAAAGTGCTTGCCGGATATCACGATCCCGACGACGGTGCGCGGATCGCGGTCGGCGGTCATGAGCTGCACCTCGGAATTCCGGGCAGCGGTGAGGCTGCCGGTCTTCGCTTCGTCCACCAGGAACTCGGACTGGTCGAGAGCCTCGACGTGGTCGACAACCTGGCGCTCGGGCACGGATACAAGACCAGTGCCATCGGCACCATCGACTTCAGGGCAGAACGTTCTGGGGCCAAGGCGGCTCTTGCCGAGCTCGGTGTCGACCTCGCCCTCGACAAGCTTGCCGGGGCGTTGACCATGAGTGAACGCACCATGCTTGCCATCGCCCGTGCGGTCCAGGATCGCTCCGGTGGAGCCCGTGTGCTGGTACTCGACGAACCCACTGCCAATCTCCCTGCCGCAGAGGCAGTTCGGTTGTTCGATCTGGTCCGTCGAATCAGTGACCGCGGGGTGGCCGTGCTGTTCGTCTCGCACCACCTGAACGAGATCTTCACCCTCTGCGACAGCGTGACGGTCATGAGAGACGGCAAGATCGTGACCACGAGGGCCCTCGACGGTCTCGACGAATCCGGTCTCGTCGAACTGATGATCGGCCGCCGCGTCGAGGAGTTCCTCGCCGAACCGGAGGAGACCACCGACTCCTTCGGTGACCCCGTTCTGCAGATCGTCGAGTTGTCCTGTGGCGCAGTGGAAGGATTCAATTTCTCGATTCGTTCCGGTGAAGTACTCGGCATTGCCGGTATCACCGGATCCGGTCGAGAGCAGATAGTGCCTGCACTCTTCGGCGCGGAGAGCCGCGGGGGCGCGATCACCGTCGACGGGAAGACCGTCGAACAGGGTCGCCCGGACCTGGCGATGTCGGCGGGTATCGGCTGTGTGCCGGCCGAACGCCTCTCCAACGCAGCGTTCGCAACAGCATCCCTACGCGAGAACGTGTCGGTCGCCGATCCGTGGGGGTTCGCCAAGGGTGGTCTGGTGCGCGTCAAGCGTGAGAAATCCGATGTGGCGCACTGGCTCGAACGTCTCGGAGTGCGGCCCACGGGTGATACCGAACGGCATCTGAGCACCCTCAGCGGCGGCAACCAGCAGAAGGTCGTACTCGCGCGGTGGCTGCGTCGCAATCCCCGAGTGCTGCTGCTAGACGAGCCCACACAGGGCGTCGACATCGGCGCGAAGGCCGACATTCACGCCCTCGTGGACGCCGCCGCTCAGGCCGGCGCAGCGGTACTGGTGGTGTCCACGGACCACGGCGAGCTCACCCGACTGTGTGACCGGGTGATCGTGCTGTCGGTCGGCCGTGTTGTCGACGAATTCTCGCGGCCCCGGATCGACCCCGATCGGCTGACCGCTTCGACGTTGAAGAAACCTGCTCCCGCCGCGTCCTTCGTCGGCACTCGGACTCGGTGAAAGGATCACCATGACAACCCAATCCCACGAAGAAGCGGCGGCCGCGCCTGCGAGCCCACCATCAGGCGGAAGCGACCGCGCAAGTGCCCGAACGAAGGGGCGCACGTTCTCACTCGGACTCGATCGCTTCAGCGGTCTGTATGTGTGGGTCGCCATCATCGTGCTGTTCGCGATCTGGATCCCCGACACCTTCATGACCCAGGGCAACTTCCGCATCGTCGCCGGCGATCAGGCGATCACCGCCATCTTGGCCATCGGCCTCATCGTGCCGTTGGCCGCGGGCGTGTTCGACCTTTCCATCGCCGGCGTCATGGGGTTCTCGGTCGCGATGGTGTCCTACCAACTCTCCCAGGGCATCAGTACGCCTGTCGCCATCGTCACCACCCTGCTGTGCGGTGCGCTGATCGGTGCCGTCAACGGCTTCGTCGTGGTCAAATTGCACGTCGACTCGTTCATTGCGACGCTGGGTATGTCGAGCATCCTGCTGGCCGGAACCTACTGGGTGACCGACGGAAAGCAGATCACCGAGGGTTTCACCGATGGCTTCCTCGACATGGGCAGCAAGCCCTTCCTCGGCCTGCCGCTGCCGTTCTTCTACATGATCGCCGTCGCCGCGGTGATGTACGTTCTGCTCGAAAAGACTCCGTTGGGCCGTTACCTGTACGCCACCGGCGGCAATCGTCAGGCAGCGCGACTCGCCGGCCTGCGTGTCGAACGAATCATGTTCGGTGCCTTGATGACATCGGCGACGATCGCTGCGCTCACCGGAGTGGTTTTGGCGGCCAAGCTGGGCACCGCCGCGCCCGACATCGGGCCGTCGTACCTGCTTCCCGCCTTCTCCGCCGTATTCCTGGGCTCCACCCAGATCCGCGCCGGCCGCGTCAACGTGCTCGGCACGCTCATCGCCATCTATCTCCTCGCCACCGGTGTGAAGGGCCTGCAACTGGCCGGCGCACCCAGCTTCGTCAACGACCTCTTCAACGGACTCGCCCTCATCGTCGCCGTCGCGCTCGCTGCGCGGACCGCTCGCCGCAACTAGTTCTCCGAAAGGAACTCACGTGAAAACCAACACCTGGACAAAGGCTTTGGCCGGCATTGCTGCTGCAAGCCTGGTCCTGACCGGCTGCAGCAACTCGGACGACACGACCACCGGCGAGGCCGCAGACGTCGCCGGTGCGCAGGCTTTCGCCGATCAGTACGAGGCCGCGCCTACCGATCTCGTGCTGACCACACCGTTGAGCAAGGCGCCGGAGGAGGGCAAGTACGTCATCAGTATCGAGACGCCCCAACCGATCTCCAGCGCCAAGAACGACGCCATTCAGGAGGCGGCCGACGTACTCGGGTGGCGATACCAGCGTGTTCTGATGGGCACCGACGCCGAAGCGGCACCCAAGGCCATGGATCAGGCCATCGCCCTGAAGCCGGACGCCATCCACATCTCCGGCACACCGTTGACGATGCTGTCGAAGCAGATCGCCTCCGCCGAGGCCGCGGGCATTCCGGTGGTTGCGGACAGCATTGCAGGAGAACCGGTTCCCGGTGTCATCTCCACCGCGCTCGACGGCGATGCGCAGGTGCAGGAGTGGGGCAAGATGGTGGCCAGTCAGGTGGTCGCGGACAGCAACGGTGAGGCCAATGTCGCGATCTTTTCGATCACCGACTACTCCATCCTCAACGTCTTCACCGATGCTTTCACCGCGCAGTTGGAAAGTCAGTGCCCGGACTGCAAGGTCCAGCTCGTCAACCAGCAGGTCACCGATCTCGGAACCAAGACCCCGCAGAGCGTTGTCAGCACGCTCCAGCGTGACCCGACCATCAACTACGCGGTCTTTTCCTTCGGCGACCTCGTCCTCGGTGTCGATGCGGCACTACGCGGAGCGAGCCTGCAGGATCAGATCACGTTCGCCGGTCAGACGCCGACGCCGGACAACCTACAGTCGCTGAAGGACGGCGACAACAGTGTGTGGGTAGGTTTCCCGGTCCAGATTCTCGGATGGCGTGTGCTCGACACGTTGGCCCGCCAGTTCAACGGCGACGATGTGGCCGAAGCGGACGCGGCGTTCATGCCGACTCAGTTGCTGAACAAAGACAACATCGACACGGCGGTGCTCGACGAGGAGACCGGTTACTACGTGGGTGTCGCCGACTACCAGGATCAGTTCAAGACGCTCTGGAAGAAGTAGATTCGCATGATCCTCGCGGCAGCCGAGCGCATCGTGTCGTTGTCGTCCCTGTCCGCGATCGAGGTACCGCCTCCGCAGTTCGTCGAGTTCGCCGCCATGGGCGGGTTCAACGCAGTGGGTGTCCGTGCGGCGCAGACCGGGCAGGACAGGGGATTTCAGCTCCCCGCCGGGTCCGCGCTGCTGCGCGACACCAAGTCCGCCCTGGCGGACAACGGGATGCGCGTGCTCGACGTCGAAGTGGTGAAACTGCACCCCGGGAGCTCGCGTGGTGATTGGTCGGCGGTGCTCGAAGCCGGCGCGGAACTCGGCGCGGACTATCTACTCGTCACGGTGCTCGACGACGATCGGGGTCGCGCCGAGAGCAACTTCGCGGAACTCGCGGAACTGTCCGGCGACTACGGACTTCGCGCCTGTCTGGAACCGATGATCTTCTCGTCGGTGCGGGACGTGACGGCGGCCGCAGCATTCGTCGAGGCTGTGGCCGGCCGGGCCGGCGTACTCGTCGATGCGTTGCACTGGGCGCGTGCGGGTTCCGAGGTCTCCGACATCACCGCCGTCGCAGAGGATCTGCTGCCGTACTGCCAGCTGTGCGACGCGGTGTCGGCAGCCGCGTCGGTGGATCCGAACGCGGCCATCACCGAGGCCCGAACCCACCGTCTGGCTCCGGGCACGGGTGCCCTTCCGCTCGTCGAACTCCTGCGAGCACTCCCGGCGTCGGCCGCAGTCAGTGTGGAGGCACCCTCGGCCCGAAGCGTCACCGATCCGGGCGGGTGGATCGCCGAACTCGGCCGGGCAACGTGGACGGTGCTCGACGAGCTTGTGCACACCAATGAGAAACTGTACTCATGAGCAACAAAGTTTGTGTCGACCGGAAAGTGAACGCTGACATGACAACTGCAGTCGAGAACAAGTTCGTCCACATCGTCGCCCCCAGGGAAGCGGAGACCGTCGTCGAGGACACCGTGACACCGGCCCCTAACGGGGTGGTCGTCGACATTCGGTACTGCGGCATCTGCGCGACCGACACGCACGGATACGCGTCGGCAGCATTGCCGCCTGCGGTGTTCGGACATGAATGGACGGGCACGATCAGTGCGGTGGGTGCCGAGGTGACGACGGTGCGTGTCGGGCAGCGTGTGGTCGCGGGTGTCGGGCCGGCATGCGGGGCGTGCGCTCAGTGCCGCGCCGGGCACGCGGCCAACTGCGATCTCGCGTTTGCGGAGGCCAACGGAATCACCGACGATGCACCGGCCCACGGTGGTTTTGCTACCACGCTGAAAGTGTCCGCACGGCGGGCGATTCCGGTGCTGGACGCACTGTCCGACGAAGAGGCCGCGTTGATGGAGCCGGCCACCGTGACGTTCCATGCCGTCAAGCGAGCGGCCATCACGCTCGGCTCGATCGTCGTGGTCCAGGGTGCAGGACCGATCGGCTTGCTGACTGCTCAGCATGCGCGCACCGCCGGTGCCGGGCGAGTGCTGGTCAGCGAACCGTCACCCGCACGTCGTTCGGCGGCCAGCAATCTGGGCTTCGCCGACGTGGTGGAGCCCGGGGACCTCGCTGCTCTACTGAACGACGTCACCGATGGTCTCGGTGCCGACGTGCTGTTCGAGTGCACCGGCGTCGCCGCGCTGTTCCAGCCCTCGGCGGAGTTGGTCAGGCGGGGTGGAACGTTGGCGCTGCTCGGCTATCCCGGAACGGACTCGTCGGTGAGCTACGGGGACTGGCAGTCACGAGAACTGACGGTCATCGGTTCGCTGGCGTACTCGCACGAAGACTTCAAGGGGACGATGACGCTGATCGCCGAGGGCCGGATCGACGTGAAGTCTTTGCACACCGGGACGATCGGGCTGGGTGAGTTGGTCGATATGTTCGACGAACTCGACAGCGGTACCAGCACCCACGCCAAGGTGCTGGTGGACCCGAACCGCTAGGGGCCGGCGGGAACGGGGACGGTCTGGCCGCTGCCGCAGGTGGCGCCGCCGTCGACTGGGATCGCCACCCCGGTGACGAAAGACGCGAGCGGCGAGGCGAGGAATGCGATGACCTCGCCTACTTCGCGGGCGGTGCCCCAACGGTGCAGGGGCACCATGCCTTTGAGCGATTCGTAGCGATCGGGTGTGTTCTCTTCGATGCGCTTGGTCATTCCGGTACTGATCGGACCTGGGCAGACGGCGTTCACGCGAATACCGTCATTCGCGAGGTCGAGGGCGAACGACCTCGCCATGTTCACCGCACCCGCTTTCGCTGCGGCGTACGGCCACCGGTTGGGCTCTCCGCCCAACGCGGTTGCCGACGCAGTGATGACGACCGAGCCACCGCCGGCGCGGCGGAACGCCGCAATCGCCTCGCGCACACCGAGTGCGATCGCCCGAAGGTTCACGTCGATCGACCGGTCGAAGACGTTCATGTCGAGTGTCTCGATCGAGCCCGATGCCGGAACTCCGGCGTTGAGCACCAGGGCATCGAGTCGGCCGAACGAAAGCTCGGCCTGCTCGACGGCGGCGCGGTTGTCGTCGGCGTGGGTGACGTCGCCGACGAAGGCGACCGCATTGTCGTTGCCCGCCAACCAGTCCAGTGAATTCGAGGTGGTGTCGAAGGCGACCACCGACCCACCGCGTTCGAGAATGATCTCGACCGTGGCACGGCCGATTCCGGACGCTGCGCCGGTCACGACCGCCACGAGACCGGCGGTCACGACACCTGCTCCAGCGGCAACGGGCCCGGTGTCCCTCTCGACGGTCGACGACCGGCCGGCGCCGCCGAACGCTGGGCTGTCATAGTGCACTCGCTTTCGGCGTGGTCAGTTCTGCGGCGGTTTCGAGCAGGGTGGCCAGCCGTGCCGGTGCCGCAGCCCAATCGGCGGGTGATCGCATGTCGTCCCAGAAGTTGACCTCGACGATCAACTGCTCCGCGCCGGCGGCGATCGCGGTCCGGATGTCCTTCTCGACACCCTCGATGCCTTGACCGGCCGAGCCGACGGCATCGGTCGGTCGCTGCAGATAGGATCGCAGGAAAAGTCGAACGGGATCCATACCGGCCGGGCGCATTTCGGCCATCGTGTCGAGCTGGTCGAGCAGCGCTGCCGATGTACCGCTGCTGGGGTTCCAGATGTCGAAAAGGGCTGCGGTCCTTGCTAATCCGGTGGTGGACCGCAGTCCGGACAGGAGCGGCGGGTGCGGCTGCTGTATTGGTTTGGGCCGAACGACGGAGCGGGGGATGGTGAAGAATTCGCCGTCGAACCGTACGGGATCAGGACCCCAGCACGCCTGAACGGCGTGCACGAGTTCACTCATTCGTCGACCACGGGTACGCGGATCGACGTCCATCTGGGTGTGTTCCTCGTCGGACCAGCCGGCACCGAGACCCGCGACGAGCCGTCCGCCGGAAAGGATGTCCAGAGTCGAAAGTCGCTGCGCCAGTTCGATGGGACGATGGTAGCCAGCGACCAGGATGCTGCTGCCGATCGTGACCGTCCGAGTGCAGGCTGCCACGTAGGCCATGAGTTCCGTGGCCCCGAGCACCGAGCGGTAGGCCGGGTGGACGCTGGTGGTGTGGCGACCTCCGTAGATTGATTCGTTCACTTCCGGATAGAACAGGTGTTCCTGGACCCACAGGCTTGCGAACCCGAGTTCCTCGGCCGAAGTGGCGAACTCGCGCACCGCACCGACGTCGACATGTTCCCCGAGCTGGGGGAGGCTCAATCCGATACGTAGGCTCACAGGACGGTCACCGTTCCGGTGTTGCCGTCGACCTCGATCATCGCTCCGTCGGGGATCCTGGACGTGGCGTCCTGCACCGACACGGCACAGGGGATGCCGAGCTCGCGGCAGACTATCGACGAGTGAGTGATAGTGGCACCGACGTTGACCACCACACCGCCGGCGAAGACGAACAGTGGCGTCCAGGCCGGATCGGTCTGCGGCGCAACGATGATGTCGCCTTCGGCCAGATCGCCGACCTCGTAGGGATCGTGCAGAATCCGGGCTCGGCCACGGCTCACCCCCGGTGCACCGGCCACACCGGACAGCGCGTCGCCAGGCGCCGCGATCTGTGCCTTGTGCTCGGTCCGCCTGGGCCACTGCGACAACGGGAGCTTCTCGAACAGGAAGAAAGGTGGTTCGAGGTCGAACAGCGCCAGGTATTGCTCACGTCTGTCCGCAATGGTGTTCTCGAACGACTCGGGGTCCGCCACGAACGCGTCGAGCTCGTCGTCGAGCAGCATGGTGACGTCGTGGTGGTCGCCCATCACTCCCCGATCCACCATGCGATGGCCCAGTTCGTAGAGCGCAGTCCGCATTTCGCCCATGACCTTCACGCATGCGGTCTTGGTTCGTTCACGCCACGGCATGAATTTCGTGATGGATTTGGCAGCGTCGAGAAAGCTCTGCCGAGTGGCGTCGTCGGGCATCTTGGCGGCGAGTTCGGCGGTGAGCGCGATGCGCTTGGCCTGGTTACGCTCTCGGATGAGCTCAGGGTCGTTCTCCACGGGGCTCATCCGCATGCCGTTGACTGCGAGCAGCGCCAGGACCGGCTTGGATTCCCAACTGTCCGAGCGGATGTCCCATTCGTTCGGCGCGCGCGACCCGTACTTGTAGAGGAACTCGTCGAAGTCCGTTCGAAACTGTTTCGCGTCGGGGGTGCCGCTCGCGTCGACGGCCTCGAGCAACGTGGCGAGGCCGTCGTCGAAGAGTGCGGTCAGTTCTGCAGACCCGGCGACGAGGCGGCCCATGTTCCACAGTGCGTAGGAGGGCTCCGCGGAGTCGACTCCGCCGAGGCCGCTGAGGAGATCGCCGAGCTTGTCTGCTTCGCCGATGGATTCGAGCAGCGCGCCTGCGACGGCCGGCCCCATCGTCGACAGGGTAGTGGTGACGGGGTGATAGGCGTAGCAGAAGATCAGGTCCGGAACGAAGGAGCGGGCGTGATCGACGAGCTCCTGGTCGCTCATGGCCGTGACATCGGGGCGATTCGCGCGCGCGAGATCGGCACGGTGCTTGGCTTCTTCGGCCTCGGGGAATGTGTCGGTGGTCAGTGACCACGCGGTCTTCTCTGCCAGGCCCGCGGTGAGTTCGGCGTTCTGGTGGCCGGGCTTCTCGACGTACTCGGGGATGTCCGGATGATCGCCGACCCACAGGCTGTTCCAGACCGGAACGGTCAGTCCGGGAAGTCGGGCACCGTTGAGTTCTGTCATCGAGAAGTTCGTGTAGTGGTACCCACCGAAGTTGCCGATGATCTCCGGCATCCCTTCGTCGATCTCGGACGCGAGATGAGTCCCGAGGTGCTCGACGTAGCCTTCACGCCAACCGATGTTCAGGCCCTTGTTCCATACGAGGGTCACGTTGAGCGGACTCGACGGGTCGGGCAGAACCTCACCGGCGTTCGCCCGTGTGTAGACCGGGTACCGCTCGCTGAACTCCCAATCGGTGATCCAGCTGTCGGAATTCTGGTCGCTGCTCATCGAGTCCTCCTCATCCGTGGCGTGGACTGTATTTCAAGTCACACTATAGAAACAGTGGGTCAATGGAAACATGCACAGAGATATTGCGCAGCAGTTTGAGAAGCTTGTTCTGGAGAACGGTCCACACTACTAACTTTACTATCAATCTAGTAAGAAGCCTGGTTTTGTGGGAGACTCGGCCCATACCCCGTCAGTCGGCATGCCGCCGGCCCCTACCCGGGAGGAACATCATGTTCGCAAAAGTCCTCGTTGCAAATCGCGGAGAGATTGCCGTCCGCGCGTTCCGTGCGGCGGTCGAACTGGGCGCTTCCACCGTTGCCGTCTATCCGTATGAAGACCGCAACTCTGCGCACCGGGCCAAGGCGTTCGAGTCCTATCAGATCGGCGAGCCGGGTCACCCGGTCCGCGCCTACCTCTCGGTCGACGAGATCATCTCGGCCGCAAAGAAATCCGGTGCCGATGCGGTGTACCCGGGGTACGGTTTCCTGTCGGAGAACGCCAACTTGGCCGCAGCGTGCAAGGCCGCCGGTATCACGTTCGTCGGCCCGTCCGCCGAGATCCTCGAGCTCACCGGAGACAAGTCGCGCGCTGTTGCCGCAGCCGCCGCGGCAGGGCTTCCGGTTCTCGCATCGTCGGCTCCGTCCGAGGATCCGGACGTGTTGATCGCGGCAGCCGAAACGATGTCGTTTCCGATTTTCGTCAAGGCGATTGCCGGCGGTGGCGGCCGCGGCATGCGCAGGGTGGTCGCACCGGAGGAACTACGCGACGCCATCGAAGCCGCATCTCGCGAGGCGAGGACCGCGTTCGGCGACGGGACCGTCTTTCTCGAACAGGCGGTCGTCGACCCCCGGCACGTCGAGGTGCAGATTCTCGGCGACGCGACGGGTGAGGTCATTCACCTGTTCGAGCGTGACTGCTCACTGCAGAGGAGGCATCAGAAGGTAGTCGAGGTCGCCCCGGCTCCCGGGCTCGATCCCTTACTGCGAGAACGAATCTGCGCAGACGCGGTCAGGTTTGCCCGGCACATCGGTTACACCTGTGCGGGTACGGTCGAATTCCTGCTCGACGCGCTTGGAAACTACGTGTTCATAGAGATGAATCCGAGAATTCAGGTCGAACATACGGTGACCGAGGAAATCACCGACGTGGATCTGGTGGGCTCGCAACTGCGCATCGCGTCCGGTGAAAGCCTGGCCGATCTGGGATTGAGCCAAGATTCCATCGTGATCCACGGCTTCGCCATGCAGTGCCGCATCACCACCGAGGACCCGACCGACGGCTTCCGTCCGGACACCGGGCGCGTCACCGCCTACCGCACCCCTGGAGGGTCGGGTGTGCGCCTCGACGGCAATGTCGGCGTGGGGTCGGAGATCGGGTCGCACTTCGATTCGATGCTCGTCAAATTGACCTGCCGCGGGCGTGATTTCGCCACCGCTTCCGCGAGATCACGACGGGCGATCGCCGAATTCCGGGTACGCGGTGTGGCGACGAACATCCCGTTCCTGCAGGCGGTGCTGGACAACCCGGACTTCCTCGCGTGGAAAGTCACCACGACCTTCATCGAGGAGCATCCGGAACTGTTGACGCAGAACACCTCTGCCGACCGTGGCACGCGCATCCTGCAGTACTTGGCCGACGTCACCGTCAACCGCCCGCACGGCGAGCGACCGTCGCCGGTCTACGCGATCGACAAGCTTCCGTACGTCGACACCCGAGTCGCGCCTCCCACCGGCTCGAGGGACCGGCTGATCGCTCTCGGGCCGACCGGTTTCGCGGCCGAGCTGCGATCTGCGACCGCACTCGCCGTTTCCGACACCACTTTCCGCGACGCGCACCAGTCCCTGCTGGCCACCAGGGTGCGCACCCGCGACCTCGTCGCGGTGGCACCCCACGTTGCGCGCCTCACCCCGCAGCTGTTCTCGATCGAGGCCTGGGGTGGCGCGACCTACGATGTTGCGCTTCGGTTTCTGCACGAGGATCCGTGGGAACGACTCGCCGCCCTACGCGCGGAGATGCCCAATATCTGTCTACAGATGCTTCTGCGCGGCCGAAACACCGTCGGCTACACGGCGTACCCCGACCGCGTCACGCACGCCTTCGTGCAGGAAGCCACCGACACCGGAGTCGACATCTTCCGAATCTTCGACGCTCTGAACAACGTCGATCAGATGAAGCCTGCCATCGACGCAGTCCGCGACACCGGGACCGCTGTCGCGGAGGTGGCGATGTCCTACACCGGCAATCTGGCCGATCCGAACGAAACCCTTTACGACCTCGACTACTACCTGCGCCTGGCCGACCGGATCGTCGACGCGGGTGCCCATGTCCTGGCCATCAAGGATATGGCGGGCCTGCTGCGACCGCCCGCCGCAGCGACTCTGGTCGCCGCGCTGCGGTCTCGCTTCGACCTTCCCGTGCACTTGCACACCCATGACACCCCCGGCGGCCAACTCGCGACGTACTACGCCGCGTGGCAAGCCGGCGTCGATGCCGTCGACGGGGCGAGTGCAGCCCTGGCCGGGACGACGAGTCAGCCCGCGTTGTCGGCGATCGTCGCTGCAACAGACAACACCGACCGTGCCACCGGACTCGATCTCGCGGCGGTCTGCGACCTCGAACCATATTGGGCAGCAGTGCGTTCCACGTACGCGCCGTTCGAGTCAGGCCTCCCGTCGCCCACCGGGCGCGTCTACACCCACGAGATCCCGGGCGGTCAGCTCTCCAATCTGCGCCAGCAGGCGTCCGCGCTGGGGCTCGCGCACCGTTTCGAGGACATCGAGGCTGCCTACGCGGGGGCGGATCGGGTGTTGGGCCGACTCGTCAAGGTCACGCCGTCGTCGAAGGTGGTGGGCGACCTCGCGCTGGCGCTGGTCGGTGCGGACGCGACGGCCGCCGAATTCGCCGACGACCCATCGAGTTACGACATTCCAGGGTCGGTCGTCGACTTCCTCCGCGGTGATCTCGGCGAACCGGCGGGCGGATGGCCGGAACCGCTTCGAAGTCGGGCATTGACCGGCCGGGCGGAAGCGTGCGCCGCCACTGCGTTGACCGAGGCGGACGAGAAGAATCTGTCCGCGCCCGGCCACGAACGCCGAACCACGCTGAATCGTTTGCTTTTTCCAACGCCCGCCCGCGAGTTCGAGCAGCACCGCAAGGACTATGGCGACACCTCGCAATTGTCGACCAATCAGTACTTCTACGGATTGCGGCAGGGAGAGGAGCACCGAGTTCGGCTCGAGCAGGGCGTCGAACTGCTGATCGGGCTCGAGGCGGTATCGGACCCCGACGTCGAAGGAGTCCGCAACGTTCTGTGCATCCTCAACGGCCAGCTGCGTCCGGTGAGGATTCGCGACCGGAGCATCGAAACCACCGCCCGGTCTGCCGAGAAGGCCGATAGCACCGATCCCGGGCACATACCCGCACCGTTCAGCGGTGTCGTCACGCTGTCGGTCAAAGAGGGCGACGTGGTCGCGCAAGGTGAATCGGTCGGGTCGATCGAGGCCATGAAGATGGAAGCGACGATCACCGCGACCAGGGCAGGTATGGTCACCCGCGTTCCGATCGGCCGTACCTCTCAGGTCGACGGCGGCGATCTTCTGCTGGTGCTGGCGTAACCGCCCGCCGCCCTGACTCAGATCAGGGCAGCGGCGATCGTCTCGGCGTGCACGCTGGTGACACCGAACAGCAACTCACTGGTCTTTGCCCGCCGAAAGTAGTGGTGCAGTGGGTGTTCCCAGGTGAAGCCGATTCCGCCGTGGATCTGAATTGATTCTTCGGCGGCGAAGGTGGCCGCTCGGGACGCGAGCACACGGGCAGTCGCGGCGGCGGCGACGAACTCGCTTGTGCTGCGCGCGTCGGCCCCGGCTGCATCGAGCACCGCCGCCTCGGCCAGTTCGGTCGCGATGAGCATGTCCGTGAGGCGATGCTTGATCGCTTGGAACGACCCGATGGCCCGTCCGAACTGCTGACGGGTTTTTGCGTACTCCACCGACATGTCCAGGCATGCTCGCGCCGATCCGACCTGTTCGGCTGCGAGAGCTGTGATGGCGGCCGCCTGCGCCTTTCCGAGGCCGGCACCGATGTCGTCACTCGTCGCCCGGTGAGCGACCGCGCCGAAAAACTCGACCCGTGCGAGGCCCCTGGTGAAATCCAGTGCCTCACTCGGTGTTCGGGTGACTCCGTCAGCGCCACCCTCGATCACCGCCAGCTCGGTACCGTTCGGACCCTTGGCTACGACGATCAGCAGATCCGCATCGGCTCCGTCCACCACGGCTTCTCGAACGCCGTTGAGGACGAGGGTGCCGTCGCTGCCCGCCGTAGCCTCGATGGAGGACGCTGCGAAGGGGAACGGGGCCACCAGTGTGGCCGTCCGGGTACCGTCGGCAATCGTCGGAAGATTCTGCGAGCAAGCCCGTTCGGACCCTGCGTGGAGGAGACCGAAGCCTGCTAGGACGACCGAAGACAGATAGGGGGCCCTGCCGAGCGAACGACCCAGCTCGGTCATCACCACTGCTGCGTCCTTCAGCGTGAAGCCGGCACCGCCGAATCTTTCCGGGAACGGGATTTCCGTGAGACCCATCTCGACCAGTGCAGGCCGGACGTCCTCGCCTATCTTCGTTCTGGCCAAGGACGAACGGAGGCCGGCCTGTAGATCGCGTTGCTCGACGGTCAGTTCGAGTGTCATGGCATGCTCCTATCGTGGTTCGCGAGGCAAGCCGAGCCCGCGTTCGCCGATGATGTTGCGCTGGATCTCGTCCGAACCGCCGGCGATCCGATATCCGGGGGCACCGAGGAGATGTTCGGTCCACGCGAAAGTGTCGGGTGCACCGGTGTCCGCCAGGATCTTGGGCCCGAGGAATGTCGCTGCGGCGTCGCCGATGCGTTTGAGATTCTGGGTCCACACCAGTTTGCCGATCGAACCCTCCACTCCGGGAACAGCTCCGGCCAATTCACGCTCGGCGTACCGGGCGACCATGAGTGCCGACGCTCTTTCGTAGACAGCAACTTCGGCCAGCTGTTGCCGGACGAGCGGATCGTCCGAAATGCCGAGGCTCTTGGCCAGCCGGACCAGATCAGCGCCGTTCCCGCCGGCGCTGACGATCCCGGCGCTCGAACTCCGCTCGAAACCGAGTGTGGTCAGCGCGACTGTCCAGCCGTCGCCCTCGGCACCGAGCCTCGACGAGTCGGGCAACTCGACGTCGACGAGAAACACCTCGTTGAACGTCGACCCGCCGGACATTTGGCGAATAGGTCTGATGTCGACCCCGGGTGCGTCCATGGGCATCATGAACGCCGTCATGCCGCGGTGTTTCGGGACGGTGGTGTCGGTGCGGGCGATGAGCAGGCCCCACTTGGAGAACTGCGCTCCCGAACTCCACACTTTTTGACCGTTCACGCGCCAGCCGCCGTCGGACTTGACTGCCTTGGTCGACAATCCGGCCAGGTCGGAGCCTGCTCCGGGTTCGGAGAACAATTGGCAGCAGAGCTCATCGGCCCTCAGGAAGGGTTCGACGAATGTCTTCTTCTGTTCGGGGGAACCCAGAGCGTGGATGGTAGGTGCCACCAATTCGACTGTCACGAGTACGGTCTCGTGTCGCTCCGGTGCGTTGTACTGCCGTTCGATCCCGACGTACGCGCGCTCGTGGCTCGCGGTGAGACCCGGTCCGCCCCATTCGGGTGCCCAGGTGATCGCCCCGAACCCGGCATCGACGCGGCGGCTCTGCCAGTGTGCCGCAGCGTCGATCAGCTCGCGTTCTTCGTCGTGACTGCGATTGTGGAAGATCGCGTAGTTGGGGTCGGACATCGTGGAGTTCGTCCTGGGTTCGAGGTTCTCCGCGAGCCAGGCCTCGGACTTCTCGGCGAATGCCTGAACGTCGATCGTCATGACTTCGTTCCCCCCGCCATCTCGGCGATGCGCGCCTCGACCGCGATCTTGGAATCCGGGTGTTCGGACAGGCGAAGGGTGTAGGACTGCTCGAGCTCGTACCCGCGTTTGAGGTCCATGCTCTCGCACCCGTTCAGCGATTGCTTCGCCAAGGTCAGGGCGTAGCGGCTCTTCGCCGCAATAGTTCGTGCGCGTGTCATCGCTGTGTCGAGCAGGACGTCGTGATCGACGACTTCGATGGGAGCGCCCCACGCGCGCAACGTCTCCGCATCGACGGCCTCGGCGGTGAAGAACATCCGCCGCATGGCCTGTTGCGGCAGCATCCGGGCGGTGAATCGCCCGCCGCCGAGCACGCCGACGCCCATCTCGGGCAGACCGAACGTGGCCCGCTCGGACGCTACCACGAGGTCGCATACCGACGTCAGGCCGAATCCGCTTCCGAGGCAAGGCCCGTTGATCGCCCCGATCACCGGCAGCGAGCAGTCCAGGACCGCGAAGATCGACCGGCGCACTTCGCGCATCTCGACCTCGCCGCTGGTCGCGTCCATGACGCGGAAGCTGCCCAGATCGTTTCCTGCACAGAAGATTCGGCCCCGCCCGGTCAGGACCACCACGCGGACGTCCTGGTTGTCCGACAGTGCCTCGAAGACGGTGGCGATCTCCCGGTACATCTGGGTGTCGATCGCGTTGACCTTGCCGCGGGCCAACTCGACGAGTGCGATACCGGGCTCGGGCTCGGTGACCACGACGTGGTCGATTCCAGCAGGCTGTAATGACAAGGGAACCTCTATTTCTCGTGTGACGCGGCGAAGATCATCGCCGCCATCTGCGCCGGTACTGCGGTGCGATCGCGGGTCCAGCTGCGCAGTGCGAACTTCTGCACCTTGCCGCTCGCGGTCTTGGGTAGCGAGTCCACCACGAAGATGCTTTCGGGAATCTTCTGTACGGCTATGTCGCGGTCGAGGAGGAATCGGTGGACCTCGTCCAGGGTGAGGTCTCGGTGATCGCGAGTGACGACGAACGCGCAACCCCGCTCTCCCGTTTGGGAATCGGGTCCCGCGACTACGGCGACCTCGATTACGGACGGGTGAGCACCGAGGTGGTTCTCGACGTCATGGGCACTGATCTTCTCCCCGGAACGGTTGATGATGTCCTTGATTCTCCCCACAACGTGAATGGCACCGTCGCTGTCGAAGCGGCCGAGGTCACCGGTCTTGAAGAAGCCATCGGGGGTGAAGGCGTCGTCGTTGAGGGTGGGGTCGAGATAGCCGAGAAACGTATCCGGTCCGCGCCACAGTATTTCGCCGACGCCGTTCGCTCCGTCCGACACGATCACCTCGGTAGGTGCGATGGGGCGTCCGTCGGATTTCTGACGCACGGCCGA
Organism: Rhodococcus sp. 06-418-5; assembly: GCF_002258285.1. Lineage (NCBI taxonomy): Bacteria > Bacillati > Actinomycetota > Actinomycetes > Mycobacteriales > Nocardiaceae > Rhodococcus > Rhodococcus sp. 06-418-5. The sequence goes on from NZ_NOYE01000009.1 coordinate 131,014, forward strand.
GGAGTCCCATCGATCCGCAGTGGTGACGGAGGGGCCCTCGGTGGCACCGTACATGCGCACCACGGTGCCGAGGCGAGTCGTGGTCGCCGCGGTGAGTGCGTCGGGCACGTCGGCTCCGCCGCATACGATGTACCTGATCGACGGTGTCGGTACCTGTCCGGATTCGGATTCGTCGAGTAGTCCGCGCAGGAACGGCGTCGAGAAGATCATGAAGCTGCAGTGTTCGTCGACGATACGGCGGAGCGCGATAGCAGGATCCCACGTTTGTTGTAGGACAACGGATGTACCGAGAAGAAACGGCAGAATCAGGGCGCAATTGACGCCCGTGACGTGGGTGACCGGCGACGGATTGAAGATCACGTCGGTCTCGTTGAGTCCGAACCAGTCGATCATCGACGAGTTCTCATAGACCAGGGTGTTATGGCTGTGGAGGGCACCCTTGGGGTCGGCGGTAGTGCCGGATGTGTAGAGCAACAGGCAGATATCGTCTGCGGAAGGTGCTGTGCGCGAACGTAAGTCCGAGATCATCTCGTCCGTGACTCGGTCCAGCAGATCATCCCACTCCGCCAAGGATACGACGAGTTCCAGGTCCGGCAGATCGTCGGCCAGATTGCGATACATGGCGGCCACGTCGACCCCGCGCAATTCGGCAGGGACGAAAGCGACCTTTGCTCGTGACTGTCCGAGAATGAAGCGGAGCTCGCGAGACCTGTAGATGGGCACGATGGGGTTGGCGACCGCACCCAGCTTCATGACGGCCTGAAAGACGACGACTGCCTCGATGCAGTTCGGGAGCTGGAACGACACGACGTCGTCGGACGTGACGCCGCGGTTGTGCAGGGCGGCGGCCACTCTGGTCGCATCTCGATCGATCTCGGCAAACGTGGCTCGGCGCTTGCCGTCGACCACGGCGACGGCGTCCGGGTACATACGAGCAGCGCGGGTGAGGTAGTGCCCGATCGGTCGGTCGCTCCAATGCCCGTCGGTTCGGTACGAGTGTGCGAGGTCGGCGCTCGGCGGCCTTGTCGGCAACATCGCTACTCCCTACCGTTCGGTCGATACTTTTCTGACAACAACTACAGTAACCAATCGCGCAAACTATGTATAGGTTTAACGTAGATCACACAGCCCCGACGCTATGGTTATCTCATGGTGACCACTGACGGCGAGATCGTCCCGCGCGTGCGGGCACCCAAGATGTCCGCGAAGATCGCTAACCTCATTGCCGACCAGATCCTGACCGGCGGCATCATCGAGGGACAGCGGCTGCCGACCGAGAAGGACATGGTGGCAGAGCACGGCGTAGCACGGACCACCGTCCGCGAGGCGCTTCGACTCCTCGAAAGCCGTGACCTGGTAACCATCAAGTCGGGCATCGGCGGTGGGCCGGTAGCGAAGCGCCCTCAGCTCGAATCGCTCGGCAACACAATGAAGCTCTTCCTCCAGATCGACGGAGCCAACATCAGCGACGTCATCGACGCCAGGCTGATGCTCGAACCGATCGTGGCGCGGGAAGCCGCGGCAAACATCACCGATGAGCAGGTCGAGGTTATGCAGACCGCTCTGGATCGAATGCGCGAAGACCCGGGCGACTACGGCAACTTCCAGGACAACAATTCGGCCTTTCAGCGCAGCGTGTACGACGCCGCCGGTAACCCGGTCCTGAACATCGTCATGGAGACTCTGTGGCTGCTGGTGCGGGACGCGGAGCCGAACGAGCATCCCATCGCCACGCGACTGGCCGCGATCGAGATGCAGCAGGACGTGCTCGACGCGATGCGAGCCCGCGACGAGGACGCCGCCGCCGCCACCATGAGCGCATTCGTCCAGGAGACCGCAAAGTACTACCGCCGCCGGCTGTCCGAGATCATTTCCAGGCCGGTCCGGTGGCAGATGTGATCAGAGACAGGCTGTGCGAGAGTGAATTCGGGTGCTCCCCGCCTGGATGATCGGCACAGGTCAGAGCCTCTGTGGTGGTTCCATTCGGACGTATCTGGTTGTCTCGCAACATACTTGTGAGCGAGCGGTCAACGGTTCGATCCCGTTGGGAGGCTCCACTGCTCCGATCCCGCTGCTGGGGTCGGAGTTTTTGTCTGTGGTGGCCGGTGCGGACGGCTCGCGCGCATATGCGGCCCTCGTGGGAATTCACGGTGCTTGTAGGAGGTGTGGATTCCGACGAGGGGCGTGGATTGCCGGCTACGTCCGCCGTTTCGGTCAAGGCGTACGCGTGGTTGCCAGTCGATGCTGAACGATGGCGACCACAGCCACGACCGCAACTCCGACGGCGAAGAGGCCCACGGCGGCGGGCCATTCGTTGCCGACGGCCAGTAGTTCTCTGTTCTCGCCCTGCCACGGCCACAGTGCACGCAAGGACCCCAACAGCAGGCCGGCAGCGGCGACCATCGCCAGGTCGTGGTAGTTCGCCAGCAACCGTTCGAGCACTCGAACGAAGCTGACCAACCCCACCAGAGCACCCAGGGCGAACACGGCCAGGTACGTCAGGTTCCGCTCGTCGACGGCCGTGAGCGTCGGCGCATACAGGCCGATGACCAGCAAAAAGAACGAGCCAGATACACCTGGCAGCACGAGCGCACATATTGCGATCGTCGCGGCGAAGAACACCAGAATCAACGACGGATTCGACGCCTCGACCCCGGGTAGCGACGTGAGAACGACGACCGCGACAGCGAGAACGACGAACAGAACCACGGCGGACAGTCGGGACCTGATGGTGGGGAAAGCTCCACGACTGATCTCCATGAACGGGATCGCCACCGACATCGCGATCATGCCCATGAACAGTGCCTTGGAGTAGACGGGCTGATCCGTGACGAAATCCGCCATGATCCCTGCCACCGAGAACACCATCAACAGCATGCCGACGCCGACCGTGACGAGCAGCCACCAATCGACCTGACGGATCTCGGCGCGTACGTCGGACCGTGTGAGCACGGCCTTGGGGATGTCCGTCAGATGCTTCGCCGACGCGATGGCCCTGGTGTAGATGCCGGTGACCAGGGCGACCGTGCCGCCGGAGACCCCGGGAACCGTTTCCGCCAGACCGATCAGACCGCCGCGAACGACGTTGGCCGCCAATTCCGTCGCCGGCGGCCGCCCCCTGACAACCTCATCGAGTCCGGGTCGATCCTGCTCCTTGTCACCATGTTCGGAGGGCGTCTGCCGGTTCGTCGTCATGCCCGAATCGTCCCAAACGCCGCAATACTGCTCGACACCGGCTCGACAAGCTCGGGTGTGATCGCACCCGTGAGCGAGCGGTCGACGGTTCGATCCGCCCTCCCCATACCGCCGTCACGAATCAGCTCCCCGTTCTTGTGAACCCGACGCCGATCGGAGTCGGGTATCCGAAACGGAGGAGCCGATCCGAGGTGGTCGGTCACAGAGACGGCCTCCGCGAACATCGGCGTGGATCCGAGTATTCAGCGGAAGATCAGCTCGTGCCAGAACCGATCACGTCCAGTCCAGTCGAGAGCGGTTGTCCCAGTAAATTTCCGGCGACTCGGCAAGATCCGGATCGCTCGCTGCGATCAGTTCGCGGTCGATCGACAGAGCAGCGACATTCTGCTCGAGTTGTGCCGCAGTGGCCGCGCCGGAGAGCACGACATCGGCCCAGGGTTGGGCGAGTGCACGTGCCAGCGCCAGTGCGTCGCGGCCGATTCCGGCGGAGTCCGCGACGCGGGCGAGTGCAGAATCTTCGGCCACCAGTCGGCCGTTGGCCATGGCCTCTTTGACGACGACGAACCAGCCGGCTTCGTGTGCTCGTGCCAACGCCGGGCCGACGGACGGCTCGAGGGGGTTCCACGTCGACTGCACCGAGCTGAACACCCCGATCTCCAGCGCTGCATGCACCACGTCGGCTTGATGTGGCCCGCTGGTGCTGATGCCGATTCGGGTACCACTCTCGGCTAGGGCACGTAGGTCGTCGAGCAGGGCAGTGTCGCTCAGGGCTGGACTGTCCGGGGTGACGCTGTGGATCAGGTAGTGGTCCGGTGCACCGCCGAGGTCGCGCAGAGTCTGCGGCCACTGCTCGGCCAAGCGGGCAACCGAGTGCTCTTTCACCTCGTGCACCTCGGCACCCCGCTGGAAATCGGCGACGTACGCGTATCCCCATTTGGAGCCGATCACCAGCTCGTCTCGCCGAGAAGGGTGTCGCGACAACCAGCTGCCGAGGAAGCGCTCGGCAAAGCCGTAGGAGCGCGCGACGTCGAAGTGTCTGATTCCGCTGTCCCATGCGGCGTCGAGTACTGCGTGGCACAGCTGCTCGAGGGCTGCCGGATCGAATCGCCCGTCGACGGCATCGGAGTGCCCGACCGTCAGGTACTCGGGGCGTCCGAGGGCGGCAAGGCCGAGACCGAGTCGGGTCATGTCGTCAGTACTTTCGTTGTGCCGTGGCGGAAACAACCACCATATCTGCGATCGGACCGCGCTCGCGTGATCGATACCAGATGTTGCGAGGCAGGATCATCGAGCTGAGACTGTGAACTCGGGGCGCACTCGGTGTGCGCCTGCAGTACGGCCACGAAGGAGAGATCTGTTGACCGATTTTTCAGGTAAGCCATTGATCGGCGAGATTCGGCTTGCACGAGCTCGAGCCGGATTGAGTTGGGCCGCTGTGGCCGAGGCCATCGACATGCCGGTGGCATGGACGGTGTCGGCACTCTACGGACAGCATCCCCTCAGCCTCGCCCAGGCCGACCTGCTCGCCGAAAAACTGGGCATGCCCGACGGTTCGTTGTTCGAGCTGACCCTGGCTCCCTATCGTGGGTCGCTGGACATCTCCTCGGACCCCACGGTCTACCGATTCCACGAGGCGCTGCAGGTGTACGGCCCTGCGCTCAAAGAACTGATCGCCGAGGAATTCGGCGACGGCATCATGAGCGCCATCAACTTCACGATGAACATCGAACGACGACCGCACGATGACGGAGATCGGGTCGTGGTGACGTTCGACGGGAAGTTCCTCGACTATCGATGGACCGAGTAGGCCGAAATCGACAGTCAGGGGGACGATTCGGAAGATGGGCCGACCAGTGCGCGTCGCATCCATTCGTACACTCTCTCGTCGTTGAGGAGGGTGAAGTGGTGTGCGCTGTTGATCGCCAGACCGTCGTCCGGACGAAGTCCTATGTCACGCAGCTTGTTCCGCCCTCCGGCGCTGTCCGTACGGACCAGGCCGTCGCCCACGAAGATTCCGATCGGGTGTCGCGGGTTTCCTGTGATGACGGCGGACGCGTGATGATGCCGCACCCCCTCCGGAACCGAGATGTCCGCGGCCGCTCCGACGTCGAATCCGTCGGCGTAGCTGGCATGTCCCTCGTCCTCGGTGATCGATCCGTGAATCAGGTCGCGGACTCCTGCGCTTCGACGCGCCAACAGGTTCGCGAACGGACGGGTCTCGGGCGCTATCGCCAGCGCTGCCGTGGCGACGTGAACGCCGCGCGCAAGCGGCGCACCCAGATGTGGTGTCCCCAGGGTGAATACGTCCGTCAACAGCTCCACCCATCGGCGGCCGTTCTCCGCAGCGTGGTGTGCGGCGCTGCGCGAGACCAGCCCGCCCATGGAATGACCGACCAGGGTGATGCGGTGAACCCTGACGGGCCAGGCCGGCACGAGCTGTTCCAGCAGGTCCGACAGGTCGGCACCGTTCGTGGCAATTCGACGGCCGGTGTTGTAGCGCAGAAAGATCGAGGTTGTTCCGGCTTCGGAGTCCAGGCGCTGCCCGTACGTGGGTCGCCCACCGAGCCGCCATGCCGATTCGGTCTCGACGAGCCCGTGCAGGAACACCACGAGGTACGCTCCCGCGTCGGGAAACGCCGTGGCCAGAGCGCGGTACTTGGGAACTACCGGGCGTCCGTCGACACGTATCGACATCGGGTAGGCGAGGACCCGGGAACTGCGCTCCATGTCGTCGCCGATGAGACCGTGCAGGACGGCGATGGTCTGGGCACCGAAGACAGTGTGGGACGGCGACGGGCGATGGTCGTCCTCCGTCGCTTCGTCGCCGCCGGAAAAGGCTCCGACAGCCTTGGCTGCGCCGGTGCAGGCGGCTGTGATGGACGCGTAGGTTCCGGCGGCGATCGCGTCGTGCATCAGCTGTGTCGGTAGAACCGCGGGACCGACGCCGAGCCGCACAGCGGCAAATGTGCGTCGTGCAATGGCCGAGTGAACTGCGCGAACACCACCCGCGGCCGACGCCAGCTCGCGAATCGCGATTTCTGCGAGTTCGCCCAACTCTTGTGTGCGCTGAGTTTTCGCCCCCACCGTTTCCAATGTACGTATGTTCACTCGAATGGGTCGTCGGTTTTCTAGGACACCACCCGGCCGCCGTGCCACTATTGTCCGGTATTTCCCCTCGAACAGGAGAGAGCCGATGACGGTTGGACGACTTCCGCTGAAAGCGGCAACGATCGCGGCATTGACGGTTGCAGGGCTGTTCGTCGTGCCGGGGGTAGCGTCGGCCGCTCCTGCCTTCGATCCGAACAACGACGGTGCGGTCACGGTCGATGAAGTGCTCGATGCACCGCTGTTGCCAGCGTCCCTGTCTCCGGGGCTCGACAGCAACGGTGACGGTGCACTCAGTATCGGCGAAGCGTTCGAGGGCAGAATCCCCACCAACCCCAAGCGGTGTCTGATGGTGGACGATGGGTTCATCTGCCCGTGACCGGTTCAGTCTCGGCGACCCACCACCGGGTTCAGTTCCGAGGCCGCGAGGCCACCGGGCTCCACGCCTGGTAAGAATTCGCGCCAGGTGCCGCTGATCAGCGTGGGCGACTCGACAACCCGAGCCCCGTCGGCAAAGTAGGTGGTGGCCAAAGCGCGGCGCGGCTGGGTCGTCAGGTTCGGCCCCGCGGTGTGGAAGCACAGCGCGGAATGGAACGACACGTCTCCTACCGAGAACGGCTCGGACTCCACGGCAACGCCGCGCTCGACGAAGCGATGGGCGACGGCCTCGTCGTACGAGGTGCCGACCTTGTCGAACTCCAGGTCGGCAACCTCGTTCAGTACCTCGCGGCCGCGGGCGAACGACAGCGGACCCATTCGGCCGGGGATGGCCGACATCGGCATCCACGCGGTGACCGCCTGGACGGTCTGCAGTGGGAAATGCTCCGCGTCGTGATGCCAGGGCGTGCGTCCACAGCCGGGCTCCTTGGACAGCGCGTTGTCGTGGTAGAGCCGCACGGCCGGTTCGTCCAGCAAGGCCGCGGCCAGGCCGCCGATCCGGGGCGAGAGTGCCACGGCACGCATCAGGTCGTCGTGGAGCCACATCTGCTCCAGTGCGGTGAACCGACCGGCGACGTTCTCGCCGTGCTCGGCGCGCAGTAGCTCCTCGAGGCGCTCGGCGAGGCGTCGTACCACGGCAGGGGAGAACACGGCGGGCAGCCGAACGAAGGCCTCCCGGGCGAAGGACTCGACTGCGGCCGGGGCGAGGTCGTACGGCTCGGCAAGCTCATGCGCGACCTGCTCGTCGGACGCTGCGTCGACGTCCGGCAGGCCCGGCCCGTCGACCAACTCGGCGGGCACCTGGTCGTTGGCAGCCAGAGTGACGTACCAATCCCACCAGTCCTGATCGTCGCCTGCCCAGTCCTGGTCGATACCGCCATCGCGATTCTGCTGGGGAAGCCGTTCGTTCGTCGGAGCCGCAGGTTCGTTCAGAGCCACAGCAGGGCCGCCTCGTGCGAGAAGGTGTAAGAACCCGACTCGTCGCGGCAGGAGGCGAGGTAGTCGCCCAGCACCGGTGCAGCCTCCATCTCCTCCAGCGACACGGAGTCGTCGAAGGCACAGCGCTGCAGAAAGCCCTCGGCGACAACACGATCGGATGTCCCGGTGGTGTACGTGACGCGCTGGTCGCGCACATCCGCGCCGGCTCGGATCAGCGCGTCGCGCACCTGCTCGGCCGTCGTGTACGGGGTCGCATCACGCACGCCTGCCCGGAAGGCGTCGTAGAACGCCAGGTAGTGGGAGCTCGCCGTGGCCTGCGCGACCAAACCGAGGCCGCCGGGGGCCAGAGCAGCCACGAATCGTTCGGCTGCGGCATCCAATTCTGTGGGCGGAAGGGCGTACAGCGCGTGGGTGGCCCACACGATGTCGTACCCGGTCCGATCCGCGGGCAGGTCCTGCAGGGTCATCACCAGGTCGTCTCGAGGCACGAACGGTGTGCCGAGGGCTCCGCGAGCCTCGGCCACCGAGAACGCAGACGGGTCGAGCAGGTCGTAGGCCAACTCTGGCACCGTCGACAGATCGGTGTAGCGGCGTAGAGCGGTGGGGAACTTGCCGCTGCCGCAGGCCACGTCGAGCAGCGACCAGCCGTCGCGGCTGTGCTCGGCGAGCAGGGCGGGCCAGTCGGCGGCCAGTGCCAGTTGGTGGTAGTCCTCCGTGGCCAGGGCGTAGAAGGCCTCCATGCCCGTGCGGCCGGCCTCGCTCCAGTGCTCGAGACTGCGCTCGGCCGTGTCTCCGTTGCTCATGGCACTCCTCTCGGGAAGCCAACCGCAACGCATTCCCGGGTGCGTCGTGGTTCACTCGATGTGGTGTCCAACATAGCTCCGTATCCGTCGAGCGACGCTGCAGCCGGGTTCCTCGACGCGTTACGCGCCCTGCGGCGTGACTCCGGGCCTCTGCCCGGTCTCGCGCCCGACTCCTACGCCCGAGACCACGCCGCTTTCGAGCGACTGTCCGACCAGCGCGGTCTGATCGCCGAGCACCTCGCCGCCCGGCTGGCAGCGATGGGGGATGGACCGATTTCGGTGCTGTCGGTGGGCTGCGGTGACGGGTCGCTCGACGTCCGGCTCGCCGCCGGTCTGGTACAGCGGCTGTCCGGCGAACCGGTGCGGTACGTGGGCATCGACCCCTGGCCCGGGAGTGTGGAGTTGTTCACCGCCAGGATGGCCGCGCTGACGACCGCCGAGCTCAGCGTCGATGCGCACGTCGCGTCCTTCGGCGACGCCCCGGTCGACGAGACTTTCGACGTCGTGTTGTTCGTGCACTCGATGTACTACGTCGCCGACGTGGGGGCGACGCTGCGAAGCGCTCTCGACCTGCTGCGGCCCGGCGGTGAGCTGTGGGTGGCCGTTGCACCGTCGGCTGCGCTCAACGCTCTGGTGGGCGTTCTCGCCCCGCCGCTGGAGGGCCACCGGCAGTGGTTCAGTGCCGACGTCGAGAAAGCCTTCGTCGACGGCGGGATCGCAGTGGACGACGTGGCCACTCTGGACGCGTTGGTAGACCTCGCCTCTGCCGGCGACGAGGTACTCGACTTCGCAGTGCAGGCCCGGCTGACTCCCGAGTTGTACGGCACCGTGCGGGCCTATCTCGACGCGGTCTCGGTGCCGGGCACCGACGGCAGACGTCGGGTGCCGCACCCGGTCGACGTGTTCGCCGCAACCCGTCGTTGACCGGTCACGCAGGATCTGCGCCGACAATGTGCGGCCCTTCGCCGCGAATGAGCTCCGCGGGCCAGGAAAGTCGCCCCTCGTCTTGACCCACAGCGCGCGAACGGGGGGAATTGCCACCGGAGGCGCAAATCTCCGGTGACATATTGACACGAAGACGTTCCTAGTTGCATGGTGAACTGAGAACGGTGCCGTTCCTGTTTGGTGCCGATGACGGAACGTGGAGGTAAGTCATGGCAACGAACGCGGCACTGATGTCTCGGAAGTGGGTGACGGGGCGGGCGGTCGGTCGCCGGATCGAGGAACTCGACCCGGTTGTGGGCAACGAGGAAGCCACGCATCTGAGCCTCGAAGTCCGTTATGGCGACGCCATTTTCGCCCATGCCGCGTACACCGTGGCATTCGCTCGACAGGTGGCGGTTCCGTCGATCGCGCGAATTCTGTACCGGACCGGTACCGGCGACATGATGCACGACGTGCGCAGACGCAACGACGACACGCTGCTCTTCTTCGGCGAGATGCTCCATCACGGGCATTCCAGCGAATACGGCCGATCGATCATCGACCGCATGGAGCAGATTCACTCGCGGTTCGGTATCACCGACGACGACAAGCTGTACACATTGGGTTCGCTGGCCTTCGAGCCGGACCGCATCGTCGAACATCTCGGGTTGAGCGTCTTCACCGACAACGAGCGTGAAGCGCGTTTTCACTTCTGGCGTCAGGTCGGGGAGTACATGGGCCTCGATGTTCCGCAGACGCGAGAGCGTTTCTTGCGCTGGACGTTCGACTACGAGTCTCGGTACGAGCACACCGACGGTGCCCGCAAGATCGTCGATCAATTGTTCCTCGATTGGCAGGAGCGATGGTTCCCCGGTCGGACGAAGCGCTTCGCCGACGGCATTCTGCTGTCGGTGTTCACCGAAGACCTGCGTGCGATACATCGATTGCCCGAGCCGTCCCGAGGCCATCGGCATGTCGTGCCGCCGGCGATCGGTGCGTACCTGGCATTTCAGGGCGTTCGCCCGCATCGGCCCCACCGATCCTGGTCCGACCACTTCGGAACGCGGCATCCCAAGCCGCTGGACATTCCCACACTCGGCCACCGCAAGGCCGTCGGACGCACCGAGGGCCCGGCACTGGGAAGCCGTTGATGGACAACAGAGTCACGAGGACTCCGATGTACGCACGCGACGAGGCCGGATTGGTCCCGACCGTCGGGTCTTCCAGTCGTTCGAGCCCTCGCACGGCAGTGGACGAATCACGTTGCTCTGACAGATAGTGGTCCGATGGACACGCTGAATCCCGATGTACCCGACGACGTCTTCGCCGACGTGTTGAAGCAGGTCTCGCAGTTCGTGCGGTCGCGTGTCGTCCCGCGCGAACTCGAGATCATGAACACCGATGCCATCCCGGAGGATCTGCGCACGCAGGCTGCCGAGATGGGATTGTTCGGCTATGCGCTTCCGCAGGAGTGGGGTGGGCTGGGCCTGAATCTGATTCAGGATGTCGAGTTCGCCATGGAGCTCGGGTACACCTCGTTGGCGTTGCGATCGATGTTCGGCACCAACAACGGAATTGCCGGGCAGGTGCTGGTGGGGTTCGGCACCGAGGAACAGAAGGCGAAATGGTTGCCGGGCATGGCGTCCGGTGACGTCGTTGCCTCCTTCGCGCTGACCGAGGACGGGGCCGGATCCAATCCGGCGGGCCTGAAGACCACTGCGACGGTCGACGGCTCCGGGTGGGTCATCAACGGCAGCAAGCGGTACATCACCAATGCGCCGATCGCGAACATGTTCGTCGTCTTCGCGAAACTGGACCCGAAACCGCTGAGCGGCAACGGTATTGCGGTATTCGTGGTTCCCGCCGACGCTGCGGGAATCGAGGTCGGTGTCAAGGACGCGAAGATGGGGCAGCAGGGATCCGGCACGGCCGACGTGAACTTCACCGACGTACGCGTCGAGGCCGACGCCTTGGTTGGCGGCAACAGCGATGCAGGAGTGGAGCCTGCGGAACGACCCATGATCGATATCGGCTACAAGGCTGCGATGACCTCGCTGGCGCGGGGGCGGGTACACATTGCGGCGCTGGCCGTCGGTCAGGCGCAGCGCGCGCTGGACGAATCGGTCTCGCATGCGGCGGCGTCCACTCAGGGCGGTGAGCCGATCGGGAACTTCCAACTGGTGCAGGCCATGATCGCCGATCAGCAGGTCGGTGTGATGGCGGGCCGGGCCATGGTCCGTGAGGCTGCGCGGGCGTGGGTGCAGGAGACCGATCGGCGTATCGCGCCGTCCGCGGTGAAACTCTTCTGCACCGAGATGGTGGGCAAGGTCGCCGATCTCGCCGTCCAGATCCACGGTGGTGCCGGATACATGCGAGAGGTCCCGGTCGAGCGCATCTATCGGGATGTGCGACTGCTGCGCCTGTACGAGGGCACGAGCGAAATTCAGCGACTGATCGTCGGCGGCGGATTGATCCGGGCGGAGCAGAAACGCAACCGCTGAGTGTCATCAGGTAAGCGTGCCGATCGGTGTTGGAGGACTGGCGATGGTCGTCGATTTCACGCACGTGCATCTCGGCCCATCGGCGAACAACCGAGAGCGGCCCTTCGAGCGGCAATCCTCACGGCGACAGAGCGACGGTATGTGGCCAGTGATGATCGACGCACAGGCCTTCGCTCGAGCGCGAAGGAGAGCGACTTTTCCGCGCAGCGCTACCGTGCCGGAGCGGGAACGAGAACGAATCCTGTTGTCGTGCTCTCTACATGGCCGCCTGTGGGCGGTGTGAAGTGGCTGCCCAGTAGGAGGGTGTTCGTGTCGGCGATGCTGGAGAGGATCAGTTCTCGGGTGCGTCGAGCCAGAAGTGGATCGACGTCGGCACCGCAGCACAGACTCGGGTGGGCGAGCTGCACGGGGTGGTGCATCGAATCCCCTGTGATGAAGGCTGTCTCGCCCGCCGACGAGATCCGCACCGACACATGACCGGGGGTGTGGCCCGGTGTGGGAATCAGTTCGATTCCGTCGGCGATCTCGACCGCCGATTCGGCAGTGACCACATCGAGTTGTCCTGCCTGCCTGATCGGGGTGATGGAGTCCGCGAACATCCGCTCCTGGTCCGCGCTCAACTCCTGGGAAGCCCAGAAGTCCCATTCCGTGCGGGACGTGAGATATCGGGCGCGGGGAAAGGTCGGCTCCCACAGACCCTCTCGCACGGTGGTGTTCCATCCGACGTGATCACGGTGGATGTGTGTAGTGACCACGAGGTCGACCGAATCCGGTGACACTCCTGCGCCGGCCAGCCGCTGGAGGTATTCGGTGTCGAGGTCGTTCCATGCAGGATTTTCCCGGACCTTGCCGTTTCCCACACCGGTGTCGACGATGACGCGTGTATCGGCGATATCGACCACGAAGCTGTGCACGGACACCCGAATCTCGCCGTCCTCGTCGGTGGACGACGGATCGAGCCAAGGTTGAGCGCCGACGAGCTCGGGGGTGGCGTCGGGAAGCAGCCACCGTCCCTGCCCCTCCAACGCAATCTCGTCGACGCGAGTGATGACGACGTCGCCGACCGACCATTGTGTAGGGGAAGAAGGCACGACCGGATCCTAACCCCAATGATGCTGCCGGACAGTGCCGATCCACCAACGACCGAAACTCAGACGGCACCGCTTTACCTGACGTCTGAGCCGGCCGAGCGCGTCGCCTGACGGGGTACCCGGTTCGGCGGTGTGCACGGTCATGTCCGTGAGGTCACTCCACTCGGGATAGAACCGGCGGGTACGGGGATCGCGAAAGGTATATCTGGCCAGGTCGACCGACGTCCCGCATGTCTGTCGAGATCGGCGTACAGGGCGGCGCAGAGACCGTTGTTCGAAACGAGGTCCGGCCGCACACGCTGCCGAAAAGAGGACTCACTTGCCCACTCTGTGCGGTGTCTGAGGCGAGATCGGCAGGCAGACGAACAGGAGGCATCCTGGCGGGGTGGCGGCGAAGGGCATTCTGGTCGAATGAGGTCCCAGGTCCTGCACACTGTCGAACAGGTCACTGGTGTCGAGGAAGCTGGCGGGGTCGATGTCGACGTTGAATGTCGGTCGATACGGGCGCGGCACGATATCCGCGTCCGGTAATGCCGCGGCGAGTGCGTTGAAGAAACTGGAATACAGCTCGCTGTTGACACTTGCACTGAGCACTGTCGCCGGATCCGGCGATACGTCTCCGAAAGCACCGTTCCACGTGACCTGAACGCCAAGACTGGGGATGATGAAATTGTTCTGCTGCAGAAACCCGACCATGGCGTAGGCATCATCGGGCATCGGTCCCATCAGCGGGGCATCTACGGTCTGCTCGGACGGAAAACTGGGTCCGTGGCATGGTGTTCGGTTCAGCCACACCAAGAATCCGTAGCAGGCGTTCGTCCGGGACGGCTCGCGAAGCGCGGAAACGTAATCGCGGGAGATGATCCGGCGACCGTTCCACGACCCGTCGTTCGCCAACAGCATTCCCAGTCGCGCAAAGTCGTTGGGCGGCATGAACAGGAGTGCAAAGCCGTATGTGTGCCCTGTGCGGTCTCTCGCCCAATGATAGTCGGCCGGTGTGATGCCGATGGGAGAGAACAACTCTCGCTGGGCGAAGGCTTGAAGGTCTTCGCCGACGGCGTTCTCGACAACGTAGGCCAACAGGTCCGGCCCGCGTTGGGAGTATGCGAAGTCCTGTCCTGGGGCCGTGACGAACGGCCGAGACAGGGCTTCGGCCGCGACGTCGACGGTCACGTCGAGGCCGCTCGGGATGCCGTCCGACACGATCCCCTGCGCGAGCCCGGAACTTTGGTTCAACAACTGCCGTACCGTGATGCTGCGGTGTGCCGCATCGCCCTGGCCTGGGGGAAGGTACCGGTCGATCGTCGCGTCGACGTCCAGTTCGCCCAAGGTGGTGGCCACACCCGCCAGCATCGACACCACACTTTTCGTCGAGCTCCACAAGTGCCACGGTGTGTTGCCTGTGGCCTCGTTGTATGGGCCTTCCCCGACGAGGCAGTTGTACCGAAACACCTGCACGTTGGTACGCAGGCGTGACGATGCCAATGCCACCGCGTCGGCGAGAGCCCTATCGTCCATCCCAACTTCGGACGGGGTTGCGCGCTCGAAACCGGCTTCCGCGACAGACGGTGCCGAACACGTGCGCGCGGTTCCCTCGACACCAGGAACCGCATGTGCCGAAACGGGAATGCCGACGCCGATCAGAACGACCACGCACACCGAGAGCACGATCGGACGCAGGTTTGTCATCGATCGTGCACGAGCACCCCAGGGCCACAGCGTCTGCACGCACCACAGTCTCTCACCGTGGGCCGCACCCGGTGCGGTTTTCGTGAATTGACGAGGTCGGCAGGCGATGTCCATCACGACGACCCTTGCCGGGGCCTGCAGGTGCGCGCAGGAAGTCAGGTTCCGCAGTAGGTCCGAAAACCGGCACTGAAGTTCTCAGGAGCAGGCAGGGCGTAATCCGCCCGGTCATCGTGTCGGTCGAACGGCGATGTGACGACCTCGAGCAGACGCTCGAAGGGCCCCAGATCGCCGGTCGTCGCAGCCTGGAGCGCAGCGTCGACCAGGTGGTTCCGGGGAATGTATGCCGGGTTGACGCGGTCCATACCGTCGGCGACGGATGAAAAGTCCTGTCCCCGAGCCGAAACCGCAGTCCGCCACCTCTCGAGCCAACTCCTGGAGGCGTCGGGTGGGACGAGGGAGTCGAACGGCACCGAGTTTCCGCGTAGGTTCTCGGCGAGGGCGCGGAAAGTCAGGGTCCAGTCGGCGCGGTGATCCGTGAGCAACCGATGCAGATCGTCGACGAGAGCGCCATCGACTGCACCCTCGTCCAGGCCGAGTTTGGCGGCCATCGCGGCGCCGTAGTGCTGTCGGTAGCGATCCCCGTAGGTGTCCAGGACCGCGGTCAGGGCGGTGATCGCGAGATCGGGAGTCGAATTCACCAGTGGCAGTAGTGTTTCGCCGAATCTCGCCAGATTCCACCCGAGAACGGCGGGTTGGTTGCCGTAGGCGTAGCGTCCACCGTGGTCGATGGAGCTGTACACCGTGGCGGGATCGTAGGCGTCCAGAAAGGCACACGGCCCGTAGTCGATGGTCTCGCCGGAAATCGTCGTGTTGTCGGTGTTCATGACGCCGTGCACGAATCCGACCGACATCCATTGTGCGACAAGGGACGCCTGAGCATCGACGACGGCCTCGAAGAATGCGAGGTAGCGATCCTCGGGTGCTCGCTCGACGAATTCGGGGTAGTGGCGGGCGATCGCGTAGTCCGCGAGGGTCTGCGCGAGTCCCTCTCGTCGGGCAGCGAACTCGAAGGTGCCCACCCGCAGATGGCTCGACGCCACCCTGGCCAGTACCGCGCCGGGCTGCGGACCTCCCTCTCGCACCACCCGTTCTCCGGTCGTGACGACGGCGAGTGAGCGGGTGGTGGGGATGTGCAGCGCATGCATCGCCTCGCTGATCAGGTACTCGCGCAGCATGGCTGCCACCACCGC
Source organism: Rhodococcus sp. 06-418-5 (assembly GCF_002258285.1). Taxonomy (NCBI): domain Bacteria; kingdom Bacillati; phylum Actinomycetota; class Actinomycetes; order Mycobacteriales; family Nocardiaceae; genus Rhodococcus; species Rhodococcus sp. 06-418-5. Next base: position 146,949 of record NZ_NOYE01000009.1, read on the forward strand.
ACGCCCGTCACCACCGCGCGAGAACGGCGTGGCACCGGAACCCTTGAGATGCAGATCGACCCGACGGCCCTGATCGTCGCGAAGCTCACCGAGCAGCAGCGCTCGGCCGTCCCCAAGCAATGGCTGGTAGTTGCCGAACTGATGACCCGCGTACGCCATCGCCACGGTGGCGGTCTCGGTCGGAGAAACGGATCCGGACAGCACGCCGGCCCCGTCCGGAGTGCGCAGCGACGCAGGGTCGAGCGCGAGTGACCGGGCCAGGCCGTCGTTGAGGATCAGTACGCGAGGATCCGGTGCGTAGGTGCCCTGCCACGGTAAGGTGACGCCGGGGACCTGGTCGGCCAAGGTCGACTCGAACCCGAATGGGGGCAGGCTCGTGGTCGAAACGCCCGGTCCGAAAGATTCGCTCATGGTTCAGGGGTACCACGAATCGTGGCACCCAACCTCCCGGGGCTGCAGTCCGACTCCGATCAGCCGCGCGAGACTGCCGTCACGCGGGTGTTCTGCTCACCCTCGACGGTCTCGTACCCGGCCGCCGCATCGAAACGGATGTGAACCCGTCCGTTCTCGTCGTCCAACGACACCCGCGCCCGTACTCGATACACCTCGGCGATGAGTTCTTCGGTCAGCACGTCCGCAGGTGCGCCACCTGCGACGACCCTGCCGTCCTGGAGCACGAGCACCTCGTCGCAGAACATCGCGGCCAGATTCAGGTCGTGCAGCGCGACGATGCTGGTGATCGGCAGACGGGCGACGAGGGCCAGCAATTCGAGCTGGTGATGGATGTCGAGGTGGTTGGTCGGCTCGTCCAGCAACATCTCGCGAGGCTGCTGGGCGAGTGCGCGTGCAATGTGCGCCCGCTGCTGCTCACCGCCGGACAGCGTGCGCCACAATCGATCCGCCTTGCCGGTGAGTCCGGTCTGCGCGAGCGCGTCGTCCACTGCGTCGTCGTCGAGGTCGCTACCGCCGAACGCCCCGCGATGGGGGATCCGTCCCAGACGCACGACATCTCCGACCGTCACGTCGACGTCCGTGTGCGCGTGCTGTCCGACGACCGCGACGGCGCGAGCGATGTGCTTGCGTTTGAGCGAACCGAGCTCGGCACCGTCCAACTCGACGACGCCTGAGGTTGGCGACGCGGCCCCGGCCAGCAGGTGGAGCAGCGAGGACTTACCGGAACCGTTGGGCCCCAACAGGCCAACCGTTCGGCCGGGCGCGGGGTGCAGCGTCACTCCGTCGACCACGAGTGCGCCGCCGCGCTTCCAGGAGACGTTCGACGCGTGCAGTGTCATCGAATTCCTCTCTTGCGAGCCATGATTGCGATGAAGGCAGGGACGCCGACCAGTGCTGTTCCGACGCCGACCGGCAGTGGGGTCGGGGCGAAGGCGACTCGGGAGACGGCGTCGACCCACACCATGAAGATCGCGCCGATGACGGCAGTGGTGGGCACGAGGCGGCTGTGGTTGGGCCCCACCAACAGTCGCGCCGCGTGCGGAAGAATGAGGCCGACGAAACCGATGGCACCGGCCACGCTGACGAGTGTCGCAGTGATCAGGGCGGTTCCGACGAGCAGTGCCAGGCGCACCTTCTTGACGTCGAAGCCGAGCGAGGACGCCACCGAGTCTCCGAACGCGAATGCGTCGAGCACGTACGCGTAGTAGCAACAGACCACTGCGCCGATACCGGCAACGGTCACACAGAGCACGACGTCGTTCCATCGCACTCCCTCGAACGATCCGAGGAGCCAGAACATCACGCCGCGGGTCTCGTCGGAGTCCGCGAACGCGAAGATCACGAAAGATGTGAGCGCCGAGAACAACTGAGTGGTCGCGACACCGGCGAGGATGACGCGGTCGTTTCCGCTACCGGACATGCGGGCAAGGAAGAGCACCAACCCGAACGCAACGAGCGCACCGATGAACGCGCCGCCCGACAGACCGAGTGCGGCACCGCCGACACCGAGAACGCCGACCACCACGGCTCCCGTCGACGCACCCGAGGACACCCCGAGCACGAACGGATCCGCCAACGGATTGCGCAGAAGCGACTGCATGATGACGCCGCAGATCCCGAGCCCGACGCCACTGGCCGCAGCGACGAGTGCTCGGGGGAGCCGCTCCTCCCAGACGATCGCGTTCTTCGACGCTTTCACCGGCACATCGGTGACGCCGAGATGGTTGAGCACCACATCGCGAACGTTGACCAGCGAGATGTTCGCGGGCCCGAGCGTGATGGCGACGAGAACAGACACCACACACAGCACGACACCGCCCAGCAGAGCCAACCCCCAACGCCACAGGTCGGTGTGCGATCGCTGGGCGGTCCGCCGCGGGGTGATGGTCGCGGTCAGGACGACAGTCCCAGGTCGCGCAGTCCGGCCGACACCTTCTCGACGCCGTCGACGGCCCGGATCGACGGGTTCATCTCCGCGCCGTGCAGCGAGATGTAGCGCTTGTCGCGGACGGCGGCCATCGTGCTGGTGACGGGGTCGGACTCGAGGAATGCGATCTTGTCGGCGAGTAGGTCACCGGGGAAGCGATTGCGGGCCAGGTCACCCAGTACGAGGACGGTCGGATCCCGATCCACCATGGTCTCCCAGCCGACGGCGGGCCAGTCGTCGTCGGTATCGGCGAAGACGTTCGTCATTCCGACCGTTCTGGCGAGCAGATCGGCCGAGCCGCGTCCGCCTGCGATGTACGGGCTCTTGGTGTCTGCGAACCAGAAGGCCACGGACACATCGGCATTTGCGGTTCGCGCGGTGGCGTCGGCCATGCGGGTCTTCAGTTCTTCGACGAATTCGGCACCGCGCTCGTTGACGTCGAAAATCGCCGCGAGTTCGGTGATCTCCTGGTACAGCGACTCCATGGTGAGCGGCGTCGTCCGGGTGTTGCCCCCGTTGACGCTACGACCGGCGTCGCAGTCGGTGGGTGAAAGATACGTGGCGGCACCGGTTTCGGTGAAGCGCGAACGCTGCGCGACGCCGCCCTGCTCGAAGTGGCGTCCGAACGATGCGGTGACGAGGTCGGGTTCGGTATCGACGACGACCTCGTAGGTGGGGGCATTGTCGGCCAGTCGAGGAACCGCGGCGTTGGCGTCTGCGAGGTTGTCGCGGACCGGATCGGTCCAGGATGCGGTGCCCACCATCCGATCCTGCACACCGAGCGAGAGAAGGATTTCGGTGGAGTTCTGGTCGAGTGACACAACTCGCTGCGGGGCGGAGTCGAAGGTGACCGACTCGCCGCAGTTCTCGATCGTCAGCGGATACGACGTCCCGCCGTCGGTGGCCTCCGCGGTGGCGTCGGAGACCTCCTCGGATGCTCCGCAGGCGACGAGCGATCCGATCAGGGCGGCGGCGGCAGCGAGAGTGCCTGCGCGGCGACGAACGTTGAGCACGTGGAATGTCCTTCGGGTTAAGACAGCAACGAGCCGCCGGGGATTGCCCGACGGCGGCACACACCGAGGCGTGTATGAGCACAGGCTAACCTTTGTCCTGCGCCGATGGAAATCGTGGCATTCGATCGGGTCCGAAAGGACACGATGCGCGGCATACTCGTCCTATGGCCGACTTCAACCAGATGATCATCGACGAGTTCCGGAGCAACGGCGGACACGTGTCGACGGCGGGTTTCGGTGATGCGCTCGTCGTGCTGCACTCCATCGGAGCCAAGAGCGGTGAGATCCGGTTGAACCCACTCATGGCGATTCCGGAGGACGACAGCTGGCTGATCGTGGGCTCGGCAGCCGGCTCACCGAAACATCCTGCGTGGGTGCACAACCTGCGTGCACACCCCGCCATCGATGTCGAGGTTCCCGGCGACGGTGCCGTCCGAACCATCGCGGTGACCGTGTCGGAACTCCCCGACGACGAGTGGGACGCGAACTGGCAGAAGTTTTTGGACGCGTCCGAGGGCTTCGCGAAATACGTCGAGACGGCGGAGGGTCGTCGGTTCCCGATCTTTCGGTTGACGTCCGCCTGACTCACGACTTCGATCAGAGCGCCGTGCGCTCGAATACCGCAGCCAGTCCCTGTCCTCCACCGATGCACATGGTCTCGAGTCCGTAGCGAACCTCGCGCCGATCCATTTCCCGAAGAAGTGTCGCCAAGATTCGGGCTCCGGTTGCGCCGACTGGGTGGCCGAGCGAGATGCCCGACCCGTTGGGGTTCAGTCGCGGATCGGTGGGCTCGATCTCCCAGGTTCTGAGGACCGCGAGAGCCTGCGCTGCGAAGGCCTCGTTGAGTTCGATGACGTCCATGTCTTCGAGCCCGAGTTCGAGCCGACCGAGTGCGGCTCGCGTAGCGGGAACCGGGCCGATGCCCATCGTGCGGGGCGGGACGCCTGCTACCGCCCAGGATGCGAGTCTGGCCAGCGGGCGAAGGCCCAACTCGGATGCGACCTCAGGGGTCGTGACTACGCACAGCGCCGCGCCGTCGTTCTGACCGCTGGCATTTCCCGCAGTGACGGTCGAATCGGGGTCGACCCGCTGGCGTATCGGACGTAGTGAAGCCAAGCTCTCCATGGTGGTGTCGGGGCGCGGGTGTTCGTCGACGGCAACGACTGTGGGATCACCCTTCCGATTGGGAACCGACACCGGGACGATTTCCTCGTCGAAGACGCCGTTCGCTTGCGCGGCGACTGCTCGACGATGCGACAGCACTGCCAGCGAGTCCTGGTCTGCGCGTGAGATCGAGAACTCGGCACGTAGGTTCTCCGCGGTTTCGATCATTCCGCCGGGAACCGGGAAGTGCGCCCCTCCTGCGGTGACACGCGCGCGGGCCAATCGGTCGGCCAACTGGACCGATTCTGCCTTGACGCCCCATCGCATGCCGGTCGCGTAGAACTCGGCGTTGCTCATCGACTCTGCTCCGCCGGCCAGGACGAGAGTGCTGGCTCCGGTCTGAACCTGCATGCACGCGTTGATGACTGCTTGCAGGCCCGATCCGCACCTGCGATCGATCTGCTGCCCGGGAACCTCGATGCCCAGTCCGGCCTGCAATGCTGCGACTCGGCCGAGTGCGGGTGCTTCTCCGTTGGGTGATGCTTGGCCGAGGATGACGTCGTCCACGCGGCCGGCTTGAATGCCGGTGCGGTGCATTATTTCTCGGATGACAGTGGCTGCGAGTTCCTCGGGGGCTATGTCTCGGAAAACGCCTCCGAACCGTCCGACGGGCGTTCGAAGAGGTTCGCAGATGACGGCGTCTGGCATGTGAATTCCTTACTGGAGGTCGGTGTTCAAGGAGATTGAGTTCGGAACAGAGCCCGCCACGTCGATGCTGCGGCCCCGGCCAGCAGCCCGCCCGTGAGGTAGAAGACCGCACCCGCCCCGGCCGAGCCGGCGAAGGTGCCTGCGACGAGGGGGATGACTACTTGCCCGAGGCGATTGCCCGTCAGGCGAAGCGAGAGAGCAGACGCACGGTTCCGTGGGTTCACCAGTCCGGCAACCCAAGTCATGGTCAGGGGTTGAGCGAGACCCCAGAAGAATCCGGCGATCGCGATCAGTACACCCACTACCCATTGGTTCGGCAGGATCGGGACCAGAACCATGGGGAGAGCGGAGCAGAGGCTCCCGGATACCAGAAGCCACTGTCTGGGAGCCACTTTCAACAGCTGAGTGAGCAGCGTACGTGAGATGATGGCGGCGACGGAGCGAGCTGTCAAGATGACTGTCACGACTACGACGCTGTACCCGTACTGCTCGCCGAAGACCGGTAGGTACGCGGTCATCAGGTCCATGGACGTCAGAATGATCAAACTCGAAAATACTGCTGGACGCATGCCTTGTGTCGTCAACATCGTTCGTGTGGACTGTTTTTCGTGCTGCTTGCGCGCGCTGACCGAGGCCCCGCTGATACTCAGTGAGGGCGCCAACGTGAGGATCGAGGCCACGACCGCGACGCCGAACATGGCAACCAAGGCTCCCTGTGTGTCCACATGGCCGACGTCGCTGCGTGAGGCGATGAAGCCGACGATCGGTATTCCGATCGACTGGCCCACCGATATCCAGACCGTCAATCCACCGAAGCGCCGGTCGTAGTCGTCCGGTTTCGACCGGACGGGGATGTAGCCCTGGCTGGACACCATGGTCAGGATGTGGCTGAAGCCCAGTAAGATACAGCCGGCAGCCAGTACCACGATCCCCGAGCTCACGATGACGACTGCGACGGCGATGAGTGAGATCGCGGTGCCCAGGCGCAGCATGGTCGCCGCCCGGCGACCGTCGACCGCCCGTCCGATCTGCATCGCCGCGACCAGTGGAAGCAGCGAATACAGGGCCGTGAGGATTCCGACCGTCAGGGCATCACCGCCGAGTTCCAACGCTTTGTAGGTGATCATCACACGTACTGCTGCGTACACCGCCTGGATGAGTGCCGTTGTGGCACAGAGCATCACAAACCAAGACTTGATCATCTGCGCTCAGTGTCCCGTGCCGGTTTCGATGCGACCGACAGGGAGGTCACTCATTCGAGAAGTTCTCGATTTCGTCGGCTCCTGCAGCCCGAAGGTCGGGCTCCCGTTCGCGAATGCGGCTGGCGCGGGCCACGTGTTCGGCGGTCAGTCGCCCGGCCTCCTCCGCATCTCCTCGCTCGATCGCGGCGAGAATGCCGTCGTGATCGTGCTGAAGCTCGGCCGCATCTGCCGGTCGACGCCACACGGTGGTGCCGGGGGTGAAACGGGCCCACAGAAGTTCGAGGTGCTGAACGATCAGTGGGGACGTCTGGCCGTAGATGGCGAAGTGGAAGGCTCGATTGAGAACCGAGAGTTCGGCCGGAGTGCTGGTGCCCGCTTCCTGGGCGGCGGACAGCTCTGCATGTGCCGCGCGAATCGCGTCGAGTCCACGCGGCGTCATTCTCTCCACGGCCATTTCGGCGGCCGTGCGCTCGGCCGCGGCGCGGAGGCGATAGAGGTCGCGGGCGGTGTCCGGCGTCATTTCTCGTACCGACGCACCCTTGTGTGCGTCGTAGGAGACGACTCCGTCGGCTTCGAGCATGCGCAGTGCTTCGCGGACCGGTGTGGCGCTGACTCCGTATCGCTTCGCGAGAACGGTCTGTTTGATCAACTCGCCGGGCTTGATCGCACCGCTGGCCACGTCTTCCTTGAGGCGATCGACTACGTATTTCGTCCGGCTCACTGGCGGGGCGGAACTGGAGACGCTCATGCCGGGGACCTCTCTTCGTGCGAAGTGCGCTCTATTTTGTCTACACCATCGTGTGTCGACCTTACGCATAAACAGTCGGTTGCACATGGACTATGGACAGTAGACAACACTCTATAGAGTGTGTAACGTGCATCACCAGCGCAGGGGAGTGTGACCGGCAACTCGCTGTTCGATAACGATGTAGGCCCTTCCCACCGGCGAGACAATCACTGACGAGACCGATTACGGAGATGCGAATGAGCTCCCAGCACAATCTGACACTGGATATCGCCGACTGGATCGTGAGGCAGAGCAATGCCCCACTCCCGGGGAAGATGGATCATCATGTTCGGCGCATGCTCCTCGATCACCTGGCCGGCGTGGCCGCAAGCGCAGTCGGAGATGTTTCGCGCGCCGTCGGGGTGCACGTCTCGCGGTCCTACACAGGCTCCACCTCCACTGCGATCGGTCACGGTCGCACGTCTGCCCTGGGCGCAGCACTGCTCAACGGAACCAACGGCCACGGAATCGAGTCCGACGAGGGGTACACACCGGGTTCGATGCACCCAACTTCGGTGGTGTTCCCGGCCGTGTTCGCAGTCGCTCAGGAGCGCGGGATCAGCGGTGAGCGCGTCCTGATCGCCTCCGCCATCGGAATGGAGCTGGCGTGCAGAATTGCCGACGCAGGCCACCCCGCAACACGTAACCGCCATTTCCACAACACCCCGATCGCCGGAGTCTTCGGGGCGGCTGCCGCCGTCGCGGTTCTGCTCGAGCTCGACGCGAACGGCGTTGCCAACGCGCTCGGCCTCGCCGGCTCGCACGCCAGCGGCGTCTTCGAGTTCCTGGGCGGTTCGGCCGAGGTCAAGCGCTTCCATCCAGGCAAAGCTGCCCGTGACGGCATCGCCAGTGCCGACTTGGCCGAAGCCGGCCTGACCGGTCCCACCACCATCTTCGAGGGTCGTGATGGTTACTTCGCCGCCTATGCGGGGGACGAAGGCACGGACTGGTTCGCCGACACCCTCACCCGAGGACTCGGTGAGGACTGGGTTCTACTGCGCACCTACGTGAAGCCGTATCCGTGCTGCCGACACCTGCACGGTGCGATCGACGCAGTCCTGGCGCTCCGTAACGAACATTCCCTCGATGCAGCCGATATCAGCTCCATCGACGTCGGTACCTTCGCCATCGCCACCCGCCACGCAGGTCGAGTCCTCGACACCATCCTGCAGGCACAGTTGAGTCTTCCGTTCACTGTCGCCGTGGCAGCTGTTCGCGGAGCCGTCACCATGACGGACTTCGCCGAGACCACCCGACAGGACGCCGACATCGTCGCACTCATGGACGCGGTGACTGTTCGCCTCGACGAGGCCGCCGAGGCGTCGTACCCCAAGACCGGACGCCCGGCCGAGGTTGCGATCACCACCAAGGACGGACGTCGTTTGGTCCACCGCGTCGAGCAGCCGTACGGGGAGCCGACCAACCCCATGTCCGACGCCGACCTCGAGGTCAAAGCTCGCGGACTGGTCGAACCACTGATCGGTGCCGACGGAGCCAAGCAGCTGATCGAATCCTGCTGGAACTTCGACACCCTCACCTTCCTCGACGATCTCGACGCCGCAGTGCGCGCGTACTCCACCACCACCTAAGACATCCACTTCCGCGGGCAGCCGTCGGATACAGAAAGGACCTCTCATGGAGGTTGCAGTTCACGATCTCGAACTCGCCTACGGCGACTTCGTAGCCATCAAGAGTCTCGACCTGATCATCCCGGACGGCGAATCGGTCGTCCTGCTCGGCCAGTCGGGCTGCGGAAAGACCAGCACGATGCGCTGCATCGCCGGTCTCGAAATGCCTACCGGTGGAACCATTTCGATCGGCGACAAGACGGTGTTCGATGGCAACTCCGGAAAAGTGGTTCCGGTGTACAAGCGCAATGTGGGCATGGTTTTCCAGTCCTACGCCGTGTGGCCGCACAAGACCGTCCTCGAGAACGTGGCGTTCCCGCTGAAGATGAAGGGCGTGGCGAAGTCCAAGCGTCGGGCCGAGGCGCTCGCCGTACTCGAACTCGTCGGACTGGCGCACCTGGCCGACCGCGGAGCGAGCATGCTCTCCGGTGGGCAGATGCAGCGTGTGGCCCTCGCACGGTCCATGGCGATGGCCCCGAGCGTGCTCCTACTCGACGAGCCACTGTCCAACCTCGACGCCAGGCTGCGCGACGACCTTCGCGTCGAGCTCCGCAGGATCCAGACCGAACGTGGTCTGACGAGCCTCTACGTCACCCACGATCAGCAGGAAGCGCTTGCTCTGGCCGACCGCATCGCGATCATGCAGGAGGGTCGCATCAGTCAGCTGGGCACTCCCGAGCAGATCTACGGTTCGCCCGTGAGCGCCTCGATCGCCAGCTTCCTCGGCGTGACCAATGTCTTCTCGGTCGCGGCCGACTCGACATCGCGATCGCTTCATCTCACCGGGTCCGAGGTCGTGCTTCGGTCCGCCTCCGACGTGCCCACGGCGGCGTCGAGCGCCTGCATTCGACCGGAAGACATTCTCGTCACGCTCGACCAGCCCCGCGACGCTGCCTCGGCCGCAAGCCATTCCGACACCAACATCCTCGACGGCGTCGTCGAGATCGCTGTCTTCCAGGGATCGACCATTCGGTGCAAGGTCAAGCTCGACGGCGGAGTTCAGCTCGACGCCGTGTGCGCGCCGCCCACCGACGGTCTGCTGGCACCGGGTGCACGCGTCAAGGTCACCATCGCCGCGGATGCGGTCAAGGTTCTGCCCGACGAGGCCCCGGTTGCGGAATCCCGAGTGGCGGTAGCAGCATGAGTGCGTCACTCCTCGAGAAGTCGGCACCGGAGGCACCACTTCCACTCGTACCACGTAAGCGCAACAAGAAGATCGGCCGGCGCGGCAAGTTCGGCAGCCTTCCCCTGCTGCTCGTCGTTGCGTTCCTCGTGCTGGTACCTGCAGGCTTCGTCCTGCTTGCAGCGTTCAGTGAGACGGTCCCGCGCCCCGGAAGCATCTCGTTCGATCTCACGCTGAAGAACGTCGATGTCCTTCTCGAGGCCGGCGTCCTCGGAGCGACCGCGAACTCCTTGCTCATTGCGGTGTCCGCGACGGCAATTGCCCTGTGCATCGGCGGATTCCTGGCATTCATCACCGCCAGAACGAACGTCCGCGGAAAGTCCTTCGTCTTTCTCATCGGCTTGATGCCGATGTTCCTGCCGTCGTACGTGGGTGCATTGGCATGGTCGATTCTCGGAAGTCCGGGAGCGGGTCTGCTGAACGTAGCGGGCCGAGATCTGGGAATGGGAAGCCCGGTCAACATGTACTCCACCGGTGGCGTCGTCATGGTGTTCGCCATGTACTACGCGCCGTACGCCTTCCTGCTCATTCACGCCTCGATGTCATTGATGAACCCCGACCTCGAAGATGCGTCCAACGTGCACGGAGCGTCCACCTGGCGCACGATTCGCTCGGTCACCACCCCACTGGCGCTGCCGGCAATCATGGGTTCGGGCTTGTTGATGTTCATTCTGATCCTCGAAAACTTCCCTGTTGCACAGGTATTGGCCACCCCCGGCCAGATCGACACTCTGCCCACCTTCATCTACAGGTTGATGAACACCTCGCCCTCGCGCGGTAACGAGGCATCGGTCATCGCGATCGTTCTGGTCGCCGCCGTCATTGCGATCACCATCGTGCAGCGCAAGGTATTGGCCAAGCGTTCCTACACCACGGTCTCGGGCAAGGGAGTCAAGGCTCGCACCCTCGACCTCGGCAAGCTACGTACACCGGCACTGCTGCTGGCGCTGCTGTATTTCGTTCTCGCGATTGTGCTTCCGCTTCTCGCCCTGTTTTTTTCGGCCATCCGCAGCTCGCCGTACATGCAGTCGTTCGGTTCGTTGACCGAGCCGGGCGCATTGGATATCACCTCGTTCTTGGACGTGTTCTCCTCGGAGACCTTCCACACGGCAGCGACCAACAGCGTCCTGGTGTCCGTGATGGCGGCAGCAGGCGGAACCGTGCTGGCCTTCCTCGTCGGCTACACCGTCTACCGCACCAGTTCGTACGCACGCGGTCTGCTCGAAGCGCTGTCGATGGTGCCGTTGGCCATCCCGGCAATCGTTCTCGGAATCGGACTGCTCTGGACGTGGTTGGTCATGCCGGTGCCCGTATACGGCACGCTCTGGGTTCTGATCATCGGATTCGTCGCGGTGCAGATGCCACAGGGATTCCGCGGTATCGCTGCTGCGATCCAGTCGACCGATCGCGATCTGGAAGACAGCGCAGTTCTGTTGGGAGCACGCCGCTTTCGTGCCATCAGCTTCGTCACGATTCCGCTGCTCCGCGTCGCGGTGTCCTCGACGTTCCTGATGCTGCTGATGCTCAGCATGCGCGAGCTCACCGTGCCCCTGTTCCTGTACACCACCGACACCCGCATACTCTCGATCGCCATCTACGACCAGTTCGAGAACGGTGGAGCGCTCCGCGAGGCTTCCGCGCTGGCCCTGATCTACTGCGCGATCATGTTCATCCTCAGCTACCTGCCGCGCCGGATCGGTGCCAAAAGTGGGTCCGGTCATGCATAACGCAACCGGCTCGAAAGGAATCGAAATGACTACTCGAAAGGGACGTCTCCCACGGCTGGCCGGAGCCCTCGTGGCAGCGACCGCACTCGTCGTGACGCTGACAGCGTGCGGCCAGGAAGGCGGCGGCAAAGACGAGCAAGCTCGCGAGCTGTATCGGGCATCGGAGGTCGACACCAGTAACGGTCTCGTGATCGACGGAGAACTCGTCGCGGACAAGGCCCTCTGGGATGCGGCGCAGGGGGGAGTTGTCAAGCTCTACTCCGGCACCGGAAAAGAAGCCGAAGACCTCACTGCAGCCCGATTCAAGCAGGAGACGGGCCTCGATATCGAGCTGACGCGCCTGCCGACGAACAAGCTCGCCGAACGTGTTCTGTCCGAGCAGGGCGCAGGCAAACTCGGTGCCGACATCGCGCGAGTCACCGATCCGCGCGTGGCGAAGCAATTCTCTGAGCAGGGTGTATTCGTGCCGTATGCAACGCCTTTCGACGATCTGCTTCGTCAGCAGAACACCGGTTTACGCGACACCTATCTCAACTGCTACTACTTCGTGAACGCAATGGGATACAACGACGCGATCATCGAAGAGGATCAGCCCACCCAGTGGGAGGATCTGACCGACCCGAAGTACAAGGGAAAGCTCGGTGTCGTCGCGGTGACCACCGGCGGAACGCTGAATGCGCTGGCCAACTTCCAGATCTCCACACTCGGCGAGGACTTCTTGAAGAAGCAGGGCGAGCAGAATCCACGCATCTTCGATTCGACGTCCACCGAGGTCGATGCGCTTGCTCGTGGTGAGATATCCATCGCATCGCTGAGCTTCAACAACGCTTTCGCGGCCGAACTCGCAGGTGCGCCTCTCGAATTGGTGATTCCCGACAAGGGCGTGTCGGCGTCGGAAAACTTGATGGGCATGACCGCGAACGGTCTCGCCAATCCCGCTGCTCAGGTGTTCATGAATTGGACGATGTCCAAGTCCGGACAAGGATTCGCAGCGGCGCAGGGGTTCGTCCCGGCGCGTACCGACATGGACCCGATCAAAGCGGGCGACAAGTACCAGCTGCCGCAGGCAAATTCGCCGCAGTTCCATCTCTTCACCGAAGAGGAATACGACGAGTTCGCAGCGCGAGACGAAGAGATCTGGAAGCAGGCGTTCGGTTACATGGGCTGATCCGGCCCGAATCGAGAGCGATCTCGCAGACTTCATGAATCTATAGAATATCGAGAGAAGGACAATCATGACCGCAGTGATGACCGACCGTGATGCACTGGTGGATTCGGTTCGCGCCTTCGCGAAACGGCACCTCGCCGACGGAGCCCTCGAACGGGCCCATGACCCCGCGTACTCGTGGGACATCGCTCGCCTGCTGGGCGCGCAAGATCTTCTGGGCCTGACCATCGCCGAGAAGGACGGGGGCCAGGGAGCATCGTTGGCTGACGCGGTGGCCGTCATCCAGGAAGTTGCTCGTTCGTGCCCCAAGAGCGCAGACATTTTGCAGGCCGGTAACTTCGGCGCGATCCGTACCTTCGCTGAGTTCGGTACCGAGGAGCAGAAGCACAAGTACCTGCCGGACCTGTTGTCGGGCAACGCCCTGATCAGCCTCGGCATGAGCGAGCCCGGGGCAGGTTCGGCTGCGACCGAGCTGGAGACCTCGGTGACCGAGGACGGTGACGGGTATCGGCTCAACGGCACCAAGATCTGGGGCACGCACAGCGTCGACGCCACGTTGTTTCTGATCTACGTCCGCTTCGGCCCCGGCACCCGCAACATCGGCTCCGTTCTCGTCGAGCGCGGTGCCGAAGGGCTCTCGTTCGGGAAGCCGTCGAACTACATGAGCGGCGAGCAGTGGTGCCAGCTCTACTTCGACAACGTGTGGGTCCCGCGCGAGAACATCCTGCTCGGACCGGGTGGGTTCAAGAAGCAGATGAGCGGGTTCAACGTCGAGCGCATCGGAAACGCCTCGCGCGCATTGGCTTTGGGACGACTGGCCTTCGATACCGCGCGTGCACACGTGAGTGAGCGGACCCAGTTCGGCCGTACCCTCAACGAATTTCAGGGCCTGCAGTGGAAGTTCGCCGAGGTAGCGGTTGCCCTCGATGGCGCCGAACTGCTGCTCGAGCGTGCCGTCCGTAATGCCGCGGCCGGCCTGCCGTCCGCGTACGAGACCTCGGTGGCCAAGCTCGCCGCCAATGAAGCAGGTTTCCTCGCCGCCAACGAAGCAATGCAGGCCATGGGGGCCCTGGGCTACAGCTCCGAGTCCCTGGTCGAATACTGCATGCGTCGTACCCGTGGCTGGATGATCGCGGGCGGATCCATCGAGATGTTGAAGAACCGCATCGCCGAAGAAGTGTTCGACCGGAAGTTCAGCCAGCGCGCACCGAGGCAGGAAGACGCCCGATGACCTCGACACCAGTCGCGGTGCGAGGCGTGGTTTCCTACGAGGTCGAGGACAGGGTTGCGGTTCTGACGATCGACAATCCTCCGGTCAATGCGAGTAGCGCAGCGGTTCGGCGAGGTCTGTTGGACGGGCTCGGTGCCGCGAATGCAGACAGTGCGATCGATGCGATCGTTCTCCTCGGAGCGGGCAAACATTTCGTGTCCGGTTCGGATCTGCGAGAGTTCGACGGACCCGTCCCCGAGCCGACACTGCCTACCGTCATCGCGGCAATCGAGGCCTCTGCCAAGCCCGTTGTCGCGGCTATCTCCGGCTCGACGCTGGGCGGTGGCTTCGAGCTGGCGCTCGGATGTGACTACCGAATCGCTGCGCCCGGGACCGTCGTGGGATTGCCGGAAATCGGCCTCGGAATGATCCCGGGTGCCGGCGGCACGCAGCGACCGTTGCGCATCATCGGACCCTCACGAACGCTGGATCTGATCACCTCCGGCAAGTCCATGCCGGTGCGATGGGCAGCTGACAACGGTCTCGTCGACAGCCTTGCCGACGGTGATCTGCGCTCTGCTGCAGTCTCTTTCGCTAGGAATTGCTCGGGCAAGCGTGTTCTGATGGACCTTCCGGTCGTATCGGTCGATGAGCCGGGTGAGTTCGAGCAGACGGCACACGCAGTGCTGACGCGGGGACGCGGACGACCGCAGTACGCGGCGGCGGTGACAGCGATTCTGAACGGCGTGGCGCTGTCTGCGCCGTCCGCGATCGCCTTCGAGCGAGCCGAATTCACCAGACTGCGCAACGGTCCTGAAGCGGCGGCTTTGCGTCACCTGTTCTTCGCTCGACGTGAAACGACGAAGGCGAACAAGCCGACGTCGCCGAGGGAAGTCGACTCGGTGGGTGTCGTCGGCGCGGGAACGATGGGAGCCGGCATCGCCCGCGCCTTCGTCGAGGCGGGGAAGTCCGTGGTCCTCGTGGACAGGGATCCCGACATGGCGGTGCGGGCAATCGAGAAGTTGCGTTCGACGTACGAGCGGTCGGTCGCACAGGGGCGGCTGAGCACGCACGATGTCGACGAGCGCATGATGCTCCTGAGCCCCGGTCGTTCGGTCGAGTCCTTGGACGAATGCGACCTTGTCATCGAGGCTGTCTTCGAGGACATGGCGGTCAAGAAGGAACTGCTGCAACGACTTCAACATGTGGTTCGTCCGCACGTCACTCTGGCGACAAACACGTCGTATCTGGATATCGACGAGCTCGCGACGGCGGTCGATCGTCCCGGTCGGGTAGTGGGTATGCACTTCTTCAGCCCTGCGCATCGCGCGGCGGTCCTCGAAGTGGTGCGAGGGCGCGAGACGTCACGTGAGGCATTGGACCGAGCGTTGACAGCGGCGACCGTGTTGAAGAAGCTGCCGATCGTTGCGGGCGTGTGCGACGGGTTCATCGGGAACCGGATCTACAACGCCTATCGTCGCCAATGCGAGCTGATGCTGGAAGAGGGTGCCTACCCGGAGCAGGTCGACCGAGCGTTGGTCCAGTTCGGTTTCGCGATGGGCCCGTTCGCGGTCTCGGACATGTCTGGACTCGACATCGCCTGGCGGATGCGGCAGGCGAAAAAAGCCGATCGCAATCCTGCCGAACGCTATCCGGACGTCGCGGACGCTCTGTGCGAACAGGGCCGATTCGGCCAGAAGACCGGCGCGGGTTGGTATCGGTACGTCGACGGTTCTCGAACCCCGATCTCCGACCCTGCCGTCCACGAGCTGATCGATCGATCCTCGTCGGGCAAGGGCATCGAACGGAGTGCGTTCACCGACGACGCCATCGTCGACCGTGTGCTTCTGTCGATGGTCAACGAGGCTGCACTGTTGCTGCAGGACGGAATTGCCGATCGTTCCGGCGATATCGACCTGATGCTGACACTCGCCTATGGTTTTCCCTCGCATGTCGGCGGCCTCGGGCCGTGGGTGTCGAACCAGGATCCTGCACAGCTCTCGGAACGGCTCGAGCGTCTTGCCGCGGTGGTCGGACCAGGGTTCACTGTCGGTGACCCAACCGTTCTGCGTACGTAGCCGAGCGATGCACGATCACAGCCACCTCGATCGCGGTCGAGGTGGCTGTTGTCGTACGGACTATCGACCGGCCTCACCCGTGCTCGACGAAACGTCCATTCGCCGAAATTGTTTCGGCAGTGCGCAAGAGTTGGGGTACCACGTCGTCGCGGAGGGTCTCGACGGACATCCGCGCGGAGTTCGCCGACACGTTCAGGGCCATGATGGTACGACCCTGCCGGTTCTTGATCGGCACCGCGGCAGAGCGCACACCTTCTTCGCGTTCACCGTCGATGATCGCGTAGCCCTGATCTCGTACCCGCGCGAGTTCGCTGCGAAGATCGTCAGGGTCGGTGATGGTCGTCGGGGTGAGCCGGAGCAATTCGGTCTTGTCGAGGTAGGCGTCGAGTTCTGCCGCCGACAGTCCTGAGAGCAGTGCCCTACCCAGCGAGGTCGGATAAGCCGGAAGTCGTGCGCCCACAGTCAGTGTGATCGTCATCGACCGTGCGGCAGGGACACGAGCGACGTAGACGATGTCGGGTGAATCGAGCACAGCAAGTGAAACCGACTCGCGCACTGCATCGGCAAGGTCCCTGAGATACGGCAGCGCATGGTCCCAGATCGGGGTGGACGAAAGGTAGGCGTAACCGAGTCGCATCATCTGCGGGGTGAGCGCGAACCTTTTGCCGTCCGGCTGCGAGGCAAAGCCCAGCCTGCACAGCGTCAGCAGAAGACGCCGAACGGTAGGTCTGGTCAACCCCGTGAGTGCGGCAGCCTCCGAAATGGTCAGCGTCGGGTGCGACGCGCTGAACGCTTCGATCACTTGGAACGCCTTGCTGACCGACTCGATGTAGTCGGGATCGTCTCTCGGCATTCCTCTGTGCGCTCCTGTCGATCGGATGGTCGTGACCGACCCTCACTGTCGCCCATCGTAGCCAGCACTCGGCTGCTGTTCAGGCAGCCGAGTGTCGATTCAGGCGATGTTGCCCGCTCGGCGGCCGAAGACGGCACCCGCAGCGAGCCCGGAACCGCCAGGATAGTTTCCGCTGAACAGCCCACCGAGCATCTCTCCGCAGACCAGCAGACCGGCGATGGTCGAACCGTCGTCTCGACGGACGCGGCCGTGGGTGTCGGCGGCCAGACCACCGAAGGTGAAGGTGATTCCGCAGGTGACGGGATATGCGTAGAACGGCGGGGTTTCGATCGGTGCGGCCCAGTTGCTCTTCGGTGGCTGCACTCGTGCGGCGCGGCCGTCCTTCACTGTGGGATCGAACGTGATCGATCGGTCGATCGACGCGTTGAATTCGTCGATGGTCGTCTCCAACCCTCGAGCGCCGATGCCGAGAATGCGGGCCAGTTCGCCGACCGAGTCGGCCACCGTTTCCGAGACTCCCGGCATGTCGTATTCCTCGGTTCTGAGCATCGGACGCAGAGCGCTGTCGAAGATCTGGTACGCGATGAAGTCAGGTTGAGCGAGAATCTCCTTCCCGTACTTCGCGTAGGTGTAGTTGCGGAAATCGGCTCCTTCGTCGAGGAATCTGTCCCCTCGATTGTTGACGACGATTCCGAGTGGATAGGACTGCCGAGTCAACCGGTTGGTCAGTTCGCGATTGCTTTCGTTGTTCTCCGCCAACGCATCCCATGCCGTGCTGTGGCAGGTCGTCCAGTCTCCGCCCTTACCTGCACCGATCGAGAGGGCGGCCGCGAGAACCTCGCCGGTATTGAGTGGTGTGCCTCGTACCTTGGCGTGGGACCACCCTGCCCCCAGATGCTGTTCGCGCATCTCGGCGTCGGCTTCGAAACCGCCTGCGGCCAGCACAGTCGACTCGGCCAACACCGTTCCGGCGCTGCCGTCGGATCTACGAAAGCGCACTCCGGTGACGCGGTCGTTGTCGTAGATCAGGTCGGTGACGGAGTGGCCGTAGCGGATATCGACGCCCTCGGCCAGCGCGACGCGGGTGTGATCGGCAATCAGGCCCTGACCACCACCGGTGTTCCCGATGTGCAGCCCGCCCCAGAACTGATACGTCCCATCGGGAAGCTTATAGGCCTGACGCTCGTACATCAGGCGATAGCGCAGACCGCGCTGATGCAACCACCGCACACAATCCAAACTCTCGTGTACGAGGACTTCGGTCAAGTCCGGATCATTGCGCCCATCAGTGACTTTCGCCAGATCCGCGGCGTACTCGTCCGCTGAATACGGGGGCACTTCGGTGACGGTATGCCGCTGGTCCTGATCGATCAGATCGGCGATATCGGCCAGCCCGCGATGTGCGATACGGGTGGCACCGGCTGTGTAATAGCTGTTGCCACCCGATTCGCTCTCGTTTCCTTTTTCGAGCAAGATCACGCGCCGTCCTCGCGCCGCGGCCGCGTGGGCGGCAGTGAATCCTGCGTTGCCGCCGCCGACTACGACCACATCGGTCGTATGGTCCTGTGCATCGTTGAGTGTCATCGACTATGTCCTGTCCGAGGTTTCGAGCTGACGGTTCGAGGCTCGATGACGCAGGTGCTGTACTGCGCTGACGGTGAGCGCGGCCGCGAGCACCAGGTAGAGGGTGATGGTGATCGGACTGCCGACCAGGATTCCGAGGCTGCCTTCCGATACCGCGAGAGCGCGGCGTAGTTCGACTTCTGCCAGGGGGCCCAGAATGACGGCGATGAGGACTGGGGCAAGTGGAATGTTGTAGCGGCGCATCATGAATCCGACGAGTCCGATGGCGACGAGGAGCCACAGATCGATGCTGGACGAACTGATGGCGTAGACACCGAGCACGCAAAAGACGCTGATGCTGGCGTAGAGGTAGTGGCGTGGAATGGACAGCAATTTGGCCCATACCGGAGCGAACGGAAGGTTGATCGTCAGCAGGATCACCAGACCGATGAACAGAGACGCCAACAAAGTCCAGACCAAGTCACCGCTGCGCTCGAACAACAGAGGCCCCGGCTGCATCCCGTACTGCTGGAATGCAGCCAGCATGATCGCCGCGGTTGCCGAGGTCGGCAGCCCCAGAGCGAGCAGCGCGCCCATTGCTGTACCGGCCGTGGAGTTGGCGGCAGCCTCGGGTGCAGCCAGGCCCCGAATGGAACCGCTGGTGCCGAAGGTGTCGTCGCCGTTCTTCTTGGCCAAGTACTTCTCGGTGCCGTACGCCATGAAGGTCGGCACTTCGGATCCACCGGCCGGGATGAGCCCGAACGGCGCTCCGAAGGTCGTGCCTCGCAGGAATGCGGGAAGGGCCCGGCGGAAGTCGGCCAGATTCAGACGCGTTTTTCCGCCGGCTTTCACCGCAGTGACTACCGGGTCTCGGTGGATGCGTGAGGCGACGAAGAGCACCTCACCCAGTGCGAGCAGGCCGACTGCGATCACGACGATGGAGATGCCGTCGAACAGTTCTGGCATGCCGAGCGCATAGCGCGCGGTACCACTCGGTCCGTCGACTCCGACCAACGCCAGTGCCAGTCCGATACCGAGGGCCGCCAGACCGCGCACGACGGATTCCGACACCACGGCCGAGATCGCCAGAAAGGCGAAGACGGCGAGCGCGAAGTACTCGGCGGGGCCGAAGACGGTGGCGAGTCGAACGAGGGTAGGGGCAAAGAACACGACCAACGTCGTTGCGATGATGCCACCGATGAATGCTCCGACGGCCGCAGTTGCCAGTGCCTTGGCGGCTTGACCGCTCTTGGCCATACGGTGGCCCTCGAAGGTCGACGCGATCGCCGACGAGTTGCCGGGGGTATTGAGCAGGATCCCGGAGGTCGAGTCGCCGAAGAGGCCGCCGAAATAGATGCCGGCGAACATGATGAATGCGGCGGTGGGCTCGAGGGAGAACGTCACCGGCAGCAGCAATGCCACGGCCATCGAAGAACCGAGACCGGGCAGCACTCCGACCGCGGTGCCGAGAATCGCGCCGATGAGAACCCACAGCAGATTCATCGGGGTGAGGGCGGCTGCGAAGCCGTCCATCAACAGGGGGAGTTGATCCATCAGAACAGCCCTCCTACGAAACCGGACGGCAATGGCAGTCCGAGACCTGCATTGAAGGCCAATTGGATGAACGACGACATCAGTAAGGCCAGACCAATGTCCAACAGCGGCCTTCTGCTACCGAGCGCACGTGCCACGACCCAGAACAGCGCAGCGGCGCAGAGTATCCAGCCCAGAATCTCGAGCAGAAGTACGAACCCCACCAGGGCACCCACGACTTGCCCGACGGTCTTCCAATCCGAATGCGTCGCCCATGTCGGTGCTGCAGGACCTGGGAGTGGATCGCTGTTGTCGGAGAGATCTCCGAGGTCGCGCAACATGTCGGGGGAGAAGTCGCCGTGTCCGGGATGCGCTGCGGTGTCCGAAACCTTGGGATGGCGAATGATGTTGATCGCCAATGCCGTTGCGCTCCCATAGAGCAGGATGCAGACGATGATGGGGAAGAATTGGGGGCCGGGAACCGACGACCCCATGACCTTCATCGTGACAGTGCCGACGGTGAGAAACACTGCGATGGCGTACAGCAGTGCGACGACAGCGAGCTCGCTGCGCCCGGTCCAGAACGAGTGGGGGCGCGGATTTTCAGCGCGCCGCGTCGGTAGAGAGTCTGTGCTCATTGTCCGAGTTCCTCGATGATGTCCTTGGCTCGCGCCACTTCGAGTTCGATGAAGTCCTCGAACTCGGTTCCGGTAGAAAAGGTGTCGGTCCAGTTGTTGCGATCCATCGTGGCTTTCCATTCCGGTGTCTCGCGCATTTCTCCGATGATGTCCACGAACTCGTTCTTGGTGGCCTCCGAGATTCCCGGTGCTGCAACGAATCCGAGCCAGTTCGACATCGCGACGTCGGTTCCTTGCTCTGTGAAGGTAGGAATGTCCACCTCGTCCACCCGCTCCGGTGCGGAGATGGCGAGAGCCCGCAGTGAGCCGGCGGCTATCTGGTCGCTCACCTCGTTGTATCCTGAGATCCCAGCTGTTGTGACGTGAGAAAGCAACGCGGACAGGGCTTCCCCACCGCCGGAGTATGCGATGTAGTTGACGGCGGCGGGGTCGATTCCGTTGGCTTGGGCCAGGAGTCCACTGAGTAGATGGTCGATCGATCCGAGCGATCCACCACTGATCGAGGTGCCGCCCGGATTCGCGCGCCAATCGGCGAGGAATTGGTCGAGGGTGAGGTAGGGCGAATCGCCGGGAACGACCAGGACCGCATAGTAATCGGCCATTCGTGCGATAGGCACCACGTCGTCGAACGACTCCGGATTGTCGGCCATTTCGATGGCGCCGACCAGGACTCCGCCGGTGGCCATCAACGCGTCCTCACGGCCGGGGGTCTGGACGAACTGGCTCAGCCCGATCGTGCCGCCCGCGCCCGGGATGTTGATGACCTGCGGGTTGTTGACGATGCCCTGAGCGCGCATGGCGCGCTGACTTTCACGGGCGAACCCGTCCCAGTTGCCTCCGGGTGCGGCCGGCGCGATCAACGTGAGTTTTCCCCGGGCGGTGGCGGCCGCACCGGACGAACTGGCGTTGACGAATGCGGTCACGGTGACGATCACGACCGCGAGGACGAACAGCGCGGTGGTCAGCGGCCGCTTCACTGAGTGCGGCTTTCCGACTCGAGAACGGAATGCGCGAACGATGCGATGGCCTCGGCGAACGCCTCGGGCTGCTCGGGTGCAAGAGCGTGTGCAGCGTCGGCGATGACGGACTCCGTGACCCGCTCGCCCAACATGGGCTTGAAGATGTTCGGGATGACGACCGCATCGTGTTCGGCTTGCAGGTCGAGTATCGGCACCGTTCCACCTGCGAAGTATTCGTCGATCGGCGTGATGTTGCGCGCGTGGCTCTGAGCGTGATGTGTGCTGGTCGACCACCCGGTCATCCACGAACTCGGATCATGGCCCGGCGCAAAGAATGCCTGTCGCAGGCACTCCATGCGTACCTCATCGGGCAGGTCCAGATTACCGGCCCCGTCGATGGCGTCCCGAAGCCTCGAGTACGGTTTTTCGTTCGATCCTGGAGGCATCTTTCCGGCCGAGGCCGCGGCCATGACGAGGCCGCTGACGAGATCGGGCCGGTCCATTGCCAGCATTCTGGCGGGCTGGCTGCCCCATGCGTGGCCGACGACGACTGTGCCGGTGCACTGTTCGTGATCGAGGACCGCGGCGACGTCGGCGGCGAAGTGGTGCAGGTTCAGGCCGTTCATCGGTCCTGTGCTTTCGCCGATGCCGCGGGGGTCGGGGCGGATCACACGGAAACCGCGCGCTGCCAGTAGTGGGGCAACGTCGTCGTAGTCCGCCGATCCCCGCGCCAGGGAAGGGAGAATCACAATAGTTGGACCGTCGCCCTCTCGGACGTAGCCGATCCGGACATCACCGTGACCGGCCACGCAGTGTTCGCGGGCGGTATGTGTGTTGGCATCGCTGGCAGTGGTGTGCACGACGGTCCGTTCTGTCGAGAGTCTGAGTCATCCGTGGTCCGAGTAGCCGCAAGATTGCTTCTGATGTCCTACTGACGTACAACAGTACGTAGGTGGTACGTTATTCGTGTTCCACATCACTGTCAACAATCGGTGTTGTGCACACCACAATGAGAGGATCGGACCATTGGCAAGAGTGCATCCCGCCGCTAGTAACGGCGAAGTCGCAGACCGAGTGAAGGCCCGTAGAGGCGGCCACCTGACCCCGCTCGACGAGGCCTTGCTGCACAGCGAACCGTTCGCCGACGGATGGAACACGTTGCTCGGTGCGGTCAGGTCCAGCATGGCGCTGCCCGGTGTGCTCCGAGAACTCGCCATCTGCCGCATCGCTGCGCTGAACGGTGCCGACTACGAGTGGCGTGCGCACGCCCCGCTCGCACGCGCCGAGGGGCTGACGGACGAGCAGGTTGCCGCCCTGAGACTCGACGCCGACGTTGCCCCGCTGAACGACGATCATCTGCTCGTCCTCGCCTATGCGGACGCGATGACGCGCTCGGTCACCGTGTCCGACGAGCTCAGCGCGGCAGTCCACGATCGATTGGGCACCCAACAACTGGTCGAGCTGACCGGCACCATCGCGGCGTACAACATGGTGTCTCGTTTTCTCGTAGCACTACAGGTCGGCCAGACCGCGCCGGCCGACACCCTCGAATCATCGGAAAGTGAAGTGACGGTATGACGGGTCGATTGGCAGGCAAGGTCGCTCTGGTGACAGGGGCCGGAAGCGTCGGACCCGGATGGGGCAACGGGCGCGCATCCGCGGTGCGTTTCGCGCAGGAAGGGGCGACGGTATTCGCGGTGGATCTCAACCGCGAGGCACTGGAGGAGACGGTCGCGCGCTTCGACGGACCAGAAGGCTCGATCATCCCCCTACAGTGCGACGTGACCGATACCGCTGCCGTCGAGACCGTCGTGTCCACGTGTGTGGAGCAAGCGGGCAGGATCGATGTCCTGGTCAACAACGTCGGTGGGTCGCGCGCCGGTGGCCCGGTCGAGATGACCGAAGAAGAGTGGAACAAGCAGCTCGAATTCAACCTCACGACAACATTTCTCACGTGCAAACACGTCCTGCCGCACATGAAGGAGGCCGGCACGGGTGCCATCGTCAACACCGCGTCGACATCCGGTATCCGCTGGACCGGAGCTGCACAGGCGGCGTACGCCGCGTCGAAGGCCGGAGTGATCGCATTCACCCGGTCGGTCGCGGTACAGCACGCGCCGCTGGGCATTCGTGCCAACACGGTGATTCCAGGACAGCTGCACACGCCGATGGTCGAGGTTCGGCTCGCCGGGCAACGCTCCGGCGGTGACGTGGACAAGCTTCTCGAACAACGGCTCTCACGGATTCCGATCGGTTTCATGGGCGATGGCCGAGACACCGCGAATGTTGCGTTGTTCCTTGCTTCCGACGAGGCACGGTTCATCACCGGTACCGAGATCGTCGTCGACGGCGGCATGTCCGCTCGCTGTGACTGACCCTGCAACGAAGGAGAACGACATGCTTCCACGATCGGAGCCCACGATCGAAGGTCCGCTCGCGTTCCCCAGCGCGCCGGTATACCGGTTGCCACCGAATGCGTGCGACAGTCATTGCCACGTGTTCGGCCCCGCAGCGCAATTTCCCTTCGCGCCCGACCGGACGTTCACACCACCGGACGTCCCGTTGAGCAGTCTCCGAAGGCTGCACGATGCGCTCGGTTTCGAGCGTGCGGTCATCGTCCAGTCGGCGTCGCACGGGCGCGATCATGCGGTGCTCGTCGATGCTCTTCGTACAGGTCGTGGCCGGTATCGGGGCGTCGCGCTGATCGGCCTCGACACCCCCGATCGGGAGCTCGCAGCGCTGCACGAAGAAGGCGTGAGAGGGGTACGTCTGCAGTTCATGTCGCACCTGGGTCCGCCACCGAGCGACGATGAAATAGTGCAGTACGCGCACAAGATCGCCCCGTACGGTTGGCACCTGGAGATTCACGTTTCAGGAACAGGGGCTGCAGACAGGTACGAGGTCATCTCCTCGCTCCCCGGACGGGTCGTCATCGATCACCTGGGGAGGGTCGACCTGGCTCAGGGGCTCGACAGTGCTGCGATTCGGGCAATCGAGCGGTTGCTCGACACCGGCAATGTGTGGCTCAAGCTGAGCAGCACCTACCGCGTCAGCACCCAGGGTGCACCGTACGACGATGCGAACGAACTCGCGGCACGGTATGCGGCACACAACCCGGATCGTGTGGTGTGGGGTACGGACTATCCGCACCCGAATCTGCACGCAGCCATGCCCGACGACGGAGTGCTGGTGGACGGTATCCCCGCGATTGTTCCGAGTACGGCCGGGCAACAGAAGCTTTTGGTCGACAACCCTTCGGAGCTGTTCGACTTCTGATCCCTGCCCGACGACGACGCCGGCCCCGAACCGTAAGCGGTTCGGGGCCGGCGTCTTTCGATCGATGTGACGATCAGTGACCTGCCGCAGCGGCAGACCCTACCGTCAACGACTCGCCTCGGTCCGAGCTCGAAGCTCGACGCACCAGCGCGTCGAGTGCGACGACGCCTGCACCAGCGGGACGGATGGAGACCGGGTTGATCTCGGCCTCCAGTACGTCTGTGTGGGACACGGCGAGCTCGGAGACCGCAACGATGGTGGCTGCGAGAGCATCCAGATCGCCTTCCGGAAGTCCCCGGTAGCCGGTGACCACCGACAGCCCCTTGACCTCACCGATCATCTCGTGAGCGGTCTTCGTGTCGACCGGTGCGAGGCGAACCGAGGAGTCAGCGAAAATTTCGGCCAGCACGCCTCCGGTGGACAGTACGACCAACGGTCCGACATCGGCGCTGACGCGATATCCCACCAACGCGTCGGCCAAGCCGCGAGGTGCCATCTGCTGTACGAGAACACGGTCTACGACGACGTCGGGCTGGTGCTCGCCGACGCTGGTGACGATGGATCGAGCAGCGTCGCGCACACCCTGGTCGTCGGTCACGTTCAGCATGACCCCGCCGACATCGCTCTTGTGAGGGACTCTGTCCGACAACACTTTCACGACGGCCGGGTAAGCAAATGGCAGGTTCAGATCGTCTTCGAGCGAGGCGACGTCCAGTGCGACTGCGGGGCAGAATTCGACGCCCAGCGAGCCGAGCAGCTCGCCCGATGCCTTCTCGTCCAGTACCGCGGTCGGTGCCGTGGCGTCGACGGCGAACCGAGCTCCGTTGCCGATGGACGCCGGAACGCGACCGTATGTGGCTGCGATGACGTCGGCGCACGACTCCGGTGTGCGGAAGGCAGGGACGCCGGAGGTGTTGAGAAGTGCTGCGGCGTCGGGTGCTTCGGGCAGCGCGAAGGCGACGATGGGCACCGAATGGTTGCCCCGCTCGGAGATGGCCTGCACCGCGAGTTCCGGGTTGAGGCGAGCCGAGGAGCCGATGACGAACACGATGAGATCGAACTCGCCGCTCTCCTGCATCGCGTCCAGAGCGTTGGTGACAATGTCGTGGCGCGCGCCTGCCAAGCCCAGATCGGCAATCAGGCTGTGTGGGATGGTGGCTCCGCGCTCTGCCATCGTTGCAACGAGTTTCTCGCTCGGTCCTGCGATGGTGAGTCCGCGCAGCGCGAGCTGGTCGACCATTATCGCTGCACCGCCGCCGGTGGTCGTCACTACGCCGACTCGAGGGGAGACGGGCGTGGGGGAGACGGGGACGCGACGCAGCAGGCCGGGTGCTTCGACGAGAGACTCGAAGTTGTAGACCCGAGCGAAACCGCAGGCGCGGAAGAATGCCTCGGACTCACTGTCCTCGCCGGCGAGTGCTCCGGTGTGCGAAACAGAAAGTGCCGCAGCCTCATCCGAGCGACCGAGCTTGTACACCGCTACCGGCTTGCCGGCAGCGGCGGCGGCCTGTGCGAACGAGGCGAGGTCTTCCGAATTGCGCAGCGACTCCATGAAGAGGGCGAAGGAGGTGACGCCGGGATCGGCAACCATCGACTCGCAGAGGGCTCCGAGGGACAAGTCTGCTTCACCACCGGTGGAGACGAGTCCGGCGAATCCGATACCGCGGCCGCGTGCTCGACTGACGAGGGATCCGATGACGCTGCCGGACTGCGAAGCGACGAAAATTCCGCCGGACGGGATGTTCGGCTCGCCGAATGCTGCGTTACCCGTGAGCATGACTCCGGTGCGCGGATTGACCACTCCCAGGCTGCTGGGACCGATGACTCGCACGTCGCCCTTGGCTGCGGCCGCTCGCAGACGGTCCTCGCGTTCGACGCCCTCGGGGCCTTCCTCGGCAAATCCCGACGAGAGAACTGTGGCGGCAGTGACGCCGAGTCGAGCGCACTCTTCGACAGCAGAGATCGCCGCTTCTGCGCCGGTCATGATGTAGACGTGCTCGGGAACCTCGGGCAGGGAAGACAGGCTGGGCCATGCCTTTTCGCCCTGCACGGTTTCCCTCGTGGGGTTGATGAAATAGGCGTTTCCGGTATAGCCGGCCTGCGCCAGAAATTGCTGCGGCCGAGCCGTCGTCTTCTTCGGATCGTTGGATGCCCCCACGATCGCAATCGACTTCGGGTCGATCAGTCTCTGGGCGAACGACCGAGTGCCGTCGGGATCGTTGCGATGTTCGTTCATGGGCTCAACTCCTGGGAGCAATGGGCGGTCGTGGCTTCGAACAGCACGCCGGATGGTGGTGCAGACCACTCGACCGGGACTGCATGATCTACGTTACACACTCTATAGAGTACTGTCTATCAACATGGGATCGAGCATTGGTGATCACGAGGACACCGAGGACGGCGACAACACGTCCGTCGCGGGCGTGACGAACCGCGAGGATCTGGTGAACAGGCTTGCCGTCGAGCCGTGTCGTGCACCTGACGATCGACTCGATCGCGCAATTTCGAGCTTCGTGGGGAGGCCTGTCGAGGGGTTCACTCAGCGAACATTCGGCGGACACCTTATTGCGCAGGCAGTGCTCGCAAGCGCTGCGACGGTCGACGATCCCGAACGCGTGGTGAACTCCCTCCACGCGTACTTCCTCATCTCGGGTTCGCATGAACACCCCTTGCGCTACGACGTCGACGCCGTGCGAGACGGAAGGTCTTTCTCCATCCGAGAAACCACGGTGGTTCAGAACGCTCGCAACCTCACCAGGCTCTCGGCCTCGTTCTGTGCGTCAGCGGCAGTCGGAGCCCCCAATGACGCGGAAGCCAATGTCCTGCCGGCGGTTCCACACCCCGAGTCGCTCGAGCCGCTGCATCGGCGTCGTCATCTCGGTCTGCCGGCCGACGGCATCAAGCTTCCGACGCGACGGCGTTGGGAGACCGCGTCTCGGCCGGTCGATATCCGGTACATCGACGACTCCGAACGGCGTTGCTTCTGGTTTCGTACCGCAGCCGTCGACGGCGTCCATCAAAACGTTCACAGGGCGATCCTGGCGTTCGCAAGTGATCGATCGTTGCTACCCGCCATCGCACATGCACGCGGAGATCTGGCCGGGGCCCACACCATGCGCACGGCGAGTATCGATCACTCGATGTGGTTCCATGCCGACGTGCGGGCCGGCGACTGGTATCTCTATCTTCAGGACTCGCCGTTTCACACCCCCAGATCCGGCTTGGCGCGAGGGTCGATCGTGGACGAGAGGGGTCGTCCGGTCGCTTCGGTGGTGCAACAAGGCCTGATCCTCGAACATAAATCGGAGAACTGATGTCGGTTCACGACCGCTACTGACACATCGATCCTGGATGCCGTTCCCGACGTACAGGAGCGATCGACGCTCGCTGCACAGGCTCACGGCCGCGGAATCTTTGTCGACCTACGGGTGAACAGTCGGTGTGGTTGCGCTTGATTCCGGGTGCCGGTCTCGGTGGACGCTGTGCCGCCGCGCAGCAGATCTGCTGCCGCACATGCCCGGGGGCACCGGAATTGTCGCGATAACCGTGGTTTCGCGGGTTTCGGATATCGGTTCGGGACCATCGGACCGGAAGGTGCCGAATGGCTTCTGTTGGTGCACAATGCTTGTCGAACTGCACTGCTCGACGACGGGGACGAGATATGCACATTGTCGTGGGAACCACGTGTGTCGCCACAGCGGCGGCTCTTCGTCGGTTCGTGTCGCAGGCGTCTGCGCCGTTCGTCGACAGCTCGCGAAACATGATCATCTGCCGAACGTGACCGGCACCGGCACCCGACGGCGTGCTTCCCCTCGGTCGACCCGCGAACAATCGTCGCGGACAATACTGCAACACAGAAGGATTCGACGTGGCCGCAACCGTGGAGCAAGCCTCCTATGTCTTCCGTGAGTGGCACAAGCGCATCGGGGATCGAGACGCGCCCGCTCTGTCCGAGTTGTACGCCGCAGGTGCGGTTCTCGAAAGCCCCTTGGTTCCGGTGCTGTTCGATCTGCGATCCGGAATAGTCGAAGGACGAATCGCACTCGACAGCTTTCTGCAGGAGACCACGCGTCGGCGATCCGACGAGAACGAATCGCCGTCGCCGGACCGCGTGGGCATCTACACGTTCGACGGGCACCGTCTGGTCTGGGAACACCCGCGTCAGACGGCGAACGGCGACAAACTCGATCTCGTCGAGATCGTGGAGCTCGACGGACCCCTCATCTCGAGACATCGAATCTATTGGGATTGGCACGGCATCGGGCGCATCGATCCCGCCGAACGACCTCGAGCCACTCGAAGGAAGCGAATCGGCCAGAGCTGAGGGCGTCCCTCGTGACGGTGGCGGTGCCCGATTTCGAGACAGTTCTCCATACACTGAAGCCCGTGACTCGGGTGAGCGGTTTCCACGGCTCCGATCGTGCTCGGCTTCTGGCCGGTGGGGCGATCGAGCTGCTGGCTACCGACGGTGTGCACGGACTGACTCACCGTCGTCTCGACAAGGCGCTCGGTATCCCTCCCGGCTCCACCTCGAATGTCTTTCGTCGTCGCGTCGATCTGCTGCGGGCCGCTCTCGATGCGCTCGTGGAGCAGGAAATGGTGGTCCTGTACGACGCTCTGGGCGATCGTGAGCCAGGGCCGTGGAGTGTGGACACCGCTGCCGAAGTATTCGCGGATGTGGTCGACGCGTGGCTGCTGCCGGCCAATCGCACTCTGCTCGTCGCGCGCTACACGCTGATTCTCGAGTCCTCACGATCCGACGAATTGGCACCGTTGTTGACCGCCGCGCGCAGTCGCTTCACCGCATTGGCGGAATTGCTCTGTGCCGCAGCCGGTGTCGGTTCCGAGGAGGCCTCCATCGATCCGGCGATTCAGCTTGTGGCCTGGGCGGACGGTGTGCTGTTAGCACACGTCACCGCTGGGGTCCGGGCACCGACGCGTGCTGATGTCGCGCAGGGAGTTCGCAGGTTGCTCGGTCTCTGACGACAACGTCGCGCTCGGATTTCGAACCGCGTTGGATGTCGTTCCCGTACGGTATGCAGAAACTACGATCGTAGTTTTCCGTCGATTCGGACGGGGGCGAACGGCCGAGGGGTGGACGATGATCGAGGAACAGACGACTTTCACGGTGGACGGTATCGAAGTAGCCGCAGTGTTGACTTTGCCCGAAGGAGAGAACGCCATGCGGTGCCCGGCGGTGTTCACGGCTCCTGGGTTCGCCGGAGTGAAGGAAATGCTGATACCGAACTACAGCGCAGACCTGGCCGCAGGTGGGGTGGCATCGCTCGCATTCGACTACCCGGGGTTCGGCGCAAGCGGAGGCGACGTACGCCAGCACATCGACCTACCTCAGCAGTTGCGGTCCTTCCATGCCGCGCTCGACGTACTGGCGCGCGACCCACGGATCGATTCCGACCGAATTGCCGTGTGGGGTACCAGCATGTCGGGAGGGCATGCCATTGCTGTGGCCGCGGACGATCCGCGAGTGAAGGCGGTTGCCGCGATCATCCCGTTCATCCGCCTCACTCCCACCGGCAATCTCGAGCTCGCACCGGTCATCGTTCGGGATGCGCTACGACGTCTGTTCCGTAGGCCGGGATTGACCATTCCGGCGGCGGGACGGCCGGGTGAGGTGGCGACGATGAACTCGGACGGAGCCTACGAATGGTCACAGGAGATGGCGCGCGGAGCGGAGAACTACCGCAACGAGGTGACCGTCGCTTCGCTACCGGCCATGTTGCGGTGGTCGACGCGCAAGGCGGCAGCCCGACTCACCGTTCCGGTTCTCGCGATACTCGCCGAATCCGACACCATCACTCCGCCCTCGCGAGTGCGCACAGCGTTCGCTGACGTCGACACGGTCGAGTACGTGTCCTACCCCGAATCGCACTTCGAGCTGTTCACCGATCACGCTGACGCAGTTTGTAAGTCGACGGTGGAGTGGTTGGTCGACAAGCTCGGAGAATGACTTGCGCCGCCTGACGTGATGGGTCTTTCAGTGCACGAGGGCCTGCTGTCGGCCGGCCACTCGGGCGGCAATGGCAGAAGCGAGATCGGCGACCTCCGCAGAGAGAGCGTCGGGAGTCTTGGTATCGGTTTCGTGCAGGAAAGTCGTCGATCCGACTGTGGCACCGCAATATTCGACGATACCGCGTTCGATCTGCGTCCGGAACGCGTCGTACACGCCGTGGCGATCGAAGCTGTCGGCGTCGTCGCCGGCAAGAGAGACCAGGTGGACGGTGAGTCGATCCAGCTTCTTGACGATGCCGTAGTCGGCAGTGAGATCGTAGGCCCACCCGCTGACGAAGACGCGATCGATCCACCCTTTCAGCAGGGCAGGCATGGACCACCAGTACATCGGGAAGACCAGAACCAGGTGATCGGCGCGGTCTATCCGTTCCTGTTCGGCAATCACGTTCGCAGGCGCGATGCCGTTGCCCCGAAACAGATTCAGGTCCCCACCGGCGAACCGTGGGTCGAAATTCTCCGCGGCGAGATCGGCCGTCTCGACGGTGTCACCTGCAGTGCGGATTGCGTCGGTCACGGATCGAGCGACGTGGTGGGTCAGTGAGTCGGGGTCGGAATGGGAGACTACGACGAGTGCGGGCATGGTCGATTCCTTCTGCGAGGCGAAACGGCTATGTACCAACAGTAGGTTACTATTAGTACATAGCGCAAGGGGGTCTCCGATGGCGCGGACGCGATTGTCTCGATCCGACCGATACGACCAGTTGGTCGAGGTCTCGTGGGCGCTCGTGCGAGCGGAGGGGGCCGACGCTCTGACGCTGGGCCGACTCGCCGAACATGCCGGCGTCGCAAAACCCGTGGTGTACAGCCACTTCGCCTCGCGTGCAGAACTGTTGGCCGCACTGTTCACAGAATTCGACGACCGACAAACGGTCATGCTCGAGGAATCTCTGCGCTCCGCGCCCGACTCGTTGAACGGACGCGCACAGGCCATCGCCGACTCGTACGTCGGCTGCGCGTTGGCGCAGGGTCGTGAGCTGACGGGTGTGCTGGCGGCACTGGAGGGCTCGCCCGAACTCGAACAGGTCAAGAGAACGGCCGAACGGGCGTACTCCGAACGATGCCGGTCGATTCTCGACCCGTACAGCGGATCCGGGGGTATCTCGGCACCGTCGTTCACTGCGATCTTCGGTGCAGCGGAGGCTCTCTCTCAGGCGGCGGTATCCGGCACTCTCGCACCGGAGGACGCGACGGGGGAACTTGCTCGACTGATCGTCGCTGCGGTCGGCAAGGACTGACCCCGACCCGAGCGGAGGGCCGCTACACGGCGGGGAATCGGTTGCGCAACGCATCGAGCTGGCGGTGCAGCTCGTAGAGCGACTGCTTCTGAGTCTGCGCCTCGTCGCTGTGCCAGACGTGGCTGCGGGAATCGCCGACGCGCAGGGCTTTGCGGGCGAGTTGCTCGGAGTCCTCGATGCGACTCGACGCGGCCGCGATCTCGGCGGTCAGCATGTCGGCGAACACCCTCGCCTGAGCCGCGTCCGAATTCTCTGCCATGTGCGACCACTCTCGATCTCGCGGCTCGACCGTTGATCGTTCGAGTACCGATGATCAGGATAACCAACTGTAAAAAGACCGCTGGACCGGCTTTGGTGTAACGGGAGCGTCGCTGCCGGGCCCGGACTACTACTCGGTGTAGTCGGTAGTAAGCTCCCGTCCATGTCCGAGCCGACGGAAGGATTCGCGCCTCTGCGCGGTGCCTCCGTGGGCGGACTCTCGGCGCTGGTCACCGCCTGGGCGCACACCGTCGGCGGCGGGATGGCCCCGTCCGATGCGTCGATCGTGCTGCTGGCGCTGGTGTGCTCGGCCGTCGGATACGCAACCGCGGTGGCACCGACGGGGGCTGCACCGCGCACTCGACTGCTGGTCGTTCTCGCTGCGGCCCAGTCGATCGGCCATCTACTGCTCACCGTCGTCGACAGTCACCATCACGGTCCCATGATCACCGAGCAGATGTTCGCGGCCCACGTGGTCGCCGTCCTGGTCGGTGCCCTGGCCATCAGGGGTGCAGAACTCGGCATCCGACGCGCGGTGACCTCGCTGGGCAGGGCTCTCCCACTACTGGCTGCCCTCGTCGTCGACGACAAGCGCATCGCCCCGCCACTGCCGGTGTACCGGATTCCGGGATCACCGCGACTTCTCGACCTTTCTGGCTGCGGAAACCGCGGACCACCGGCTCGAACTGCCTGAGCACAACCCACCGTCACACCCGCCCTGCTCGTCAGGCGTCGGGTAGTGGGTTGCTGCCGCATTCGACACCGCACATCGCACTCTCGGTGATTCACGCTGCCTCCGCGCGGCCCGGTCCCGTAGGCGATGCCACCTCGCGCACATCCGCGCGCCCACTCATCTCTTCACGAAACGAGACCTCGTGTCCACACCCGAAATGGAACGCGTCGCCGATCCTTCCCCGCCCACCCGTCCGACAAGCCCTCGCAGCTGGCGTCCGCTGATCCTGCGGCTGCACTTCTATGCGGGCATTCTCGTTGCACCGTTCATTCTCATCGCCACCATCAGCGGCGGGCTGTACGCCGTCGCACCGACCATCGAACAACTCATGTATCGGGACTACCTGCACGTCGACGCCACCGGCCCGGCCGTGCCGGTAGCGGATCAGATACGCGCAGCGCAGGCCGAACGACCCGATCTCACCGTCGCCGCCGTTCGCCCCGCAGCCGAAGCAGGCGACACCACCCGAGTGATGTTCACCGACCCCACCCTCGGTGAATCGAAGCGGCTGGCCGTCTTCGTCGATCCCGCGACCGCGACGTCCGTGGGCGAGCTGACGGTGTACGGCTCGTCCGGCTCATTGCCTGTGCGTACCTGGATCTCCGAGCTGCATCGCCATCTGCACCTGGGTGAACCCGGTCGCCTCTACAGCGAACTCGCCGCCTCGTGGCTGTGGGTGATCGCGCTCGGCGGCCTCTACCTGTGGTTCGAGCGCTATCGACGCAACCGCGACAAGGCACGACTGCTCACTTTCGATCGCAAGTCGAAGGGGCGCAATCGGTCTTTGAACTGGCACGGAGTGGCGGGAATCTGGATCGCTGTGGGTCTGATCTTCCTGTCCGCCACCGGACTCACGTGGTCCACCTACGCGGGCGAGAACGTCACCGACCTCCGCACGGCGCTGAGCTGGACCACCCCCGCCATCACCAAGACCATCGGCTCCTCCGAGGCGACGACGACGGGTGACCACTCCGGTCACGGCGGTCATTCGATGGACATGTCGGCCGACGCGTCGATGACCGACGACAACGTCGGTCGCATCGATTCGGTCCTCGGCATCGCGAAGGCCAACGGTATCGACGGGGCGGTGGAGGCGTCGATCCCGGCGTCGGACGACGCAGCGTTCGTCGTCGCCGAGACCCGTCAGCCCTGGGTGATGTCGAACAACTCCATCTCGATCGACGGCAGTACCGGCACGGTGATCGACACCCTGTACTTCTCCGACTGGCCCCTTGCTGCCAAGCTCTCGGCCTGGGGTATCCAACTGCACATGGGGACTCTGTTCGGTGTAGCCAATCAGCTTGCGCTGCTTGCACTTGCGGTCGCTCTGGCATCGGTCATCGTCCGCGGTTACATGATGTGGTGGAAACGCCGTCCCACCAAGGCAACCGGCGTCACCGCGGGGCGTCCCCCGCTGCGCGGCGGCATTCGCCGAATCTCACCGATCTCCGTCGTCGCACTGACGGTCGTCGCGGTTGCTGTCGGCTGGTTCGTCCCACTCCTCGGGCTGAGCCTGGTGGCGTTCCTCGCCGTCGACGTGGTCCTCGGCTCGATCCGTCGAGCACGGACCAGAACCGCCAATGCTGCTGCCTCTCGACACGAAAGCGAACTCGCATGACACTCTCCCGACGTACCTCGACCTTGTTGGCCGCCGTGTCGGTCACCGGTCTGATCCTCACCGGATGTTCCAGCAACGAGTCGGCCGCCGCGGCGAAGGAGTCCGATTCCGTTGTCGTCCGCGAGCAGTGGGTCAAAGCCGCCGACTCCGGTATGACCGCGGCGTTCGCCGAATTGCAGAACACCGGCGACTCCGATGTGCACGTGGTCGGTGCGTCGTCGCCGGCGTCGAGCACAATGGAACTGCACGAGATGGCAACCGGGGCCGACGGAGCGATGGTGATGCGTCCGAAGGAGGGCGGCTTCGTCATTCCGGCGGGCGGAACGCATGTGCTCGCCGCGGGCGGCGACCATTTGATGCTCATGGATGTGACCTCTCCGCTCACTCCAGGAGCCGACGCGGAGTTCACCCTCGAGTTCGAGGATGCGTCGAGTACGACGTTCACCGCGCAGGTTCGTGACTTCTCCGGTGCCCAGGAGAACTACGAGCCGGGCAGCATGGACATGGACATGGACATGGACATGGACGGGTCGGCAACCCCTGCCCCGACACCCGGTGGCTGACAACGACAACCGGTCACCACGCTCGCTGAGCCGGCGACGTCTCCTCGGTGGAGGCGTCGCCGCGCTCGGAGTCGCGGGGGTGGGAGCCGCGACCGGTTACGGAATCATCGGCAACCGGGCCGAGGAGACGGCCACCGGAGGTGACACGGTGCCGTGGCGTGGCCTGCATCAAGCGGGCATCGATACGGTTCCGCCACAGGCACACTCGACGTTCGTCGGGCTGACCTTGCACGATCGAGTCGGGCGCGACGAGCTGATCGGGATTCTGAAGGTCTGGACCGAGGACATCGGACGGCTCACTGCCGGTGCACCCGCGCTGGCCGATACCGAAGCCGAACTGGCGCTTCGGCCCGCACGCCTGACGGTGACCGTCGGACTCGGCCCCGGCGTGTTCGATGCGATCGGTCTGCCGGATCGGCGGCCGTCGTGGCTGGCACCGCTTCCTGCCTTCGGAATCGACCGTCTGGAACCGGAATTCACCGGTGGAGATCTGCTGCTGCAGGTGTGCTCGGACGATCCTGTCACCGTTGCACACGCCCTTCGGGTACTCACCAAGAACGTTCGCTCGTTGGTGACGATCGCCTGGACGCAGCGCGGGTTCCGGCGCTCGCGGGGTACCGAGGAATCGGGCACCACGATGCGCAATCTGATGGGGCAGGTCGACGGTACCGTCAATCCGAAGGCCGGAAGTACCGACTTCGACGGCCTGGTCTGGGACGACGGCAGCGACCAGCCCTGGATGCAGCACGGAACGTCGATGGTGTTGCGTCGCATACGAATCGAGATGGACACCTGGGACGAACTGGACCGACCCGGCCGGGAGTTGTCGGTGGGAAGAACTCTCGACACCGGTGCCCCGTTGACCGGAACCGCAGAGTTCGACGAGGCCGATTTCGACGTGACCGATCGATTCGGCATTCCGGTCATCCCGCCGTCCTCGCACATCGCGAGGGCACGGCACCTTCACGACGGCGAGCGAATCTTCCGGCGGGCGTACAACTACGACGATCCACCTGCTCCCGGTTCGGTGTCGAACTCCGGACTTCTGTTCGCGAGCTATCAGCGCGATGTGCTGACCCAGTTCCTACCGATTCAGCAGCGCCTCGACGAGTTCGATGCACTGAACGAGTGGACGACGCCGATCGGGTCCGCGGTGTTCGCGATACTGCCGGGAGTGGTCGACGACGGCTATCTGGGTCAGAGCCTGCTCGGGTGACTGCGCCGACAGGTGCGGATCCCGCGACTCAGAACGAGGTTGCCAGGGCGACGCCGAGTGCGGTCAACGTGTCGACGAACTCGGCTTCGGTGAATGTCAGAGTGCCGCGCAGCCATCGGTCGAGAAGTTCGGTCGTCCCGGCGATCATCAGCACGGTGGCTGCCTCGGCGCGGGGGTCCGCAGGATCGGCGTCGAGCACTGCTTTCATCAGCAGTGGGGTGAACCTGTCGACCATGTGTCGGCGCCGGTCCTCGAGTGCGGGATTGGCCGACGCCTCGGTGTACAGCAGGGAGGACCGTGGATCGGCGGTGAGAGCGCGCACCAAGGCCGCGGCGGTGTGTGCGACGCGTTCTTCCGTCGATCCATGTTCCTGTTCGAGCTCGTTCAGTGCGGTTCCCACGGTATCGATCACGTCGTCGAGTGCAGAGACGAGGATGGCGTCGCGGTCACCGAAGCTCTCGTAGAAGTAGCGCTTGGACAGGCCGGCGCGGGCACAGATGTCGTCGACCGTGACGGTGGAGACACCGGACTCCGCTACGGCGTCGAGGCACGCGTCGAGCAGCTTCTCGCGTCGCTCACGTCGACGTTCGTCGGCGGCGACGCCTCGGTAGGGACGAACGACGGGCGGCATGGCTACATCTTGACACGAAGATGTGCTCAGTTGTGCGCGGTGAGCCGAGGGCGGGTCTCTCGCCGCGCGACCGGGGTCAGAGCGCTGTCCACGTTGGACAACGCCAGACCCATGCTGGTGGTCATGCCGATCCCGGTCGTGACGGTGACGATGTGCACACGGTCGACGGGCTCTTCCAGCAGGAATTCCGAACCCGGTGCGGAGCAGTACGTTCCCTGCCATCGCTCGACGACGTCGATGCGGTCGACTCCGAACAGCGTTCTCGCTTCGCCGAGCAACACCTCGAAACCGTCTTCGCTCTGGAACGGCGAGGTGGTGATCTCGCGAACGTGGGTGTCGCCCAACAGGATCGACCCGTCCGGTTGTGGGGTGTACATCTGGTGCAGGTCGAGTTCGACGTAGTCGGGATACTCGGCCTGCAGGCGGGCAGCGACGTCTGCAACGGCGGGCAGGTTCTCGAAACCCGAGTACCTCAGCAGCGACCAGCCGGTGAACAGCGGCGAGGGAAGCGGTGCACGCAGCGGCATGGTGGCTCGCATCATGTGCAGTCGGCACCGCACCAGTCCGCCGCGTTCGGCGCTCTCGGGAAACAGGCGATCGATGTCGTGGTTGACGGTGACGAACGTGGCACCGGCATGCAGGTCGCCGCGGGAGGTGCGAACGATTCCCGGCGCGAACGACGTTGCAGCGGTGCGCCAGTGGAAGTCCACCCCGGAATCGGCGAGCCAGCGTGCGACGGCCGGAGCGGCGGAGCGCGGGTCCACCTGGACGTCCAGAGGCAGGTACATGCCGCCGACCACATCGGTGTCGGCAAGGGGGAGTCGGTTCAGTACCTCGCTGCGGTCCAGCAGCTGTACCTGATCCTCGCCCCGTAGTTCGGCGAACTGCTCGAGCACCGCGAGCTCGTCCTCGTGCCGGGCGACGCAGTGCGTTCCCGATTCCGCTGCCCAGAAGTCGGCTCTTCGGGCGAGGTCGAGCCAGTGACTGCGGCCTGCTCGCGCGTACTCGAGTGCGGTCCCGGATTGCGCTGTGATGCAGGCGTGTCCGAAGTTCTGGACGGAGGCACCTGCGACACGATCGGCATGATCGATCACAGCCACGGTGAGTCCGCGCCGATGGGCGTGATACGCGTGTGCGAGGCCGACGATCCCGGCCCCGACGACCACGACGTCGTACGTCGATGTCATACGGAAAGTCTTTCTGCTGAGGTCATGTCAGGCGTCCATGACGGCGGTGAAGGTCATCCGGTCTCCGCGATAGAGCGACCGTCGGTGTTCGATGGGAACACCGTCCGTGTCGTAGGAGACACGGCCGAGCAGAAACATCGGTGTCCGAGTGTCGACGGTGAGCAGTGCGGCTTCCCTGGCATCGGGGAGGACGGTTTCGATGGTGTCGACAACGCGCCCGAACGTGACTCCCCGGGCTGCCAATTCGGCATAGAGAGACGTTCGGTGATCGAAACTGTCCTGTAGCCCCGGGATTCGATAGGCGGGAATGCGGGTCGTTTCCAGTCCGACTCGCACGTCGCCGGTGGTGAAGACGCGTTCGAGTTGCACCACCTCCGAACCGATCTCGATCGCGAGGAGTTCCGCCAGCACGTCGTCTGCTCGGAACACTTCCCAGCCGACCAGAATTCGAGTGGCGCTCATGCCCTTCTCGCGCGCGGCCTCGGTGTAGGAGCCGATCGCCAACGGCAGCACCACTTTGGGTTCGGCCACCACCGTCGCCCGGCCGCGACGTTCGATTCGACCGGCTACCAACAGTTCTCGGATGGCTTGACGCAGTGTCTCGCGGGACACGTCGTATCGATCGGCGAGATCGCGCTCGGACGGAAACGCGTCGCCCGCAGACATGCCGTCGAGCATCGCGTCGAGGCTTCTGCGGACGATCTGATGCTTGAGTACGCGAGGTTCGGTGTCCACGGCCATGGACCAACCATAGCATCAATTGGTCTAGACCTAATTGTCGTGCGACGTTCACGGTCCGTTCACTCACGTTCCACGTAATGGTCTATACCAAACGGCAGTCTCTTCCCCATGCCGAACTCCACCAGCCCGAACATCAGCACCCCCGTCGAGCTCGTCGTCCTCGACATGGCCGGAACCACTGTCACCGACGACGGTCTGGTACTCGAATCGTTCGATGCCGCAGCCACCGCCGTCGGACTTGCCGACGCCGGTCCGGAACGTGACGACGCCCGCCGCTATGTGCTCGACACGATGGGTCGGTCCAAGATCGAGGTGTTCCGCGCACTGTTCGGAACAGAGGACCGCGCTCAGGCCGCCAACCGCGCTTTCGAGTCGGCCTACGACGCCCGCATCGACGACGGGGTCTCACCCGTACCCGGTGCGGCCCAGGCGATCACGAAGCTTCGCGAATCCGGAATCACCGTCGTCCTGACGACCGGATTCTCGGCACCCACCCAGAATCGCATCATCGACGCGCTCGGCTGGCGGGATCTGCCGGACGCATTCCTCGCACCCGGGAGTGCCGGTCGTGGCCGTCCGCACCCCGATCTCGTGCTCTCGGCCGCCCTGCTCGCCGAGGTGACCGACATTTCCGCGGTCGCCGTCGTCGGTGACACGTCGAGCGACATCCTGTCCGGTCGCCGAGCCGGCGCATCGCTGCTGGTCGGCGTCCTCACCGGAGCTCATTCCGAGACCCAGCTGCTCGAAGCGGGTGCCACCCACGTGCTCGACAGCGTCGCCGACCTTCCCCCCATCGTTCTGCCCTGAACAGCTCTGCCCTGAACAGCTCTGCCCTGAACATCCACCACACCCCGAACGGACATCACGCCATGACCACCATCTCTCGCCGTCGTGCCGGAACCGCCGCGGCCGTGCTCTCTGCCGCGGCTCTCGTCGCAGCCGGTTGTTCGAGCTCATCCGAGGGGGCGACCACCGAGCAGGGATTCCCCGAAACCATCACGCTCGCAGCCATTCCCGCCGAGAACTCCACTGACCTGAAAGCCAGCTACGACCCCGTCATCGAGCGGCTGGAGAACGAGACCGGAGCGAGCGTCGAGTTCATCCAGGCCTCGGACTACGCCGGCGTGGTCGAGGGCCTGATCGCAGGCAACGTCGACATCGCGTTCTTCGGCCCCTTCGCGTACGTCGTCGCAGGCATCAACGGTGCGGAGATGACACCGCTGGGTGCCGTCGTCCAGGACGAGGGAACTCCTCCCGGCTACCAGTCGTACGGAATCGCTCGTTCGGACAATGCCTCGGTGAACGGTCTCGCCGACTACGCAGGCAAGAAGGTCTGCTTCGTCGACCCGAGCTCCACCTCCGGATTCCTCTACCCGACAGCGGGACTCATCGAGGACAACGTCATTTCCTCCGGTTCCGAGGCCGACATCTCCGCCGCGATGACCCCGATCTACGCCGGCGGACACGATGCATCGGCGCTGGCCGTCAAGGCCGGAGACTGCGACGCCGGATTCGCGTTCGACACCATGGTCGACCGCACGATGATCGACAACGGTGAACTTGCACCCGGTGAGCTCAAGACCGTGTGGAAGTCCGAGATGATCGCCGGATCGCTCTTCGCAGCCAACAACGATCTCGGTGCCGACGCCATTGCCAAGCTCCAGGACGTCTTCAGCGAGGGCATGAACTCGGATGCCTTCGTGGCCGACGGCATCTGTGCCGAGGAATGCCGCATCACCGACGAGGACGCCTGGGGCGTCGTTCCCGCCCAGGACAGCGATTACGACGGCGTGCGCCACGTATGCGAGGTCACCGGCTCCGAGAAGTGCCAGGGCTGATGATGTCCGCACCGATGGACCGGGGCGACGTGGTGGTCAGTGTTCGCAACGTCACCAAGACATTCGGATCCACCACAGCGCTCGAGAACGTGAATCTCGATGTGCATCAGAGTGAGATGTTGGTTCTGCTCGGGCTTTCCGGCTCCGGGAAGTCGACGCTGTTGCGGTGCATCAACGGCTTGCAGCCCGTGACGTCGGGGAGCGTCACTGCACTCGACATCCGGGTCGATCTGGCGAACCGCCGCCGTGTGCGCGAGCTACGCCGAGATGTCGGCTTCGTCTTCCAGCACTTCAATCTCGTCGGTCGGTTGAGTTGCCTCGAGAACGTACTCGTGGGAGGCATCGGCCGACTGTCGATTCCGCGCTACGGCGCACTCACCTACCCGAAAGCGATGCGAGAGGAAGCCCGCGCGTGCCTCGACCGAGTCGGGTTGGCGGACTTCGCCGAACGGCGTGCCGACACGCTGTCGGGTGGACAGCAGCAACGGGTGGCGATCGCACGCACCCTGATGCAGCGTCCGCGGATCGTCCTCGCGGACGAACCCGTCGCCTCGCTCGACCCCGAGAACGCGGGCGTGGTGATGGATCTGTTGCAGCGAGTGTGCAGCGAGGAGAAACTGACCGTGGTGTGCACGTTGCATCAGGTCGATCTCGCCCTCGGCTGGGCCCATCGCCTCGTGGGTCTCCGAGACGGTCGGGTGGTGCTCGATCGCCCCGCCGCCGGTCTCCAGCGTGATGACATCATGCCGATCTATCAACGGATCGCGCCCGACCCCGGGAGCATGACCACGGTGGCACCGACATGACCGTCACCGTCGAACCGAGGCCCACGAACACTGCAGGGCAGAAGGATCCGCAGCGGCGTCGATGGCTGTTCCCGGCACTGGGTGTCGTCGCGCTCGTTCTCACCGTGCTCTCGGCGGGCTACATCGACTTCGCGCCGACGACCTTGATCGACGGTCTCGAGGATGTGGGCAACCTGCTCGAGCGGATGCTGCCGCCGCGTGTCGACGACACCGGAAGGATCGTCTCCCTCGCGCTCGACACCTTGCTCATGGCAGTGCTGGGCACCGTGCTCGCAGCGGTCGTCTCGGTACCGCTGGCGTTCCTCGCGGCACGGAACACCTCGCCCCACCCGGCCCTGTACGGCATCGCGCGCGCCGTCATCACCTTCTGCCGGGCGATGCCGGATCTGCTGTTCGCGGTGCTGTTCGTCCGGGCGTTGGGAATCGGTGTGCTGCCCGGCATCCTGGCTCTGGCACTACATTCCATCGGCATGCTCGGCAAACTGTTCGCCGACGCCATCGAAGAGACCGATGTCGGACCGCGAGAGGCGCTCCGTGCCGCTGGAGCCGGCTACTACCGGGAGATGATCAATGCTGTGGTCCCGCAGGTTGTTCCGGCGTGGATCGGCGCCTTCGTCTATCGAATCGACATCAACCTGCGCATGTCGGTCGTGCTCGGCTTCGTCGGGGCAGGCGGCATCGGTTTTGCCCTGCAGGACGCTCTCCGCGGACTGATCTACCCGCGTGCTCTCGGAATCGTGTTGGTGATCCTGGTGATCATCGCCGCAATGGAATTGGCAGCGATGACTCTGCGCCGCATGCTGCTGGTCCCGTCCGCGGCCGGCCCGCAGCGCGATCGACTGATGCGCCTCGGGGCGTTGGCTGTGCTCTTGTTCGCGATCGTGGCGTCGTTCGTGGTTCTCGAATTGGATCCGCGCTCGCTGCTGACCTGGATCGGGCCGTCGATCGAGGTGTTCGGTCGAATGGTCCCACCGGATTTCTCCGCTTTGGGATCGGACCTGTTCGACGCCGCTGTACAGACCGTCGCCATCGGAGTCGTGGCCACCGCAATCGGCATCGTGCTGTCGATTCCCGTCGGAGTTCTGGCTGCGCGCAACGCAACTCCGCATCCCGCGGTGTG
Source organism: Rhodococcus sp. 06-418-5 (assembly GCF_002258285.1). Lineage (NCBI taxonomy): Bacteria > Bacillati > Actinomycetota > Actinomycetes > Mycobacteriales > Nocardiaceae > Rhodococcus > Rhodococcus sp. 06-418-5. The sequence goes on from NZ_NOYE01000009.1 coordinate 189,935, forward strand.
CTGGGTTGCGCGATCCTGGATTCTGTTGGTTCGGGCTGTGCCCGAACTCATCCTCGCCGTCGTGTTCGTTGCAGCGCTCGGATTGGGTCCGGTGGCGGGAACCTGCGCACTGGCCATCGGATCCGTCGGATTTCTCGGCAAACTCGTTGCGGACGCGATCGAGGAGATCGATCCCGGTCCCCTCGAAGCGGTGGCGTCGGTGGGTGGCGGTTGGTGGAACAGGACATCGAGTGCCGTTGTTCCTCAGGCCATTCCATCGATGGTCGGTTCGAGCTTGTATCTGCTCGACGTGAACATTCGTACCTCGACCATTCTCGGGATCGTCGGTGCGGGCGGCATCGGCTTCCTGCTCTTCGAGTCGATTCGTACCCTGAACTTCGACGTCGCCGGTGCGATCGTTCTCGTCATCTTCGTCGTCGTGTACATCGTGGAAAGGATCTCCGGATGGATCAGATCACTGCTGGTCTGACGCCGGCCGCCGTCTGGACGGGGAGCGGGATCGAGACGTGGGACATCGAGATTCCCGCCCTCGAGTCGGGTGATCTGCTGGTGCGCGTCGATCTCGCCACGGTGTGCGGGAGCGATCTGCACACGGTGTCCGGTCGACGGCACGGAGCGTGCCCGTCGGTACTCGGGCACGAGGCCGTCGGTCGCGTCGTCGCCGCCGGTGATGCCACATCCCCAGCGGCGGTCGGGGATCGGATCGTGTGGTCGGTGACCGTGCCCTGCGGCCGATGCAGTCGATGCGTCCGCGGGTTCACGGCCAAGTGCTCGTCCGTGCGCAAGGTGGGTCACGAATCTGCCGAGAGTCCATGGGTTCTCAGCGGCTCCTACGCCCGACACATCGTGCTTCCTCGCGGTACCGCAGTGGCCCGGGTGCCCGACACCATGCCCGACGCCGTCGCCGCACCGGCAGCGTGTGCGACGGCCACGGTGATGGCGGCTCTCGACGCAGCGGGTGCTTTGGACGGCCGACGGGTACTGATCGTCGGGGCCGGAATGCTGGGGGTCACCGCCGCCGCAGCGGCATGCGAGCGAGAGGCATCGGTGACGGTCGTCGATCGAGACCCAGAGCGACAGAGACAATCTCGTGCATTCGGGGCCGGTGAGGACGACGGTGCACGAACAGATGTGGCGATCGACTTCTCCGGATCGTCGGAGGCCGTGCAGTCGGCGTTGGGGCGACTCGACGTCGGTGGGCGGCTCGTGCTTGCCGGATCCGTCGCGCCGGGTCCGCCGATCACCGTCGACCCGGAAGCAGTGGTCCGGAACTGGCTGACCATCACCGGCATCCACAACTACGAGCCGCGGCACCTCCATCAGGCCGTTGCCTTCCTACGCGACACCGGCGCGAAGTATCCGTGGGAATCCCTCGTCGAGGCACCGGTGCCGTTGGCCGAACTCGCGTCGGTGTTGCGGCCGACGCCGTCGGGAATTCTCCGATCCTCGGTCGCGCCGTAGGTTCTGGGTCTGTCCACCAGCTCTGTCGTGCCCACGTCGGCCGGGGCGTGTCGCCGACAGCGTCGCCCTCGACGTAGCGAGCGACGATCAGATCCGGCCGATGCGGGCCCGGTGTTCGGATTGCGTTTCGTTCGAGCGGGATACCCGGAGGTCATGCCCGAAGGTGACACAGTGTTCGTATTGGCCGCGAGGTTGCGTCGAGCATTGGACGGCGCATCGTTGCGGGCCGGAAGGCTGCAGGTGCCCGCGCATGCAGTCGAGAATCTGGCCGGGCGAACCGTCGTCGCACACCGGACCCACGGCAAACATCTGCTGACCGATTTCGACGACGACACGACGCTGCACACACATCTGCGGATGAGCGGATCGTGGACGGTGGTGCGGGCCGGTCGCTCGATTCCGCAGCGTGTCCGACCCGACGTGCGGGTGCGGCTCGCCGCGGTCGACGGGCCCACCGCCTACGGAATTCTGCTACCGGTCGTCGATTACGGATACACACCGGACATGAACGCGCTGATCGCACATCTGGGACCGGACCCACTGCACTCGACGTTCGACGCAGACCGAGCGGTTGCCAACATTGCCGCTCAGGGAACGCGGCCGATCATCACGACGCTGCTGGACCAGAGGGTGATCGCCGGGCCGGGAAATCTGTGGGCGAACGAGCTCTGCTTTCTGCGCGGGCTGTGGCCGTGGACTCCGTCGACCGCCGTCGACGCCCAGCGGTTGGTCGCGTTGCTCGAACGAGCAATGCGTCACTCGGCGACGGTCCCGGGTGCGATGCAGGTCACCACCGGGGACACCCGCCGGGGCCGCACGCATTGGGTCGCCGGTCGAGCCGGGAAGCCGTGCCTGCGGTGCGGAACATCGATTCGGGTGGTCGCAGAAGTGAACGGTGAACCGGACAGGCGTCGAACGTGGTGGTGTCCGAGCTGTCAACCGAAGCAATAGCGACGGGCGGTCGATCGCTGTTGTCTCAACGAGATAACCGCCCGCGGGTATCGCGTGTTGCCTGCCGATACCACTGACAGCCATTCCTCGCGAGCGGCGAATCGAAACCCCGTCGTCTCGTCAGAAGGTCGAGTCCGTCGGATGATCGGTCTCCACCAGATCACGGGCCACGAGGTGCAGAGGGAGGTTCTGTTGCTGTGACAGCTTGGCCAACAGCTCGAAGGCCTGCACCGCGTCGAGGTCGTAGCGTTCCATGATCATGCCCTTGGCCTGACCGATGATGTCTCGACTGGCCAGACCGGTTCGGAACTGCTCGTGGTCACGGGCGCTGAGCATCGCGATGGCAGCGTGGGCAGAAAGCGATTCACCGATGGTCACCGCGTCGGCGTGGAATGCGCCGGGTCGGTCGCTGTAGAGCACGAGCGCACCGAGGTCGTCGGCGTTGCTGTAGAGCTGGAACGCAGCAAGTGATTTGAAACCCTCTTCGACGGCGGTGGCGGCGAATCGAGGCCACCGATCCTCGTCGGTCAGATCGGCGGCGACGACGACGTCGAAGTGATGAACCTCGGTGGAAATGGGTCCTTCGCCGAGCTCGTACTGCAGGCGACACAGCTTCTCCGCGACCGGATCGGTGGACGCGACCACCGTCCGCTCGCCCTTTTTCACCGTGGTGATGCATCCGGTGACTGCACCCGGGATCATCGTGATGGCAGTACGCAGAATCGCATCGAGTGTCTGCGGCATCGAGCGCCGAGTCTCACGCAAGGATCGGGCGAATTCGGCCAAGCTCGAGGCGTCCGCCGATGCGGCTGTGTTGCCTTCGATAGAAGAGTGCGGCATGCACACAGTCCTCTCGCATGGGACCCCTGCCGACTTCGTCGCAGAGATCGGAGATCATGCGCCTTCTGCTGGACGCTCGATTCGGCCGACGGTGTCGGCTCCGTGCACTTTATACGCTGCCTTCGGGACGGTTGTACGTAGAACCGTCGAGCGTCGGCGGCGGCACCCGAAAACGCAGCGAAGGCCGCCGATCCGCAGATCGACGGCCCTCGCGGGTGCGACTTACTTGAAGGTGTCCTTGATGTTCTCGCCGACCTTCTTCACGCCTGCCGAACCCTGATCCTTCTTGCCCTCGGCCTCGAGGTCCTTGTTGTTGGTGGCGTCGCCCACAACTTCCTTGGCCTTGCCGATGGCGTCTTCTGCTGCGTTCTTGGCCTTGTCGATGAAGCTCATGTGAGTCCCTTTCTCGTTTCGTGCGGTGTCAGTAGTTGGTCGATGCTCGAACCGGAAAGCGCACGCCGAACCTATGAGATCTGGGTCACATCGGACGCCGCGCTCGGTCGACGTTTCGAGGAGCGGCACGGCGGATACATTCGAGCGATGATGGTCGGCAAGGTGGACAGCTTTCAGCGCAGGCACCCGTCAGCGGGTTTCCCGCTCGCAGTTCTGTACAAGTTCCTCGACGATCGAGGTGGATATCTCGCGGCTCTCATCGCGTACTACTCGTTTCTCTCGTTGTTCCCGTTGCTGCTGCTCTTCACCACCGTGTTGGGAATCGTGCTGGCCGGCGACCCCGAATTGCAGAGTCGAATCATCGATTCCGCGATGAGCCAGATCCCGGTCATCGGTGACCAACTCGGTCAGCCGGACCGCCTCAGCGGCGGAACGACCGCCATCGTCATCGGCGTGGTGGGGTCGTTGTACGGCGGGCTCGGAGTGTCACTTGCCGCGCAGTACGCGATGAACACCGCGTGGTCCGTCCCGCGAAACGAACAACCGGATCCGATCAAGGGACGCCTGCGAGGGCTGTTGCTGCTGAGCACCGTCGGCACGGCGATCATCGGACTGACCGTTCTCAACGGAGTCGCGTCCTCGGGTGTGTTCGGTTTTGCCGGCGGTGCGTTGGCGCTCGTCGGGGCCGTGGTCGTCAACGTCGTGGTCTTCACCGCCGCATTCCGTATCGGCACCGCCCGAGCCCTGACCGTGCGTGAGGTGCTGCCCGGCGCTGCGATCGCCGCGGTGATCTGGCAGGCACTGCAATCGTTCGGCGGGATCTACATTCGCTATGTCGTCGGCAACGCCAGCGCCAGCAACGGAATCTTTGCAATCGTCCTCGGCCTGCTCGGCTTTCTCTACGTCTCGTCGGTGCTCATCGTGCTGTGTATCGAAATCAATGCCGTGCGGGTCGACCACCTGCACCCACGGGCGCTGTTGACGCCGTTCACCGACAACGTCGAACTCACCGAGGGTGACAAGAACTCCTACACCGGACAGGCAGAAGCGCAGCGCAACAAAGGATTCCAGGACATCACCGTCACCTACGACGAGCCGGATTCGGTGACGGGGGAAGACGCGCCGACCAAGTGACCCGTGTGTCCACTGTTTCTGCTCGCGAGCGGTTCCCCTGTTCGGATGCGAATCGTGGTCACTCCAGGCGGCTCGGAATTTCTGACATGCATGGGAAAAATAATGCGTCGGTGCTAAAGTTGGGTTCATGCCATCGCCCAAGGCGGACCGTCCCGAACCCACATTCATTCAGAACGCCCGTCGCGAACAGCTGATCCACTGCGCTGTCGATGTCATCGCGGAAGCGGGGGCGGAGAAGGCGTCGTTCGTCCGCATCGCCGAGCGCGCCGGAATCAGTCGCGGCGTCATCTCCTACCATTTCGGCACCCGCGAGGAACTCCTCGATGGCGTCGTCCAGCTCGTCTACGCACTCGGTGAACAGGAGGTCGGACCTCTCGTTCGTGCGGCAGGTTCGAGTCGAGAAGCGTTGCTGGAGTTCATCGGCGGCAGCGTCGTGTTCTACGCTGCCTACCCTCGGCACATGAAGGCACTGTCGGCAATCTTCGCCACAGCTCCCGCTCGCGGTGAACGATCCGAGCACGGAGCCGAGATGCTCGAAGTTCACGGCCTTCTCGAGTCGGGGCAGCAGACTGGTGAGTTCCGGTCCTTCGACACTCGGATCATGGCCATGACGATTCGCGCTGCTCTCGACGCGGCCGTGTGGCAAGTAGGAGCTGGCGACGATGCGGTGAAGCTGGCCGACGAGCTGCGTCGAACATTCGATGCCGCAACACGATCGGACGGCCGATGAGGAAGTTGCCGGTCGCCCTCGCTACCGTGCTCCTGGTACTCGCCGGGTGCGCATCTACCTCGGATCCATCCGACAGCGCAAGCCTCGACGTCGCCACGACCACAGCTACCGTGCACGGGTTTGCTGCGCAGAACACGCGGCAATTTCTCGGCATCAGGTACGCGGAGCCTCCGGTCGGTGATCTGAGATGGTCACCTCCACAACCGCTTCCGGCATCCGACGACGATGCCGACGCCACTGCGCCGGGTTCGCAGTGTCCGCAGAGCTCGGCCGAGTCCGGTGGAACACCGACGACGGACGAAGATTGCCTCTTCCTCAATGTGACGACGCCGCTGGTGACGTCGAACGAGCCACTGCCGGTCATGGTGTGGTGGCACGGCGGCGGTTTCACGTCTGGAGCGGGCTCCGGATACGAAGCTCAGCGGATCGCTTCGGAGGGCAACGTCATCGTGGTGACGGTGAACTACCGACTGGGCATGCTGGGTTACCTGGGGCTCCCCGGCCTGGACGGGGGCGGCAACTTCGGATTCGCCGATCAGATTCAGTCCCTGCGGTGGGTGAACGACAATGCCGCAGCATTCGGGGGAGACCCCGACAACGTCACCGTGTTCGGGGAGTCCGCAGGCGGTATGGCGGCGTGTGCTGCGCTGACATCGCCTGCCGCGCAGGGGTTGGTGGACAAGGTGGCCATCATGTCGGGGTCGTGTGCGTTGAACTTTCCGACCGACTCGATCTACCCGGGCGTGCCCGAACAACGACCTTACGTTGCGCTGGCCGACAACGAGGCCACCGGAGCCGAAGTGGCGCAGCAACTGGGATGCTCGGGCTCGGGCGCGATCGAATGTTTGCGTGCGCTGCCCGTCGATGCTCTCGTAGCGCAGGGACAGAATTTCTCCAATCAACTCGCCTACGGTACCGAGCTGCTACCCGCCGATCCGGCGCGTGCTGTCGAAGCCGGTGCAGCCCTGAACGTTCCGGTGTTCTCCGGTGGCAACCGGGCCGAACAGAATTCGTTCGTCGGTGGGGCGCTGTTGGCGGATCCGACTTCGGTGACAGCCGATTCGTATCCCGCACTCCTCGCCGATGCATTCGGACCCGAGGCCGCCGGCGTCGCCGATCTGTATCCGCTGCAGAACTTTTCGTCTGCGGCGCTGGCATGGGCGTCGGCGACCACCGATGCCGGTTGGTCGTGCCCGACGTACCGAAACAACCGGGCTCTGGCAGTGAATGCGCCGGTGTATTCGTACGAGTTCGCCGATACCGGGACCGCTGACGTCAGTGGCGTCGGTGCGTCCGGCGTGCCACAGGATGCCGCACATGCGACGGATATGCCGTACTTCTTCGACATTGCGGGACACGATCTGCTGAAGACTCCGGCGCAGCACGATCTCGCCCGATCGATGATCGCGTACCTCACCTCGTTCGCCCACACCGGAACACCCAGTGCAGACAATGCACCGCCGTGGCCTCGTACCACCGCAGACGTCAGCCCCGTTCTGCAGTTCGTCTCCGACGACATCTCGGTGATCGACGCCGATGCCGAGCATCACTGTGACTTCTGGAATTCGCTCGCGCGCTGACAGATGGGTTCGGTCGACGGGCAAACGCGCGCGCGTTTGCCCGTCGACCGAACCCATCTGTCAGCGCGCGAGCGAATTCCAGAAGTCACAGTGATGCTCGGCATCGGCGTCGATCACCGAGATGTCGTCGGAGACGAACTGCAGAACGGGGCTGACGTCTGCGGTGGTACGAGGCCACGGCGGTGCATTGTCTGCACTGGGTGTTCCGGTGTGGGCGAACGAGGTGAGGTACGCGATCATCGATCGGGCGAGATCGTGCTGCGCCGGAGTCTTCAGCAGATCGTGTCCCGCAATGTCGAAGAAGTACGGCATATCCGTCGCATGTGCGGCATCCTGTGGCACGCCGGACGCACCGACGCCACTGACGTCAGCGGTCCCGGTATCGGCGAACTCGTACGAATACACCGGCGCATTCACTGCCAGAGCCCGGTTGTTTCGGTACGTCGGGCACGACCAACCGGCATCGGTGGTCGCCGACGCCCATGCCAGCGCCGCAGACGAAAAGTTCTGCAGCGGATACAGATCGGCGACGCCGGCGGCCTCGGGTCCGAATGCATCGGCGAGGAGTGCGGGATACGAATCGGCTGTCACCGAAGTCGGATCCGCCAACAGCGCCCCACCGACGAACGAATTCTGTTCGGCCCGGTTGCCACCGGAGAACACCGGAACGTTCAGGGCTGCACCGGCTTCGACAGCACGCGCCGGATCGGCGGGTAGCAGCTCGGTACCGTAGGCGAGTTGATTGGAGAAATTCTGTCCCTGCGCTACGAGAGCATCGACGGGCAGCGCACGCAAACATTCGATCGCGCCCGAGCCCGAGCATCCCAGTTGCTGCGCCACTTCGGCTCCGGTGGCCTCGTTGTCGGCCAGCGCAACGTAAGGTCGTTGTTCGGGCACGCCCGGGTAGATCGAGTCGGTCGGAAAGTTCAACGCACACGACCCCGACATGATGGCCACCTTGTCCACCAACCCCTGCGCGGCAGGCGATGTCAGCGCAGCACACGCCGCCATACCGCCTGCGGACTCCCCGAACACGGTGACGTTGTCGGGGTCTCCCCCGAATGCTGCGGCATTGTCGTTCACCCACCGCAGGGACTGAATCTGATCGGCGAATCCGAAGTTGCCGCCCCCGTCCAGGCCGGGGAGCCCCAGGTAACCCAGCATGCCCAGTCGGTAGTTCACCGTCACCACGATGACGTTGCCCTCCGAAGCGATCCGCTGAGCTTCGTATCCGGAGCCCGCTCCAGACGTGAAACCGCCGCCGTGCCACCACACCATGACCGGCAGTGGCTCGTTCGACGTCACCAGCGGCGTCGTCACATTGAGGAAGAGGCAATCTTCGTCCGTCGTCGGTGTTCCACCGGACTCGGCCGAGCTCTGCGGACACTGCGAACCCGGCGCAGTGGCGTCGGCATCGTCGTCGGATGCCGGAAGCGGTTGTGGAGGTGACCATCTCAGATCACCGACCGGAGGCTCCGCGTACCTGATGCCGAGAAATTGCCGCGTGTTCTGCGCAGCAAACCCGTGCACGGTAGCTGTGGTCGTGGCGACGTCGAGGCTTGCGCTGTCGGATGGATCCGAGGTAGATGCGCACCCGGCGAGTACCAGGAGCACGGTAGCGAGGGCGACCGGCAACTTCCTCATCGGCCGTCCGATCGTGTTGCGGCATCGAATGTTCGACGCAGCTCGTCGGCCAGCTTCACCGCATCGTCGCCAGCTCCTACTTGCCACACGGCCGCGTCGAGAGCAGCGCGAATCGTCATGGCCATGATCCGAGTGTCGAAGGACCGGAACTCACCAGTCTGCTGCCCCGACTCGAGAAGGCCGTGAACTTCGAGCATCTCGGCTCCGTGCTCGGATCGTTCACCGCGAGCGGGAGCTGTGGCGAAGATTGCCGACAGTGCCTTCATGTGCCGAGGGTAGGCAGCGTAGAACACGACGCTGCCGCCGATGAACTCCAGCAACGCTTCTCGACTCGAACCTGCCGCACGAACGAGAGGTCCGACCTCCTGTTCACCGAGTGCGTAGACGAGCTGGACGACGCCATCGAGGAGTTCCTCGCGGGTGCCGAAATGGTAGGAGATGACGCCGCGACTGATTCCGGCGCGCTCGGCGATGCGGACGAACGACGCCTTCTCCGCCCCCGCTTCCGCGATGACATCGACAGCGCAGTGGATCAGCTGTTCGCGACGGGCGTTCTGAATGAATGTGGGTTCGGGACGGTCCGCCTTGGGCGATGGCATGAACCCAACTTTAGCACCGACGCATTATTTTTCCCATGCATGTCAGAAATTCCGAGCCGCCTGGAGTGACCACGATTCGCATCCGAACAGGGGAACCGCTCGCGAGCAGAAACAGTGGACACACGGGTCACTTGGTCGGCGCGTCTTCCCCCGTCACCGAATCCGGCTCGTCGTAGGTGACGGTGATGTCCTGGAATCCTTTGTTGCGCTGCGCTTCTGCCTGTCCGGTGTAGGAGTTCTTGTCACCCTCGGTGAGTTCGACGTTGTCGGTGAACGGCGTCAACAGCGCCCGTGGGTGCAGGTGGTCGACCCGCACGGCATTGATTTCGATACACAGCACGATGAGCACCGACGAGACGTAGAGAAAGCCGAGCAGGCCGAGGACGATTGCAAAGATTCCGTTGCTGGCGCTGGCGTTGCCGACGACATAGCGAATGTAGATCCCGCCGAACGATTGCAGTGCCTGCCAGATCACCGCGGCGATCGCAGCGCCGGGCAGCACCTCACGCACGGTCAGGGCTCGGGCGGTGCCGATACGGAATGCGGCGGTGAAGACCACGACGTTGACGACCACGGCCCCGACGAGCGCCAACGCACCGCCGGCAAAACCGAACACACCCGAGGACGCGACTCCGTTGAGAACGGTCAGTCCGATGATCGCCGTGCCGACGGTGCTCAGCAGCAACAGCCCTCGCAGGCGTCCCTTGATCGGATCCGGTTGTTCGTTTCGCGGGACGGACCACGCGGTGTTCATCGCGTACTGCGCGGCAAGTGACACTCCGAGCCCGCCGTACAACGACCCCACCACGCCGATGACGATGGCGGTCGTTCCGCCGCTGAGGCGGTCCGGCTGACCGAGTTGGTCACCGATGACCGGGATCTGGCTCATCGCGGAATCGATGATTCGACTCTGCAATTCGGGGTCGCCGGCCAGCACGATTCCCAACACGGTGGTGAAGAGCAGCAGCAACGGGAACAACGAGAGAAACGAGTAGTACGCGATGAGAGCCGCGAGATATCCACCTCGATCGTCGAGGAACTTGTACAGAACTGCGAGCGGGAAACCCGCTGACGGGTGCCTGCGCTGAAAGCTGTCCACCTTGCCGACCATCATCGCTCGAATGTATCCGCCGTGCCGCTCCTCGAAACGTCGACCGAGCGCGGCGTCCGATGTGACCCAGATCTCATAGGTTCGGCGTGCGCTTTCCGGTTCGAGCATCGACCAACTACTGACACCGCACGAAACGAGAAAGGGACTCACATGAGCTTCATCGACAAGGCCAAGAACGCAGCAGAAGACGCCATCGGCAAGGCCAAGGAAGTTGTGGGCGACGCCACCAACAACAAGGACCTCGAGGCCGAGGGCAAGAAGGATCAGGGTTCGGCAGGCGTGAAGAAGGTCGGCGAGAACATCAAGGACACCTTCAAGTAAGTCGCACCCGCGAGGGCCGTCGATCTGCGGATCGGCGGCCTTCGCTGCGTTTTCGGGTGCCGCCGCCGACGCTCGACGGTTCTACGTACAACCGTCCCGAAGGCAGCGTATAAAGTGCACGGAGCCGACACCGTCGGCCGAATCGAGCGTCCAGCAGAAGGCGCATGATCTCCGATCTCTGCGACGAAGTCGGCAGGGGTCCCATGCGAGAGGACTGTGTGCATGCCGCACTCTTCTATCGAAGGCAACACAGCCGCATCGGCGGACGCCTCGAGCTTGGCCGAATTCGCCCGATCCTTGCGTGAGACTCGGCGCTCGATGCCGCAGACACTCGATGCGATTCTGCGTACTGCCATCACGATGATCCCGGGTGCAGTCACCGGATGCATCACCACGGTGAAAAAGGGCGAGCGGACGGTGGTCGCGTCCACCGATCCGGTCGCGGAGAAGCTGTGTCGCCTGCAGTACGAGCTCGGCGAAGGACCCATTTCCACCGAGGTTCATCACTTCGACGTCGTCGTCGCCGCCGATCTGACCGACGAGGATCGGTGGCCTCGATTCGCCGCCACCGCCGTCGAAGAGGGTTTCAAATCACTTGCTGCGTTCCAGCTCTACAGCAACGCCGACGACCTCGGTGCGCTCGTGCTCTACAGCGACCGACCCGGCGCATTCCACGCCGACGCGGTGACCATCGGTGAATCGCTTTCTGCCCACGCTGCCATCGCGATGCTCAGCGCCCGTGACCACGAGCAGTTCCGAACCGGTCTGGCCAGTCGAGACATCATCGGTCAGGCCAAGGGCATGATCATGGAACGCTACGACCTCGACGCGGTGCAGGCCTTCGAGCTGTTGGCCAAGCTGTCACAGCAACAGAACCTCCCTCTGCACCTCGTGGCCCGTGATCTGGTGGAGACCGATCATCCGACGGACTCGACCTTCTGACGAGACGACGGGGTTTCGATTCGCCGCTCGCGAGGAATGGCTGTCAGTGGTATCGGCAGGCAACACGCGATACCCGCGGGCGGTTATCTCGTTGAGACAACAGCGATCGACCGCCCGTCGCTATTGCTTCGGTTGACAGCTCGGACACCACCACGTTCGACGCCTGTCCGGTTCACCGTTCACTTCTGCGACCACCCGAATCGATGTTCCGCACCGCAGGCACGGCTTCCCGGCTCGACCGGCGACCCAATGCGTGCGGCCCCGGCGGGTGTCCCCGGTGGTGACCTGCATCGCACCCGGGACCGTCGCCGAGTGACGCATTGCTCGTTCGAGCAACGCGACCAACCGCTGGGCGTCGACGGCGGTCGACGGAGTCCACGGCCACAGCCCGCGCAGAAAGCAGAGCTCGTTCGCCCACAGATTTCCCGGCCCGGCGATCACCCTCTGGTCCAGCAGCGTCGTGATGATCGGCCGCGTTCCCTGAGCGGCAATGTTGGCAACCGCTCGGTCTGCGTCGAACGTCGAGTGCAGTGGGTCCGGTCCCAGATGTGCGATCAGCGCGTTCATGTCCGGTGTGTATCCGTAATCGACGACCGGTAGCAGAATTCCGTAGGCGGTGGGCCCGTCGACCGCGGCGAGCCGCACCCGCACGTCGGGTCGGACACGCTGCGGAATCGAGCGACCGGCCCGCACCACCGTCCACGATCCGCTCATCCGCAGATGTGTGTGCAGCGTCGTGTCGTCGTCGAAATCGGTCAGCAGATGTTTGCCGTGGGTCCGGTGTGCGACGACGGTTCGCCCGGCCAGATTCTCGACTGCATGCGCGGGCACCTGCAGCCTTCCGGCCCGCAACGATGCGCCGTCCAATGCTCGACGCAACCTCGCGGCCAATACGAACACTGTGTCACCTTCGGGCATGACCTCCGGGTATCCCGCTCGAACGAAACGCAATCCGAACACCGGGCCCGCATCGGCCGGATCTGATCGTCGCTCGCTACGTCGAGGGCGACGCTGTCGGCGACACGCCCCGGCCGACGTGGGCACGACAGAGCTGGTGGACAGACCCAGAACCTACGGCGCGACCGAGGATCGGAGAATTCCCGACGGCGTCGGCCGCAACACCGACGCGAGTTCGGCCAACGGCACCGGTGCCTCGACGAGGGATTCCCACGGATACTTCGCGCCGGTGTCGCGTAGGAAGGCAACGGCCTGATGGAGGTGCCGCGGCTCGTAGTTGTGGATGCCGGTGATGGTCAGCCAGTTCCGGACCACTGCTTCCGGGTCGACGGTGATCGGCGGACCCGGCGCGACGGATCCGGCAAGCACGAGCCGCCCACCGACGTCGAGTCGCCCCAACGCCGACTGCACGGCCTCCGACGATCCGGAGAAGTCGATCGCCACATCTGTTCGTGCACCGTCGTCCTCACCGGCCCCGAATGCACGAGATTGTCTCTGTCGCTCTGGGTCTCGATCGACGACCGTCACCGATGCCTCTCGCTCGCATGCCGCTGCGGCGGCGGTGACCCCCAGCATTCCGGCCCCGACGATCAGTACCCGTCGGCCGTCCAAAGCACCCGCTGCGTCGAGAGCCGCCATCACCGTGGCCGTCGCACACGCTGCCGGTGCGGCGACGGCGTCGGGCATGGTGTCGGGCACCCGGGCCACTGCGGTACCGCGAGGAAGCACGATGTGTCGGGCGTAGGAGCCGCTGAGAACCCATGGACTCTCGGCAGATTCGTGACCCACCTTGCGCACGGACGAGCACTTGGCCGTGAACCCGCGGACGCATCGACTGCATCGGCCGCAGGGCACGGTCACCGACCACACGATCCGATCCCCGACCGCCGCTGGGGATGTGGCATCACCGGCGGCGACGACGCGACCGACGGCCTCGTGCCCGAGTACCGACGGGCACGCTCCGTGCCGTCGACCGGACACCGTGTGCAGATCGCTCCCGCACACCGTGGCGAGATCGACGCGCACCAGCAGATCACCCGACTCGAGGGCGGGAATCTCGATGTCCCACGTCTCGATCCCGCTCCCCGTCCAGACGGCGGCCGGCGTCAGACCAGCAGTGATCTGATCCATCCGGAGATCCTTTCCACGATGTACACGACGACGAAGATGACGAGAACGATCGCACCGGCGACGTCGAAGTTCAGGGTACGAATCGACTCGAAGAGCAGGAAGCCGATGCCGCCCGCACCGACGATCCCGAGAATGGTCGAGGTACGAATGTTCACGTCGAGCAGATACAAGCTCGAACCGACCATCGATGGAATGGCCTGAGGAACAACGGCACTCGATGTCCTGTTCCACCAACCGCCACCCACCGACGCCACCGCTTCGAGGGGACCGGGATCGATCTCCTCGATCGCGTCCGCAACGAGTTTGCCGAGAAATCCGACGGATCCGATGGCCAGTGCGCAGGTTCCCGCCACCGGACCCAATCCGAGCGCTGCAACGAACACGACGGCGAGGATGAGTTCGGGCACAGCCCGAACCAACAGAATCCAGGATCGCGCAACCCAGCACACCGCGGGATGCGGAGTTGCGTTGCGCGCAGCCAGAACTCCGACGGGAATCGACAGCACGATGCCGATTGCGGTGGCCACGACTCCGATGGCGACGGTCTGTACAGCGGCGTCGAACAGGTCCGATCCCAAAGCGGAGAAATCCGGTGGGACCATTCGACCGAACACCTCGATCGACGGCCCGATCCAGGTCAGCAGCGAGCGCGGATCCAATTCGAGAACCACGAACGACGCCACGATCGCGAACAAGAGCACAGCCAACGCCCCGAGGCGCATCAGTCGATCGCGCTGCGGGCCGGCCGCGGACGGGACCAGCAGCATGCGGCGCAGAGTCATCGCTGCCAATTCCATTGCGGCGATGATCACCAGGATCACCAACACGATTCCGAGAGCACGCGGGTAGATCAGTCCGCGGAGAGCGTCCTGCAGGGCAAAACCGATGCCGCCTGCCCCGACGAAGCCGAGCACGACCGACATGCGCAGGTTGATGTCGATTCGATAGACGAAGGCGCCGATCCACGCCGGAACAACCTGCGGGACCACAGCATTGATCATCTCCCGGTAGTAGCCGGCTCCAGCGGCACGGAGCGCCTCTCGCGGTCCGACATCGGTCTCTTCGATGGCGTCGGCGAACAGTTTGCCGAGCATGCCGATGGAATGTAGTGCCAGAGCCAGGATGCCGGGCAGCACACCGATTCCCAACGCCCGGACGAACAGCACCGCGAACAGCAGATCCGGCATCGCCCGGCAGAAGGTGATGACGGCGCGCGCGATGCCGTACAGGGCCGGGTGGGGCGAGGTGTTCCGTGCCGCGAGGAACGCCAGCGGTACCGAGACGACCGCTGCGAGCACGGTGCCCAGCACTGCCATGAGCAAGGTGTCGAGCGCGAGGGAGACGATCCTTCCGGTGTCGTCGACACGCGGCGGCAGCATCCGCTCGAGCAGGTTGCCCACATCCTCGAGACCGTCGATCAAGGTCGTCGGCGCGAAGTCGATGTAGCCCGCCGAGAGCACGGTGAGAACGAGCGCGACGACACCCAGTGCCGGGAACAGCCATCGACGCCGCTGCGGATCCTTCTGCCCTGCAGTGTTCGTGGGCCTCGGTTCGACGGTGACGGTCATGTCGGTGCCACCGTGGTCATGCTCCCGGGGTCGGGCGCGATCCGTTGATAGATCGGCATGATGTCATCACGCTGGAGACCGGCGGCGGGGCGATCGAGCACCACCCGACCGTCTCGGAGACCCACGAGGCGATGGGCCCAGCCGAGGGCGAGATCGACCTGATGCAACGTGCACACCACGGTCAGTTTCTCCTCGCTGCACACTCGCTGCAACAGATCCATCACCACGCCCGCGTTCTCGGGGTCGAGCGAGGCGACGGGTTCGTCCGCGAGGACGATCCGCGGACGCTGCATCAGGGTGCGTGCGATCGCCACCCGTTGCTGCTGTCCACCCGACAGCGTGTCGGCACGCCGTTCGGCGAAGTCCGCCAACCCGACTCGGTCGAGGCACGCGCGGGCTTCCTCTCGCATCGCTTTCGGGTAGGTGAGTGCGCCGTAGCGCGGAATCGACAGTCGGCCGATGCCTCCCACGAGTACGTTCTCGAGGCAACTCAACCGACCGACGAGATTGAAGTGCTGGAAGACGAAGCCGACATCTCGGCGTAGCTCGCGCACACGGCGGCGGTTCGCCAGATCGACCCGGATGTCGAGTGCAGTGACGCTCCCCGACGTCACGGGCTGCAAGCCGTTGATGCACCGCAACAGCGTCGACTTCCCGGAGCCGGAAAGCCCGAGCAGAACCAACATCTCACTCTGATGCACATCGAGATTCACGTTCTCGAGCGCTGTGGTGGATCCGAATGTCTTGGTGACGTTGCGAACACTGACCACCACGTCGCCCCGGTCCATCGGTGCGGACATCATCAGCCCTGGCACTTCTCGGAGCCGGTGACCTCGCATACGTGGCGCACGCCGTCGTAATCGCTGTCCTGGGCGGGAACGACGCCCCAGGCGTCCTCGTCGGTGATGCGGCATTCCTCGGCACAGATGCCGTCGGCCACGAAGGCATCCGAGTTCATGCCCTCGCTGAAGACGTCCTGGAGCTTGGCAATGGCGTCGGCACCGAGATCGTTGTTGGCTGCGAAGAGCGATCCGGCGATCATCTCGGACTTCCACACGGTCTTGAGCTCACCGGGTGCAAGTTCACCGTTGTCGATCATCGTGCGGTCGACCATGGTGTCGAACGCGAATCCGGCGTCGCAGTCTCCGGCCTTGACGGCCAGCGCCGATGCATCGTGTCCGCCGGCGTAGATCGGGGTCATCGCGGCGGAGATGTCGGCCTCGGAACCGGAGGAAATGACGTTGTCCTCGATGAGTCCCGCTGTCGGGTAGAGGAATCCGGAGGTGGAGCTCGGGTCGACGAAGCAGACCTTCTTGCCTGCGTAGTCGGCGAGACCGTTCACCGAGGCATTGTCCGAACGAGCGATTCCGTACGACTGGTAGCCGGGAGGAGTTCCCTCGTCCTGGACGACGGCACCCAGCGGTGTCATCTCCGCACCGTTGATGCCTGCGACGACGTACGCGAAGGGGCCGAAGAACGCGATGTCGACGTTGCCTGCGATCAGGCCCTCGACCACGCCGGCGTAGTCCGAGGCCTGGATGAACTCGACGCTCGCTCCGGTCTCGTTCTCCAGCCGCTCGATGACGGGGTCGTAGCTGGCTTTCAGGTCAGTGGAGTTCTCGGCGGGAATGGCTGCGAGCGTGATGGTTTCGGGGAATCCCTGCTCGGTGGTCGCCCCCTCGGATGAGCTCGAACAACCGGCTGCGACGAGAGCCGCGGCAGAGAGCACGGCCGCGGCGGTTCCGGCACGACGGCGAGAGATGGTGGTCATGGCGTGATGTCCGTTCGGGGTGTGGTGGATGTTCAGGGCAGAGCTGTTCAGGGCAGAGCTGTTCAGGGCAGAACGATGGGGGGAAGGTCGGCGACGCTGTCGAGCACGTGGGTGGCACCCGCTTCGAGCAGCTGGGTCTCGGAATGAGCTCCGGTGAGGACGCCGACCAGCAGCGATGCGCCGGCTCGGCGACCGGACAGGATGTCGCTCGACGTGTCACCGACGACGGCGACCGCGGAAATGTCGGTCACCTCGGCGAGCAGGGCGGCCGAGAGCACGAGATCGGGGTGCGGACGGCCACGACCGGCACTCCCGGGTGCGAGGAATGCGTCCGGCAGATCCCGCCAGCCGAGCGCGTCGATGATGCGATTCTGGGTGGGTGCCGAGAATCCGGTCGTCAGGACGACGGTGATTCCGGATTCGCGAAGCTTCGTGATCGCCTGGGCCGCACCGGGTACGGGTGAGACCCCGTCGTCGATGCGGGCGTCGTAGGCCGACTCGAAAGCGCGGTTGGCGGCCTGAGCGCGGTCCTCTGTTCCGAACAGTGCGCGGAACACCTCGATCTTGGACCGACCCATCGTGTCGAGCACATAGCGGCGGGCGTCGTCACGTTCCGGACCGGCGTCGGCAAGTCCGACGGCGGTGGCTGCGGCATCGAACGATTCGAGTACCAGACCGTCGTCGGTGACAGTGGTTCCGGCCATGTCGAGGACGACGAGCTCGACGGGGGTGCTGATGTTCGGGCTGGTGGAGTTCGGCATGGGGAAGAGACTGCCGTTTGGTATAGACCATTACGTGGAACGTGAGTGAACGGACCGTGAACGTCGCACGACAATTAGGTCTAGACCAATTGATGCTATGGTTGGTCCATGGCCGTGGACACCGAACCTCGCGTACTCAAGCATCAGATCGTCCGCAGAAGCCTCGACGCGATGCTCGACGGCATGTCTGCGGGCGACGCGTTTCCGTCCGAGCGCGATCTCGCCGATCGATACGACGTGTCCCGCGAGACACTGCGTCAAGCCATCCGAGAACTGTTGGTAGCCGGTCGAATCGAACGTCGCGGCCGGGCGACGGTGGTGGCCGAACCCAAAGTGGTGCTGCCGTTGGCGATCGGCTCCTACACCGAGGCCGCGCGCGAGAAGGGCATGAGCGCCACTCGAATTCTGGTCGGCTGGGAAGTGTTCCGAGCAGACGACGTGCTGGCGGAACTCCTCGCGATCGAGATCGGTTCGGAGGTGGTGCAACTCGAACGCGTCTTCACCACCGGCGACGTGCGAGTCGGACTGGAAACGACCCGCATTCCCGCCTATCGAATCCCGGGGCTACAGGACAGTTTCGATCACCGAACGTCTCTCTATGCCGAATTGGCAGCCCGGGGAGTCACGTTCGGGCGCGTTGTCGACACCATCGAAACCGTCCTCCCCGATGCCAGGGAAGCCGCACTGCTCACCGTCGACACTCGGACACCGATGTTTCTGCTCGGCCGTGTCTCCTACGACACGGACGGTGTTCCCATCGAACACCGACGGTCGCTCTATCGCGGAGACCGGATGACCTTCACCGCCGTCATGGACGCCTGACATGACCTCAGCAGAAAGACTTTCCGTATGACATCGACGTACGACGTCGTGGTCGTCGGGGCCGGGATCGTCGGCCTCGCACACGCGTATCACGCCCATCGGCGCGGACTCACCGTGGCTGTGATCGATCATGCCGATCGTGTCGCAGGTGCCTCCGTCCAGAACTTCGGACACGCCTGCATCACAGCGCAATCCGGGACCGCACTCGAGTACGCGCGAGCAGGCCGCAGTCACTGGCTCGACCTCGCCCGAAGAGCCGACTTCTGGGCAGCGGAATCGGGAACGCACTGCGTCGCCCGGCACGAGGACGAGCTCGCGGTGCTCGAGCAGTTCGCCGAACTACGGGGCGAGGATCAGGTACAGCTGCTGGACCGCAGCGAGGTACTGAACCGACTCCCCCTTGCCGACACCGATGTGGTCGGCGGCATGTACCTGCCTCTGGACGTCCAGGTGGACCCGCGCTCCGCCGCTCCGGCCGTCGCACGCTGGCTCGCCGATTCCGGGGTGGACTTCCACTGGCGCACCGCTGCAACGTCGTTCGCGCCGGGAATCGTTCGCACCTCCCGCGGCGACCTGCATGCCGGTGCCACGTTCGTCACCGTCAACCACGACATCGATCGCCTGTTTCCCGAGAGCGCCGAACGCGGCGGACTGGTGCGGTGCCGACTGCACATGATGCGAGCCACCATGCCGCTGCGTGCACCGCTTCCCTCGCCGCTGTTCACCGGCTGGTCGCTGCTGAGGTACTCGGGTTTCGAGAACCTGCCCGCCGTTGCAGACGTCGCTGCCCGCCTGCAGGCCGAGTATCCCGACTACGTCGAACTCGACCTGCACCAGATGTACACCCCACAACCGGACGGGTCGATCCTGTTGGGCGACACCCACGTTCGCGAGATCACCACCTCGCCGTTCCAGAGCGAAGACGGTTTCGAGGTGTTGCTCGGCGAAGCGAGAACGCTGTTCGGAGTCGACCGCATCGACGTCGTCGAGCGATGGCAGGGAACGTACTGCTCCGCACCGGGTTCGGAATTCCTGCTGGAAGAGCCCGTCGACCGTGTGCACATCGTCACCGTCACGACCGGGATCGGCATGACCACCAGCATGGGTCTGGCGTTGTCCAACGTGGACAGCGCTCTGACCCCGGTCGCGCGGCGAGAGACCCGCCCTCGGCTCACCGCGCACAACTGAGCACATCTTCGTGTCAAGATGTAGCCATGCCGCCCGTCGTTCGTCCCTACCGAGGCGTCGCCGCCGACGAACGTCGACGTGAGCGACGCGAGAAGCTGCTCGACGCGTGCCTCGACGCCGTAGCGGAGTCCGGTGTCTCCACCGTCACGGTCGACGACATCTGTGCCCGCGCCGGCCTGTCCAAGCGCTACTTCTACGAGAGCTTCGGTGACCGCGACGCCATCCTCGTCTCTGCACTCGACGACGTGATCGATACCGTGGGAACCGCACTGAACGAGCTCGAACAGGAACATGGATCGACGGAAGAACGCGTCGCACACACCGCCGCGGCCTTGGTGCGCGCTCTCACCGCCGATCCACGGTCCTCCCTGCTGTACACCGAGGCGTCGGCCAATCCCGCACTCGAGGACCGGCGCCGACACATGGTCGACAGGTTCACCCCACTGCTGATGAAAGCAGTGCTCGACGCCGATCCTGCGGACCCCCGCGCCGAGGCAGCCACCGTGCTGATGATCGCCGGGACGACCGAACTTCTCGACCGATGGCTGCGCGGCACTCTGACATTCACCGAAGCCGAGTTCGTCGACACGTTGACCGCACTCGGCGTCGCCCTGGCAACCTCGTTCTGAGTCGCGGGATCCGCACCTGTCGGCGCAGTCACCCGAGCAGGCTCTGACCCAGATAGCCGTCGTCGACCACTCCCGGCAGTATCGCGAACACCGCGGACCCGATCGGCGTCGTCCACTCGTTCAGTGCATCGAACTCGTCGAGGCGCTGCTGAATCGGTAGGAACTGGGTCAGCACATCGCGCTGATAGCTCGCGAACAGAAGTCCGGAGTTCGACACCGAACCGGGAGCAGGTGGATCGTCGTAGTTGTACGCCCGCCGGAAGATTCGCTCGCCGTCGTGAAGGTGCCGTGCCCTCGCGATGTGCGAGGACGGCGGGATGACCGGAATGCCGAATCGATCGGTCACGTCGAAATCGGCCTCGTCGAACTCTGCGGTTCCGGTCAACGGGGCACCGGTGTCGAGAGTTCTTCCCACCGACAACTCCCGGCCGGGTCGGTCCAGTTCGTCCCAGGTGTCCATCTCGATTCGTATGCGACGCAACACCATCGACGTTCCGTGCTGCATCCAGGGCTGGTCGCTGCCGTCGTCCCAGACCAGGCCGTCGAAGTCGGTACTTCCGGCCTTCGGATTGACGGTACCGTCGACCTGCCCCATCAGATTGCGCATCGTGGTGCCCGATTCCTCGGTACCCCGCGAGCGCCGGAACCCGCGCTGCGTCCAGGCGATCGTCACCAACGAGCGAACGTTCTTGGTGAGTACCCGAAGGGCGTGTGCAACGGTGACAGGATCGTCCGAGCACACCTGCAGCAGCAGATCTCCACCGGTGAATTCCGGTTCCAGACGGTCGATTCCGAAGGCAGGAAGCGGTGCCAGCCACGACGGCCGCCGATCCGGCAGACCGATCGCATCGAACACGCCGGGGCCGAGTCCGACGGTCACCGTCAGGCGTGCGGGCCGAAGCGCCAGTTCGGCTTCGGTATCGGCCAGCGCGGGTGCACCGGCAGTGAGCCGTCCGATGTCCTCGGTCCAGACCTTCAGAATCCCGATCAGCTCGTCGCGCCCGACTCGATCGTGCAAGGTCAGCCCGACGAACGTCGAGTGTGCCTGTGGCGGAACCGTATCGATGCCCGCTTGATGCAGGCCACGCCACGGCACCGTGTCACCTCCGGTGGCCGTCTCCTCGGCCCGGTTGCCGATGATTCCGTAACCGGTCGCGGCTCCCACCCCCGCGACTCCGAGCGCGGCGACGCCTCCACCGAGGAGACGTCGCCGGCTCAGCGAGCGTGGTGACCGGTTGTCGTTGTCAGCCACCGGGTGTCGGGGCAGGGGTTGCCGACCCGTCCATGTCCATGTCCATGTCCATGTCCATGCTGCCCGGCTCGTAGTTCTCCTGGGCACCGGAGAAGTCACGAACCTGCGCGGTGAACGTCGTACTCGACGCATCCTCGAACTCGAGGGTGAACTCCGCGTCGGCTCCTGGAGTGAGCGGAGAGGTCACATCCATGAGCATCAAATGGTCGCCGCCCGCGGCGAGCACATGCGTTCCGCCCGCCGGAATGACGAAGCCGCCCTCCTTCGGACGCATCACCATCGCTCCGTCGGCCCCGGTTGCCATCTCGTGCAGTTCCATTGTGCTCGACGCCGGCGACGACGCACCGACCACGTGCACATCGGAGTCGCCGGTGTTCTGCAATTCGGCGAACGCCGCGGTCATACCGGAGTCGGCGGCTTTGACCCACTGCTCGCGGACGACAACGGAATCGGACTCCTTCGCCGCGGCGGCCGACTCGTTGCTGGAACATCCGGTGAGGATCAGACCGGTGACCGACACGGCGGCCAACAAGGTCGAGGTACGTCGGGAGAGTGTCATGCGAGTTCGCTTTCGTGTCGAGAGGCAGCAGCATTGGCGGTTCTGGTCCGTGCTCGACGGATCGAGCCGAGGACCACGTCGACGGCGAGGAACGCCACCAGGCTCAGCCCGAGGAGTGGGACGAACCAGCCGACAGCAACCGCGACGACCGTCAGTGCGACGACGGAGATCGGTGAGATTCGGCGAATGCCGCCGCGCAGCGGGGGACGCCCCGCGGTGACGCCGGTTGCCTTGGTGGGACGGCGTTTCCACCACATCATGTAACCGCGGACGATGACCGATGCCAGAGCGACCGCAAGTGCAAGCAGCGCAAGCTGATTGGCTACACCGAACAGAGTCCCCATGTGCAGTTGGATACCCCAGGCCGAGAGCTTGGCAGCAAGGGGCCAGTCGGAGAAGTACAGGGTGTCGATCACCGTGCCGGTACTGCCGTCGATCGAGATGGAGTTGTTCGACATCACCCAGGGCTGACGGGTCTCGGCGACGACGAACGCTGCGTCGTCCGACGCCGGGATCGACGCCTCCACCGCCCCGTCGATACCGTTGGCCTTCGCGATGCCGAGGACCGAATCGATGCGACCGACGTTGTCGTCGGTCATCGACGCGTCGGCCGACATGTCCATCGAATGACCGCCGTGACCGGAGTGGTCACCCGTCGTCGTCGCCTCGGAGGAGCCGATGGTCTTGGTGATGGCGGGGGTGGTCCAGCTCAGCGCCGTGCGGAGGTCGGTGACGTTCTCGCCCGCGTAGGTGGACCACGTGAGTCCGGTGGCGGACAGGAAGATCAGACCCACAGCGATCCAGATTCCCGCCACTCCGTGCCAGTTCAAAGACCGATTGCGCCCCTTCGACTTGCGATCGAAAGTGAGCAGTCGTGCCTTGTCGCGGTTGCGTCGATAGCGCTCGAACCACAGGTAGAGGCCGCCGAGCGCGATCACCCACAGCCACGAGGCGGCGAGTTCGCTGTAGAGGCGACCGGGTTCACCCAGGTGCAGATGGCGATGCAGCTCGGAGATCCAGGTACGCACAGGCAATGAGCCGGACGAGCCGTACACCGTCAGCTCGCCCACGGACGTCGCGGTCGCGGGATCGACGAAGACGGCCAGCCGCTTCGATTCACCGAGGGTGGGGTCGGTGAACATCACTCGGGTGGTGTCGCCTGCTTCGGCTGCGGGGCGAACGGCGGCGACGGTGAGATCGGGTCGTTCGGCCTGCGCTGCGCGTATCTGATCCGCTACCGGCACGGCCGGGCCGGTGGCGTCGACGTGCAGGTAGTCCCGATACATGAGTTGTTCGATGGTCGGTGCGACGGCGTACAGCCCGCCGCTGATGGTGGCGATGAGAATGAACGGTGCAACGAGAATGCCCGCATAGAAGTGCAGCCGCAGGATCAGCGGACGCCAGCTGCGAGGGCTTGTCGGACGGGTGGGCGGGGAAGGATCGGCGACGCGTTCCATTTCGGGTGTGGACACGAGGTCTCGTTTCGTGAAGAGATGAGTGGGCGCGCGGATGTGCGCGAGGTGGCATCGCCTACGGGACCGGGCCGCGCGGAGGCAGCGTGAATCACCGAGAGTGCGATGTGCGGTGTCGAATGCGGCAGCAACCCACTACCCGACGCCTGACGAGCAGGGCGGGTGTGACGGTGGGTTGTGCTCAGGCAGTTCGAGCCGGTGGTCCGCGGTTTCCGCAGCCAGAAAGGTCGAGAAGTCGCGGTGATCCCGGAATCCGGTACACCGGCAGTGGCGGGGCGATGCGCTTGTCGTCGACGACGAGGGCAGCCAGTAGTGGGAGAGCCCTGCCCAGCGAGGTCACCGCGCGTCGGATGCCGAGTTCTGCACCCCTGATGGCCAGGGCACCGACCAGGACGGCGACCACGTGGGCCGCGAACATCTGCTCGGTGATCATGGGACCGTGATGGTGACTGTCGACGACGGTGAGCAGTAGATGGCCGATCGACTGGGCCGCAGCGAGAACGACCAGCAGTCGAGTGCGCGGTGCAGCCCCCGTCGGTGCCACCGCGGTTGCGTATCCGACGGCCGAGCACACCAGCGCCAGCAGCACGATCGACGCATCGGACGGGGCCATCCCGCCGCCGACGGTGTGCGCCCAGGCGGTGACCAGCGCCGAGAGTCCGCCCACGGAGGCACCGCGCAGAGGCGCGAATCCTTCCGTCGGCTCGGACATGGACGGGAGCTTACTACCGACTACACCGAGTAGTAGTCCGGGCCCGGCAGCGACGCTCCCGTTACACCAAAGCCGGTCCAGCGGTCTTTTTACAGTTGGTTATCCTGATCATCGGTACTCGAACGATCAACGGTCGAGCCGCGAGATCGAGAGTGGTCGCACATGGCAGAGAATTCGGACGCGGCTCAGGCGAGGGTGTTCGCCGACATGCTGACCGCCGAGATCGCGGCCGCGTCGAGTCGCATCGAGGACTCCGAGCAACTCGCCCGCAAAGCCCTGCGCGTCGGCGATTCCCGCAGCCACGTCTGGCACAGCGACGAGGCGCAGACTCAGAAGCAGTCGCTCTACGAGCTGCACCGCCAGCTCGATGCGTTGCGCAACCGATTCCCCGCCGTGTAGCGGCCCTCCGCTCGGGTCGGGGTCAGTCCTTGCCGACCGCAGCGACGATCAGTCGAGCAAGTTCCCCCGTCGCGTCCTCCGGTGCGAGAGTGCCGGATACCGCCGCCTGAGAGAGAGCCTCCGCTGCACCGAAGATCGCAGTGAACGACGGTGCCGAGATACCCCCGGATCCGCTGTACGGGTCGAGAATCGACCGGCATCGTTCGGAGTACGCCCGTTCGGCCGTTCTCTTGACCTGTTCGAGTTCGGGCGAGCCCTCCAGTGCCGCCAGCACACCCGTCAGCTCACGACCCTGCGCCAACGCGCAGCCGACGTACGAGTCGGCGATGGCCTGTGCGCGTCCGTTCAACGAGTCGGGCGCGGAGCGCAGAGATTCCTCGAGCATGACCGTTTGTCGGTCGTCGAATTCTGTGAACAGTGCGGCCAACAGTTCTGCACGCGAGGCGAAGTGGCTGTACACCACGGGTTTTGCGACGCCGGCATGTTCGGCGAGTCGGCCCAGCGTCAGAGCGTCGGCCCCCTCCGCTCGCACGAGCGCCCACGAGACCTCGACCAACTGGTCGTATCGGTCGGATCGAGACAATCGCGTCCGCGCCATCGGAGACCCCCTTGCGCTATGTACTAATAGTAACCTACTGTTGGTACATAGCCGTTTCGCCTCGCAGAAGGAATCGACCATGCCCGCACTCGTCGTAGTCTCCCATTCCGACCCCGACTCACTGACCCACCACGTCGCTCGATCCGTGACCGACGCAATCCGCACTGCAGGTGACACCGTCGAGACGGCCGATCTCGCCGCGGAGAATTTCGACCCACGGTTCGCCGGTGGGGACCTGAATCTGTTTCGGGGCAACGGCATCGCGCCTGCGAACGTGATTGCCGAACAGGAACGGATAGACCGCGCCGATCACCTGGTTCTGGTCTTCCCGATGTACTGGTGGTCCATGCCTGCCCTGCTGAAAGGGTGGATCGATCGCGTCTTCGTCAGCGGGTGGGCCTACGATCTCACTGCCGACTACGGCATCGTCAAGAAGCTGGATCGACTCACCGTCCACCTGGTCTCTCTTGCCGGCGACGACGCCGACAGCTTCGATCGCCACGGCGTGTACGACGCGTTCCGGACGCAGATCGAACGCGGTATCGTCGAATATTGCGGTGCCACAGTCGGATCGACGACTTTCCTGCACGAAACCGATACCAAGACTCCCGACGCTCTCTCTGCGGAGGTCGCCGATCTCGCTTCTGCCATTGCCGCCCGAGTGGCCGGCCGACAGCAGGCCCTCGTGCACTGAAAGACCCATCACGTCAGGCGGCGCAAGTCATTCTCCGAGCTTGTCGACCAACCACTCCACCGTCGACTTACAAACTGCGTCAGCGTGATCGGTGAACAGCTCGAAGTGCGATTCGGGGTAGGACACGTACTCGACCGTGTCGACGTCAGCGAACGCTGTGCGCACTCGCGAGGGCGGAGTGATGGTGTCGGATTCGGCGAGTATCGCGAGAACCGGAACGGTGAGTCGGGCTGCCGCCTTGCGCGTCGACCACCGCAACATGGCCGGTAGCGAAGCGACGGTCACCTCGTTGCGGTAGTTCTCCGCTCCGCGCGCCATCTCCTGTGACCATTCGTAGGCTCCGTCCGAGTTCATCGTCGCCACCTCACCCGGCCGTCCCGCCGCCGGAATGGTCAATCCCGGCCTACGGAACAGACGTCGTAGCGCATCCCGAACGATGACCGGTGCGAGCTCGAGATTGCCGGTGGGAGTGAGGCGGATGAACGGGATGATCGCGGCAACCGCCTTCACTCGCGGATCGTCCGCGGCCACAGCAATGGCATGCCCTCCCGACATGCTGGTACCCCACACGGCAATTCGGTCGGAATCGATCCGTGGGTCGCGCGCCAGTACGTCGAGCGCGGCATGGAAGGACCGCAACTGCTGAGGTAGGTCGATGTGCTGGCGTACGTCGCCTCCGCTTGCGCCGAACCCCGGGTAGTCGAATGCGAGCGATGCCACCCCACCTGCGGCCAGGTCTGCGCTGTAGTTCGGTATCAGCATTTCCTTCACTCCGGCGAACCCAGGAGCCGTGAACACCGCCGGGCACCGCATGGCGTTCTCTCCTTCGGGCAAAGTCAACACTGCGGCTACTTCGATACCGTCCACCGTGAAAGTCGTCTGTTCCTCGATCATCGTCCACCCCTCGGCCGTTCGCCCCCGTCCGAATCGACGGAAAACTACGATCGTAGTTTCTGCATACCGTACGGGAACGACATCCAACGCGGTTCGAAATCCGAGCGCGACGTTGTCGTCAGAGACCGAGCAACCTGCGAACTCCCTGCGCGACATCAGCACGCGTCGGTGCCCGGACCCCAGCGGTGACGTGTGCTAACAGCACACCGTCCGCCCAGGCCACAAGCTGAATCGCCGGATCGATGGAGGCCTCCTCGGAACCGACACCGGCTGCGGCACAGAGCAATTCCGCCAATGCGGTGAAGCGACTGCGCGCGGCGGTCAACAACGGTGCCAATTCGTCGGATCGTGAGGACTCGAGAATCAGCGTGTAGCGCGCGACGAGCAGAGTGCGATTGGCCGGCAGCAGCCACGCGTCGACCACATCCGCGAATACTTCGGCAGCGGTGTCCACACTCCACGGCCCTGGCTCACGATCGCCCAGAGCGTCGTACAGGACCACCATTTCCTGCTCCACGAGCGCATCGAGAGCGGCCCGCAGCAGATCGACGCGACGACGAAAGACATTCGAGGTGGAGCCGGGAGGGATACCGAGCGCCTTGTCGAGACGACGGTGAGTCAGTCCGTGCACACCGTCGGTAGCCAGCAGCTCGATCGCCCCACCGGCCAGAAGCCGAGCACGATCGGAGCCGTGGAAACCGCTCACCCGAGTCACGGGCTTCAGTGTATGGAGAACTGTCTCGAAATCGGGCACCGCCACCGTCACGAGGGACGCCCTCAGCTCTGGCCGATTCGCTTCCTTCGAGTGGCTCGAGGTCGTTCGGCGGGATCGATGCGCCCGATGCCGTGCCAATCCCAATAGATTCGATGTCTCGAGATGAGGGGTCCGTCGAGCTCCACGATCTCGACGAGATCGAGTTTGTCGCCGTTCGCCGTCTGACGCGGGTGTTCCCAGACCAGACGGTGCCCGTCGAACGTGTAGATGCCCACGCGGTCCGGCGACGGCGATTCGTTCTCGTCGGATCGCCGACGCGTGGTCTCCTGCAGAAAGCTGTCGAGTGCGATTCGTCCTTCGACTATTCCGGATCGCAGATCGAACAGCACCGGAACCAAGGGGCTTTCGAGAACCGCACCTGCGGCGTACAACTCGGACAGAGCGGGCGCGTCTCGATCCCCGATGCGCTTGTGCCACTCACGGAAGACATAGGAGGCTTGCTCCACGGTTGCGGCCACGTCGAATCCTTCTGTGTTGCAGTATTGTCCGCGACGATTGTTCGCGGGTCGACCGAGGGGAAGCACGCCGTCGGGTGCCGGTGCCGGTCACGTTCGGCAGATGATCATGTTTCGCGAGCTGTCGACGAACGGCGCAGACGCCTGCGACACGAACCGACGAAGAGCCGCCGCTGTGGCGACACACGTGGTTCCCACGACAATGTGCATATCTCGTCCCCGTCGTCGAGCAGTGCAGTTCGACAAGCATTGTGCACCAACAGAAGCCATTCGGCACCTTCCGGTCCGATGGTCCCGAACCGATATCCGAAACCCGCGAAACCACGGTTATCGCGACAATTCCGGTGCCCCCGGGCATGTGCGGCAGCAGATCTGCTGCGCGGCGGCACAGCGTCCACCGAGACCGGCACCCGGAATCAAGCGCAACCACACCGACTGTTCACCCGTAGGTCGACAAAGATTCCGCGGCCGTGAGCCTGTGCAGCGAGCGTCGATCGCTCCTGTACGTCGGGAACGGCATCCAGGATCGATGTGTCAGTAGCGGTCGTGAACCGACATCAGTTCTCCGATTTATGTTCGAGGATCAGGCCTTGTTGCACCACCGAAGCGACCGGACGACCCCTCTCGTCCACGATCGACCCTCGCGCCAAGCCGGATCTGGGGGTGTGAAACGGCGAGTCCTGAAGATAGAGATACCAGTCGCCGGCCCGCACGTCGGCATGGAACCACATCGAGTGATCGATACTCGCCGTGCGCATGGTGTGGGCCCCGGCCAGATCTCCGCGTGCATGTGCGATGGCGGGTAGCAACGATCGATCACTTGCGAACGCCAGGATCGCCCTGTGAACGTTTTGATGGACGCCGTCGACGGCTGCGGTACGAAACCAGAAGCAACGCCGTTCGGAGTCGTCGATGTACCGGATATCGACCGGCCGAGACGCGGTCTCCCAACGCCGTCGCGTCGGAAGCTTGATGCCGTCGGCCGGCAGACCGAGATGACGACGCCGATGCAGCGGCTCGAGCGACTCGGGGTGTGGAACCGCCGGCAGGACATTGGCTTCCGCGTCATTGGGGGCTCCGACTGCCGCTGACGCACAGAACGAGGCCGAGAGCCTGGTGAGGTTGCGAGCGTTCTGAACCACCGTGGTTTCTCGGATGGAGAAAGACCTTCCGTCTCGCACGGCGTCGACGTCGTAGCGCAAGGGGTGTTCATGCGAACCCGAGATGAGGAAGTACGCGTGGAGGGAGTTCACCACGCGTTCGGGATCGTCGACCGTCGCAGCGCTTGCGAGCACTGCCTGCGCAATAAGGTGTCCGCCGAATGTTCGCTGAGTGAACCCCTCGACAGGCCTCCCCACGAAGCTCGAAATTGCGCGATCGAGTCGATCGTCAGGTGCACGACACGGCTCGACGGCAAGCCTGTTCACCAGATCCTCGCGGTTCGTCACGCCCGCGACGGACGTGTTGTCGCCGTCCTCGGTGTCCTCGTGATCACCAATGCTCGATCCCATGTTGATAGACAGTACTCTATAGAGTGTGTAACGTAGATCATGCAGTCCCGGTCGAGTGGTCTGCACCACCATCCGGCGTGCTGTTCGAAGCCACGACCGCCCATTGCTCCCAGGAGTTGAGCCCATGAACGAACATCGCAACGATCCCGACGGCACTCGGTCGTTCGCCCAGAGACTGATCGACCCGAAGTCGATTGCGATCGTGGGGGCATCCAACGATCCGAAGAAGACGACGGCTCGGCCGCAGCAATTTCTGGCGCAGGCCGGCTATACCGGAAACGCCTATTTCATCAACCCCACGAGGGAAACCGTGCAGGGCGAAAAGGCATGGCCCAGCCTGTCTTCCCTGCCCGAGGTTCCCGAGCACGTCTACATCATGACCGGCGCAGAAGCGGCGATCTCTGCTGTCGAAGAGTGCGCTCGACTCGGCGTCACTGCCGCCACAGTTCTCTCGTCGGGATTTGCCGAGGAAGGCCCCGAGGGCGTCGAACGCGAGGACCGTCTGCGAGCGGCCGCAGCCAAGGGCGACGTGCGAGTCATCGGTCCCAGCAGCCTGGGAGTGGTCAATCCGCGCACCGGAGTCATGCTCACGGGTAACGCAGCATTCGGCGAGCCGAACATCCCGTCCGGCGGAATTTTCGTCGCTTCGCAGTCCGGCAGCGTCATCGGATCCCTCGTCAGTCGAGCACGCGGCCGCGGTATCGGATTCGCCGGACTCGTCTCCACCGGTGGTGAAGCAGACTTGTCCCTCGGAGCCCTCTGCGAGTCGATGGTTGCCGATCCCGGCGTCACCTCCTTCGCCCTCTTCATGGAGTCGCTGCGCAATTCGGAAGACCTCGCCTCGTTCGCACAGGCCGCCGCCGCTGCCGGCAAGCCGGTAGCGGTGTACAAGCTCGGTCGCTCGGATGAGGCTGCGGCACTTTCTGTTTCGCACACCGGAGCACTCGCCGGCGAGGACAGTGAGTCCGAGGCATTCTTCCGCGCCTGCGGTTTCGCTCGGGTCTACAACTTCGAGTCTCTCGTCGAAGCACCCGGCCTGCTGCGTCGCGTCCCCGTCTCCCCCACGCCCGTCTCCCCTCGAGTCGGCGTAGTGACGACCACCGGCGGCGGTGCAGCGATAATGGTCGACCAGCTCGCGCTGCGCGGACTCACCATCGCAGGACCGAGCGAGAAACTCGTTGCAACGATGGCAGAGCGCGGAGCCACCATCCCACACAGCCTGATTGCCGATCTGGGCTTGGCAGGCGCGCGCCACGACATTGTCACCAACGCTCTGGACGCGATGCAGGAGAGCGGCGAGTTCGATCTCATCGTGTTCGTCATCGGCTCCTCGGCTCGCCTCAACCCGGAACTCGCGGTGCAGGCCATCTCCGAGCGGGGCAACCATTCGGTGCCCATCGTCGCCTTCGCGCTGCCCGAAGCACCCGACGCCGCAGCACTTCTCAACACCTCCGGCGTCCCTGCCTTCCGCACACCGGAGTCGTGCGCCGACGTCATCGCAGCCACATACGGTCGCGTTCCGGCGTCCATCGGCAACGGAGCTCGGTTCGCCGTCGACGCCACGGCACCGACCGCGGTACTGGACGAGAAGGCATCGGGCGAGCTGCTCGGCTCGCTGGGCGTCGAATTCTGCCCCGCAGTCGCACTGGACGTCGCCTCGCTCGAAGACGATCTGAACCTGCCATTTGCTTACCCGGCCGTCGTGAAAGTGTTGTCGGACAGAGTCCCTCACAAGAGCGATGTCGGCGGGGTCATGCTGAACGTGACCGACGACCAGGGTGTGCGCGACGCTGCTCGATCCATCGTCACCAGCGTCGGCGAGCACCAGCCCGACGTCGTCGTAGACCGTGTTCTCGTACAGCAGATGGCACCTCGCGGCTTGGCCGACGCGTTGGTGGGATATCGCGTCAGCGCCGATGTCGGACCGTTGGTCGTACTGTCCACCGGAGGCGTGCTGGCCGAAATTTTCGCTGACTCCTCGGTTCGCCTCGCACCGGTCGACACGAAGACCGCTCACGAGATGATCGGTGAGGTCAAGGGGCTGTCGGTGGTCACCGGCTACCGGGGACTTCCGGAAGGCGATCTGGATGCTCTCGCAGCCACCATCGTTGCGGTCTCCGAGCTCGCCGTGTCCCACACAGACGTACTGGAGGCCGAGATCAACCCGGTCTCCATCCGTCCCGCTGGTGCAGGCGTCGTCGCACTCGACGCGCTGGTGCGTCGAGCTTCGAGCTCGGACCGAGGCGAGTCGTTGACGGTAGGGTCTGCCGCTGCGGCAGGTCACTGATCGTCACATCGATCGAAAGACGCCGGCCCCGAACCGCTTACGGTTCGGGGCCGGCGTCGTCGTCGGGCAGGGATCAGAAGTCGAACAGCTCCGAAGGGTTGTCGACCAAAAGCTTCTGTTGCCCGGCCGTACTCGGAACAATCGCGGGGATACCGTCCACCAGCACTCCGTCGTCGGGCATGGCTGCGTGCAGATTCGGGTGCGGATAGTCCGTACCCCACACCACACGATCCGGGTTGTGTGCCGCATACCGTGCCGCGAGTTCGTTCGCATCGTCGTACGGTGCACCCTGGGTGCTGACGCGGTAGGTGCTGCTCAGCTTGAGCCACACATTGCCGGTGTCGAGCAACCGCTCGATTGCCCGAATCGCAGCACTGTCGAGCCCCTGAGCCAGGTCGACCCTCCCCAGGTGATCGATGACGACCCGTCCGGGGAGCGAGGAGATGACCTCGTACCTGTCTGCAGCCCCTGTTCCTGAAACGTGAATCTCCAGGTGCCAACCGTACGGGGCGATCTTGTGCGCGTACTGCACTATTTCATCGTCGCTCGGTGGCGGACCCAGGTGCGACATGAACTGCAGACGTACCCCTCTCACGCCTTCTTCGTGCAGCGCTGCGAGCTCCCGATCGGGGGTGTCGAGGCCGATCAGCGCGACGCCCCGATACCGGCCACGACCTGTACGAAGAGCATCGACGAGCACCGCATGATCGCGCCCGTGCGACGCCGACTGGACGATGACCGCACGCTCGAAACCGAGCGCATCGTGCAGCCTTCGGAGACTGCTCAACGGGACGTCCGGTGGTGTGAACGTCCGGTCGGGCGCGAAGGGAAATTGCGCTGCGGGGCCGAACACGTGGCAATGACTGTCGCACGCATTCGGTGGCAACCGGTATACCGGCGCGCTGGGGAACGCGAGCGGACCTTCGATCGTGGGCTCCGATCGTGGAAGCATGTCGTTCTCCTTCGTTGCAGGGTCAGTCACAGCGAGCGGACATGCCGCCGTCGACGACGATCTCGGTACCGGTGATGAACCGTGCCTCGTCGGAAGCAAGGAACAACGCAACATTCGCGGTGTCTCGGCCATCGCCCATGAAACCGATCGGAATCCGTGAGAGCCGTTGTTCGAGAAGCTTGTCCACGTCACCGCCGGAGCGTTGCCCGGCGAGCCGAACCTCGACCATCGGCGTGTGCAGCTGTCCTGGAATCACCGTGTTGGCACGAATGCCCAGCGGCGCGTGCTGTACCGCGACCGACCGGGTGAATGCGATCACTCCGGCCTTCGACGCGGCGTACGCCGCCTGTGCAGCTCCGGTCCAGCGGATACCGGATGTCGACGCGGTGTTGACGATGGCACCCGTGCCGGCCTCCTTCATGTGCGGCAGGACGTGTTTGCACGTGAGAAATGTTGTCGTGAGGTTGAATTCGAGCTGCTTGTTCCACTCTTCTTCGGTCATCTCGACCGGGCCACCGGCGCGCGACCCACCGACGTTGTTGACCAGGACATCGATCCTGCCCGCTTGCTCCACACACGTGGACACGACGGTCTCGACGGCAGCGGTATCGGTCACGTCGCACTGTAGGGGGATGATCGAGCCTTCTGGTCCGTCGAAGCGCGCGACCGTCTCCTCCAGTGCCTCGCGGTTGAGATCCACCGCGAATACCGTCGCCCCTTCCTGCGCGAAACGCACCGCGGATGCGCGCCCGTTGCCCCATCCGGGTCCGACGCTTCCGGCCCCTGTCACCAGAGCGACCTTGCCTGCCAATCGACCCGTCATACCGTCACTTCACTTTCCGATGATTCGAGGGTGTCGGCCGGCGCGGTCTGGCCGACCTGTAGTGCTACGAGAAAACGAGACACCATGTTGTACGCCGCGATGGTGCCGGTCAGCTCGACCAGTTGTTGGGTGCCCAATCGATCGTGGACTGCCGCGCTGAGCTCGTCGGACACGGTGACCGAGCGCGTCATCGCGTCCGCATAGGCGAGGACGAGCAGATGATCGTCGTTCAGCGGGGCAACGTCGGCGTCGAGTCTCAGGGCGGCAACCTGCTCGTCCGTCAGCCCCTCGGCGCGTGCGAGCGGGGCGTGCGCACGCCACTCGTAGTCGGCACCGTTCAGCGCAGCGATGCGGCAGATGGCGAGTTCTCGGAGCACACCGGGCAGCGCCATGCTGGACCTGACCGCACCGAGCAACGTGTTCCATCCGTCGGCGAACGGTTCGCTGTGCAGCAAGGCCTCGTCGAGCGGGGTCAGGTGGCCGCCTCTACGGGCCTTCACTCGGTCTGCGACTTCGCCGTTACTAGCGGCGGGATGCACTCTTGCCAATGGTCCGATCCTCTCATTGTGGTGTGCACAACACCGATTGTTGACAGTGATGTGGAACACGAATAACGTACCACCTACGTACTGTTGTACGTCAGTAGGACATCAGAAGCAATCTTGCGGCTACTCGGACCACGGATGACTCAGACTCTCGACAGAACGGACCGTCGTGCACACCACTGCCAGCGATGCCAACACACATACCGCCCGCGAACACTGCGTGGCCGGTCACGGTGATGTCCGGATCGGCTACGTCCGAGAGGGCGACGGTCCAACTATTGTGATTCTCCCTTCCCTGGCGCGGGGATCGGCGGACTACGACGACGTTGCCCCACTACTGGCAGCGCGCGGTTTCCGTGTGATCCGCCCCGACCCCCGCGGCATCGGCGAAAGCACAGGACCGATGAACGGCCTGAACCTGCACCACTTCGCCGCCGACGTCGCCGCGGTCCTCGATCACGAACAGTGCACCGGCACAGTCGTCGTCGGCCACGCATGGGGCAGCCAGCCCGCCAGAATGCTGGCAATGGACCGGCCCGATCTCGTCAGCGGCCTCGTCATGGCCGCGGCCTCGGCCGGAAAGATGCCTCCAGGATCGAACGAAAAACCGTACTCGAGGCTTCGGGACGCCATCGACGGGGCCGGTAATCTGGACCTGCCCGATGAGGTACGCATGGAGTGCCTGCGACAGGCATTCTTTGCGCCGGGCCATGATCCGAGTTCGTGGATGACCGGGTGGTCGACCAGCACACATCACGCTCAGAGCCACGCGCGCAACATCACGCCGATCGACGAATACTTCGCAGGTGGAACGGTGCCGATACTCGACCTGCAAGCCGAACACGATGCGGTCGTCATCCCGAACATCTTCAAGCCCATGTTGGGCGAGCGGGTCACGGAGTCCGTCATCGCCGACGCTGCACACGCTCTTGCACCCGAGCAGCCCGAGGCGTTCGCCGAGGCCATCGCATCGTTCGCGCATTCCGTTCTCGAGTCGGAAAGCCGCACTCAGTGAAGCGGCCGCTGACCACCGCGCTGTTCGTCCTCGCGGTCGTGATCGTCACCGTGACCGCATTCGTCAACGCCAGTTCGTCCGGTGCGGCCGCCACCGCCCGGGGAAAACTCACGTTGATCGCGCCGGCCGCACCCGGAGGCAACTGGGACGGGTTCGCCCGTGAAAGTCAGCGCGCCATGCGCGCTCAGGGCATCGTCAACAACCCGCAGGTCATCAACATCCCGGGCGCGGGCGGCACGATCGGGCTGAGCCAGTTCGTCCAGACCCCCGGCCGTGAGGACGCGTTGATGGCCACCGGCGGAGTCCTGGTCGGCGCCATCGAAATGGCCGACAATCCGGAGTCGTTCGACGACGTGGTGCCTATCGCACGAATGGCCGATTACTATGCGGTCCTGGTCGTTCCCGGCGATTCGCCCTACCTCACCCTCGACCAATTCCTCGCCGATTGGCGCGCGAATCCGGGCGGCACCTCGATCAGTGGTGGATCGCTCGGATCGATCGACCATCTACTCAGTGGACTCCTGGCCCAAGCCAACGGAATCGACCCCGCCGCCGTCAACTACATCGCATACTCCGGCGGTGGGGAAGCCCTGTCCGCGTTGCTTTCTCACGTCACAACAGCTGGGATCTCAGGATACAACGAGGTGAGCGACCAGATAGCCGCCGGCTCACTGCGGGCTCTCGCCATCTCCGCACCGGAGCGGGTGGACGAGGTGGACATTCCTACCTTCACAGAGCAAGGAACCGACGTCGCGATGTCGAACTGGCTCGGATTCGTTGCAGCACCGGGAATCTCGGAGGCCACCAAGAACGAGTTCGTGGACATCATCGGAGAAATGCGCGAGACACCGGAATGGAAAGCCACGATGGATCGCAACAACTGGACCGACACCTTTTCTACCGGAACCGAGTTCGAGGACTTCATCGAACTCGAAGTGGCGCGAGCCAAGGACATCATCGAGGAACTCGGACAATGAGCACAGACTCTCTACCGACGCGGCGCGCTGAAAATCCGCGCCCCCACTCGTTCTGGACCGGGCGCAGCGAGCTCGCTGTCGTCGCACTGCTGTACGCCATCGCAGTGTTTCTCACCGTCGGCACTGTCACGATGAAGGTCATGGGGTCGTCGGTTCCCGGCCCCCAATTCTTCCCCATCATCGTCTGCATCCTGCTCTATGGGAGCGCAACGGCATTGGCGATCAACATCATTCGCCATCCCAAGGTTTCGGACACCGCAGCGCATCCCGGACACGGCGACTTCTCCCCCGACATGTTGCGCGACCTCGGAGATCTCTCCGACAACAGCGATCCACTCCCAGGTCCTGCAGCACCGACATGGGCGACGCATTCGGATTGGAAGACCGTCGGGCAAGTCGTGGGTGCCCTGGTGGGGTTCGTACTTCTGCTCGAGATTCTGGGCTGGATACTCTGCGCCGCTGCGCTGTTCTGGGTCGTGGCACGTGCGCTCGGTAGCAGAAGGCCGCTGTTGGACATTGGTCTGGCCTTACTGATGTCGTCGTTCATCCAATTGGCCTTCAATGCAGGTCTCGGACTGCCATTGCCGTCCGGTTTCGTAGGAGGGCTGTTCTGATGGATCAACTCCCCCTGTTGATGGACGGCTTCGCAGCCGCCCTCACCCCGATGAATCTGCTGTGGGTTCTCATCGGCGCGATTCTCGGCACCGCGGTCGGAGTGCTGCCCGGTCTCGGTTCTTCGATGGCCGTGGCATTGCTGCTGCCGGTGACGTTCTCCCTCGAGCCCACCGCCGCATTCATCATGTTCGCCGGCATCTATTTCGGCGGCCTCTTCGGCGACTCGACCTCCGGGATCCTGCTCAATACCCCCGGCAACTCGTCGGCGATCGCGTCGACCTTCGAGGGCCACCGTATGGCCAAGAGCGGTCAAGCCGCCAAGGCACTGGCAACTGCGGCCGTCGGAGCATTCATCGGTGGCATCATCGCAACGACGTTGGTCGTGTTCTTTGCCCCTACCCTCGTTCGACTCGCCACCGTCTTCGGCCCCGCCGAGTACTTCGCGCTCGCCGTCTTCGCCTTTCTGGCGATCTCGGCCGTGGTGTCGGAATCCGTCGTGCGCGGTCTGGCGGCCCTCGGTATCGGACTGGCACTGGCGTTGGTCGGAGTCGACGGACCGAGTGGTACCGCGCGCTATGCGCTCGGCATGCCAGAACTGTTCGACGGCATCTCCATCGTCGTGATCGCAGTCGGCCTGCTCGCACTGGGTGAGGTGCTCTTCGTCGCCTCACGCATCCACCGAGACCCGGTAGTCACTGCGGTGAAAGCCGGCGGAAAAACGCGTCTGAATCTGGCCGACTTCCGCCGGGCCCTTCCCGCATTCCTGCGAGGCACGACCTTCGGAGCGCCGTTCGGGCTCATCCCGGCCGGTGGATCCGAAGTGCCGACCTTCATGGCGTACGGCACCGAGAAGTACTTGGCCAAGAAGAACGGCGACGACACCTTCGGCACCAGCGGTTCCATTCGGGGCCTGGCTGCACCCGAGGCTGCCGCCAACTCCACGGCCGGTACAGCAATGGGCGCGCTGCTCGCTCTGGGGCTGCCGACCTCGGCAACCGCGGCGATCATGCTGGCTGCATTCCAGCAGTACGGGATGCAGCCGGGGCCTCTGTTGTTCGAGCGCAGCGGTGACTTGGTCTGGACTTTGTTGGCGTCTCTGTTCATCGGTCTGGTGATCCTGCTGACGATCAACCTTCCGTTCGCTCCGGTATGGGCCAAATTGCTGTCCATTCCACGCCACTACCTCTACGCCAGCATCAGCGTCTTTTGCGTGCTCGGTGTCTACGCCATCAGTTCGTCCAGCATCGATCTGTGGCTCCTCGTCGCCATCGGACTCGTCGGATTCATGATGCGCCGCTACAACATTCCACTTGCCCCAGTCCTCATCGCCGTCATTCTGGGCCCCCTGGCAGAAGTCGAACTACGCCGCGCTCTCGCGGTATCGGAAGGCAGCCTCGGAATCCTGGTCGGCAGTCCGATCACCATCACCCTCTACCTGGTGCTCGCGGCCGCGCTCACCGTCAGCGCAGTACAGCACCTGCGTCATCGAGCCTCGAACCGTCAGCTCGAAACCTCGGACAGGACATAGTCGATGACACTCAACGATGCACAGGACCATACGACCGATGTGGTCGTAGTCGGCGGCGGCAACGCAGGATTCACTGCCGCCCACGCGGCCGCGGCGCGAGGACGGCGCGTGATCTTGCTCGAAAAAGGAAACGAGAGCGAATCGGGTGGCAACAGCTATTACACAGCCGGTGCCACCCGTATCGCACATCGCGGGCTGGCCGATATCGCCGATCTGATCGATCAGGACCAGCGGCATACCGTCACCGAAGTGCCCCCGTATTCAGCGGACGAGTACGCCGCGGATCTGGCGAAAGTCACTGATGGGCGCAATGATCCGGACTTGACCGAAGTCCTCGTACACGAGAGTTTGGATTGTGTGCGGTGGTTGCATCAGCGCGGTCTGCGCTATCGCCTGATGTACGAGCGTCAGGCCTATAAGCTTCCCGATGGGACGTATCAGTTCTGGGGCGGGCTGCACATCGGGAACACCGGTGGTGGTCAGGGCCTGATTGCCGATCACACCCGCGTCGCGCTGGCCGAGGGCGTCGATATCCGCTACGGCCACTCCGTCACCGACCTGATCTACGACAACGACCGCGTCACCGGAGTGCGCTTTCGTAGATCCGACGGCAGCGCCGGAACGGTGTTGGCCGAGTCGACTGTGCTGGCCGCAGGCGGTTTCGAAGCCGACGCCGAGATGCGCGAACAGCATCTGGGGGCAGGGTGGTCCCACGCCAAGGTACGAGGCACACCACTCAATACCGGCGAGGTTCTCGCGGCCGCCCTCTCGATCGGTGCAGGTAAGGGCGGAGACTGGACGACCTGCCACAGCACGGCATGGGATGCGTTGGCGGAGAACAACGAAAGCAATCGCGAACTGACCAACCGGTTGACTCGGCAGTCCTATCCACTCGGAATCGTCGTCAACAATCGAGGGGACAGATTCCTCGACGAAGGAGCCGATTTCCGCAACTACACCTACGCGAAGTACGGGAAGGAGATTCTCGCTCAACCTGACTTCATCGCGTACCAGATCTTCGACAGCGCTCTGCGTCCGATGCTCAGAACCGAGGAATACGACATGCCGGGAGTCTCGGAAACGGTGGCCGACTCGGTCGGCGAACTGGCCCGCATTCTCGGCATCGGCGCTCGAGGGTTGGAGACGACCATCGACGAATTCAACGCGTCGATCGACCGATCGATCACGTTCGATCCCACAGTGAAGGACGGCCGCGCCGCACGAGTGCAGCCACCGAAGAGCAACTGGGCCGCACCGATCGAAACCCCGCCGTTCTACGCATATCCCGTCACCTGCGGAATCACCTTCACCTTCGGTGGTCTGGCCGCCGACACCCACGGCCGCGTCCGTCGAGACGACGGTTCGACCATCGCCGGTCTGCTGGTCTGCGGAGAGATGCTCGGTGGGCTGTTCAGCGGAAACTATCCTGGCGGTTCCGGGCTCGCTGCGGGTGCCGTCTTCGGCCGCCGAGCGGGCAACATCGCCTGAATCGACACTCGGCTGCCTGAACAGCAGCCGAGTGCTGGCTACGATGGGCGACAGTGAGGGTCGGTCACGACCATCCGATCGACAGGAGCGCACAGAGGAATGCCGAGAGACGATCCCGACTACATCGAGTCGGTCAGCAAGGCGTTCCAAGTGATCGAAGCGTTCAGCGCGTCGCACCCGACGCTGACCATTTCGGAGGCTGCCGCACTCACGGGGTTGACCAGACCTACCGTTCGGCGTCTTCTGCTGACGCTGTGCAGGCTGGGCTTTGCCTCGCAGCCGGACGGCAAAAGGTTCGCGCTCACCCCGCAGATGATGCGACTCGGTTACGCCTACCTTTCGTCCACCCCGATCTGGGACCATGCGCTGCCGTATCTCAGGGACCTTGCCGATGCAGTGCGCGAGTCGGTTTCACTTGCTGTGCTCGATTCACCCGACATCGTCTACGTCGCTCGTGTCCCTGCCGCACGGTCGATGACGATCACACTGACTGTGGGCGCACGACTTCCGGCTTATCCGACCTCGCTGGGTAGGGCACTGCTCTCAGGACTGTCGGCGGCAGAACTCGACGCCTACCTCGACAAGACCGAATTGCTCCGGCTCACCCCGACGACCATCACCGACCCTGACGATCTTCGCAGCGAACTCGCGCGGGTACGAGATCAGGGCTACGCGATCATCGACGGTGAACGCGAAGAAGGTGTGCGCTCTGCCGCGGTGCCGATCAAGAACCGGCAGGGTCGTACCATCATGGCCCTGAACGTGTCGGCGAACTCCGCGCGGATGTCCGTCGAGACCCTCCGCGACGACGTGGTACCCCAACTCTTGCGCACTGCCGAAACAATTTCGGCGAATGGACGTTTCGTCGAGCACGGGTGAGGCCGGTCGATAGTCCGTACGACAACAGCCACCTCGACCGCGATCGAGGTGGCTGTGATCGTGCATCGCTCGGCTACGTACGCAGAACGGTTGGGTCACCGACAGTGAACCCTGGTCCGACCACCGCGGCAAGACGCTCGAGCCGTTCCGAGAGCTGTGCAGGATCCTGGTTCGACACCCACGGCCCGAGGCCGCCGACATGCGAGGGAAAACCATAGGCGAGTGTCAGCATCAGGTCGATATCGCCGGAACGATCGGCAATTCCGTCCTGCAGCAACAGTGCAGCCTCGTTGACCATCGACAGAAGCACACGGTCGACGATGGCGTCGTCGGTGAACGCACTCCGTTCGATGCCCTTGCCCGACGAGGATCGATCGATCAGCTCGTGGACGGCAGGGTCGGAGATCGGGGTTCGAGAACCGTCGACGTACCGATACCAACCCGCGCCGGTCTTCTGGCCGAATCGGCCCTGTTCGCACAGAGCGTCCGCGACGTCCGGATAGCGTTCGGCAGGATTGCGATCGGCTTTTTTCGCCTGCCGCATCCGCCAGGCGATGTCGAGTCCAGACATGTCCGAGACCGCGAACGGGCCCATCGCGAAACCGAACTGGACCAACGCTCGGTCGACCTGCTCCGGGTAGGCACCCTCTTCCAGCATCAGCTCGCATTGGCGACGATAGGCGTTGTAGATCCGGTTCCCGATGAACCCGTCGCACACGCCCGCAACGATCGGCAGCTTCTTCAACACGGTCGCCGCTGTCAACGCTCGGTCCAATGCCTCACGTGACGTCTCGCGCCCTCGCACCACTTCGAGGACCGCCGCGCGATGCGCAGGGCTGAAGAAGTGCATACCCACTACCCGACCGGGACGATCGACCGCCGTCGCGAGCTCGTCGATATCCAGATACGACGTGTTTGTCGCCAGAGTGACGTGCGGACGAACCACATGTTGAAGTCGTTGCAGCAGTTCCTTCTTGACCGCCATGTCCTCGAAGACAGCCTCGATGACAAGGTCGCATTCGTCCAAGGACTCGACCGAACGACCGGGGCTCAGGAGCATCATGCGCTCGTCGACATCGTGCGTGCTCAGCCGCCCCTGTGCGACCGACCGCTCGTACGTCGAACGCAACTTCTCGATTGCCCGCACCGCCATGTCGGGATCCCTGTCCACGAGGACCACGGACTTCCCCGCCTCGACGAAGGCGCGGGCGATGCCGGCTCCCATCGTTCCCGCGCCGACGACACCCACCGAGTCGACTTCCCTCGGCGACGTCGGCTTGTTCGCCTTCGTCGTTTCACGTCGAGCGAAGAACAGGTGACGCAAAGCCGCCGCTTCAGGACCGTTGCGCAGTCTGGTGAATTCGGCTCGCTCGAAGGCGATCGCGGACGGCGCAGACAGCGCCACGCCGTTCAGAATCGCTGTCACCGCCGCCGCGTACTGCGGTCGTCCGCGTCCCCGCGTCAGCACTGCGTGTGCCGTCTGCTCGAACTCACCCGGCTCATCGACCGATACGACCGGAAGGTCCATCAGAACACGCTTGCCCGAGCAATTCCTAGCGAAAGAGACTGCAGCAGAGCGCAGATCACCGTCGGCAAGGCTGTCGACGAGACCGTTGTCAGCTGCCCATCGCACCGGCATGGACTTGCCGGAGGTGATCAGATCCAGCGTTCGTGAGGGTCCGATGATGCGCAACGGTCGCTGCGTGCCGCCGGCACCCGGGATCATTCCGAGGCCGATTTCCGGCAATCCCACGACGGTCCCGGGCGCAGCGATTCGGTAGTCACATCCGAGCGCCAGCTCGAAGCCACCGCCCAGCGTCGAGCCGGAGATAGCCGCGACAACGGGCTTGGCAGAGGCCTCGATTGCCGCGATGACGGTAGGCAGTGTCGGCTCGGGGACGGGTCCGTCGAACTCTCGCAGATCCGAACCGGACACGAAATGTTTGCCCGCTCCGAGGAGAACGATCGCATCGATCGCACTGTCTGCATTCGCGGCACCGAGCCCGTCCAACAGACCTCGCCGAACCGCTGCGCTACTCGCATTGACCGGAGGATTGTCGATCGTCAGAACCGCAACCCTGTCCTCGACCTCGTAGGAAACCACGCCTCGCACCGCGACTGGTGTCGAGGTCATCGGGCGTCTTCCTGCCTCGGTGCGCGCTGGCTGAACTTCCGGTCGAACACTTCTTCGGCGATGCGGTTCTTCAACATCTCGATGGATCCGCCCGCGATCATCCAGCCACGGGTACGACGCATGCAGTATTCGACCAGGGACTCGGAGCTGTAGCCCAGGGCCCCCATGGCCTGCATTGCTTCGTTGGCGGCGAGGAAACCTGCTTCATTGGCGGCGAGCTTGGCCACCGAGGTCTCGTACGCGGACGGCAGGCCGGCCGCGGCATTACGGACGGCACGCTCGAGCAGCAGTTCGGCGCCATCGAGGGCAACCGCTACCTCGGCGAACTTCCACTGCAGGCCCTGAAATTCGTTGAGGGTACGGCCGAACTGGGTCCGCTCACTCACGTGTGCACGCGCGGTATCGAAGGCCAGTCGTCCCAAAGCCAATGCGCGCGAGGCGTTTCCGATGCGCTCGACGTTGAACCCGCTCATCTGCTTCTTGAACCCACCCGGTCCGAGCAGGATGTTCTCGCGCGGGACCCACACGTTGTCGAAGTAGAGCTGGCACCACTGCTCGCCGCTCATGTAGTTCGACGGCTTCCCGAACGAGAGCCCTTCGGCACCGCGCTCGACGAGAACGGAGCCGATGTTGCGGGTGCCGGGGCCGAAGCGGACGTAGATCAGAAACAACGTGGCGTCGACGCTGTGCGTGCCCCAGATCTTGGTGCCGTTGAGCCGATACCCGTCACCGTCCTCGGTCACCGAGGTCTCCAGCTCGGTCGCAGCCGAACCTGCCCCGGGCTCGCTCATGCCGAGGCTGATCAGGGCGTTGCCCGACAACAGGTCCGGCAGGTACTTGTGCTTCTGCTCCTCGGTACCGAACTCAGCGAAGGTACGGATCGCGCCGAAGTTACCGGCCTGCAAAATGTCTGCGCTCTTGGGGCACGAACGAGCAACTTCCTGGATGACGGCCACCGCGTCAGCCAACGATGCTCCCTGGCCCCCGTCCTTCTCGGCGATGGTCAGGCCCAGAAGATCTTGCGCGCCCAGCAGGCGAGCGATGTCCCACGAGTACGCGGGGTCATGGGCCCGTTCGAGGGCTCCGTCGGCGAGGTGCCGTTTCGCGAAGGCGCGAACCGAATCCACCAGTGCATCACGGTCGGTCATCACTGCGGTCATGATTGTCCTTCTCTCGATATTCTATAGATTCATGAAGTCTGCGAGATCGCTCTCGATTCGGGCCGGATCAGCCCATGTAACCGAACGCCTGCTTCCAGATCTCTTCGTCTCGCGCTGCGAACTCGTCGTATTCCTCTTCGGTGAAGAGATGGAACTGCGGCGAATTTGCCTGCGGCAGCTGGTACTTGTCGCCCGCTTTGATCGGGTCCATGTCGGTACGCGCCGGGACGAACCCCTGCGCCGCTGCGAATCCTTGTCCGGACTTGGACATCGTCCAATTCATGAACACCTGAGCAGCGGGATTGGCGAGACCGTTCGCGGTCATGCCCATCAAGTTTTCCGACGCCGACACGCCCTTGTCGGGAATCACCAATTCGAGAGGCGCACCTGCGAG
Organism: Rhodococcus sp. 06-418-5; assembly: GCF_002258285.1. NCBI lineage: Bacteria > Bacillati > Actinomycetota > Actinomycetes > Mycobacteriales > Nocardiaceae > Rhodococcus > Rhodococcus sp. 06-418-5. The sequence goes on from NZ_NOYE01000009.1 coordinate 234,586, forward strand.
TTCGGCCGCGAAAGCGTTGTTGAAGCTCAGCGATGCGATGGATATCTCACCACGAGCAAGCGCATCGACCTCGGTGGACGTCGAATCGAAGATGCGTGGATTCTGCTCGCCCTGCTTCTTCAAGAAGTCCTCGCCGAGTGTGGAGATCTGGAAGTTGGCCAGCGCATTCAGCGTTCCGCCGGTGGTCACCGCGACGACACCGAGCTTTCCCTTGTACTTCGGGTCGGTCAGATCCTCCCACTGGGTGGGCTGATCCTCTTCGATGATCGCGTCGTTGTATCCCATTGCGTTCACGAAGTAGTAGCAGTTGAGATAGGTGTCGCGTAAACCGGTGTTCTGCTGACGAAGCAGATCGTCGAAAGGCGTTGCATACGGCACGAATACACCCTGCTCAGAGAATTGCTTCGCCACGCGCGGATCGGTGACTCGCGCGATGTCGGCACCGAGTTTGCCTGCGCCCTGCTCGGACAGAACACGTTCGGCGAGCTTGTTCGTCGGCAGGCGCGTCAGCTCGATATCGAGGCCCGTCTCCTGCTTGAATCGGGCTGCAGTGAGGTCTTCGGCTTCTTTTCCGGTGCCGGAGTAGAGCTTGACAACTCCCCCCTGCGCCGCATCCCAGAGGGCCTTGTCCGCGACGAGTTCTCCGTCGATCACGAGACCGTTACTGGTGTCGACCTCCGATGCCCGATACAGCTCGCGAGCTTGCTCGTCTTTGCCGCCGCCTTCCTGGCCGCACGCTGTCAGCGTCACGACGAGTGCGGTCGCTGCCACGAGGGCTCCGGCCAGCCGTGGGAGACGTCCCTTTCGAGTAGTCATTTCGATTCCTTTCGAGCCGGTTGCGTTATGCATGACCGGACCCACTTTTGGCACCGATCCGGCGCGGCAGGTAGCTGAGGATGAACATGATCGCGCAGTAGATCAGGGCCAGCGCGGAAGCCTCGCGGAGCGCTCCACCGTTCTCGAACTGGTCGTAGATGGCGATCGAGAGTATGCGGGTGTCGGTGGTGTACAGGAACAGGGGCACGGTGAGCTCGCGCATGCTGAGCATCAGCAGCATCAGGAACGTCGAGGACACCGCGACGCGGAGCAGCGGAATCGTGACGAAGCTGATGGCACGAAAGCGGCGTGCTCCCAACAGAACTGCGCTGTCTTCCAGATCGCGATCGGTCGACTGGATCGCAGCAGCGATACCGCGGAATCCCTGTGGCATCTGCACCGCGACGAATCCGATGATCAGAACCCAGAGCGTGCCGTATACGGGCACCGGCATGACCAACCACGTCCAGAGCAGTCCGATTCCGAGAACGATTGCCGGGATGGCCAACGGCACCATCGACAGCGCTTCGAGCAGACCGCGTGCGTACGAACTGGTGCGGTAGACGGTGTAGCCGACGAGGAAGGCCAGCACGGTTCCGCCTGCTGCCGCCATCACGGACACCAGGACGCTGTTGGTCGCTGCCGTGTGGAAGGTCTCCGAGGAGAACACGTCCAAGAACGAGGTGATATCCAATGCGCCCGGCTCGGTCAACGAACCGAACGACTGCATGTACGGCGAGCTGCGGATGGCCGAAAAAAACAGGGCGAGAAGCGGAAGCACAATCGCGAGAACGAAATACAGCAGCGCCAGCAGCAGTGCCGGTGTACGTAGCTTGCCGAGGTCGAGGGTGCGAGCCTTGACTCCCTTGCCCGAGACCGTGGTGTAGGAACGCTTGGCCAATACCTTGCGCTGCACGATGGTGATCGCAATGACGGCGGCGACCAGAACGATCGCGATGACCGATGCCTCGTTACCGCGCGAGGGCGAGGTGTTCATCAACCTGTAGATGAAGGTGGGCAGAGTGTCGATCTGGCCGGGGGTGGCCAATACCTGTGCAACAGGGAAGTTTTCGAGGATCAGAATGAACATCAACAAGCCCGAACCCATGATTGCCGGCAGCGCCAGTGGGGTGGTGACCGAGCGAATCGTGCGCCAGGTGGACGCTCCGTGCACGTTGGACGCATCTTCGAGGTCGGGGTTCATCAATGACATCGAGGCGTGAATGAGCAGGAAGGCGTACGGCGCGTAGTACATGGCGAACACCATGACGACGCCACCGGTGGAGTACATGTTGACCGGGCTTCCCATTCCCAGATCTCGGCCCGCTACGTTCAGCAGACCCGCTCCCGGACTTCCGAGAATCGACCATGCCAATGCACCCACGTACGACGGCAGGAACATCGGCATCAAGCCGATGAGAAAGACGAAGGACTTTCCGCGGACGTTCGTTCTGGCGGTGATGAATGCCAGGAATCCGCCGATGCACAGGGCAATTGCCGTCGCGGACACCGCAATGAGCAAGGAGTTCGCGGTCGCTCCGAGGACGCCGGCCTCGAGAAGGACATCGACGTTCTTCAGCGTGAGATCGAACGAGATGCTTCCGGGGCGCGGGACCGTCTCACTGAACGCTGCAAGCAGGACGAAGCCTGCAGGTACCAGCACGAGGAACGCAACGACGAGCAGCAGGGGAAGGCTGCCGAACTTGCCGCGCCGGCCGATCTTCTTGTTGCGCTTACGTGGTACGAGTGGAAGTGGTGCCTCCGGTGCCGACTTCTCGAGGAGTGACGCACTCATGCTGCTACCGCCACTCGGGATTCCGCAACCGGGGCCTCGTCGGGCAGAACCTTGACCGCATCCGCGGCGATGGTGACCTTGACGCGTGCACCCGGTGCCAGCAGACCGTCGGTGGGCGGCGCGCACACGGCGTCGAGCTGAACTCCGCCGTCGAGCTTGACCTTGCACCGAATGGTCGATCCCTGGAAGACAGCGATCTCGACGACGCCGTCGAGGATGTTGGTGTCGGAATGGCTTGCGGCCGAGGCAGCGTCGCGGGGCTGGTCGAGCGTGACGAGAATGTCTTCCGGTCGAATGCAGGCGCTCGACGCCGCCGTGGGCACGTCGGAGGCGGACCGAAGCACGACCTCGGACCCGGTGAGATGAAGCGATCGCGATGTCGAGTCGGCCGCGACCGAGAAGACATTGGTCACGCCGAGGAAGCTGGCGATCGAGGCGCTCACGGGCGAACCGTAGATCTGCTCGGGAGTGCCCAGCTGACTGATGCGACCCTCCTGCATGATCGCGATGCGGTCGGCCAGAGCAAGCGCTTCCTGCTGATCGTGGGTGACGTAGAGGCTCGTCAGACCACGTTCGGTCTGGATCCTGCGGAGCTCGACGCGAAGGTCGTCGCGCAGCCTGGCGTCGAGGTTGGACAGTGGCTCGTCGAGTAGGAGCACGCTCGGGGCCATCGCCATGGACCGTGCGAGGGCCACACGCTGCATCTGCCCACCGGAGAGCATGCTCGCTCCGCGGTCGGCCAGGTGCGCCAGTCCGACGAGTTCGAGTACGGCGAGCGCCTCGGCCCGACGCTTGGACTTCGCCACGCCCTTCATCTTCAGCGGGAACGCCACGTTCTCGAGGACGGTCTTGTGCGGCCACACGGCGTAGGACTGGAAAACCATGCCCACATTGCGCTTGTACACCGGAACCACTTTTCCGGAGTTGCCATCGAACACCGTCTTGTCGCCGATCGAAATGGTTCCACCGGTAGGCATTTCGAGACCGGCGATGCAGCGCATCGTGCTGGTCTTTCCGCAGCCCGACTGGCCGAGCAGGACGACCGATTCGCCGTCCGGGATGATCAGGTCGAGACTCTTGATGGCTACGAAGTCGCCGTAGGCGAGTTCGAGATCGTGAACTGCAACCTCCATGAGAGGTCCTTTCTGTATCCGACGGCTGCCCGCGGAAGTGGATGTCTTAGGTGGTGGTGGAGTACGCGCGCACTGCGGCGTCGAGATCGTCGAGGAAGGTGAGGGTGTCGAAGTTCCAGCAGGATTCGATCAGCTGCTTGGCTCCGTCGGCACCGATCAGTGGTTCGACCAGTCCGCGAGCTTTGACCTCGAGGTCGGCGTCGGACATGGGGTTGGTCGGCTCCCCGTACGGCTGCTCGACGCGGTGGACCAAACGACGTCCGTCCTTGGTGGTGATCGCAACCTCGGCCGGGCGTCCGGTCTTGGGGTACGACGCCTCGGCGGCCTCGTCGAGGCGAACAGTCACCGCGTCCATGAGTGCGACGATGTCGGCGTCCTGTCGGGTGGTCTCGGCGAAGTCCGTCATGGTGACGGCTCCGCGAACAGCTGCCACGGCGACAGTGAACGGAAGACTCAACTGTGCCTGCAGGATGGTGTCGAGGACTCGACCTGCGTGGCGGGTGGCGATGGCGAAGGTACCGACGTCGATGGAGCTGATATCGGCTGCATCGAGGGAATGTTCGTTACGGAGCGCCAGGACTGCGTCGATCGCACCGTGCAGGTGTCGGCAGCACGGATACGGCTTCACGTAGGTGCGCAGTAGAACCCAGTCCTCACCGAGTCCTCGGGTGAGGGTGTCGGCGAACCAGTCCGTGCCTTCGTCCCCCGCATAGGCGGCGAAGTAACCATCACGACCCTCGAAGATGGTGGTGGGACCGGTCAGGCCGGCTTCGGCCAAGTCGGCACTGGCGATGCCGTCACGGGCAGCTTTGCCTGGATGGAAGCGCTTGACCTCGGCCGAACCGCCCAGGAACTCGAAGACGCCGCTGGCGTGCGAGCCGGCGAGGCCGAGCGCGTTGGCAACGCCGTTCGCGTCGAGCTCGAGCAGAACCGCGACGGCGGCAGCCGCCCCGAAGACTCCGGCGATCGGGGTGTTGTGGAAATGGCGGTTACGTGTTGCGGGGTGGCCTGCGTCGGCAATTCTGCACGCCAGCTCCATTCCGATGGCGGAGGCGATCAGGACGCGCTCACCGCTGATCCCGCGCTCCTGAGCGACTGCGAACACGGCCGGGAACACCACCGAAGTTGGGTGCATCGAACCCGGTGTGTACCCCTCGTCGGACTCGATTCCGTGGCCGTTGGTTCCGTTGAGCAGTGCTGCGCCCAGGGCAGACGTGCGACCGTGACCGATCGCAGTGGAGGTGGAGCCTGTGTAGGACCGCGAGACGTGCACCCCGACGGCGCGCGAAACATCTCCGACTGCGCTTGCGGCCACGCCGGCCAGGTGATCGAGGAGCATGCGCCGAACATGATGATCCATCTTCCCCGGGAGTGGGGCATTGCTCTGCCTCACGATCCAGTCGGCGATATCCAGTGTCAGATTGTGCTGGGAGCTCATTCGCATCTCCGTAATCGGTCTCGTCAGTGATTGTCTCGCCGGTGGGAAGGGCCTACATCGTTATCGAACAGCGAGTTGCCGGTCACACTCCCCTGCGCTGGTGATGCACGTTACACACTCTATAGAGTGTTGTCTACTGTCCATAGTCCATGTGCAACCGACTGTTTATGCGTAAGGTCGACACACGATGGTGTAGACAAAATAGAGCGCACTTCGCACGAAGAGAGGTCCCCGGCATGAGCGTCTCCAGTTCCGCCCCGCCAGTGAGCCGGACGAAATACGTAGTCGATCGCCTCAAGGAAGACGTGGCCAGCGGTGCGATCAAGCCCGGCGAGTTGATCAAACAGACCGTTCTCGCGAAGCGATACGGAGTCAGCGCCACACCGGTCCGCGAAGCACTGCGCATGCTCGAAGCCGACGGAGTCGTCTCCTACGACGCACACAAGGGTGCGTCGGTACGAGAAATGACGCCGGACACCGCCCGCGACCTCTATCGCCTCCGCGCCGCGGCCGAGCGCACGGCCGCCGAAATGGCCGTGGAGAGAATGACGCCGCGTGGACTCGACGCGATTCGCGCGGCACATGCAGAGCTGTCCGCCGCCCAGGAAGCGGGCACCAGCACTCCGGCCGAACTCTCGGTTCTCAATCGAGCCTTCCACTTCGCCATCTACGGCCAGACGTCCCCACTGATCGTTCAGCACCTCGAACTTCTGTGGGCCCGTTTCACCCCCGGCACCACCGTGTGGCGTCGACCGGCAGATGCGGCCGAGCTTCAGCACGATCACGACGGCATTCTCGCCGCGATCGAGCGAGGAGATGCGGAGGAGGCCGGGCGACTGACCGCCGAACACGTGGCCCGCGCCAGCCGCATTCGCGAACGGGAGCCCGACCTTCGGGCTGCAGGAGCCGACGAAATCGAGAACTTCTCGAATGAGTGACCTCCCTGTCGGTCGCATCGAAACCGGCACGGGACACTGAGCGCAGATGATCAAGTCTTGGTTTGTGATGCTCTGTGCCACAACGGCACTCATCCAGGCGGTGTACGCAGCAGTACGTGTGATGATCACCTACAAAGCGTTGGAACTCGGCGGTGATGCCCTGACGGTCGGAATCCTCACGGCCCTGTATTCGCTGCTTCCACTGGTCGCGGCGATGCAGATCGGACGGGCGGTCGACGGTCGCCGGGCGGCGACCATGCTGCGCCTGGGCACCGCGATCTCACTCATCGCCGTCGCAGTCGTCATCGTGAGCTCGGGGATCGTGGTACTGGCTGCCGGCTGTATCTTACTGGGCTTCAGCCACATCCTGACCATGGTGTCCAGCCAGGGCTACATCCCCGTCCGGTCGAAACCGGACGACTACGACCGGCGCTTCGGTGGATTGACGGTCTGGATATCGGTGGGCCAGTCGATCGGAATACCGATCGTCGGCTTCATCGCCTCACGCAGCGACGTCGGCCATGTGGACACACAGGGAGCCTTGGTTGCCATGTTCGGCGTCGCGGTCGTGGCCTCGATCCTCACGTTGGCGCCCTCACTGAGTATCAGCGGGGCCTCGGTCAGCGCGCGCAAGCAGCACGAAAAACAGTCCACACGAACGATGTTGACGACACAAGGCATGCGTCCAGCAGTATTTTCGAGTTTGATCATTCTGACGTCCATGGACCTGATGACCGCGTACCTACCGGTCTTCGGCGAGCAGTACGGGTACAGCGTCGTAGTCGTGACAGTCATCTTGACAGCTCGCTCCGTCGCCGCCATCATCTCACGTACGCTGCTCACTCAGCTGTTGAAAGTGGCTCCCAGACAGTGGCTTCTGGTATCCGGGAGCCTCTGCTCCGCTCTCCCCATGGTTCTGGTCCCGATCCTGCCGAACCAATGGGTAGTGGGTGTACTGATCGCGATCGCCGGATTCTTCTGGGGTCTCGCTCAACCCCTGACCATGACTTGGGTTGCCGGACTGGTGAACCCACGGAACCGTGCGTCTGCTCTCTCGCTTCGCCTGACGGGCAATCGCCTCGGGCAAGTAGTCATCCCCCTCGTCGCAGGCACCTTCGCCGGCTCGGCCGGGGCGGGTGCGGTCTTCTACCTCACGGGCGGGCTGCTGGCCGGGGCCGCAGCATCGACGTGGCGGGCTCTGTTCCGAACTCAATCTCCTTGAACACCGACCTCCAGTAAGGAATTCACATGCCAGACGCCGTCATCTGCGAACCTCTTCGAACGCCCGTCGGACGGTTCGGAGGCGTTTTCCGAGACATAGCCCCCGAGGAACTCGCAGCCACTGTCATCCGAGAAATAATGCACCGCACCGGCATTCAAGCCGGCCGCGTGGACGACGTCATCCTCGGCCAAGCATCACCCAACGGAGAAGCACCCGCACTCGGCCGAGTCGCAGCATTGCAGGCCGGACTGGGCATCGAGGTTCCCGGGCAGCAGATCGATCGCAGGTGCGGATCGGGCCTGCAAGCAGTCATCAACGCGTGCATGCAGGTTCAGACCGGAGCCAGCACTCTCGTCCTGGCCGGCGGAGCAGAGTCGATGAGCAACGCCGAGTTCTACGCGACCGGCATGCGATGGGGCGTCAAGGCAGAATCGGTCCAGTTGGCCGACCGATTGGCCCGCGCGCGTGTCACCGCAGGAGGGGCGCACTTCCCGGTTCCCGGCGGAATGATCGAAACCGCGGAGAACCTACGTGCCGAGTTCTCGATCTCACGCGCAGACCAGGACTCGCTGGCAGTGCTGTCGCATCGTCGAGCAGTCGCCGCGCAAGCGAACGGCGTCTTCGACGAGGAAATCGTCCCGGTGTCGGTTCCCAATCGGAAGGGTGATCCCACAGTCGTTGCCGTCGACGAACACCCGCGCCCCGACACCACCATGGAGAGCTTGGCTTCACTACGTCCGATACGCCAGCGGGTCGACCCCGATTCGACCGTCACTGCGGGAAATGCCAGCGGTCAGAACGACGGCGCGGCGCTGTGCGTAGTCACGACCCCTGAGGTCGCATCCGAGTTGGGCCTTCGCCCGCTGGCCAGACTCGCATCCTGGGCGGTAGCAGGCGTCCCGCCCCGCACGATGGGCATCGGCCCGGTTCCCGCTACGCGAGCCGCACTCGGTCGGCTCGAACTCGGGCTCGAAGACATGGACGTCATCGAACTCAACGAGGCCTTCGCAGCGCAGGCTCTCGCGGTCCTCAGAACCTGGGAGATCGAGCCCACCGATCCGCGACTGAACCCCAACGGGTCGGGCATCTCGCTCGGCCACCCAGTCGGCGCAACCGGAGCCCGAATCTTGGCGACACTTCTTCGGGAAATGGATCGGCGCGAGGTTCGCTACGGACTCGAGACCATGTGCATCGGTGGAGGACAGGGACTGGCTGCGGTATTCGAGCGCACGGCGCTCTGATCGAAGTCGTGAGTCAGGCGGACGTCAACCGAAAGATCGGGAACCGACGACCCTCCGCCGTCTCGACGTATTTCGCGAAGCCCTCGGACGCGTCCAAAAACTTCTGCCAGTTCGCGTCCCACTCGTCGTCGGGGAGTTCCGACACGGTCACCGCGATGGTTCGGACGGCACCGTCGCCGGGAACCTCGACATCGATGGCGGGGTGTGCACGCAGGTTGTGCACCCACGCAGGATGTTTCGGTGAGCCGGCTGCCGAGCCCACGATCAGCCAGCTGTCGTCCTCCGGAATCGCCATGAGTGGGTTCAACCGGATCTCACCGCTCTTGGCTCCGATGGAGTGCAGCACGACGAGCGCATCACCGAAACCCGCCGTCGACACGTGTCCGCCGTTGCTCCGGAACTCGTCGATGATCATCTGGTTGAAGTCGGCCATAGGACGAGTATGCCGCGCATCGTGTCCTTTCGGACCCGATCGAATGCCACGATTTCCATCGGCGCAGGACAAAGGTTAGCCTGTGCTCATACACGCCTCGGTGTGTGCCGCCGTCGGGCAATCCCCGGCGGCTCGTTGCTGTCTTAACCCGAAGGACATTCCACGTGCTCAACGTTCGTCGCCGCGCAGGCACTCTCGCTGCCGCCGCCGCCCTGATCGGATCGCTCGTCGCCTGCGGAGCATCCGAGGAGGTCTCCGACGCCACCGCGGAGGCCACCGACGGCGGGACGTCGTATCCGCTGACGATCGAGAACTGCGGCGAGTCGGTCACCTTCGACTCCGCCCCGCAGCGAGTTGTGTCACTCGACCAGAACTCCACCGAAATCCTTCTCTCGCTCGGTGTGCAGGATCGGATGGTGGGCACCGCATCCTGGACCGATCCGGTCCGCGACAACCTCGCAGACGCCAACGCCGCGGTTCCTCGACTGGCCGACAATGCCCCCACCTACGAGGTCGTCGTCGATACCGAACCCGACCTCGTCACCGCATCGTTCGGACGCCACTTCGAGCAGGGCGGCGTCGCGCAGCGTTCGCGCTTCACCGAAACCGGTGCCGCCACGTATCTTTCACCCACCGACTGCGACGCCGGTCGTAGCGTCAACGGGGGCAACACCCGGACGACGCCGCTCACCATGGAGTCGCTGTACCAGGAGATCACCGAACTCGCGGCGATTTTCGACGTCAACGAGCGCGGTGCCGAATTCGTCGAAGAACTGAAGACCCGCATGGCCGACGCCACCGCGCGAACCGCAAATGCCGATGTGTCCGTGGCCTTCTGGTTCGCAGACACCAAGAGCCCGTACATCGCAGGCGGACGCGGCTCGGCCGATCTGCTCGCCAGAACGGTCGGAATGACGAACGTCTTCGCCGATACCGACGACGACTGGCCCGCCGTCGGCTGGGAGACCATGGTGGATCGGGATCCGACCGTCCTCGTACTGGGTGACCTGGCCCGCAATCGCTTCCCCGGTGACCTACTCGCCGACAAGATCGCATTCCTCGAGTCCGACCCCGTCACCAGCACGATGGCCGCCGTCCGCGACAAGCGCTACATCTCGCTGCACGGCGCGGAGATGAACCCGTCGATCCGGGCCGTCGACGGCGTCGAGAAGGTGTCGGCCGGACTGCGCGACCTGGGACTGTCGTCCTGACCGCGACCATCACCCCGCGGCGGACCGCCCAGCGATCGCACACCGACCTGTGGCGTTGGGGGTTGGCTCTGCTGGGCGGTGTCGTGCTGTGTGTGGTGTCTGTTCTCGTCGCCATCACGCTCGGGCCCGCGAACATCTCGCTGGTCAACGTTCGCGATGTGGTGCTCAACCATCTCGGCGTCACCGATGTGCCGGTGAAAGCGTCGAAGAACGCGATCGTCTGGGAGGAGCGGCTCCCCCGAGCACTCGTCGCTGCGGCCAGTGGCGTCGGGCTCGGGATCTGCGGCGTCATCATGCAGTCGCTTCTGCGCAATCCGTTGGCGGATCCGTTCGTGCTCGGGGTGTCCTCGGGTGCGTCGACGGGAGCCGTGGTGGTCGGCGTTCTCGGTGTCGGCGGTGCCGCACTCGGTCTGTCGGGCGGCGCGTTCATCGGTGCGCTCGTTGCGTTCGGGTTGGTGCTCTTCCTTGCCCGCATGTCCGGTAGCGGAAACGACCGCGTCATCCTCGCCGGTGTCGCGACCACTCAGTTGTTCTCGGCGCTCACATCTTTCGTGATCTTCGCGTTCGCGGACTCCGACGAGACCCGCGGCGTGATGTTCTGGCTCCTCGGATCGTTCGAGGGAGTGCGATGGAACGACGTCGTGCTCTGTGTGACCGTTGCCGGTATCGGCGCAGTGGTCTGTTGCTACTACGCGTACGTGCTCGACGCATTCGCGTTCGGAGACTCGGTGGCGTCCTCGCTCGGCTTCGACGTCAAGAAGGTGCGCCTGGCACTGCTCGTCGGAACCGCCCTGATCACTGCGACACTCGTCAGCGTGGCCGGTGCCATCGGTTTCGTCGGCCTCATTCTTCCGCACGCGGCGCGACTGTTGGTGGGGCCCAACCACAGCCGCCTCGTGCCCACCACTGCCGTCATCGGCGCGATCTTCATGGTGTGGGTCGACGCCGTCTCCCGAGTCGCCTTCGCCCCGACCCCACTGCCGGTCGGCGTCGGAACAGCACTGGTCGGCGTCCCTGCCTTCATCGCAATCATGGCTCGCAAGAGAGGAATTCGATGACACTGCACGCGTCGAACGTCTCCTGGAAGCGCGGCGGCGCACTCGTGGTCGACGGAGTGACGCTGCACCCCGCGCCCGGCCGAACGGTTGGCCTGTTGGGGCCCAACGGTTCCGGTAAGTCCTCGCTGCTCCACCTGCTGGCCGGGGCCGCGTCGCCAACCTCAGGCGTCGTCGAGTTGGACGGTGCCGAGCTCGGTTCGCTCAAACGCAAGCACATCGCTCGCGCCGTCGCGGTCGTCGGACAGCACGCGCACACGGACGTCGACGTGACGGTCGGAGATGTCGTGCGTCTGGGACGGATCCCCCATCGCGGGGCGTTCGGCGGTAGCGACCTCGACGACGACGCAGTGGACGACGCGCTCGCGCAGACCGGACTCACCGGCAAGGCGGATCGATTGTGGCGCACGCTGTCCGGCGGTGAGCAGCAGCGGGCGCACATTGCACGCGCACTCGCCCAGCAGCCTCGCGAGATGTTGCTGGACGAGCCGACCAACCACCTCGACATCCATCACCAGCTCGAATTGCTGGCCCTCGTCGCCCGTCTGCCGATCACCAGCATCGTCGCGCTGCACGACCTGAATCTGGCCGCGATGTTCTGCGACGAGGTGCTCGTGCTCCAGGACGGCAGGGTCGTCGCAGGTGGCGCACCTGCGGACGTGCTGACCGAAGAACTCATCGCCGAGGTGTATCGAGTACGGGCGCGGGTGTCGTTGGACGACGAGAACGGACGGGTTCACATCCGTTTCGATGCGGCGGCCGGGTACGAGACCGTCGAGGGTGAGCAGAACACCCGCGTGACGGCAGTCTCGCGCGGCTGATCGGAGTCGGACTGCAGCCCCGGGAGGTTGGGTGCCACGATTCGTGGTACCCCTGAACCATGAGCGAATCTTTCGGACCGGGCGTTTCGACCACGAGCCTGCCCCCATTCGGGTTCGAGTCGACCTTGGCCGACCAGGTCCCCGGCGTCACCTTACCGTGGCAGGGCACCTACGCACCGGATCCTCGCGTACTGATCCTCAACGACGGCCTGGCCCGGTCACTCGCGCTCGACCCTGCGTCGCTGCGCACTCCGGACGGGGCCGGCGTGCTGTCCGGATCCGTTTCTCCGACCGAGACCGCCACCGTGGCGATGGCGTACGCGGGTCATCAGTTCGGCAACTACCAGCCATTGCTTGGGGACGGCCGAGCGCTGCTGCTCGGTGAGCTTCGCGACGATCAGGGCCGTCGGGTCGATCTGCATCTCAAGGGTTCCGGTGCCACGCCGTTCTCGCGCGGTGGTGACGGGCGTGCGGTGGTGGCAGCCATGCTGCGCGAGTACCTGATCAGCGAGGCGATGCATGCGCTGCACATCCCCACCACCCGCTCACTCGCCGTCGTCACGACCGGAGAACGGGTGGTGCGAGAGGGAGGTCCGCAGCCCGGCGCGGTACTGGCCAGGGTGGCGTCGAGCCATCTGCGGGTGGGCACCTTCGAGTTCGCTGCCCGACGAGAGGGACTCGCGCAGACCCTCGCGGACTACGCGATCGCCCGCCACTACCCCGAATTCGTCGAGCGAGCACCCGAGGATCGCTACCTCGCATTCTTCGAGGCCGTCGTCGATGCTCAGGCGTCCCTTGTCGCACAATGGATGTCGGTCGGATTCGTGCACGGCGTCATGAACACCGACAACACGACGATTTCCGGCGAGACCATCGACTACGGGCCGTGTGCCTTTCTGGACGCCTACGATCCCGCCACGGTGTACAGCTCCATCGACCACGGTGGACGCTACGCCTACGGCAACCAACCCGCCGTTCTCGGGTGGAATCTGGCGAGATTCGGCGAAACACTACTGCCACTGGTGAATTCGACTCCCGATCTCGCGATCACCGCCCTGACCGCGGTCCTGGACACCTACGGGGATCGCTACCGACAGCACTACGGCGCCGCGATGGCCGCCAAACTCGGCCTGGACGAGGGTGCAGTCGATGGCGCTCTCGTCGACGATCTGCATCGGTTGCTCACGGATCACCGCGCCGACTGGACCCTGACTTTCCGCGCCCTCGCCGAGAACCTACGCGGAAACTCGGTGCCGTTCGACTCCCTCGTCCCACCCGACGCCTCCAGGAGTTGGCTCGAGAGGTGGCGGACTGCGGTTTCGGCTCGGGGACAGGACTTTTCATCCGTCGCCGACGGTATGGACCGCGTCAACCCGGCATACATTCCCCGGAACCACCTGGTCGACGCTGCGCTCCAGGCTGCGACGACCGGCGATCTGGGGCCCTTCGAGCGTCTGCTCGAGGTCGTCACATCGCCGTTCGACCGACACGATGACCGGGCGGATTACGCCCTGCCTGCTCCTGAGAACTTCAGTGCCGGTTTTCGGACCTACTGCGGAACCTGACTTCCTGCGCGCACCTGCAGGCCCCGGCAAGGGTCGTCGTGATGGACATCGCCTGCCGACCTCGTCAATTCACGAAAACCGCACCGGGTGCGGCCCACGGTGAGAGACTGTGGTGCGTGCAGACGCTGTGGCCCTGGGGTGCTCGTGCACGATCGATGACAAACCTGCGTCCGATCGTGCTCTCGGTGTGCGTGGTCGTTCTGATCGGCGTCGGCATTCCCGTTTCGGCACATGCGGTTCCTGGTGTCGAGGGAACCGCGCGCACGTGTTCGGCACCGTCTGTCGCGGAAGCCGGTTTCGAGCGCGCAACCCCGTCCGAAGTTGGGATGGACGATAGGGCTCTCGCCGACGCGGTGGCATTGGCATCGTCACGCCTGCGTACCAACGTGCAGGTGTTTCGGTACAACTGCCTCGTCGGGGAAGGCCCATACAACGAGGCCACAGGCAACACACCGTGGCACTTGTGGAGCTCGACGAAAAGTGTGGTGTCGATGCTGGCGGGTGTGGCCACCACCTTGGGCGAACTGGACGTCGACGCGACGATCGACCGGTACCTTCCCCCAGGCCAGGGCGATGCGGCACACCGCAGCATCACGGTACGGCAGTTGTTGAACCAAAGTTCCGGGCTCGCGCAGGGGATCGTGTCGGACGGCATCCCGAGCGGCCTCGACGTGACCGTCGACGTCGCGGCCGAAGCCCTGTCTCGGCCGTTCGTCACGGCCCCAGGACAGGACTTCGCATACTCCCAACGCGGGCCGGACCTGTTGGCCTACGTTGTCGAGAACGCCGTCGGCGAAGACCTTCAAGCCTTCGCCCAGCGAGAGTTGTTCTCTCCCATCGGCATCACACCGGCCGACTATCATTGGGCGAGAGACCGCACAGGGCACACATACGGCTTTGCACTCCTGTTCATGCCGCCCAACGACTTTGCGCGACTGGGAATGCTGTTGGCGAACGACGGGTCGTGGAACGGTCGCCGGATCATCTCCCGCGATTACGTTTCCGCGCTTCGCGAGCCGTCCCGGACGAACGCCTGCTACGGATTCTTGGTGTGGCTGAACCGAACACCATGCCACGGACCCAGTTTTCCGTCCGAGCAGACCGTAGATGCCCCGCTGATGGGACCGATGCCCGATGATGCCTACGCCATGGTCGGGTTTCTGCAGCAGAACAATTTCATCATCCCCAGTCTTGGCGTTCAGGTCACGTGGAACGGTGCTTTCGGAGACGTATCGCCGGATCCGGCGACAGTGCTCAGTGCAAGTGTCAACAGCGAGCTGTATTCCAGTTTCTTCAACGCACTCGCCGCGGCATTACCGGACGCGGATATCGTGCCGCGCCCGTATCGACCGACATTCAACGTCGACATCGACCCCGCCAGCTTCCTCGACACCAGTGACCTGTTCGACAGTGTGCAGGACCTGGGACCTCATTCGACCAGAATGCCCTTCGCCGCCACCCCGCCAGGATGCCTCCTGTTCGTCTGCCTGCCGATCTCGCCTCAGACACCGCACAGAGTGGGCAAGTGAGTCCTCTTTTCGGCAGCGTGTGCGGCCGGACCTCGTTTCGAACAACGGTCTCTGCGCCGCCCTGTACGCCGATCTCGACAGACATGCGGGACGTCGGTCGACCTGGCCAGATATACCTTTCGCGATCCCCGTACCCGCCGGTTCTATCCCGAGTGGAGTGACCTCACGGACATGACCGTGCACACCGCCGAACCGGGTACCCCGTCAGGCGACGCGCTCGGCCGGCTCAGACGTCAGGTAAAGCGGTGCCGTCTGAGTTTCGGTCGTTGGTGGATCGGCACTGTCCGGCAGCATCATTGGGGTTAGGATCCGGTCGTGCCTTCTTCCCCTACACAATGGTCGGTCGGCGACGTCGTCATCACTCGCGTCGACGAGATTGCGTTGGAGGGGCAGGGACGGTGGCTGCTTCCCGACGCCACCCCCGAGCTCGTCGGCGCTCAACCTTGGCTCGATCCGTCGTCCACCGACGAGGACGGCGAGATTCGGGTGTCCGTGCACAGCTTCGTGGTCGATATCGCCGATACACGCGTCATCGTCGACACCGGTGTGGGAAACGGCAAGGTCCGGGAAAATCCTGCATGGAACGACCTCGACACCGAATACCTCCAGCGGCTGGCCGGCGCAGGAGTGTCACCGGATTCGGTCGACCTCGTGGTCACTACACACATCCACCGTGATCACGTCGGATGGAACACCACCGTGCGAGAGGGTCTGTGGGAGCCGACCTTTCCCCGCGCCCGATATCTCACGTCCCGCACGGAATGGGACTTCTGGGCTTCCCAGGAGTTGAGCGCGGACCAGGAGCGGATGTTCGCGGACTCCATCACCCCGATCAGGCAGGCAGGACAACTCGATGTGGTCACTGCCGAATCGGCGGTCGAGATCGCCGACGGAATCGAACTGATTCCCACACCGGGCCACACCCCCGGTCATGTGTCGGTGCGGATCTCGTCGGCGGGCGAGACAGCCTTCATCACAGGGGATTCGATGCACCACCCCGTGCAGCTCGCCCACCCGAGTCTGTGCTGCGGTGCCGACGTCGATCCACTTCTGGCTCGACGCACCCGAGAACTGATCCTCTCCAGCATCGCCGACACGAACACCCTCCTACTGGGCAGCCACTTCACACCGCCCACAGGCGGCCATGTAGAGAGCACGACAACAGGATTCGTTCTCGTTCCCGCTCCGGCACGGTAGCGCTGCGCGGAAAAGTCGCTCTCCTTCGCGCTCGAGCGAAGGCCTGTGCGTCGATCATCACTGGCCACATACCGTCGCTCTGTCGCCGTGAGGATTGCCGCTCGAAGGGCCGCTCTCGGTTGTTCGCCGATGGGCCGAGATGCACGTGCGTGAAATCGACGACCATCGCCAGTCCTCCAACACCGATCGGCACGCTTACCTGATGACACTCAGCGGTTGCGTTTCTGCTCCGCCCGGATCAATCCGCCGCCGACGATCAGTCGCTGAATTTCGCTCGTGCCCT
Organism: Rhodococcus sp. 06-418-5; assembly: GCF_002258285.1. NCBI lineage: Bacteria > Bacillati > Actinomycetota > Actinomycetes > Mycobacteriales > Nocardiaceae > Rhodococcus > Rhodococcus sp. 06-418-5. The sequence goes on from NZ_NOYE01000009.1 coordinate 251,263, forward strand.
CGTACAGGCGCAGCAGTCGCACATCCCGATAGATGCGCTCGACCGGGACCTCTCGCATGTATCCGGCACCACCGTGGATCTGGACGGCGAGATCGGCGACCTTGCCCACCATCTCGGTGCAGAAGAGTTTCACCGCGGACGGCGCGATACGCCGATCGGTCTCCTGCACCCACGCCCGCGCAGCCTCACGGACCATGGCCCGGCCCGCCATCACACCGACCTGCTGATCGGCGATCATGGCCTGCACCAGTTGGAAGTTCCCGATCGGCTCACCGCCCTGAGTGGACGCCGCCGCATGCGAGACCGATTCGTCCAGCGCGCGCTGCGCCTGACCGACGGCCAGCGCCGCAATGTGTACCCGCCCCCGCGCCAGCGAGGTCATCGCAGCCTTGTAGCCGATATCGATCATGGGTCGTTCCGCAGGCTCCACTCCTGCATCGCTGTTGCCGCCAACCAAGGCGTCGGCCTCGACGCGTACGTCGGTGAAGTTCACGTCGGCCGTGCCGGATCCCTGCTGCCCCATCTTCGCGTCCTTGACACCGACCTCGATTCCCGCAGCGTCGGCGGGAACCACGAATACCGCAATACCGTTGCCGCTCAGCGGTTTCGGGTCCAGTTTCGCGAAGACGACGAACATGTTCGCGATCGGCGCATTGGTGATGTACCGCTTGCTGCCGTTGATGACCCACCCGGAGCCGTCGACCGTCGCAGTGGTCTTCAGGCCCGCCGGATTGGATCCGGCCCCGTCCTCGGTCAGCGCGAAGGAGGCAACGACGTCACCGGACGCCATGCCCGGCAACCATTTCGCCTTCTGTTCCTCGGTGCCGAACCCCACCAGCACCTGCCCGGCAATTCCGTTGTTGGTGCCGAACATCGATCGCAACGCCAACGAGGTGTACCCGAGCTCCATGGCGAACTCGACATCCTGAATCAGATTCAGGCCCAGCCCACCCCACTCCTGCGGAAGCGCATAGCCGAACAATCCCATCTCGGCAGCCTGCGTGCGCAGATCCTCCGGGATGGCATCGGTGTTCATGATCTCGAGTTCGCGCGGGACGACACGCGACCGCACGAACTGCGAGACCTGCTTCAACACGTCGGCGAAGACGTCGTCGGGTACATCGGGATTCAGCGTGTCCATCGGACCACTATCTGTCAGAGCAACGTGATTCGTCCACTGCCGTGCGAGGGCTCGAACGACTGGAAGACCCGACGGTCGGGACCAATCCGGCCTCGTCGCGTGCGTACATCGGAGTCCTCGTGACTCTGTTGTCCATCAACGGCTTCCCAGTGCCGGGCCCTCGGTGCGTCCGACGGCCTTGCGGTGGCCGAGTGTGGGAATGTCCAGCGGCTTGGGATGCCGCGTTCCGAAGTGGTCGGACCAGGATCGGTGGGGCCGATGCGGGCGAACGCCCTGAAATGCCAGGTACGCACCGATCGCCGGCGGCACGACATGCCGATGGCCTCGGGACGGCTCGGGCAATCGATGTATCGCACGCAGGTCTTCGGTGAACACCGACAGCAGAATGCCGTCGGCGAAGCGCTTCGTCCGACCGGGGAACCATCGCTCCTGCCAATCGAGGAACAATTGATCGACGATCTTGCGGGCACCGTCGGTGTGCTCGTACCGAGACTCGTAGTCGAACGTCCAGCGCAAGAAACGCTCTCGCGTCTGCGGAACATCGAGGCCCATGTACTCCCCGACCTGACGCCAGAAGTGAAAACGCGCTTCACGCTCGTTGTCGGTGAAGACGCTCAACCCGAGATGTTCGACGATGCGGTCCGGCTCGAAGGCCAGCGAACCCAATGTGTACAGCTTGTCGTCGTCGGTGATACCGAACCGCGAGTGAATCTGCTCCATGCGGTCGATGATCGATCGGCCGTATTCGCTGGAATGCCCGTGATGGAGCATCTCGCCGAAGAAGAGCAGCGTGTCGTCGTTGCGTCTGCGCACGTCGTGCATCATGTCGCCGGTACCGGTCCGGTACAGAATTCGCGCGATCGACGGAACCGCCACCTGTCGAGCGAATGCCACGGTGTACGCGGCATGGGCGAAAATGGCGTCGCCATAACGGACTTCGAGGCTCAGATGCGTGGCTTCCTCGTTGCCCACAACCGGGTCGAGTTCCTCGATCCGGCGACCGACCGCCCGCCCCGTCACCCACTTCCGAGACATCAGTGCCGCGTTCGTTGCCATGACTTACCTCCACGTTCCGTCATCGGCACCAAACAGGAACGGCACCGTTCTCAGTTCACCATGCAACTAGGAACGTCTTCGTGTCAATATGTCACCGGAGATTTGCGCCTCCGGTGGCAATTCCCCCCGTTCGCGCGCTGTGGGTCAAGACGAGGGGCGACTTTCCTGGCCCGCGGAGCTCATTCGCGGCGAAGGGCCGCACATTGTCGGCGCAGATCCTGCGTGACCGGTCAACGACGGGTTGCGGCGAACACGTCGACCGGGTGCGGCACCCGACGTCTGCCGTCGGTGCCCGGCACCGAGACCGCGTCGAGATAGGCCCGCACGGTGCCGTACAACTCGGGAGTCAGCCGGGCCTGCACTGCGAAGTCGAGTACCTCGTCGCCGGCAGAGGCGAGGTCTACCAACGCGTCCAGAGTGGCCACGTCGTCCACTGCGATCCCGCCGTCGACGAAGGCTTTCTCGACGTCGGCACTGAACCACTGCCGGTGGCCCTCCAGCGGCGGGGCGAGAACGCCCACCAGAGCGTTGAGCGCAGCCGACGGTGCAACGGCCACCCACAGCTCACCGCCGGGCCGCAGCAGGTCGAGAGCGCTTCGCAGCGTCGCCCCCACGTCGGCGACGTAGTACATCGAGTGCACGAACAACACGACGTCGAAAGTCTCGTCGACCGGGGCGTCGCCGAAGGACGCGACGTGCGCATCGACGCTGAGCTCGGCGGTCGTCAGCGCGGCCATCCTGGCGGTGAACAACTCCACACTCCCGGGCCAGGGGTCGATGCCCACGTACCGCACCGGTTCGCCGGACAGCCGCTGTACCAGACCGGCGGCGAGCCGGACGTCGAGCGACCCGTCACCGCAGCCCACCGACAGCACCGAAATCGGTCCATCCCCCATCGCTGCCAGCCGGGCGGCGAGGTGCTCGGCGATCAGACCGCGCTGGTCGGACAGTCGCTCGAAAGCGGCGTGGTCTCGGGCGTAGGAGTCGGGCGCGAGACCGGGCAGAGGCCCGGAGTCACGCCGCAGGGCGCGTAACGCGTCGAGGAACCCGGCTGCAGCGTCGCTCGACGGATACGGAGCTATGTTGGACACCACATCGAGTGAACCACGACGCACCCGGGAATGCGTTGCGGTTGGCTTCCCGAGAGGAGTGCCATGAGCAACGGAGACACGGCCGAGCGCAGTCTCGAGCACTGGAGCGAGGCCGGCCGCACGGGCATGGAGGCCTTCTACGCCCTGGCCACGGAGGACTACCACCAACTGGCACTGGCCGCCGACTGGCCCGCCCTGCTCGCCGAGCACAGCCGCGACGGCTGGTCGCTGCTCGACGTGGCCTGCGGCAGCGGCAAGTTCCCCACCGCTCTACGCCGCTACACCGATCTGTCGACGGTGCCAGAGTTGGCCTACGACCTGCTCGACCCGTCTGCGTTCTCGGTGGCCGAGGCTCGCGGAGCCCTCGGCACACCGTTCGTGCCTCGAGACGACCTGGTGATGACCCTGCAGGACCTGCCCGCGGATCGGACCGGGTACGACATCGTGTGGGCCACCCACGCGCTGTACGCCCTTCCGCCCACAGAATTGGATGCCGCAGCCGAACGATTCGTGGCTGCTCTGGCCCCCGGCGGCCTCGGTTTGGTCGCGCAGGCCACGGCGAGCTCCCACTACCTGGCGTTCTACGACGCCTTCCGGGCAGGCGTGCGTGATGCGACCCCGTACACGACGGCCGAGCAGGTGCGCGACGCGCTGATCCGAGCCGGCGCGGATGTGCGCGACCAGCGCGTCACGTACACCACCGGGACATCCGATCGTGTTGTCGCCGAGGGCTTTCTGCAGCGCTGTGCCTTCGACGACTCCGTGTCGCTGGAGGAGATGGAGGCTGCACCGGTGCTGGGCGACTACCTCGCCTCCTGCCGCGACGAGTCGGGTTCTTACACCTTCTCGCACGAGGCGGCCCTGCTGTGGCTCTGAACGAACCTGCGGCTCCGACGAACGAACGGCTTCCCCAGCAGAATCGCGATGGCGGTATCGACCAGGACTGGGCAGGCGACGATCAGGACTGGTGGGATTGGTACGTCACTCTGGCTGCCAACGACCAGGTGCCCGCCGAGTTGGTCGACGGGCCGGGCCTGCCGGACGTCGACGCAGCGTCCGACGAGCAGGTCGCGCATGAGCTTGCCGAGCCGTACGACCTCGCCCCGGCCGCAGTCGAGTCCTTCGCCCGGGAGGCCTTCGTTCGGCTGCCCGCCGTGTTCTCCCCTGCCGTGGTACGACGCCTCGCCGAGCGCCTCGAGGAGCTACTGCGCGCCGAGCACGGCGAGAACGTCGCCGGTCGGTTCACCGCACTGGAGCAGATGTGGCTCCACGACGACCTGATGCGTGCCGTGGCACTCTCGCCCCGGATCGGCGGCCTGGCCGCGGCCTTGCTGGACGAACCGGCCGTGCGGCTCTACCACGACAACGCGCTGTCCAAGGAGCCCGGCTGTGGACGCACGCCCTGGCATCACGACGCGGAGCATTTCCCACTGCAGACCGTCCAGGCGGTCACCGCGTGGATGCCGATGTCGGCCATCCCCGGCCGAATGGGTCCGCTGTCGTTCGCCCGCGGCCGCGAGGTACTGAACGAGGTTGCCGACCTGGAGTTCGACAAGGTCGGCACCTCGTACGACGAGGCCGTCGCCCATCGCTTCGTCGAGCGCGGCGTTGCCGTGGAGTCCGAGCCGTTCTCGGTAGGAGACGTGTCGTTCCATTCCGCGCTGTGCTTCCACACCGCGGGGCCGAACCTGACGACCCAGCCGCGCCGCGCTTTGGCCACCACCTACTTTGCCGACGGGGCTCGGGTTGTCGAGTCGCCCACGCTGATCAGCGGCACCTGGCGCGAATTCTTACCAGGCGTGGAGCCCGGTGGCCTCGCGGCCTCGGAACTGAACCCGGTGGTGGGTCGCCGAGACTGAACCGGTCACGGGCAGATGAACCCATCGTCCACCATCAGACACCGCTTGGGGTTGGTGGGGATTCTGCCCTCGAACGCTTCGCCGATACTGAGTGCACCGTCACCGTTGCTGTCGAGCCCCGGAGACAGGGACGCTGGCAACAGCGGTGCATCGAGCACTTCATCGACCGTGACCGCACCGTCGTTGTTCGGATCGAAGGCAGGAGCGGCCGACGCTACCCCCGGCACGACGAACAGCCCTGCAACCGTCAATGCCGCGATCGTTGCCGCTTTCAGCGGAAGTCGTCCAACCGTCATCGGCTCTCTCCTGTTCGAGGGGAAATACCGGACAATAGTGGCACGGCGGCCGGGTGGTGTCCTAGAAAACCGACGACCCATTCGAGTGAACATACGTACATTGGAAACGGTGGGGGCGAAAACTCAGCGCACACAAGAGTTGGGCGAACTCGCAGAAATCGCGATTCGCGAGCTGGCGTCGGCCGCGGGTGGTGTTCGCGCAGTTCACTCGGCCATTGCACGACGCACATTTGCCGCTGTGCGGCTCGGCGTCGGTCCCGCGGTTCTACCGACACAGCTGATGCACGACGCGATCGCCGCCGGAACCTACGCGTCCATCACAGCCGCCTGCACCGGCGCAGCCAAGGCTGTCGGAGCCTTTTCCGGCGGCGACGAAGCGACGGAGGACGACCATCGCCCGTCGCCGTCCCACACTGTCTTCGGTGCCCAGACCATCGCCGTCCTGCACGGTCTCATCGGCGACGACATGGAGCGCAGTTCCCGGGTCCTCGCCTACCCGATGTCGATACGTGTCGACGGACGCCCGGTAGTTCCCAAGTACCGCGCTCTGGCCACGGCGTTTCCCGACGCGGGAGCGTACCTCGTGGTGTTCCTGCACGGGCTCGTCGAGACCGAATCGGCATGGCGGCTCGGTGGGCGACCCACGTACGGGCAGCGCCTGGACTCCGAAGCCGGAACAACCTCGATCTTTCTGCGCTACAACACCGGCCGTCGAATTGCCACGAACGGTGCCGACCTGTCGGACCTGCTGGAACAGCTCGTGCCGGCCTGGCCCGTCAGGGTTCACCGCATCACCCTGGTCGGTCATTCCATGGGCGGGCTGGTCTCGCGCAGCGCCGCACACCACGCTGCGGAGAACGGCCGCCGATGGGTGGAGCTGTTGACGGACGTATTCACCCTGGGGACACCACATCTGGGTGCGCCGCTTGCGCGCGGCGTTCACGTCGCCACGGCAGCGCTGGCGATAGCGCCCGAGACCCGTCCGTTCGCGAACCTGTTGGCGCGTCGAAGCGCAGGAGTCCGCGACCTGATTCACGGATCGATCACCGAGGACGAGGGACATGCCAGCTACGCCGACGGATTCGACGTCGGAGCGGCCGCGGACATCTCGGTTCCGGAGGGGGTGCGGCATCATCACGCGTCCGCCGTCATCACAGGAAACCCGCGACACCCGATCGGAATCTTCGTGGGCGACGGCCTGGTCCGTACGGACAGCGCCGGAGGGCGGAACAAGCTGCGTGACATAGGACTTCGTCCGGACGACGGTCTGGCGATCAACAGCGCACACCACTTCACCCTCCTCAACGACGAGAGAGTGTACGAATGGATGCGACGCGCACTGGTCGGCCCATCTTCCGAATCGTCCCCCTGACTGTCGATTTCGGCCTACTCGGTCCATCGATAGTCGAGGAACTTCCCGTCGAACGTCACCACGACCCGATCTCCGTCATCGTGCGGTCGTCGTTCGATGTTCATCGTGAAGTTGATGGCGCTCATGATGCCGTCGCCGAATTCCTCGGCGATCAGTTCTTTGAGCGCAGGGCCGTACACCTGCAGCGCCTCGTGGAATCGGTAGACCGTGGGGTCCGAGGAGATGTCCAGCGACCCACGATAGGGAGCCAGGGTCAGCTCGAACAACGAACCGTCGGGCATGCCCAGTTTTTCGGCGAGCAGGTCGGCCTGGGCGAGGCTGAGGGGATGCTGTCCGTAGAGTGCCGACACCGTCCATGCCACCGGCATGTCGATGGCCTCGGCCACAGCGGCCCAACTCAATCCGGCTCGAGCTCGTGCAAGCCGAATCTCGCCGATCAATGGCTTACCTGAAAAATCGGTCAACAGATCTCTCCTTCGTGGCCGTACTGCAGGCGCACACCGAGTGCGCCCCGAGTTCACAGTCTCAGCTCGATGATCCTGCCTCGCAACATCTGGTATCGATCACGCGAGCGCGGTCCGATCGCAGATATGGTGGTTGTTTCCGCCACGGCACAACGAAAGTACTGACGACATGACCCGACTCGGTCTCGGCCTTGCCGCCCTCGGACGCCCCGAGTACCTGACGGTCGGGCACTCCGATGCCGTCGACGGGCGATTCGATCCGGCAGCCCTCGAGCAGCTGTGCCACGCAGTACTCGACGCCGCATGGGACAGCGGAATCAGACACTTCGACGTCGCGCGCTCCTACGGCTTTGCCGAGCGCTTCCTCGGCAGCTGGTTGTCGCGACACCCTTCTCGGCGAGACGAGCTGGTGATCGGCTCCAAATGGGGATACGCGTACGTCGCCGATTTCCAGCGGGGTGCCGAGGTGCACGAGGTGAAAGAGCACTCGGTTGCCCGCTTGGCCGAGCAGTGGCCGCAGACTCTGCGCGACCTCGGCGGTGCACCGGACCACTACCTGATCCACAGCGTCACCCCGGACAGTCCAGCCCTGAGCGACACTGCCCTGCTCGACGACCTACGTGCCCTAGCCGAGAGTGGTACCCGAATCGGCATCAGCACCAGCGGGCCACATCAAGCCGACGTGGTGCATGCAGCGCTGGAGATCGGGGTGTTCAGCTCGGTGCAGTCGACGTGGAACCCCCTCGAGCCGTCCGTCGGCCCGGCGTTGGCACGAGCACACGAAGCCGGCTGGTTCGTCGTCGTCAAAGAGGCCATGGCCAACGGCCGACTGGTGGCCGAAGATTCTGCACTCGCCCGCGTCGCGGACTCCGCCGGAATCGGCCGCGACGCACTGGCGCTGGCACGTGCACTCGCCCAACCCTGGGCCGATGTCGTGCTCTCCGGCGCGGCCACTGCGGCACAACTCGAGCAGAATGTCGCTGCTCTGTCGATCGACCGCGAACTGATCGCAGCGAGCGATCCGGATCTTGCCGAGTCGCCGGAAATTTACTGGGACAACCGCTCTCGACTGGACTGGACGTGATCGGTTCTGGCACGAGCTGATCTTCCGCTGAATACTCGGATCCACGCCGATGTTCGCGGAGGCCGTCTCTGTGACCGACCACCTCGGATCGGCTCCTCCGTTTCGGATACCCGACTCCGATCGGCGTCGGGTTCACAAGAACGGGGAGCTGATTCGTGACGGCGGTATGGGGAGGGCGGATCGAACCGTCGACCGCTCGCTCACGGGTGCGATCACACCCGAGCTTGTCGAGCCGGTGTCGAGCAGTATTGCGGCGTTTGGGACGATTCGGGCATGACGACGAACCGGCAGACGCCCTCCGAACATGGTGACAAGGAGCAGGATCGACCCGGACTCGATGAGGTTGTCAGGGGGCGGCCGCCGGCGACGGAATTGGCGGCCAACGTCGTTCGCGGCGGTCTGATCGGTCTGGCGGAAACGGTTCCCGGGGTCTCCGGCGGCACGGTCGCCCTGGTCACCGGCATCTACACCAGGGCCATCGCGTCGGCGAAGCATCTGACGGACATCCCCAAGGCCGTGCTCACACGGTCCGACGTACGCGCCGAGATCCGTCAGGTCGATTGGTGGCTGCTCGTCACGGTCGGCGTCGGCATGCTGTTGATGGTGTTCTCGGTGGCAGGGATCATGGCGGATTTCGTCACGGATCAGCCCGTCTACTCCAAGGCACTGTTCATGGGCATGATCGCGATGTCGGTGGCGATCCCGTTCATGGAGATCAGTCGTGGAGCTTTCCCCACCATCAGGTCCCGACTGTCCGCCGTGGTTCTGTTCGTCGTTCTCGCTGTCGCGGTCGTCGTTCTCACGTCGCTACCCGGGGTCGAGGCGTCGAATCCGTCGTTGATTCTGGTGTTCTTCGCCGCGACGATCGCAATATGTGCGCTCGTGCTGCCAGGTGTATCTGGCTCGTTCTTTTTGCTGGTCATCGGCCTGTATGCGCCGACGCTCACGGCCGTCGACGAGCGGAACCTGACGTACCTGGCCGTGTTCGCCCTGGGTGCTCTGGTGGGGTTGGTCAGCTTCGTTCGAGTGCTCGAACGGTTGCTGGCGAACTACCACGACCTGGCGATGGTCGCCGCTGCCGGCCTGCTGTTGGGGTCCTTGCGTGCACTGTGGCCGTGGCAGGGCGAGAACAGAGAACTACTGGCCGTCGGCAACGAATGGCCCGCCGCCGTGGGCCTCTTCGCCGTCGGAGTTGCGGTCGTGGCTGTGGTCGCCATCGTTCAGCATCGACTGGCAACCACGCGTACGCCTTGACCGAAACGGCGGACGTAGCCGGCAATCCACGCCCCTCGTCGGAATCCACACCTCCTACAAGCACCGTGAATTCCCACGAGGGCCGCATATGCGCGCGAGCCGTCCGCACCGGCCACCACAGACAAAAACTCCGACCCCAGCAGCGGGATCGGAGCAGTGGAGCCTCCCAACGGGATCGAACCGTTGACCGCTCGCTCACAAGTATGTTGCGAGACAACCAGATACGTCCGAATGGAACCACCACAGAGGCTCTGACCTGTGCCGATCATCCAGGCGGGGAGCACCCGAATTCACTCTCGCACAGCCTGTCTCTGATCACATCTGCCACCGGACCGGCCTGGAAATGATCTCGGACAGCCGGCGGCGGTAGTACTTTGCGGTCTCCTGGACGAATGCGCTCATGGTGGCGGCGGCGGCGTCCTCGTCGCGGGCTCGCATCGCGTCGAGCACGTCCTGCTGCATCTCGATCGCGGCCAGTCGCGTGGCGATGGGATGCTCGTTCGGCTCCGCGTCCCGCACCAGCAGCCACAGAGTCTCCATGACGATGTTCAGGACCGGGTTACCGGCGGCGTCGTACACGCTGCGCTGAAAGGCCGAATTGTTGTCCTGGAAGTTGCCGTAGTCGCCCGGGTCTTCGCGCATTCGATCCAGAGCGGTCTGCATAACCTCGACCTGCTCATCGGTGATGTTTGCCGCGGCTTCCCGCGCCACGATCGGTTCGAGCATCAGCCTGGCGTCGATGACGTCGCTGATGTTGGCTCCGTCGATCTGGAGGAAGAGCTTCATTGTGTTGCCGAGCGATTCGAGCTGAGGGCGCTTCGCTACCGGCCCACCGCCGATGCCCGACTTGATGGTTACCAGGTCACGGCTTTCGAGGAGTCGAAGCGCCTCGCGGACGGTGGTCCGTGCTACGCCGTGCTCTGCCACCATGTCCTTCTCGGTCGGCAGCCGCTGTCCCTCGATGATGCCGCCGGTCAGGATCTGGTCGGCAATGAGGTTAGCGATCTTCGCGGACATCTTGGGTGCCCGCACGCGCGGGACGATCTCGCCGTCAGTGGTCACCATGAGATAACCATAGCGTCGGGGCTGTGTGATCTACGTTAAACCTATACATAGTTTGCGCGATTGGTTACTGTAGTTGTTGTCAGAAAAGTATCGACCGAACGGTAGGGAGTAGCGATGTTGCCGACAAGGCCGCCGAGCGCCGACCTCGCACACTCGTACCGAACCGACGGGCATTGGAGCGACCGACCGATCGGGCACTACCTCACCCGCGCTGCTCGTATGTACCCGGACGCCGTCGCCGTGGTCGACGGCAAGCGCCGAGCCACGTTTGCCGAGATCGATCGAGATGCGACCAGAGTGGCCGCCGCCCTGCACAACCGCGGCGTCACGTCCGACGACGTCGTGTCGTTCCAGCTCCCGAACTGCATCGAGGCAGTCGTCGTCTTTCAGGCCGTCATGAAGCTGGGTGCGGTCGCCAACCCCATCGTGCCCATCTACAGGTCTCGCGAGCTCCGCTTCATTCTCGGACAGTCACGAGCAAAGGTCGCTTTCGTCCCTGCCGAATTGCGCGGGGTCGACGTGGCCGCCATGTATCGCAATCTGGCCGACGATCTGCCGGACCTGGAACTCGTCGTATCCTTGGCGGAGTGGGATGATCTGCTGGACCGAGTCACGGACGAGATGATCTCGGACTTACGTTCGCGCACAGCACCTTCCGCAGACGATATCTGCCTGTTGCTCTACACATCCGGCACTACCGCCGACCCCAAGGGTGCCCTCCACAGCCATAACACCCTGGTCTATGAGAACTCGTCGATGATCGACTGGTTCGGACTCAACGAGACCGACGTGATCTTCAATCCGTCGCCGGTCACCCACGTCACGGGCGTCAATTGCGCCCTGATTCTGCCGTTTCTTCTCGGTACATCCGTTGTCCTACAACAAACGTGGGATCCTGCTATCGCGCTCCGCCGTATCGTCGACGAACACTGCAGCTTCATGATCTTCTCGACGCCGTTCCTGCGCGGACTACTCGACGAATCCGAATCCGGACAGGTACCGACACCGTCGATCAGGTACATCGTATGCGGCGGAGCCGACGTGCCCGACGCACTCACCGCGGCGACCACGACTCGCCTCGGCACCGTGGTGCGCATGTACGGTGCCACCGAGGGCCCCTCCGTCACCACTGCGGATCGATGGGACTCCTCGGCCGTGCGTCAGAAATCCGACGGACGCCCCATCGCACCTACCGAGGTGATCGTGTCGGACGGAGCGAACGGCGTCGGCGAAATACTGTGGCGCGGACCGGATACGTTTCTCGGCTATCTCGACCCCACCCTCAACGACGACGCCTTCACCCCCGATGGCTTCTTCAAGACCGGTGACCTCGGCCGCTTCGACAGCGACGGTGCCATTCACGTTGTGGGGAGAATCAAGGACATCATCAACCGTTCCGGGGAGAAGATCAGTGCCCATGACGTCGAGAACCACCTCGGTGCTCACCCGTCCGTAATCGAGGTCGCCGTAGTCGCGGGACCCGATTCCCAAACGGGAGAGCGGGGTTGCGCGTTCGTCGTCACTCGCGATCACCGAGACCTCACCCTGGACGAGGTCCACCGATTCCTCCTCGACCGCGACATAGCCGTACAGAAGATTCCCGAAAGCATCTTCGTGGTGGACTCGCTACCCAAGACCGCGAGCGGCAAGGTGCAGAAGTTCGCACTGCGCAGCTGGACCCGCGATCGCACCGCAGTACCGGCGCAGATGGCGGCGATGATCTTCGCCGCGTCACACGAGAAATAGAGGTTCCCTTGTCATTACAGCCTGCTGGAATCGACCACGTCGTGGTCACCGAGCCCGAGCCCGGTATCGCACTCGTCGAGTTGGCCCGCGGCAAGGTCAACGCGATCGACACCCAGATGTACCGGGAGATCGCCACCGTCTTCGAGGCACTGTCGGACAACCAGGACGTCCGCGTGGTGGTCCTGACCGGGCGGGGCCGAATCTTCTGTGCAGGAAACGATCTGGGCAGCTTCCGCGTCATGGACGCGACCAGCGGCGAGGTCGAGATGCGCGAAGTGCGCCGGTCGATCTTCGCGGTCCTGGACTGCTCGCTGCCGGTGATCGGGGCGATCAACGGGCCTTGCCTCGGAAGCGGATTCGGCCTGACGTCGGTATGCGACCTCGTGGTAGCGTCCGAGCGGGCCACGTTCGGTCTGCCCGAGATGGGCGTCGGCGTGCTCGGCGGCGGGCGATTCACCGCCCGGATGCTGCCGCAACAGGCCATGCGGCGGATGTTCTTCACCGCCGAGGCCGTCGATGCGGAGACGTTGCGCGCGTGGGGCGCTCCCATCGAAGTCGTCGATCACGACGTCCTGCTCGACACAGCGATGACACGCGCACGAACTATTGCGGCGAAGAGCCGCTACGCCCTGACCTTGGCGAAGCAATCGCTGAACGGGTGCGAGAGCATGGACCTCAAACGCGGGTACGAGCTCGAGCAGTCCTACACCCTTCGCCTGTCCGAACACCCGGATTCCAAGATCGCGGTCGAGGCGCGCATCGCCGAGATGGCGGGGGGAACGAAGTCATGACGATCGACGTTCAGGCATTCGCCGAGAAGTCCGAGGCCTGGCTCGCGGAGAACCTCGAACCCAGGACGAACTCCACGATGTCCGACCCCAACTACGCGATCTTCCACAATCGCAGTCACGACGAAGAACGCGAGCTGATCGACGCTGCGGCACACTGGCAGAGCCGCCGCGTCGATGCCGGGTTCGGGGCGATCACCTGGGCACCCGAATGGGGCGGACCGGGTCTCACCGCGAGCCACGAGCGCGCGTACGTCGGGATCGAACGGCAGTACAACGCACCGGAGCGACACGAGACCGTACTCGTGACAGTCGAATTGGTGGCACCTACCATCCACGCTCTGGGTTCCCCCGAACAGAAGAAGACATTCGTCGAACCCTTCCTGAGGGCCGATGAGCTCTGCTGCCAATTGTTCTCCGAACCCGGAGCAGGCTCCGACCTGGCCGGATTGTCGACCAAGGCAGTCAAGTCCGACGGCGGCTGGCGCGTGAACGGTCAAAAAGTGTGGAGTTCGGGAGCGCAGTTCTCCAAGTGGGGCCTGCTCATCGCCCGCACCGACACCACCGTCCCGAAACACCGCGGCATGACGGCGTTCATGATGCCCATGGACGCACCCGGGGTCGACATCAGACCTATTCGCCAAATGTCCGGCGGGTCGACGTTCAACGAGGTGTTTCTCGTCGACGTCGAGTTGCCCGACTCGTCGAGGCTCGGTGCCGAGGGCGACGGCTGGACAGTCGCGCTGACCACACTCGGTTTCGAGCGGAGTTCGAGCGCCGGGATCGTCAGCGCCGGCGGGAACGGCGCTGATCTGGTCCGGCTGGCCAAGAGCCTCGGCATTTCGGACGATCCGCTCGTCCGGCAACAGCTGGCCGAAGTTGCTGTCTACGAAAGAGCGTCGGCACTCATGGTCGCCCGGTACGCCGAGCGTGAATTGGCCGGAGCTGTTCCCGGAGTGGAGGGTTCGATCGGCAAACTGGTGTGGACCCAGAATCTCAAACGCATCGGCGACGCCGCAGCGACATTCCTCGGGCCCAAGATCCTGGCGGACACCGGTGCACCCGACACTTTCGCGTGGACCGAACATCTCCTCGGTGCCCCCGGATATCGGATCGCCGGCGGTTCGGACGAGATCCAGCGCAACATCATCGGCGAACGCGGGCTCGGCTTGCCTCGCGAACCACGATAGGAGCATGCCATGACACTCGAACTGACCGTCGAGCAACGCGATCTACAGGCCGGCCTCCGTTCGTCCTTGGCCAGAACGAAGATAGGCGAGGACGTCCGGCCTGCACTGGTCGAGATGGGTCTCACGGAAATCCCGTTCCCGGAAAGATTCGGCGGTGCCGGCTTCACGCTGAAGGACGCAGCAGTGGTGATGACCGAGCTGGGTCGTTCGCTCGGCAGGGCCCCCTATCTGTCTTCGGTCGTCCTAGCAGGCTTCGGTCTCCTCCACGCAGGGTCCGAACGGGCTTGCTCGCAGAATCTTCCGACGATTGCCGACGGTACCCGGACGGCCACACTGGTGGCCCCGTTCCCCTTCGCAGCGTCCTCCATCGAGGCTACGGCGGGCAGCGACGGCACCCTCGTCCTCAACGGCGTTCGAGAAGCCGTGGTGGACGGAGCCGATGCGGATCTGCTGATCGTCGTAGCCAAGGGTCCGAACGGTACCGAGCTGGCGGTGATCGAGGGTGGCGCTGACGGAGTCACCCGAACACCGAGTGAGGCACTGGATTTCACCAGGGGCCTCGCACGGGTCGAGTTTTTCGGCGCGGTCGCTCACCGGGCGACGAGTGACGACATCGGTGCCGGCCTCGGAAAGGCGCAGGCGGCCGCCATCACAGCTCTCGCAGCCGAACAGGTCGGATCGGCGCGAGCATGCCTGGACATGTCGGTGGAGTACGCAAAAACCCGTCAGCAGTTCGGACGGGCCATCGGGTCGTTCCAAGCGATCAAGCATCGCCTCACGGACATGCTCATCGCGACCGAACTGGCCGAGGCGGCGGTGCTCGATGCAGCCGGGGCCGACGCGCGCAGCACAAGCGAGTTCGTCGCCGCCGCCGCGACTGCCCGTGTGCTCGCGTCCCGAGCGGCCACCTTCGCCGCCGAAGAATCAATTCAGATCCACGGCGGAATCGGCTTCACCTGGGAACACCCACTGCACCACTACTTTCGGCGGGCAAAGACCAGTGAGTTGCTGTTCGGTGTCACCAGCGTGCACGCCGAGACGATCGCCGCTGCCCTGATCTGAGTCAGGGCGGCGGGCGGTTACGCCAGCACCAGCAGAAGATCGCCGCCGTCGACCTGAGAGGTACGGCCGATCGGAACGCGGGTGACCATACCTGCCCTGGTCGCGGTGATCGTCGCTTCCATCTTCATGGCCTCGATCGACCCGACCGATTCACCTTGCGCGACCACGTCGCCCTCTTTGACCGACAGCGTGACGACACCGCTGAACGGTGCGGGTATGTGCCCGGGATCGGTGCTATCGGCCTTCTCGGCAGACCGGGCGGTGGTTTCGATGCTCCGGTCGCGAATCCTCACCGGACGCAGCTGGCCGTTGAGGATGCACAGAACGTTGCGGACTCCTTCGACGTCGGGGTCCGATACCGCCTCGAGCCCGATCAGCAGTTCGACGCCCTGCTCGAGCCGAACTCGGTGCTCCTCTCCCTGCCGCAATCCGTAGAAGTACTGATTGGTCGACAATTGCGAGGTGTCGCCATAGTCCTTGCGGTGCTGCTCGAACTCGCGGGCGGGCGTTGGAAAAAGCAAACGATTCAGCGTGGTTCGGCGTTCGTGGCCGGGCGCGGACAGATTCTTCTCGTCCGCCTCGGTCAACGCAGTGGCGGCGCACGCTTCCGCCCGGCCGGTCAATGCCCGACTTCGAAGCGGTTCCGGCCATCCGCCCGCCGGTTCGCCGAGATCACCGCGGAGGAAGTCGACGACCGACCCTGGAATGTCGTAACTCGATGGGTCGTCGGCGAATTCGGCGGCCGTCGCGTCCGCACCGACCAGCGCCAGCGCGAGGTCGCCCACCACCTTCGACGACGGCGTGACCTTGACGAGTCGGCCCAACACCCGATCCGCCCCCGCGTAGGCAGCCTCGATGTCCTCGAAACGGTGCGCGAGCCCCAGCGCGGACGCCTGCTGGCGCAGATTGGAGAGCTGACCGCCCGGGATCTCGTGGGTGTAGACGCGCCCGGTGGGCGACGGGAGGCCTGACTCGAACGGCGCGTACGTGGAACGCACTGCTGCCCAATATGGTTCGAGGTCGCAGACCGCCGCGAGATCGAGTCCGGTGGCACGGTCGGTGTTGTCTGTTGCAGCGACGATCGCCGACAACGCGGGCTGACTCGTCGTCCCGGCCAGGGCTGCACTCGCCCCGTCGACGGCATCGACGCCGGCTTGCCACGCGGCGTAGTACGTCGCGAGTTGGCCGCCGGGGGTGTCATGGGTGTGCAAGTGCACGGGAAGGTCGAAGCGAGACCGCAGCGCGGCGACCAGAGTCGCTGCGGCGGGCGGTCGCAGCAGGCCCGCCATATCCTTGATGGCCAGGACATGGGCACCCGCGTCGACGATCCGGTCGGCCAGGCGCAGGTAGTAGTCGAGGTCGTAAAGGGTTTCGTTCGGATCGGCCAGATTGCCGGTGTAGGACATCGCCACCTCCGCGACAGCGGTCCCGGTGTCGCGGACTGCGTCGATGGCAGGCTTCATCTGATCGACGTTGTTCAGAGCGTCGAAGATTCGGAAGATGTCGACTCCGGTGTCGGTGGCTTCCTGCACGAAGGCGTGCGTGACGCGGTCGGGGTACGCCGTGTAGCCGACGGTGTTTCGGCCGCGCAGAAGCATCTGTAGACAGATATTGGGCATCTCCGCGCGTAGGGCGGCGAGTCGTTCCCACGGATCCTCGTGCAGAAACCGAAGCGCAACATCGTAGGTCGCGCCACCCCAGGCCTCGATCGAGAACAGCTGCGGGGTGAGGCGCGCAACGTGGGGTGCCACCGCGACGAGGTCGCGGGTGCGCACCCTGGTGGCCAGCAGGGACTGGTGCGCGTCGCGGAAAGTGGTGTCGGAAACGGCGAGTGCGGTCGCAGATCGCAGCTCGGCCGCGAAACCGGTCGGCCCGAGAGCGATCAGCCGGTCCCTCGAGCCGGTGGGAGGCGCGACTCGGGTGTCGACGTACGGAAGCTTGTCGATCGCGTAGACCGGCGACGGTCGCTCGCCGTGCGGGCGGTTGACGGTGACGTCGGCCAAGTACTGCAGGATGCGCGTGCCACGGTCGGCAGAGGTGTTCTGCGTCAACAGTTCCGGATGCTCCTCGATGAAGGTCGTGGTGACTTTCCACGCGAGGAAGTCCGGGTTGTCCAGCACCGCCTGCAGGAACGGGATGTTCGTCGCCACACCGCGTACCCGGAATTCGGCGATCGCCCGTCGTGATCTCGCGGAAGCGGTGGCGAAATCACGCCCGCGGCAGGTCAATTTGACGAGCATCGAATCGAAGTGCGACCCGATCTCCGACCCCACGCCGACATTGCCGTCGAGGCGCACACCCGACCCTCCAGGGGTGCGGTAGGCGGTGACGCGCCCGGTGTCCGGACGGAAGCCGTCGGTCGGGTCCTCGGTGGTGATGCGGCACTGCATGGCGAAGCCGTGGATCACGATGGAATCTTGGCTCAATCCCAGATCGGCCAGGCTTTCACCGGACGCGATGCGCAGTTGCGAGCCCACCAGATCCACGTCGGTGATTTCCTCGGTCACCGTATGTTCGACCTGAATTCTCGGATTCATCTCTATGAACACGTAGTTTCCAAGCGCGTCGAGCAGGAATTCGACCGTACCCGCACAGGTGTAACCGATGTGCCGGGCAAACCTGACCGCGTCTGCGCAGATTCGTTCTCGCAGTAAGGGATCGAGCCCGGGAGCCGGGGCGACCTCGACTACCTTCTGATGCCTCCTCTGCAGTGAGCAGTCACGCTCGAACAGGTGAATGACCTCACCCGTCGCGTCGCCGAGAATCTGCACCTCGACGTGCCGGGGGTCGACGACCGCCTGTTCGAGAAAGACGGTCCCGTCGCCGAACGCGGTCCTCGCCTCGCGAGATGCGGCTTCGATGGCGTCGCGTAGTTCCTCCGGTGCGACCACCCTGCGCATGCCGCGGCCGCCACCGCCGGCAATCGCCTTGACGAAAATCGGAAACGACATCGTTTCGGCTGCCGCGATCAACACGTCCGGATCCTCGGACGGAGCCGACGATGCGAGAACCGGAAGCCCTGCCGCGGCGGCTGCGGCAACAGCGCGCGACTTGTCTCCGGTGAGCTCGAGGATCTCGGCGGACGGGCCGACGAACGTGATACCGGCGGCCTTGCACGCTGCGGCCAAGTTGGCGTTCTCCGACAGGAAACCGTACCCCGGGTACACCGCATCGGCACCGGATTTCTTTGCGGCCGAGATGATCTCGTCGACCGAGAGGTAGGCGCGGACCGGGTGACCCGGCTCGCCGATCTGATAGGACTCGAACGCCTTGGCCCGGTGCGCAGAGTTGCGGTCTTCATACGGATAGACGGCAACGGTGGAAGCGCCCAGTTCGACCGCCGCACGGAACGCGCGGACGGCAATCTCTCCGCGATTTGCAACGAGGACTTTTGCGAACATGATGTTCCTCCCGGGTAGGGGCCGGCGGCATGCCGACTGACGGGGTATGGGCCGAGTCTCCCACAAAACCAGGCTTCTTACTAGATTGATAGTAAAGTTAGTAGTGTGGACCGTTCTCCAGAACAAGCTTCTCAAACTGCTGCGCAATATCTCTGTGCATGTTTCCATTGACCCACTGTTTCTATAGTGTGACTTGAAATACAGTCCACGCCACGGATGAGGAGGACTCGATGAGCAGCGACCAGAATTCCGACAGCTGGATCACCGATTGGGAGTTCAGCGAGCGGTACCCGGTCTACACACGGGCGAACGCCGGTGAGGTTCTGCCCGACCCGTCGAGTCCGCTCAACGTGACCCTCGTATGGAACAAGGGCCTGAACATCGGTTGGCGTGAAGGCTACGTCGAGCACCTCGGGACTCATCTCGCGTCCGAGATCGACGAAGGGATGCCGGAGATCATCGGCAACTTCGGTGGGTACCACTACACGAACTTCTCGATGACAGAACTCAACGGTGCCCGACTTCCCGGACTGACCGTTCCGGTCTGGAACAGCCTGTGGGTCGGCGATCATCCGGACATCCCCGAGTACGTCGAGAAGCCCGGCCACCAGAACGCCGAACTCACCGCGGGCCTGGCAGAGAAGACCGCGTGGTCACTGACCACCGACACATTCCCCGAGGCCGAAGAAGCCAAGCACCGTGCCGATCTCGCGCGCGCGAATCGCCCCGATGTCACGGCCATGAGCGACCAGGAGCTCGTCGATCACGCCCGCTCCTTCGTTCCGGACCTGATCTTCTGCTACGCCTATCACCCCGTCACCACTACCCTGTCGACGATGGGGCCGGCCGTCGCAGGCGCGCTGCTCGAATCCATCGGCGAAGCAGACAAGCTCGGCGATCTCCTCAGCGGCCTCGGCGGAGTCGACTCCGCGGAGCCCTCCTACGCACTGTGGAACATGGGCCGCCTCGTCGCCGGGTCTGCAGAACTGACCGCACTCTTCGACGACGGCCTCGCCACGTTGCTCGAGGCCGTCGACGCGAGCGGCACCCCCGACGCGAAACAGTTTCGAACGGACTTCGACGAGTTCCTCTACAAGTACGGGTCGCGCGCGCCGAACGAATGGGACATCCGCTCGGACAGT
The DNA here is from genome assembly GCF_002258285.1 of Rhodococcus sp. 06-418-5. Taxonomy (NCBI): domain Bacteria; kingdom Bacillati; phylum Actinomycetota; class Actinomycetes; order Mycobacteriales; family Nocardiaceae; genus Rhodococcus; species Rhodococcus sp. 06-418-5. Next base: position 271,274 of record NZ_NOYE01000009.1, read on the forward strand.
TGGGAATCCAAGCCGGTCCTGGCGCTGCTCGCAGTCAACGGCATGCGGATGAGCCCCGTGGAGAACGACCCTGAGCTCATCCGAGAGCGTAACCAGGCCAAGCGCATCGCGCTCACCGCCGAACTCGCCGCCAAGATGCCCGACGACGCCACTCGGCAGAGCTTTCTCGACGCTGCCAAATCCATCACGAAATTCATGCCGTGGCGTGAACGAACCAAGACCGCATGCGTGAAGGTCATGGGCGAAATGCGGACTGCGCTCTACGAACTGGGCCATCGCATGGTGGATCGGGGAGTGATGGGCGACCACCACGACGTCACCATGCTGCTCGACGACGAGCTCGACGCGTTCGTGGCGGACCCCGAGTCGTTCGAGAACACCATTGCGGACAGACGTGAGCAATACCTGGCGCTGTTCGACCTCGAACCACCTTTCTTCCTGTTCGAGAAGCTCCCGTTGTCGCAGTGGCCCAGGCGGACCGAGCACAAGGCACAGATCGCGGCGCCTGGCGACGCGCTGTCCGGTGTGGCCGGTGCACCGGGGGTGAGCCGTGGCCGAGCCCGGATTCTGCACGATCCCTACGAGGTCGGCGATCTGGCCGAAGGCGACATCATCGTTGCGCCGCAGACCGATCCGGCCTGGACGCCACTGTTCGTCTTCGCCGGCGGTGTGGTGGTCAACGTCGGTGCCACTATCACTCACTCGTCGATAGTCTGCCGCGAGCTCGGCATCCCCTGTGCCGTGTCGGTGCAGGACGCCACGTCCAGGATCCCCGACGGAGCGATGATCGAGGTCGACGGCAACACCGGAACGGTGACCGTCCTGTGAGCCTACGTATCGGATTGAGCCTCCCCCAGCTCGGGGAACATGTCGACGTCGGTGCGGTGCGCGAGTTCGCCACTTCGGCCGAGGAACTCGGGTTCGCAAGCCTGTGGGTCCAGGAACACCTGTTCTATCCGGAAGTGAACGAATCAATCTACGGAGGTCGCCACACCACCAGCGTCCACCCGGCCTACCGCTCGGTGCTCGGGGCCACGGAACTCATGGCCTACGTGGCAGCCTGCACTCGGACGGTCACGATCGGCAGCAGCATCCTGGTCGCTGGCTACCATCGTCCCATCGAACTGGCGCAGCGACTTTCGACTCTGGACATCCTTTCCGGCGGACGGCTCGTCGCGGGTCTCGGTGCCGGCTGGTCCGACGAGGAACACACCCAGATGGACGTCGATCCGCGTACCCGTGGTCGACGAATGAGTGAACTCGTGCACGCCGTTCAGGCGTGCTGGGGTCCTGATCCCGTACGGTTCGACGGCGAATTCTTCACCATCCCCCGCTCCGTCGTTCGGCCCAAACCAATACAGCAGCCGCACCCGCCGCTCCTGTCCGGACTGCGGTCCACCACCGGATTAGCAAGGACCGCAGCCCTTTTCGACATCTGGAACCCCAGCAGCGGTACATCGGCAGCGCTGCTCGACCAGCTCGACACGATGGCCGAAATGCGCCCGGCCGGTATGGATCCCGTTCGACTTTTCCTGCGATCCTATCTGCAGCGACCGACCGATGCCGTCGGCTCGGCCGGTCAAGGCATCGAGGGTGTCGAGAAGGACATCCGGACCGCGATCGCCGCCGGCGCGGAGCAGTTGATCGTCGAGGTCAACTTCTGGGACGACATGCGATCACCCGCCGATTGGGCTGCGGCACCGGCACGGCTGGCCACCCTGCTCGAAACCGCCGCAGAACTGACCACGCCGAAAGCGAGTGCACTATGACAGCCCAGCGTTCGGCGGCGCCGGCCGGTCGTCGACCGTCGAGAGGGACACCGGGCCCGTTGCCGCTGGAGCAGGTGTCGTGACCGCCGGTCTCGTGGCGGTCGTGACCGGCGCAGCGTCCGGAATCGGCCGTGCCACGGTCGAGATCATTCTCGAACGCGGTGGGTCGGTGGTCGCCTTCGACACCACCTCGAATTCACTGGACTGGTTGGCGGGCAACGACAATGCGGTCGCCTTCGTCGGCGACGTCACCCACGCCGACGACAACCGCGCCGCCGTCGAGCAGGCCGAGCTTTCGTTCGGCCGACTCGATGCCCTGGTGCTCAACGCCGGAGTTCCGGCATCGGGCTCGATCGAGACACTCGACATGAACGTCTTCGACCGGTCGATCGACGTGAACCTTCGGGCGATCGCACTCGGTGTGCGCGAGGCGATTGCGGCGTTCCGCCGCGCCGGCGGTGGCTCGGTCGTCATCACTGCGTCGGCAACCGCGTTGGGCGGAGAGCCCAACCGGTGGCCGTACGCCGCAGCGAAAGCGGGTGCGGTGAACATGGCGAGGTCGTTCGCCCTCGACCTCGCGAATGACGGTATTCGCGTGAACGCCGTCTGCCCAGGTCCGATCAGTACCGGAATGACCAAGCGCATCGAAGAGAACACACCCGATCGCTACGAATCGCTCAAAGGCATGGTGCCCCTGCACCGTTGGGGCACCGCCCGCGAAGTAGGCGAGGTCATCGCATTCCTCGCCTCGCCGCTCGCGTCTTTCGTCACCGGGGTGGCGATCCCAGTCGACGGCGGCGCCACCTGCGGCAGCGGCCAGACCGTCCCCGTTCCCGCCGGCCCCTAGCGGTTCGGGTCCACCAGCACCTTGGCGTGGGTGCTGGTACCGCTGTCGAGTTCGTCGAACATATCGACCAACTCACCCAGCCCGATCGTCCCGGTGTGCAAAGACTTCACGTCGATCCGGCCCTCGGCGATCAGCGTCATCGTCCCCTTGAAGTCTTCGTGCGAGTACGCCAGCGAACCGATGACCGTCAGTTCTCGTGACTGCCAGTCCCCGTAGCTCACCGACGAGTCCGTTCCGGGATAGCCGAGCAGCGCCAACGTTCCACCCCGCCTGACCAACTCCGCCGAGGGCTGGAACAGCGCGGCGACGCCGGTGCACTCGAACAGCACGTCGGCACCGAGACCATCGGTGACGTCGTTCAGTAGAGCAGCGAGGTCCCCGGGCTCCACCACGTCGGCGAAGCCCAGATTGCTGGCCGCCGAACGACGTGCGGGTGACGGTTCGCTGACCAGCACTCGCCCGGCACCGGCGGTGCGCGCATGCTGAGCAGTCAGCAAGCCGATCGGTCCTGCACCCTGGACCACGACGATCGAGCCGAGCGTGATGGCCGCTCGCTTGACGGCATGGAACGTCACGGTGGCCGGCTCCATCAACGCGGCCTCTTCGTCGGACAGTGCGTCCAGCACCGGAATCGCCCGCCGTGCGGACACTTTCAGCGTGGTAGCAAAACCACCGTGGGCCGGTGCATCGTCGGTGATTCCGTTGGCCTCCGCAAACGCGAGATCGCAGTTGGCCGCGTGCCCGGCGCGGCACTGAGCGCACGCCCCGCATGCCGGCCCGACACCCGCGACCACACGCTGCCCGACACGCACCGTCGTCACCTCGGCACCCACCGCACTGATCGTGCCCGTCCATTCATGTCCGAACACCGCAGGCGGCAATGCTGCCGACGCGTATCCGTGCGTGTCGGTCGCGCAGATGCCGCAGTACCGAATGTCGACGACCACCCCGTTAGGGGCCGGTGTCACGGTGTCCTCGACGACGGTCTCCGCTTCCCTGGGGGCGACGATGTGGACGAACTTGTTCTCGACTGCAGTTGTCATGTCAGCGTTCACTTTCCGGTCGACACAAACTTTGTTGCTCATGAGTACAGTTTCTCATTGGTGTGCACAAGCTCGTCGAGCACCGTCCACGTTGCCCGGCCGAGTTCGGCGATCCACCCGCCCGGATCGGTGACGCTTCGGGCCGAGGGTGCCTCCACACTGACTGCGGCCGACGCCGGGAGTGCTCGCAGGAGTTCGACGAGCGGAAGGGCACCCGTGCCCGGAGCCAGACGGTGGGTTCGGGCCTCGGTGATGGCCGCGTTCGGATCCACCGACGCGGCTGCCGACACCGCGTCGCACAGCTGGCAGTACGGCAGCAGATCCTCTGCGACGGCGGTGATGTCGGAGACCTCGGAACCCGCACGCGCCCAGTGCAACGCATCGACGAGTACGCCGGCCCGGCCGGCCACAGCCTCGACGAATGCTGCGGCCGCCGTCACGTCCCGCACCGACGAGAAGATCATCGGTTCCAGACAGGCGCGAAGTCCGTAGTCGCCGGACAGTTCCGCGAGTTCCGCGAAGTTGCTCTCGGCGCGACCCCGATCGTCGTCGAGCACCGTGACGAGTAGATAGTCCGCGCCGAGTTCCGCGCCGGCTTCGAGCACCGCCGACCAATCACCACGCGAGCTCCCGGGGTGCAGTTTCACCACTTCGACGTCGAGCACGCGCATCCCGTTGTCCGCCAGGGCGGACTTGGTGTCGCGCAGCAGCGCGGACCCGGCGGGGAGCTGAAATCCCCTGTCCTGCCCGGTCTGCGCCGCACGGACACCCACTGCGTTGAACCCGCCCATGGCGGCGAACTCGACGAACTGCGGAGGCGGTACCTCGATCGCGGACAGGGACGACAACGACACGATGCGCTCGGCTGCCGCGAGGATCATGCGAATCTACTTCTTCCAGAGCGTCTTGAACTGATCCTGGTAGTCGGCGACACCCACGTAGTAACCGGTCTCCTCGTCGAGCACCGCCGTGTCGATGTTGTCTTTGTTCAGCAACTGAGTCGGCATGAACGCCGCGTCCGCTTCGGCCACATCGTCGCCGTTGAACTGGCGGGCCAACGTGTCGAGCACACGCCATCCGAGAATCTGGACCGGGAAACCTACCCACACACTGTTGTCGCCGTCCTTCAGCGACTGTAGGTTGTCCGGCGTCGGCGTCTGACCGGCGAACGTGATCTGATCCTGCAGGCTCGCTCCGCGTAGTGCCGCATCGACACCGAGGACGAGGTCGCCGAAGGAAAAGACCGCGTAGTTGATGGTCGGGTCACGCTGGAGCGTGCTGACAACGCTCTGCGGGGTCTTGGTTCCGAGATCGGTGACCTGCTGGTTGACGAGCTGGACCTTGCAGTCCGGGCACTGACTTTCCAACTGCGCGGTGAAAGCATCGGTGAAGACGTTGAGGATGGAGTAGTCGGTGATCGAAAAGATCGCGACATTGGCCTCACCGTTGCTGTCCGCGACCACCTGACTGGCCACCATCTTGCCCCACTCCTGCACCTGCGCATCGCCGTCGAGCGCGGTGGAGATGACACCGGGAACCGGTTCTCCTGCAATGCTGTCCGCAACCACCGGAATGCCCGCGGCCTCGGCGGAGGCGATCTGCTTCGACAGCATCGTCAACGGTGTGCCGGAGATGTGGATGGCGTCCGGCTTCAGGGCGATGGCCTGATCCATGGCCTTGGGTGCCGCTTCGGCGTCGGTGCCCATCAGAACACGCTGGTATCGCCACCCGAGTACGTCGGCCGCCTCCTGAATGGCGTCGTTCTTGGCGCTGGAGATCGGTTGGGGCGTCTCGATACTGATGACGTACTTGCCCTCCTCCGGCGCCTTGCTCAACGGTGTGGTCAGCACGAGATCGGTAGGCGCGGCCTCGTACTGATCGGCGAAAGCCTGCGCACCGGCGACGTCTGCGGCCTCGCCGGTGGTCGTGTCGTCCGAGTTGCTGCAGCCGGTCAGGACCAGGCTTGCAGCAGCAATGCCGGCCAAAGCCTTTGTCCAGGTGTTGGTTTTCACGTGAGTTCCTTTCGGAGAACTAGTTGCGGCGAGCGGTCCGCGCAGCGAGCGCGACGGCGACGATGAGGGCGAGTCCGTTGAAGAGGTCGTTGACGAAGCTGGGTGCGCCGGCCAGTTGCAGGCCCTTCACACCGGTGGCGAGGAGATAGATGGCGATGAGCGTGCCGAGCACGTTGACGCGGCCGGCGCGGATCTGGGTGGAGCCCAGGAATACGGCGGAGAAGGCGGGAAGCAGGTACGACGGCCCGATGTCGGGCGCGGCGGTGCCCAGCTTGGCCGCCAAAACCACTCCGGTGAGCGCAGCGATCGTCGCCGATGTCATCAAGGCACCGAACATGATTCGTTCGACACGCAGGCCGGCGAGTCGCGCTGCCTGACGATTGCCGCCGGTGGCGTACAGGTAACGGCCCAACGGAGTCTTTTCGAGCAGAACGTACATCACCGCGGCGACGGCGATCATGTAGAAGAACGGCAGCGGCAGGCCGAGGAAGGGCTTGCTGCCCATGTCGAGGAAGCCATCGGTGAAACCCTCGGTGATCTGCTTTCCGTCGGTCACCCAGTAGGTTCCGGCCAGCAGGATGCTCGACATACCCAGCGTCGCAATGAACGAGTCGACGTGCAATTTGACCACGACGAAGCCGTTGACGGCACCGATCAGCGCACCGCACAGCAGGGTGGTGACGATGGCGACAGGCGTACTGATGCCCTGGGAGAGTTGGTAGGACACCATCGCGACCGAGAACCCCATGACGCCGGCGATGGAAAGGTCGAACACGCCCGCGGCCAACGGCACGATGAGGCCGATGGCCAAGATGGCGGTGATCGCCTGATCGCCGGCGACGATGCGGAAGTTGCCCTGGGTCATGAAGGTGTCGGGGATCCAGATCGCGAACAGCACGATGATGGCGACCCACACATACAGACCGCTGAAGCGATCGAGTCCGAGTGAGAACGTGCGCCCCTTCGTTCGGGCACTTGCGCGGTCGCTTCCGCCTGATGGTGGGCTCGCAGGCGCGGCCGCCGCTTCTTCGTGGGATTGGGTTGTCATGGTGATCCTTTCACCGAGTCCGAGTGCCGACGAAGGACGCGGCGGGAGCAGGTTTCTTCAACGTCGAAGCGGTCAGCCGATCGGGGTCGATCCGGGGCCGCGAGAATTCGTCGACAACACGGCCGACCGACAGCACGATCACCCGGTCACACAGTCGGGTGAGCTCGCCGTGGTCCGTGGACACCACCAGTACCGCTGCGCCGGCCTGAGCGGCGGCGTCCACGAGGGCGTGAATGTCGGCCTTCGCGCCGATGTCGACGCCCTGTGTGGGCTCGTCTAGCAGCAGCACTCGGGGATTGCGACGCAGCCACCGCGCGAGTACGACCTTCTGCTGGTTGCCGCCGCTGAGGGTGCTCAGATGCCGTTCGGTATCACCCGTGGGCCGCACTCCGAGACGTTCGAGCCAGTGCGCCACATCGGATTTCTCACGCTTGACGCGCACCAGACCACCCTTGGCGAACCCCCACGGATCGGCGACCGACACGTTCTCGCGTAGGGATGCTGTTGCGAACGCTGCGTTGGAGAGGCGTTCGGCCGGCACACAGCCGATACCCGCCGACATCGCCAGGTCCGGGCGACCCTGTTCGACGGTCTTCCCGTCGACGGTGATCGCGCCCCCGCGGCTCTCCGCGCCGAAGAGTGCAGGCACTATCTGCTCTCGACCGGATCCGGTGATACCGGCAATGCCGAGTACTTCACCGGAACGAATCGAGAAATTGAATCCTTCCACTGCGCCACAGGACAACTCGACGATCTGCAGAACGGGGTCACCGAAGGAGTCGGTGGTCTCCTCCGGTTCGGCGAGGAACTCCTCGACGCGGCGGCCGATCATCAGTTCGACGAGACCGGATTCGTCGAGACCGTCGAGGGCCCTCGTGGTCACGATCTTGCCGTCTCTCATGACCGTCACGCTGTCGCAGAGGGTGAAGATCTCGTTCAGGTGGTGCGAGACGAACAGCACGGCCACCCCGCGGTCACTGATTCGACGGACCAGATCGAACAACCGAACTGCCTCTGCGGCAGGGAGATTGGCAGTGGGTTCGTCGAGTACCAGCACACGGGCTCCACCGGAGCGATCCTGGACCGCACGGGCGATGGCAAGCATGGTGCGTTCACTCATGGTCAACGCCCCGGCAAGCTTGTCGAGGGCGAGGTCGACACCGAGCTCGGCAAGAGCCGCCTTGGCCCCAGAACGTTCTGCCCTGAAGTCGATGGTGCCGATGGCACTGGTCTTGTATCCGTGCCCGAGCGCCAGGTTGTCGACCACGTCGAGGCTCTCGACCAGTCCGAGTTCCTGGTGGACGAAGCGAAGACCGGCAGCCTCACCGCTGCCCGGAATTCCGAGGTGCAGCTCATGACCGCCGACCGCGATCCGCGCACCGTCGTCGGGATCGTGATATCCGGCAAGCACTTTGATGAGAGTGGACTTGCCGCACCCGTTCTGCCCGACCAATCCGCGGATCTCGCCGGGTGCGAGGAGAAGCTCGACGTCGTCGAGTGCCCGATGACCGCCGAAGGTCTTGGAGAGACGGCTGATGCTGAGCGCATCTGTCATGGAATCCTACCTACGTGAGGTGAGTAACTTGAATTCTTGTGTTGTTACCTAGGTCATACTCAACTATGTACATGAATAAGTCCAGCATTCCGACAAAGTTGGTTTTGTGCACTGACGTGCCAAAACAGGTCCGTCGGGCGCGCGCTCGAGTGAAGTTGACACGATTCGGGTCTCGACGCCCATCGAAGTATTTATAGTTGCCGCCAAGTTAGCCAAGGTCTCCGAAGGAGAAACCAGTGCGCGAGTATCAGCTGGGCAGCGTCGTACAGATCGCCTACATGGTCGACGACGTACGGAAGGCGGCCGCGGACTTCTCGTCCCGCACCGGCGCCGGGCCGTTCTTCGTCCGACGCAACCCCGGAGCGTTCGATCACACCTCTGCCTACGGCCAGTGGGGGCACACCCAGATCGAATTGGTGCAGGCCCATAGGTCGACTCCACCGGAATTCGCGGAGACCACGACGGCACGACACTGCGTACACCATGTCGCGATCATGGTGGCCTCGTTCGCCGAGCAGCAACGCATCTTCACCGAAAGCGGTTGGCCCGCAGTGTTTTCTTCCACCACGCCGAACGGGAACAGCTTTGCGTTCCACGATGCCCGCGGCGAGCTGGGACATCTCGTCGAGATCTACGAACCGCGGCCGAGCATTCTCGCGTTGTACCGTCACGTCGCCGACGCAGCCACGAACTGGGACGGCACCGACCCGGTTCGTGACCTCTGACGGCGTTCGGTGCCGAACCGGTCAGGCGGCGAGCAAGGCGGCCGCGCGCTCTCGGGCCATGTCCAGAATTTGCGGGTTACCCGAGTTCCACAGCACCGTCAGTTGCTTCTTGCAGATCTTCCACTCACCGTCGACCCGCCGGAGCGAATCGGTGTAGTAGCCCCCGATGGTGAACATCGCGTCGCCGGCTGTGTTGGGGAGCACGTGCTCCGCGCGCACATAAGAGATGACTGTTCCGCTGTCACCGTCGACGGTGATGTCGAGATTGGACAGAAAGTGCTGAGACGCTGCGAGTCCCGGAAAGAGCATCCGCCCTCGCTGCACCCAGTCGTCCGCCTTGAACGGACCACCGTTGCCGGCGCGGTAGCTCGTGTAGTCGATCTCGATGTCGTCGGTGAACACCGACCGGTACATGTCCCAGTCCCGCAGATCGATTCCGCGCGCGAAGCGGGACATGAGCTTCGTGATCTCCTGATGATCGTCGGCGCTCATGTCACGTCGCCTTTGCGGGCAGCTGCAGCGAAACCGACTCGAAGTACTCGTCGAGGCCGTCGGGTCCGAGCTCGCGGCCGATGCCCGATTTCTTGAAGCCACCGAACGGTGCAGCCGCGTTGAACCGGCCACCGTTGACGGAGACCTGGCCCGTGCGCAACCGGCGAGCGATGGCAATCGCGGCGTCGTCGTCGCCGGCGAACACTGCTCCGGAGAGTCCGTAGTCGGAGTCGTTCGCGATCGCGACTGCGTCGTCGATGCCGTCGTAGGTGATCACGGCGAGGACAGGACCGAACACCTCTTCGCGCGCGATCGCGGACTTGTTGTCCACGCGGGAGACCACAGTTGGCCGCACGAAGAATCCCGATCGCAGATCCGCGTCGAGTCCCTGGACGTCGCCGGGTCCACCGACCAGGAAGACTGCGCCTTCCGGCACCTCGGCCAGATGTTTCAGCACGGACTGCTGCTGTTCCCGAGACGCCATCGGTCCGATGTCCACCGACTCGTCGAGGGGGTCGCCGACCGTCTGTGACCCCACTAGGTCCACCAGCTTCTTCTCGACCTCGTCGATACGGTCGGCGGGGACCAGCAATCGCGTGGTGGCGGTGCAGGTCTGACCGTTGTTGACATAGCAACCCCGAACGGCTGCGGTGACAGCGGCGTCCAGGTCGGCGTCGGGAGCGACGATGAACGCAGACTTTCCGCCGAGTTCCAAAGTGACTTTCTTGATTCCGGCTGCAGCTACTTGTCCGACGCGGGCACCGGCCGAAGTGGAACCGGTGAGGCTCACCAGGTCGACGTCCGGATGACCGGCCAATCGCTCCCCGACCTGGCCGCCCGAACCGGTCACGACGTTCAGCACGCCCGGCGGCAGCCCGGCCGAGTGGGCGATCTCGGCTACGACGAACGCCGCCAGCGGCGCGACGCTGCTGGGTTTGACGACGGTCGTGCAACCGGCTGCGATCGCGGGTGCCACCTTGGCTGCCAGCTGATACAGCGGGTAGTTCCACGGCGTGATCGCCCCGACGACTCCGATACCCACCTTGATGATCAGAGATGTACCTCGGCGCTCTTCCAGCGAGATGCTCTCGAGGGTATCCGCCATCGATCGGAAGATCGTGACGCCGAGTCCGACCTGCACGGTCCGCGACCGCGCAATGGGCGTACCGACTTCGCGCGCCATCATCTCGGCAAGCTCGGTCTCACGCTCGACGAGCCCGTCGGCGATCTGCCGCAGCACTGTCACTCGTTCGGCGATCGTCGACCGGGACCATCCACCGAATGCGCTGCGCGCTGCGGCGACAGCATCGTCGACGTCCGATTCGGTGCCGGCCGGTACCCGGGCCAGCAACTGCCCCGTTGCCGCTTCTAGCACGTCGATCGTTCCGTCGCCTGACGACGGAACCCATTTGCCGCCGATGTAGAGCTCATGCCGGTCGTTCATTCGAGGCCTCACTTCGTCTGCTACACGGCCGAGTGGCGGCCATCACAGTCACCCTAGCGGGGTTAGAGGACTTGTTGTCAAGTAACTATGCCGAATCAAGTCTGTACATAGTTTGCGGATTGTTTCTTGACATCCACTACTAATTGGGTAGGTTATGAGCACCGTCACAGTCCTACCGACAGCAAGCGCCGCATCACTTGCCGATGACCGTCCCGACAGGGACCGGAGAAGAACGAGGAACACCATGAACGACCTCGCGATCAACATGTCCGCACCGACCGTCGTCACGAGCGAGTTGGTCGATCTGGTGGTCAAGGGCATGGTTCGTGGCCCGATCACACCCGAACTGCAAGCAGTGGTCGATGCCGGAGATGCCGTCGCGAAGGGCCCCGTCGTCATGCCGACACAGGCCGGTATCGACCACGCCGGAGCGCAGGTTCGCCTCCCCGAGGGCAGCGACGAGGTCAAGGCCGTCGCCGATCTGCTCCATGTGTTCCTTCCGGTCAACCGTCGCCTGCGCGAGCTGTGCACTGCTTGGCAGTGCCGCCCCGACGGCTCCGCGAACGACCATTCGGACGCCCAGTACGACGCGAGGATTCGCGATCGGCTCGAAGACATTCACAACGACGTGACCAAGATGCTCCGTCGGTCGGGAAAGCAGTGCCCGCAGCTCCTCGACTACCGCGAGCGGCTGATAGCAGCGCTCGAACGGTTCGACAACGGCGACACCGCGTCTCTGACGTCGCCTCTGACCGACGGCTACCACACCGTGTGGATGTGGCTGCATCAGCACGTTCTCATGATGCTGGGTATGACCAGGGCCGAGGATGAGGCCCTCGAAGAGAAGCTCGTCTCCGGTAGCGCAGAATGACCCTGTTCGACAACGTCATCCACGCATCGACACGAGCGGCAGTGCCCTACGGTCAGGGCCGGGCCCGAGGACTCGGCGCCGACGTACTGGGTGTTCACGGTGTGGAGATGGACAACCTCGTGGCGCTCGGGTTGCCGGTGGTGCCCGGGCTGACCGTACCGATCGGGTCCGGTACCGGACTCGAGAACCGCGAGACCGCTTCCACCGCAATCGATCTGCTCGAAAAGCTGGCCGTCCGCGGAATCTGGCCCGATGTTCGCACCGAACGCAGGCCGATGTTGATGCATCTGCGCTGCAGCGCCCCGGTGGCAGTATCCGCTCTACCGCCCGCCATCTCGGCTATCGGTCTGTCGAGCCGCAACATCGACGCGCTCGTCGAGGTGATCGGCCGCGAACGCGACATCTACGATTCCTGGGCTGCCAATCTTCGGTTCGTCGCCGAGGGCGCTCTGGAGATCGACACCGACGATCTCGACGACCTCGACGACGACCACCCCGACAGTCGTGCCCGCGTGCCGGCACTTCTCGAACTGATCGAGAAGTCCACCGGTGCACCGTTTCCCACGGATCCAGCCGAACAGCTCGGCCTCGCCGCCAAAGCCATGCTCGCTCGCTGGGCCTCTCCGCGCGGACAGCGGGCGCGCAACGCCCTGTCGTTGCCGGGCGACCTGGGAATCGCTCTCCACGTTCGCGCCCTGCGGCTCGGTTCCTGGGACGAGTCCGGGTACGGATCGGCAATCAGTCGCGACCTGGAGAGCGGAAAATACGCGCCGCACGGTGTCTTTCATCTCGGAGTGCGCCGGGCCGACCCCAATCCCGGTCCGGGCGCACCACTCACACACACTCCCGGTGGCGTGCAGATTCTCGACCAGATCTTCGCCACGCTCGAGCCGCATCTCCGCGCGGTCGCAGAAGTGGAGTTCGAGGTCCGCGACCGCCAGCTAGCACTGCTCAGCGCCGGCGCGCTGGAACACCCGGGCCCCCGCGCGGTCACCAATCTTGCCGTCGATCTCGCCACCGGTCGGTCGATCGGACGCGACGATGCCGTCCGCATGCTCGAACCGGACCTGATGCAGGACCTCCTCCACGCGCAGCTCACACTCAGCGGCCGGGAACACCTACTCGCCCATGGTCTTCCCGCGTCGCCGGGTGCGGCCACGGGCGAGATCGCCCTGTCGAGCGAGCGGGCCCTTCGGCTCGCCGCCGAAGGCAAGAACGTCATCCTCGTTGCGTCGGAGACCAGCCCGGCAGATGTCCCCGCCCTGCTCGCCGCGACCGCGGTGATCACGTCCAACGGTGGACTGGCGTCGCATGCTGCTGTCGTAGCCCGCGGCGCAGGCCGTCCGGCGGTGTGCGGGGCGACGACGCTACGCATCGACCTCGGTGCCGCCACCGTGACGTCCGACGGCATCACCCTGTCCGAGGGTGACACAGTGTCCGTCAACGGCCGAACCGGCGACGTCTACGCAGGTGCCGTGCCGATCAGGCCCGCGGAACCATCGCCGGAACTGGAGGTGCTACTCGGGTGGGCGGACGAGATTCGTCAACTGGGTGTGCGCACCAACGCCGACAACGCCGAAGACGCCGCGACCGCGTTCCGTCTCGGTGCCGAAGGGATCGGGCTGTGCCGCACCGAACATCAATTCCTGGGTGACCAATTGCCGCTGGTGCAGCGGCTCGTTCTCGCCGAGAACGAAGCCGAGGAGATCGAGGCGATCGCCGCTCTGACGGCGGCTCAACAATCGGACTTCACCGACCTGCTTCGCGTCGTGGGCGACAGGCCGATCACCGTCCGGCTACTCGATGCACCGCTGCACGAATTCCTGCCGTCGGACGGGCACTACCGAGACGATGCCCAGGCCGAACGAGCGGCTGCCACACACGAGTCCAACCCGATGCTCGGTCTTCGCGGGGTGCGCTTCGCCATGGTGCAGACCCGCCTCTATCCCGCACAGGCGGAAGCATTGTTCCGCGCATGGGTCACGGTGAACGCCGAAGGACTCACGCCTGCACTCGAAGTCATGATCCCGCTCGTTTCCCTGCCAGGGGAGCTGACCGAGGCCATCGCACAGGTTCACCGCGCCGCCGAGACCGTCGCCGCGGACACCGGGGTCACGGTTCCCTATCTCGTCGGCAGCATGATCGAGACTCCACGGGCAGCGCTACTCGCGGCACCATTGGCCGCCGAGGCGCAATTTCTCTCCTTCGGCACCAACGATCTGACCCAGCTGACGTACGGATTCTCGCGAGACGACGTCGAGAAGACGATGCTCGCGCACTACCTCGAGCACGGACTGCTGACCGACAGCCCCTTCGCGGTACTCGACCGTGACGGTGTCGGCGCCCTGGTCTCTCTGGCCTCGGACAGCGCGCGCTCCGTTCGCCCCGACGTGAAGCTGGGCGTCTGCGGCGAGCATGGAGGCGATCCGGATTCCATCTCGTTCCTCAGTTCGGTTGGGCTGCACTACGTCTCGTGCTCCCCGAGGCGTGTTCCGGTGGCCCGGTTGGCGGCTGCGCACGCAGCACTCGAAGCCGAGTGAGCAGACCTGACGTGACTACGGAACTCGACGACCTACGGGCAGCTGTGCGCGCTGCGACGGCCGATCTCGGCGGACCCGACCTGTGCCGCTCGCTCGATCCTGCAGGCCCGGGCTGGGATGCCGACGCATGGTCGGTCATGGCAGGACAGATCGGGGTCGCCGGCTTGGGACTGCCCGAATCCTGCGGCGGTCTCGGTGGTCGGGCCGAACTGACGGTGGTCGCCGAAGAGTTGGGCACCGCCCTGTTTCCGGTCCCATTTCTGTCGACGATCTTCGCCGGACAGGTGCTCGTCCACGCCACCGACGCCGACGACGTGATCGCGGACATTGCCGAGGGACGGCCGGCCGCGTTCGCGGGACTCGACAGGCGTGGATGGTGGTCACCCGGACACGAAGTCTTCACCGCCACCGAAACGGGCACCGGGTGGTCGTTGTCCGGCCACGCACCGGCTGTCCTCGGTGCCGCCGGCGCGCGGTGGCTCGTGGCCGTCGCGCACACACCGGACGGTCCCGACGTATTCGTCGTGGACGCCGCCGCAAGCGAACCTACGGTCACACCGCTGCGAACCCTCGACCTGTCGCGGGCGCAGGCCGCGCTGACCTTGTCGGGTACGCCGGCCCGGCGCCTGACGTTTGGTGGAAGCGCCTGGGCTGCAGTCGGTCCCGCTCTCGATGTGGTCTGCATCGTGCTGGCCGCCGAACAACTCGGCGGTGCACAGGTAAGCCTTGACCATACCGTCGCTTACGCGAAGGAACGACGCCAGTTCGGGAGAGCCATCGGCAGCTTCCAGGCCGTCAAGCACACGCTCGCCGACCTGATGATTCTCGTGGAGTCCAGCCGATCGGCAGTGGTTCGCGCGGTGGAGGCCACCGACCTCACCGAGGCGAGCGCAGTGGCGCAGGCGTGGTGTTCGGACGCCTACCGGACCGTGACCGCCGAAGCCGTTCAATTGCACGGAGGTGTCGGCTTCACGTGGGAACACCACTGTCATCTG
Source organism: Rhodococcus sp. 06-418-5 (assembly GCF_002258285.1). Lineage (NCBI taxonomy): Bacteria > Bacillati > Actinomycetota > Actinomycetes > Mycobacteriales > Nocardiaceae > Rhodococcus > Rhodococcus sp. 06-418-5. Next base: position 286,615 of record NZ_NOYE01000009.1, read on the forward strand.
TATTTCCGGCGAGCCCGCGCCGACGCTCAGCTCTTCGGCGGGGCCGCGTTCCATAGGGAACGGCTCGCCCTTTCTCTCGCCTGGTGAAAGTTCAGCGCTTGTCGCGCTGGGACCACGGCTGGTCGCGGTTCTCCCGGGGCTCCGGCGGCAACCCGAGTACCCGCTCGCCGATGACGTTGCGCTGAATCTGGTCGGTGCCACCTGCGAGCCGGTAGCCCGGGCTGCCCAGTAGGTGTTCGGTCCAGGCGAAGCGGTCGTCGTCGACCGCGGCGGTGATCTCGGTGCCCAGCAGATCCGCCGCGATCTCGCCGATCTTGCCCAGGACGTCCGAAGCCATCAGTTTGCCGACCGATGCTGCCGGCCCCGGAGATGCACCCGCGGCAGCAGCGCGGGCAACCCGATCGGCCGTGGCCACCCGCAGTTCCGATCGGATGTACACATCCGCGATGTTCTGCCGTACCAACGGATCGCTCGCGACACCGAGAGATTGCGCCAACGAGATCAATTCGGTTACCGAGCCACCCTTCTTGCGAGTCACCGATCCGGACGCGGTGCGCTCGAACGCCAGCGTGGCATTGGCGACCTTCCACCCTTGACCAACCTCGCCGAGGCGCATGCTGTCCGGCACCCGGACCTCGTGTAGGAACACCTCGTTGAACGATGATCCTCCGCTCATCTGCCGAATCGGCCGAATGTCGACTCCCGCGAGATCCAGGGGAATCAGAAAAGCGGTGATGCCCTTGTGTTTCGGTGCATCCGGGTCGGTGCGGGCCAACAGCATCCCGAGATCGGCGAAGCGAGCTCCGGACGACCACACCTTCTGCCCGTCGAACACCCAGTCGTCACCGCGGCGGACGCCGCGGCACCCCAGAGCCGCCAGGTCCGATCCAGCCCCGGGCTCGCTGAACAACTGGCACGCGAGAACGTCGGTGCGAAGCAACGAGTTTGCGTAGGTGCGCCGCTGATCCTCGGATCCGAACATCACCACCGCGGGCCCGACGAGACCGGTTGTGACGCTGATGAGTTCGGTGGACGGCGGGACGTCGAACTCACGCTCGGCCTGCGCGATGGCCGAGGCGTAGGACGCGGGCAATCCGCGACCGCCGTGCTCAACGGACAGGGTCACCGCCCCGTAGCCGGCGTCGAACCGTTGTCTGCGGTAATGCCGTGCGGCGTCGAGCAACGATGTTTCGTCCTCGTCCGACAGGTTGCGGAAGACGGCGAGGTCGGGCCGGTCCTGCGGTGACGGTGCCGGCCGAGGCGGCAGGATGGACCCCAGCCACGAGCGTACGTCCGCCTGGAATTCGGCCAGTTCGGGGATGGTACCGAGACCCGTTGTCATGGTGCCCCTCTCGTCATTCTGCGGTCAATACGGTGCACGCCGACAACCCGGGTGCACCGTAAACGTGGGTGAAGCCGATTGTCGGCCGGCTCGGCACCTGATTTCCCAAGGCCCGGCCCTGCAATTGCCGGACGACCTCGTGTACCTGCCGCAACCCCGACGCACCTATCGGCTCGCCGCCCGCCAAACACCCGCCGTCGGTATTGATCGGCATGGAGCCGTCGTGGTGTGTGGCACCGGAGTCGAGCAACTTCGCCTGCTCGCCGTGCGCGCAGAGACCTGTCTCCGCCATATGGATGATCTCGGAGCCGGAGTCCGTGTCCTGCAACTGCGCCACGTGGACGTCGCCGGGTCCGAGGCCGGCGGCGGCGAACGCCGCCGCGGCCGCATCGATGCTCGGACTGCGTATCGGACGAGGAGCGAGCCATGGCGAGAACACCTCGAACGATCCGGACCGCCGAGTACGCACCTCCACCGCAGCAAGCCGAATCGGTCGCTCGCACAGGTCGTGCGCTCGGTCTCCGCGCGCGAGAACGAGTGCGACGCCGCCCTCACCCGGCGAACAGAACATGTACTGGGTGAGCGGGTCGTTGACCATGACGGACGCACGGACCTGCTCGGCGGTGAATTCTTTTCGCCGCCACGCCATAGGATGCGCGGCCCCGTTTGCGAAGGCGCGCTCGGACACCGCCGCCAACGCGGACTCGTCCAGCCCGTGCTCGTGGAAGTACCGGCGGGTCTTCATCGCGAAGTACTGGGTGGTGACCATCATGCCGGTCCGGGCGTACCAGGGGTCCAGACCGTAAGCGGCCGGGTCGGACGCGAATGCACCGCGCGGGTGTTTGTCGAAACCGACCACTGCCACCACGTCGGCTCGGCGTGCGGTGAGCATGTCGGTGGCCGTGGACAAAGCTACTCCACCTGTGGCGCAACCGTTCTTGACCGTGATGAACGGAATGCCGGTCAGGCCGAGCCGCGAGACGAGCGAGTCGGGCTTTCCGGAAACATTGCTACCCCCGACAGCGGCGTCGACGTCGGACCACGCGACTCCGGCGTCGGCCAAGGCACCGCGCAGAGCGTACTCACCCATGTCCAGGCCGGAGACCCCGTCGTGCCGACCGAACGCATGCATGCCGGCTCCGACGACGTAGACGTCGTCGCTCATCGCTCGACCTTCTCGAAGGCGAACGTGACCTCGGTCTCGTTGACCGGAAGCAATCGAAGTTCGACTTCGTCACCTATAGCGACGACGCCGACGATACGAGATTCCGCCAGCACGCTGCCAAGGTCGACGTAGCCGACCACGAACTGCTCGAATCCCGACGCGGGCACCTCGAACGGCGGCTTGGGCGCGAACGACTGAGTGGTCCAGGTCCAGACCGACCCGCGTGTCGGCAACGCGCGCCGCACTACCGCCGACCCAGCGCACCCCGGGCACCGCGCTACTGGCGGAAACGCCACGACTTCACAGTCGCCGCACTCGCTTCCGGCCAGCACCGGCGGATCCAGTTGCGCGAAGAGCCCCTCGTCGACCACGAGCATGCGCGCTATCCGGCCAGCAAGGCCAGAGGCCGGGCGAGAATCGTGCCGAGAGTGCGCAGGTACTCCGCCGCGGGAGCACCGTCAACCGCCCGATGGTCGAAGGTCAGGCTCAGGGTCATGACCTGCGTCCGCACCGGAGTCTCACCCTCCCAACGGAATCCGTCCTTGACCCTGCCGACGCCGAGAATGGCCACATTGCCCGGATTGACGACCGGGGTGAAGAAGTCGACGCCGTAGGCACCGAGTGTGCTGACCGAGAACGTCGCACCCTCCATATCCGTCAGCCCCAGTTTGCCCGTCCGAGCAGCAGTGGCCACCGCGCGGGTGCGGCGGGCGATCGCGGCGAGTGACACAGCGTCGGCATTGCGCACAACGGGAACCACGAGTCCGCCATCGACGGCGACCGCGATTCCGATGTTGATCTCCTCGAACAGTGTCACCTTGTCGTCGGCGATCCCGGCATTCAGCGCCGGATGCTGTTGCAACGCAAGGGCAGCGGCTTTGACGACGAAGTCGTTCAGGCTCGGCGGCTTCGAATTGGCTTGCACGCTCTCGGTCTTGAGTTGTTCGCGAACGGCGACGAGCGCAGTGACGTCCACCTCGTAGCCATGGGTGAGCTGCGCCATCGTGTGGAGGCTGTCGACCATGTTGCGGGCGATCGCGCCGCGCATACCCGAGAGCGGGATGACGTCACCGGGCTGCGGACCGGAGACACGGGCATGATTCGTCGCAGACGTATTCGAAACAGACTGTGGCGCAGCTGCGTTCTCCACATCGGCTTTGGTGACGCGGCCACCGATTCCAGTGCCGACGAGCCGAGTCAGGTCCACGCCGAGCTCGGCCGCCCGGCGCCGGATCAACGGGCCGACGAACTGTCCGGCCGCAGAGTTCGGCTCGGAGGCGGTGGATTCGGAGACAGTGGCCTCGGCGATGATCGTGGGCTCGGACGCCACAGTCATGGGTGCCGGAGAACCGGGTGTCGGAGAAGCGACGAGGAACTCCTCGACGTCTTCGGAGACGATGCGCCCGCCGGGACCGGTGCCCCGAACGGCAGCGAGGTCGACGTTCGACGCCGCTGCGACGCGACGGGCATTCGGCGACGCTTTGAGTCGAGTGCCGTCGGCCGAAACCGGTGCTGCGGAAGCCACTGCCGATGCGGTGTCGTCGACGACGGCGTCGGTGGTTGCGGGCGCGGCGACACCGTTCGGTGCCTGCTCTCCGTCACCGAGAAGCCAGCCGATCACCGCGCCGACCGGTAGGACGTCGCCGGCCTTCGCGGAAGTGGCGAGGATGCCTTCGGCTTCGGCTTCCACGTCGACATCGACCTTGTCGGTCTCCAGTCGCAGGAGCACGTCGCCGAGGCCGATGCGCTGGCCCGCCTCGGCCACCCACTCCCCGATGACGCCTTCCTGCATCGTGAGACCCAGCTTCGGAAGCACGATCTGCTGTGCCACTTCTCAATTCCTTTCGAGCAGGCGGCGGGCTCCGGAGACGATCCGGTCGGCGTCCGGCACGTAGGCCTTCTCGAGCGGGGTGCTGAACGGCACGGGGGTGAAGGGTGCGCCGATGCGCAGGACCGGTGCGTCGAGGTAGTCGAACGCTTCTTCCTGGATCTGCGCAGCTACTTCGGCCCCGATGCCACCGAACGTGACGGCCTCGTGCACCACCAGAATGCGGTTGGTCTTCGACGCCGACTTCACAATCGTGGCCGTGTCGAGTGGCTGCACCGACCGCGGGTCCACGACCTCGACCGAGACTCCGGATTCGGCGAGAATGTCAGCGGCCTTCAGGGCTTCGGTGACCATACGGCCGAAGGCGACGATGGTGACGTCGTCACCCTGACGCGGAATCGCGGCCTGACCGATGGGGATCGAGTAGATCTCCTCCGGCACCTCGGCACGCGCTCCGAGGAGCACCTTGTTCAGCATGAACACGACAGGATTGTCGTCGCGTACGGCCGAGACCATCAGGCCCTTGGCGTCGTACGCGTTGGACGGCATCAGTACCTTCAGTCCCGGCGTGTGAGCCAGCCAGGCTTCGAGCGACTGCGAATGTTGTGCACCCGCGCTCACGCCCGCGCCGTAGGCGACCGCGATGACCATCGGTACCTTGACCTCGCCGCCGTACATGAACTTCATTTTGGCGGCCTGGTTCACCACTTGGTCGAGGGCGACGGCCAGGAAGTCCATGAACATGATGTCGACGACGGGACGCAGCCCGCGCGCGGCGGCACCGACACCGAGCCCGATGAGACCCATCTCGGCGATCGGCGTATCGACCATGCGCCGTGGCCCGAACTCGTCGAGAAGTCCGTCGTACATGTGGAAGACGCCGCCGTATCCGGCCACATCCTCGCCGATTACGAAGACGTTCTCGTCCTCACGCATGGTCTGCGCGACGGCCTCGTTGTACGCCTTGACGTAGGTTGTGATGCGTGCCGACGCGGCCTCGGCCGGTGTTGTCGAATTCGGTGATGTTTCTGTTGCAGTAGACATCGTTCCAGCCTTTTCGATTCTTCAGTCGCTGTAGACGTTGAGGGCGAAGTCGGCCACGTCCGGGAAGGGACTGGCCTCGGCGAAGCTCACGGATTCTGCGATGTCCGCGTCCACTTCGGCCCAGACGGTGGCGAACTCGGATTCCGTCACCAGACCTTCGGACACGGCCCGTGCTTCGAGGAGCTTGATGGCATCGCGCTCCTTCCACGCCTCGACCTCTTCCTGAGTGCGGTAGGTCTTGCGGAGTCCCTTCACACCCTGGTGGTCGTAGTAGCGGTAGGTCTTGGCCTCGACCAGAGTGGGTCCACCGCCGTTGCGGGCCCGTTCGACCGCACGCCCGACGGCTGCACGCACCGCGATCGCATCCATGCCGTCGCAGATCTCACTGGGAAATCCGTAGGCCGGTGCGCGATCGGCGACGTTCTCGAGCTTCATGTGATCCCGCAGTGCGGTGAATTCCGCGTATCCGTTGTTCTCGCAGACGAATACAACCGGGAGTTCGAGGATGCCGGCCATGTTCGCGGCCTCGTGGAACGCGCCGATGTTGCTTGCCCCGTCACCGAAGAACGGGATGGCGACGGAGTCCTCGCCGCGGTACTTGGCGGCGAACGCTGCCCCGACGGCGATCGGAATACCGCCGCCGACGATGCCGTTCGCGCCGAGCATGCCGATGGACAGATCGTTGATGTGCATCGAGCCTCCGCGACCCTTGCAGTACCCGCCGACGCGGCCGAACAATTCGGCGAACATCTCGCGGAACTGGGCACCCTTCGCGACAGCGTGACCGTGTCCGCGGTGTGTCGAGGAGATCTGATCGGTGTCTCGCAAATTGCTCATCGCACCGGCTGCGACGGCCTCTTGGCCGACGTACAGGTGCAGGAAACCTGGCAGCTTGCCGCCTTCCATCAGCCGGCCGGCCTCGGTCTCGAATTGCCTGATCCGAACCATGCGCCGGTGCAGATCCAGCAGGATCTCCCGGCTCGGTGTCGGATCGTTGGATCCGATGGGCTCGACGGCCTCACGGGTTGGGTCGGTCGCGGTCGAAGTCACCACGTACACCTCTTCTCTGGTCCGAACGATGCAACGAGCATTCCGGCGGGGACTTTGTTTACGTCTTCTACAGTATGGCCGCAACAGTAGCCGAATGTAAGTAGAATCACTATAAAGTTACTATTGCACATCCGAGGACCGAACCGTTGAAGGAGTGAGCCATGCTCGACCTCATCAGGGACCGAGCGACGGCCGACCCGCACGGCCTGGCTCTGGTGGACGACCGTAGAGCGATGACCTGGATGGACGTCGCCACCACCCTCGATGCCCTGGGCGAGGGACTGATCGGCATCGCCCCGAACTCCGACGAACGCGTCGCGGTGATCGGGGAGAACGCCGTAGAGACTCTCCTGGCGCATGTAGCCGGGATCCGGCGCGGTGTCGGCACGGTAGCCGTCTCCCGGCAGCTCAAGCCCGACGAAATGGCCGATCAGCTGGTGGACTCCGGGTCCGTGGCGGTGGTGACGGGGCCACTCGGCCTGATGTCATCCCTCGCAGCGGGCCTCGAGGTCGGCCTTCGGGCGGTGATCATCCACAACGCCGACGCCTTCGGCGGCGTCGACTGGTCCGAGTTCGTCGTGTCGCGAGAGGACGTGTCCGCGTCGGCACTTCCACTCGAACGCCCGGCTCGACCACCGCTCGTGTACACCTCCGGCACCACCGGCCGCGCTCGCGGCACGCAAGTGCGTTGGTTGCCCGCTCCCGCCGAGACCGCCGCGGACTTCGTCGACGCGGTGTCCGCGCGGTCGGGATATCCCGCCGGCGTCCATCTCGTCGTCGGACCGCTGCAACACAACGGTCCACTGACCGCGATACGCCATCTGCTCTCCGGTCAGCCGGTGGTGGTGATGGGCCGCTTCGACGCCGAACGCACGTTGGAGCTGATCGACAGTCACCAGGTCACGTCGACACTGATGGTTCCCACGCACTTCCAGCGTCTGCTGGGACTCGACGATGGCGTCCGCTCGCGCCACGACGTCTCGTCTCTGCAATACGTCGCGCATACCGGCTCCGCGTGTCCCCAGGACGTAAAGCGGTCGATGATCGACTGGTTCGGTCCGGTACTCGTCGAGTCGTACGGCGGCAGCGAAATCGGGTCGGTGTGCAAGATCGACTCGACGGAGTGGCTCGGGCACCCCCGGTCGGTCGGCCGAGCGGTCCCCCCGTTCGAAGCCGTGGTCGTCGGATCCGACGGCGGCGAACTCGGCCGCGGTGAGGTGGGTGTGCTCGGCTTCCGAACGCCGCCCGAGCGCAGCGTCGTCTTCCACGCCGATCCCGAAAAGACCGCTGCGGCTTACATTCTGCCAGGAGTCGCAACCCTGGGCGACGTCGGCTACGTGGACGACGACGGGTACGTGTTCATCACCGATCGAGTGGCCGACATGGTGGTTTCCGGCGGTGTGAACCTGTATCCCGCAGAGAGCGAGCGCGTTCTGTCGACGTACCCGACCGTCGCGGAAGTCGCGGTGATCGGCGTGCCGGACGACGACCTCGGCGAAGCCCTGCTGGCCCTGGTGGTGGCGCGGCCCGACACCTCGCTGGACGTGGACGAACTCGCCCGCTTCGCGAAGGACTCGATGGCCTCCTACAAATGCCCGAAGAACTACGTCGTGGTCGATGAACTGAGCCGCAACGCCATGGGCAAGCTCGACAAGAAAGCCATGCGCGCTCCGTATTGGAGTACCGAACGCACCATCGCCGGCTAGCTCCCACACCACCGAAAGGCAATCGATGATCGAGGTTCTACTGGTCCGGCACGGCCAACCGGTCTCCCGAGTGCGCAATCCCGGGTTGGCCCCCGAAGGCGTCGCGGATGCCCGCAAGCTGGCGACGTGGCTGCGGCACGAGAACATCGATGCGATTGTTGCCAGTCCCCTGGTTCGGGCCCGGCAGACGGCGGAAGAGCTTGCGGCAGGGATGGATCGGGAGCTCGATCTGGTGATCGAGGACCTGCGCGAGTGGGACGACGACATCAGCCCCGCGGACTACATGGCCGTCGAGGACATGGCACCCGACGATGCTCGACTGCGCGCGGTGGCCGACGGCCGGTTCGAGGAGTACGTTCCTGCCCTCGATCTGCCGAAATTTCGCGCCCGCGCTCGGTCGGCTCTGGATCAGGTCTTCGACCGGTATCCCTGCGGGCGCGTGGTGGCCGTGGCGCACGGCGGCATCATCAATGCAGTCGTCGCCGACATCCTCGAGATGCCGAAGACGTTCTGGCACAACCCCGCCTACACCTCGATCGCACGCGTACAGAAGTTGGACTCCGGCGTGATCGTGGTCGCTTCCCTCAACGACACCGCACATCTGCGCGGCACGGTGTCCGCATGACGCAGGACACTCTCGCCACGGCGAGCCGGGTGATTCTGGTGCGGCACGGTCTGCCTGGCGAGGAGGGCGCGGCCGATCCCGGACTCGGGGACGCCGGTCACGGCCAGGCCCAACGCCTCGGTGCGTGGCTGCGCCGCGAACCGGTGGCGCAGGTGGTGTCGAGTCACTACAAGCGCGCCCATCAGACCGCGCTACTGGCGGCAAGACCACACGGACTCGACGTCATCATCGACGAGCGGTTCCGGGAATGGGACAGCGACCGCACCAGCTACGCCACCCCGGAGGCCATCGCCGACACACCTCAGGGTCGAGCATTCGCCGAGGGGCGGTTCGAGGACTTCGTTCCGAAGTACGACAAAGCCGAAGTCGCGCAACGAATGCGCGCTGCGGTCCTCGACGCCACGCGACGGGCACCGGGTCAGCTGACTGTGGTGGCGTCGCACGGCGGCGCCATCAACACGCTGTTGTCCGACATCCTGCAGGCACCGTCACCGTTCTTCTTCAACCCCGGATACACGTCGATGAGCCGCATCGCGGTGCTGCGCTCGGAGCGCTTCGTCATCGAATCGGTCAACGATACGGGGCATCTCCGCTGAGCCGTCAGGACAATCGGACCAGCATCTTGCCGACGTTCCCGCCGCCGAGCATGGACAGGAACGCGTCGACCGCGTTGTCCAGCCCATCGTGGATGGTGGACTCGGCGATCAACTTCCCGGATGCCAGCCAGTCCGCGACCTGATCCTCGAACTCGGGCCGCAGATCCTCGTGATCGCGGACGATGAAGCCCTGCAACGTGATCCGTTTCAGAATGGCGTTCATCAGGTGATCCATGGGCGGGCTGTCCGGACCCCCGTTGGATATCATGCCGCACAGCGCCACCCGACCACGCTGATTCATGGACCCCAGTGCAGCAACCAGGTGGTCGCCACCGACATTGTCGAAGTAGAGGTCGATGCCGTCCGGTGCGACTGTGCGCAGCGCGTCACCGATCGGCCGCTCGCGGTAGTCGATGCCTTCGTCGAAACCGAATCGTTCCGTGAGCAGCGCCGCCTTGTCCGGCCCACCGGCGCTACCGAGGACCCTCGACGCACCGAGCAGTTTCGCGAACTGGCCCGCAGCACTACCGACCGCCCCGGCTGCTGCGGAGACGAACACGGTGTCACCGGTCCGAAATCCACCCGCGCGCACCAGTCCGACGTAGGCGGTGAAGCCCGTCTGGCCGAGCACTCCGAGCCAGTGGTGCAGGTCGATCCCCCGCGGCTCGATCACCGTGGCCGCAGCGATGTCGACCACCGCGTGCTCGCGCCAGCCCAGGCGATGCCGCACGTAGGAACCTGCGGGCACGTCGTCGGTACCGTCGACGACCACACCGAGTGCGGACCCGTCGAGCGGCGCGCCCACCTGAAAGTTGGTGGTGTAGTGCATCTCCGACGTCGCCAACCGTCCCCGCATCGATGGGTCGACACTCATGAACAGGTTGCGCACGACTACCTGGTCGGCGGTGCGTTCGGCGAGAGGGAGGTCACGGATCTCGAAATTCTGCGGCCCGGGGTCACCACCCGGACGCTCCGACAGGAAAACGGCCCGCGTGCTGGTGCCGACCCCGGTCGTCACGGCAGTTCCAGGATCGTGACCGTGCCCTTGGATCCGTCGATCTCGACGAGGGTCCCGTTGGGTATGCGACGCGTCGCGGCCTGAACGCCGGCCGCGCACGCGATACCGAGTTCACGGCTCACGATCATCGCGTGCGAGCCCATGGCACCGACGTCGGTGATGGCACCGCCGGAGACCATGAACAACGGGGTCCACGACGGATCGGTTTGCGGTGCAACGAGAATATCGCCGACCTCGAACGTGTCCAGTTCTGCCATCGACGTGATCACGCGTGTACGCCCCTGCGTGATTCCAGGCGAGGCTCCGGAGCCCTGCAGGACATCGCCGACTTTCACGGGGGCGGCGGCCGACTGACCCGTGCGGCCCAGTGTCGACAGGGCGGGGATCGGTTCACGGGTGTCGAGGAAGGTGGGCAGCTCCAGTCCGAACAGCTCCCGCCAGCCGCTGTGTCGTTGCGCCAGAGTGGTTCTCATCGATTCAGGGGCACTCGCCAGCGCGTCGAGTTCGTCGTCGACCGCCATGAAGACGTGGTCGGCCGAGTCGAGGTGACCGTCGGCGTGCAATCGGCGACCGAGTTCCACGAGCGGCACGCGGGCCTCGTGCAGGACCTTGATGCAGTTGGTCTTGGCGCGTTCACGCCATGCAGCGAATCTGCGGGCCGACGCCAACGCCGCCGCGAGCGTCGCCTGCCCCGCCTCGTCGTCACCGACGATCTCCCGCGCTCGGGCCCATGCGTCGGCTCCGCCCGACGCCTGGTCGGACAGACGTACGTCCGGCGCGGCCGAGTCGTCCTGGAGCCGCAGCCGGTCGATGAGGCCGAGAACCAGCTCGGGCCGGGTCTCCCACGACACGGACCCGAGATCCCACTCGTTGGGCCCTCGGTATCCGTAATCGAGAAGGAACCGGTCGAGGGTGGCGTCGAACTTCGGGTCGATTCCGACAATGCGATCACCGACACCGGCAACCCCGGAATCGAATGCCGCCATCAGTTTGTCGTCGGCCCGCACCAGGCGGCCGAGTTCCCACAACGCGTACGACGGCATGGCCGAGTCCACGTCACCGGCTGCACCGACCAGGGTGACGACGAGGTCTTGGTTCTCTGCGCCCAGCAGCTGGCCCAGAACGGCGGGACCCACCGCGGCACAGTTGGTGGCGATCACTTCCCCGCGCCACGCGACGCGCTCGAGCGGCATCACCGACCGGGCTCGCGCGACGAGCGCTGCCGGTGTCAGTGCGGACAGGTCGGGACGTTCGGCCCGCAAGCGGTCGGCGAGAATTCGGTCCTCTTCCAGTTCCGGGAATGTCTCGGTCGACAGCGCCCACGCGTTACGGGCCTCCAGGCGGCTGCCTGCCTCGGCGTTCTCGTCGTCGGGATGGCCGACATACGCCGGGATGTTCGGGTCTCCGCCGTAGAAGAGCTGATCGACGAGTTCCACCGGTAGACCGCCACGGATGCCGACCAGGCGAGACATCGACAGGTTGATGTAGAGGTGCCCGTAGAAGATGCCGGACGAGGCCGCCACATCGGGTCTTTCCGCGAGCGAATAGCTACCGAGGCTGGCGTACCCGAAGTTCCACCCGGGCAGGATGTTCTGGATCCAACCCAGATCCGCACCGAGTGGCGTGATCGGGTCCGACAGCACATCGCTCGCGTTCAGACGCGTGTACACGGGCAGACGGGGGCTCGGGTCGGTGTCGACCAACCAACGCTGGTCGGACATTTCACTTCTCGTCTCTGACATCGGCGACTGCACCTCGTAGGTAGTTTTTTGTATCCGTCTGCAGAATTACTGTGACGTGAGCCACTCTACATGCCAGACTGTAGTCGATGACAAGTTACTTGTCTCTGGTCCTGAGCGAATCGGTATGGGAGAAAATCAATGAAGCTGCAAGACAAGGTTGTTGCCGTCACGGGCGGAACGCAGGGAATCGGTCGCGGTATCGCTGAAGCGGCGCTGGCCGAAGGGGCGAAGGTGTCTCTCAACGGACGCTCGAGAGACAAGGGCGAAAAAGCTCTCGCACAGTTCGGGGTCGGTGATCGCGCTGCCTTCTTCCCCGGAGACGTCACCGTGCAGTCCGATGTGGAGGACTTCATCGAGCAGACGGTCGCCACGTTCGGGCGGATCGACGTTCTCGTGAACAATGCCGGCGGGGCCAAGGACCTCCAACCCACGGCCGGCCTCAGCGACGAGGAGTGGACTCTGGTGATGAACTGGAATCTGAACTCGAACTTCTGGGCCACCCGCCGAGCCCTTCAACATATGCTGCCCAACAAGTCCGGCCGCATCATCAACATTTCGTCGGTGGAAGGCAAGCACGGCAAACCTGTGTTCACCGCCTACGTGGCCGCGAAGCACGCCATCAACGGCATGACGAAGTCCATCGCCCGTGAGGTCGGTACCGAAGGCATCACTGTCAACTCCATCTGCCCCGGTCTGGTGATCACCGACATCATCAAGGACAACGGCCCTGCCACGGCCAAGGCCATGGGAATGTCCTTCGAGGAGATGGTCGCGCTGTTCGCCGAGGAGTCGGCGCTCAAGCGTCCCAACACGATCGAGGAGGTTGCCGCGATGGCGATGCTCCTCGCCTCCGACGCCGGAGCCGGCATCACGGGCGCGATCCTCAGCGTCGACGGCGGCACTGCGAACTACTGACCGCAGTTTCCCCGACCGAACACTCCAAGGAGAGAACTTCGATGGACGTCACCGCTTCCGAATACTTCATCGACACCGGTACGGTGAGCAGGTCATGAGCCGGGCAGGCTTGTCGGCGAGTCGCGAGCTTGCCGACCGATACGGGTCCGTGGTCCGCAGTCTCACCGTCGACGAGTGGTCGGCTCCCAGCCGTTGCGCAGGCTGGTCGGTGAAAGATCTGGTGGCGCATACCGGTTCGAATTTCGCGGTCATGGTGGATCCGCCGCCTTCCGATCCGGCCGCGCCTACGCCCAGCACCGCCGAAGAATTGCAGAACCAGTTGGTCGACGCACGCCGGGAGTGGTCCAATTCGCAGGTTGCCGACGAGTTCCTGGACAACGTCGACGGCGCGATGGCGGTCCTCGAAGCCATGCAGCAGACCGAGACGGCGTCGGCCCCGATGACACTGACCGATCTGGGAACCTATCGCACGCATCAGCTTTCGGATGCGTTCGCCTTCGACATGTGGTGCCACATGTATGTCGATCTGCTCGGATCCGACGGACCGGTCACCCGGGAGGTGCCCGACCCTGAAGACGATCTGGTGCGCACCGCCGTCGAGTGGATGTGGACCGGGTTGCCGCAGATGTGCACTCCGGTGAGTGGGGTACTCGACCGCCCGCTGGGGGTGCGACTCACCGGTCCCGGCGGTGGCGAGTGGACCCTGCGGCCGGGTTCGAAGCTGCTGACCGTCGAACCCGGGGCGGCGGCCGCCGACACCGTGATCACCTCGGCCGCTACCGATTTCGTCCTGTGGGGCACCACCCGCAGCCCGTGGCGCAAGCACGTGACGATCGTCGGCGACTCGGCCTACGCCGAAAGGGTTCTCGACACGGTGGACATCATCTGACCCAGCTCAGTGGTGGGCCGTCAGCTCTCCGGTGACGGCCCACGACACACAGCGCTGGAGGACCGTTCGGAACTCCGGGACTGTCCAACTCCCTCGGTCGACCCGGCCCAGATCGTCGATTCCGAGGTCCTGGACGTCGACCCGACCCCGGCAATGTCCCAACGTGAAGTAACAGACCGTCCCGTCGCCGTGGTCCTTCAGGTACAGGACCGGCCTGGGCTCGTCCTCAGTGGTGTGCCCCTCGGCGAATCCCGTGGACTCACCGACGAAGCGAGTGTGAGCGAGCACGCGAATCGGTGGATGAAGCTCACAGACGTAGAGCTCGTCGGTGACCTCGAACGGGCCGATCCCGGCGACGAACGGGTGCTCGGGTTCGGTGAACTCCACCGTGTACGGAGCGATCGGCGGGTGCCCCAGGAATTGGCTCCCCAGCACACCGGCCAGGTCACCCAGGGTCCGCGGTGTCACGTACTTGCTCGGCGATCCGTTCGGCGTCCGGTCGATCGCGGAGTTGGTGCCGTGCAATGCCAGCCAGCGACCACCGCGAGAAACGAATGCCTCCAACGCTTTCTGCTGCACGTCGGTCGGGACCCGATTACACGTGTAGGTGACCAGCAGATCGGCCGAAGCCAGAGCATCGAGACAGTCGTAGTCCTCGAACACCCTTGTCCGGACCAGCTCGTACTCACTCAGCGACGACAGCAGTTGCAGCCTCGCATAATCGAAGTCGTGCCACTGCCCACCGCACACCACGACCGCGTCGAGCCGGCCTGCAGGTCCCGCCATCGTGTCCTCTTTCGGTGATCAGCCGTGCGCGTGCAGCGCTTTACCTGCCAGGGCCAAGTGCGCCTCGCCCAGTGCCTCTGCTTGAGTAGGGTGCGCGTGCACGTGTTGGGCGACGTCCCCCGCTGTCGCCTCCCAGTTGTAGATGAGCTGCGCTTCCCCGATGAGCTCTCCGACGCGCGCGCCGACGAGGTGGATGCCCACCACCGGTCCGTCCGGGCCGGCCTGGACCAGCTTCACCCCGCCTGCCGTGCGGAGTATGCGGCTCTTGCCGTTGCCACCGAGGTCGTAGACGACGGTCTCGACATCGCCGTACTTCGCTGCCGCTTCGCTTTCGGTCAAGCCGACCGACGCGACCTCGGGGTTGGAGTAGGTGACTCGCGGGATTCCCCTGTCCGCGACGGGCGTGCAATCCAGACCGGCCAGTTGCTCGGCCACCATGATCCCCTGCGCGAAGCCGCGGTGGGCCAGCTGTGGCCCCGCCACGATGTCGCCGACGGCGAACACGCCCGGCACGGATGTCTGCAGCCACTCGTCGGTCACCACGAAGCCGCGATCGAGATCGACGCCCGCTTCGGCGAAGCCCATGTCCGCGGTGCGTGGACCGCGGCCGACGGCCACGAGCATGAGGTCGGCGTCGACGGTGGATCCGTCGGCGAGCTCGACGTGCACTCCTCCGCCTGTTCGAGCGGAGACGGCGGTGAACGACGTCTTCGTCTTCAGCACCATCCCGCGTTTGCGGAACGCTCGCTCGATCTGTTTCGACACCCACGGGTCTTCGGTCGGCAGCAACGTGGGTGCCGCCTCGACGATCGTCACATGTCCGCCGAGCGACGACCAGACGCTGGCGAACTCGCACCCGATCACTCCGCCGCCGAGGACGACGACGCTGTCCGGGACGGTGTCGAGTTCCAGTGCGAGGTCACTGGTAACGATCGAACCACCGATGTCCAGGCCCGGCAACGACTTCGACTGCGAGCCGGTCGCCAGGATCAGCGCCTCGCCGCGGTAGGTGGCGACACCACCGTCTGCGAGTTCGACCGCAACGGTGCGGTCACCGACGAGGCGACCTCGCCCGGCGACGAGCTCGATCGCACGGGAGGCAACGAGGCCCTGCAACCCGCGGTACAGGCCGGCGATCACGTCGTCCTTGTAACTGTTCACCGCACTCATGTCGACACCGTCGAGGGTCGCCTTGATTCCGAAAGTCGAAGCCTCGCGGACGGAATCGGCGACCTCGGCCGCATGCAGCAGTGCCTTGGTCGGAATGCATCCGTTGTGCAGGCAGGTACCACCGAGTTTGTCCGCCTCGATCAAGATCACCGACATGCCCAGCTGGGCAGCCCGCAACGCGCAGGCGTACCCGCCGGACCCGCCGCCGAGGATCACCAGGTCGGCTGTGCCGGTCACATCAGACGACATGTCGGGACTCAGAAGTCGAAGCGGTTGGTGAAGCCGCCGTCGACCACCATGTTGATTCCGGTGACGTGTCCTGCGGCGGGTGACGACAGAAAGGTCACGGCGTTCGCAACGTCCTGTGCTGCACCCAGTTTGCCCAGCGACGCCGATCCGAGCGCAGCCTCGTAGAGAGCAGGACGACTCGTCTGGATGGTCTCCCAGGCGCCACCCTCGAAAAAGATGGGGCCCGGCGACACGGCGTTCACGCGAATACCCTTCGGACCGAGTGCCCGCGCCTGCGCCGAGGAGTGCTGCAGTACGGCAGCTTTCAGCGCACCGTAGCTGTTGGCGGTGCTGATCGGACCGGCCTCGAGCGCCGATGTGGTACTGATGGTGACCACCGACGCCGAGGCACTCGCTTCGAGATGGGGCGCGGCCGATTCGATGAAGTTGACCAGGCTCATGAGGTCGACGTTGAAACTGTCGATCCACGCCTGCGGGCCTTTGCCGGTGGCGGCGGAGGCGTTGACCACGACGATGTCGATACCACCGAGCGCCTCGGCGGCGTCGTCGACGAACGACTTCACGGCGTCGGCGTCACCGACGTCGACTGCTTTGTGGAAAACCGTTCCGAGCTCGGACAATTCGGCGGACACCTCGTTCAGGTGTTCTTCGCCGCGTGCGCACACACCGACCGATGCGCCTTCGGCGAGCAACGTGCGGGCTATCGCTAGGCCGATGCCGCGACTGGCACCGCTGACGATGGCGCGCTTGCCTTTGAGGTCGAGATCCATGTGATGACTCCTTGATCGGTGTTCAACTGCAGGACTTAGAGATTCATGGCTCCGACGGAAGTCTGGAAGTCGAGTACATGAGAGAAATCGTTGACCGACTGGACCGCTCGGCGCGTGTCGGCACCTCGGACCACGCTGATCGAGGTGTGGTGGACTCGAACAGGCATGTCCAGACCGCTGCCCAGAGCGTCGGCGAGCACTGCGTTGATGACGCCGCCGTGGCAGGTCACCACCACCCGCTCACCGCGATGGGAGTCGACGATCGTGGAAATCTGCCCGAGCACACGGCCGCGGAACGCCGCCCCGTCCTCGGCGTAAGGGAACGCGTCGTACCGACGCGTCCTGATGTGCTCACGAAAGATCGTGGCGATCTCGTCGTGTGGCAGGGCGTCGAAGGGACTGCGGTCGGCAGGAAACTTCTGCCAGGGCTCGTACTCGGTGAGGTCGTCCCGCACCACGGGGACGAGTCCGTGTCGATCGGCGATCTCGGTTCCGGTACGTAGCGCTCTCCGAAGCGGAGAGCTGTAGACGGCATCGACGCGAGCCGTGGCCAGCCTCTGCGCCACAGCCTGTACCTGGCGTTCCCCGAGGTCGGACAGCGGCGGATCTACCGTCTCACCGGCACTGAGTTCTTTGCTCAGCACCTGCTCGCCGTGCCGGACCAGGACCAGTTCGCACAATCCCGTCAAAGGTGCGAACGGGTTGTCGAGATCGATGGATCGGGCACGCGACTGACTGAGCATGGTGCAAGTCAACCATAAACTGTCGTCGGTCTAAAGATACTTCCGCAAAGTTCCGGGTCAACGGCCCGCGGACGAGCACTTAGTTGTGTTCGGCTCCAGCAGTCCTCACAAACTGGCGATGTCGGCGGCCAGTTCGCGAACCTCGTCGGAAAATCTCCGTCGTCCGAGGTTGGCAAGAACCGTGTCCTCGGTCAGCCAGGACGACACCGAGACCTCGAGCAGACTCGACAGTGCAGTCGCGGCGGCAGCCTGTTTCGCTCGCGTCGTGACTCCGCTGCGGCTACGCAACTCGGCGGTGAAGATGTTGAGCATCGTCAAACGCACTTCCCTGCGGAGCGACTCGATCGACAGGCTCCATCCCGGCGATCGCACGAAGTACACGAGCGACGCGGCCCGATGCCGATCCGTCCACTCCAGCAATCCAACGATGATGTCGCCCAGAGAGGCGTCCGGGTCGCTCTCGACCTGGGTGCGAAGTTCATCGAGCAAACCGTCCGCATAGAGCCGCAGCCCGCCGAGCAGAACCTCGTCTTTGGACGGGTAGTGGTAGTAGACGGCGGCGGAGGTCATCTGGGCTTCCGCGGCGATATCTGCAACCGTGACGTCCTCGATGGACCGGACCGAGTACAGATGCATCGCGGCGTCGACGACGACCTCACGCCGCGACGGACGATGCGCCGCTCGCTTTGCGCCCTTGCTCGTCGGAGCCGTCGCAGTCCGCTTCGGTGCCACTCCCTTGCCTGCCATGCAGTAGATCATGGCACCCACCGCTCGATCAGGGTGTCGCGACGTGCACCAGCGAGTAAATTGAGCCCGGTGCCACGACGACGAAACAGCGACCCCGAAAACGGTCACGCAGACGAGACGCCGAACGGCTGGGATTCATCGCCCGCCACCGACGACGATCCGGTAGGCACCGTCTCGTCGAGTTCTGCCAACGCAGACGATGAGAACACCGTCGACACGCCGGCCGAGCCCGGTGCACCGAAGGGTTCTGCCCATCGGCCGTCGCGCCGGCACCTCATCGTCAAAGCAGCCGTCCGCGTCTTCTCCCGAAAAGGCTTCGCAGAAACGTCGATACAGGAGATCGCCGAGGCCGCAGGCATGGTACCGACCGCGGTCTACTACCACTTCGCGAGCAAGGAAGAGCTGTTCGAGAGCGCCCTCGGGTATGCGATGGACGCCAGTTCCGCCGCCGCGCAGCATGCCCGGCCGGACGACGCCGAGGCCGACGCAGACACGTTCAAGAGCGTCATCGACGCCGTGTGGGACTGGACGGCCGAGCACCCGAACGCGGCGCGAATGCTGTTTCTGCAAATGGCCGGCGGCGCGACGCCCGGAACTCGCCTGCTGACGAAGGAGTACGAGGACCGGCACATCCGACGTGCATTCGATTACTTCCCGGTCGCGGAGACACCGGCCAACAAGCGGTCCGCGGCAGCGCAGCAGGCCGCGCGGTCGTTGCGGGTGCGGACGATGATCGCCACGACCATCGCCATCCAGCCGCTGCGCATCGAGGGTGGGCCGCTGGCCGGCATATCGGCACCTCGGCTGCGGGCGGCGACCACCGAGGTCTGTTCGAAGATGATCGAAGGACGCTGAACTACCGCCCTCGCCGAGTAACTTGACTGCATCACAAGTTGAAATTGATCGATGGGACACCCGTTCATGCGTATTGCGGCATTCACCGGTGGGCATTCGTTCGACCGAGATGCTTTCACCGAACTCCTGGACTCGTTGCCCGGCGACGTGTCTTGGCACGAACACCCGGACGCGGATCTCGGCCCGGACGACCTGGCCCGGTTCGACGTCTCGTTGCACTACGACATGCCCGGCACATTGCCCACACCGGCCGATCCACCGGAGGCCGTGCGCGCAGCTGTAGCCGCGGCTCCGACCAGCGGACACGGTTACGTGGTGCTGCATCACGCCATCGCCTCGTGGGCGAACTGGGACGAGTGGGCCGAGTTCGTGGGTGGCCGATACCTCTACCGGCCAGGCATCGTCCGCGGTGTCGACTGCCCGGACTCCGGCTACCGACATGCAGTTCCGCAGACAATCACCGTCACCGATCGTGCGCACCCGATCACCCTCGGCATCCCCGATTCGTTCGACCTCGTCGACGAGACCTACCTGTGCCAAGTCTTCGAGGACGACGTCACTCCCCTGCTGCGCACCGACGCGGAGATGACCGACGGCGTGCACTGGTCGACGGCACTGGCCATGGCGGGCCGCCGCGACGAACGCGAGGGCTGGAGCCACCGACCGGGCTCGCAGCTGGTCGGGTGGACGAAAACCAACGGCCGCAGTCGGCTGGCGTATCTGCAGCCCGGCGACAAGTCGCCCACCCTCGCCGATCCCGTCTACCGCCGACTCGTGGCGGGAGCCCTACGGTGGGCAGCACGCACATGACCGGAGTTTTTGGAGTCAGCCTAAAGAAAAGTGTGCCCGCGATCACTGTTCGCTGTTACAGTTAATGCATTCGGCACCAAGTAAGGGCGTTGCCCCGTTCCAAGGAGATTGCGATGCGACAGATCAAGCATCCGATGAGCCACGCTATCTACGAATTCGATGACGACTTCAACGTTCTGGTCACGGACCGCCACGGCAAGACCGGAACGTTCGACCCCGAGGGCCGCTACCTCCACGGCGAGGTGAAAGCGGTCGACCCCGAGCTGGCCCGGTGGGTCGGACTCGGCCCCCGCGAACCCGTGCCGATCACACAGAACCGGCGATTCATGGGTGCGGCGAAACTACTCGAGAAGATGCAGTCCGACAAATTGGCGGAAGAGGCCCGCGCCATCACGCTCGAACAGGGAGGCAAACTGTGACCAACACCGAAGAACGCCCCGCCGAGGACGCCGGGTTCATCGAGAACGGCGTTGGCTACCAACGACTCCTGGACACCGACACCCATCCCGTACCGGAGATCCTGCGCATCGAGTCACACGAGATGTACGAGGACCAGAACTTCGTCCCGATCTCGCGTTACATCAGCCGCAAGTACCACGAACTCGAGCGAGATCGCGTGTGGTACAAGGTATGGCAGATGGCGTGCCGTGAGGAGGAGATCCCCGAGCCGGGCGACACACTGGTCTACGAGATCTGCGAGAAGTCGATTCTTCTCGTACGCGGCAAGGACATGGGAATCCGGGCCTTCTACAACTCCTGCCTGCACCGCGGACGCACCCTCCGCGAGGAGGACGGGCCGGCGGGCAACGAATTGCGTTGCCCTTTCCACGGTTTCGCGTGGAACTTCGACGGGTCACTGAAGTCGATGACGTGTGCGTGGGATTTCCCGCATGTGGACAAGGGCAAGATGGACCTCCCTCAGGTCAAGGTGGACACCTGGGGCGGCTTCGTCTTCATCAACATGGATCCCACGTCCGAGTCGCTGGACAGCTTTCTCGGTGACCTCGGAAAGCATTTCGAGGCTTGGCCGTTGGAGGACCGCTACATTCAGGCCCACGTCGCACAGGTGATCCAGGCGAACTGGAAGATCGCGCAGGAAGCGTTCTCCGAGGCGTTCCACGTCATCACCACGCATCCGCAACGCGTCGTCGGCACCGGTGACTCCAACAGCCAGTACGACACCTGGGGCAACTTCAACCGCGGCATCACCGCCAACGGCGTGCCCAGCCCGCACATCAACTTCGTACCGTCCGAGCAGGAGATGTTCGACTCCATGGTCGACGCTCGCATCGACGAGGACCCGATGGTGACGCTGCCCGACGGTGTGTCCGCCCGGGAGATGTCGGGCATGCTCGCTCGAGAAGGACTGCGCGACATCATCGGAGATGTCAAGGCCGACAACATGTCCGACGCCGAGTCGCTCGACAGCGTGTACTACACAGTTTTTCCGAATTTCCATCCATGGGGTGCGTACCAGCGCATCGTCTACCGGTTCCGCCCGAACGGCGACAACCATGAAACCTCGATCATGGACGTCTATCTGCTCGCGCCGTTCAAGGGCGAACGGCCGAAGCCGGCCAAGACCCAGTGGCTTCGCCCCGAGCAGTCCTGGTTGGAAGCAACGGTTCTCGGTAGCTCTGCGAGGGTGTTCGACCAGGACGCGTACAACATGCCGAAGGTGCACAAGGGCCTCAAGTCCGCGCAGTCGAAGACGTTGCCGTTGGCTCGCTATCAAGAAGTGAAAATCCGCCACATCCACCACTTGTTGGCCAAGTGGATCGGCGAAGAGGTGGATTGAACTGCGAACCCACATTGGCACCTGGCTATTGCACGGTGAGGCCGCATCGCGCATTCCGGGCAGAGGAGGTGTCTGGGGCTCTGCCTCGATGGGATGGATTGGTGAACTGCGCGTTCCAGGCAAGGCTGTCCCGCCGATGAACACAATCCTGGTCCGCGAAGTGCGCACTCAGGTAACCGAGCAGGTGCGAGATCGGGTGATCCCGCTCGACCTGTGGACGCGCGATACCGAATTGCGTTGGCACCGAGTCCAGCTCGTCGGGACTGACTACTCCCCCAACCGAGTCTGCATCCGTACCAACGTCTTTCGCACGTTCTGAACATCGGCGTTCTCGGCCAAAACCTTCGGGTTGCACTTCCGATACAACTGCTCCACCGCCGGCCACACCTCACCCTCTGCATCACAGAGCCCGGGACGCTTCATCAAATCCAAGACCGCCTGCTCCGCAGTCGTCACCAACACCGGACCCAACTCGGTATCGATGCGCTCCGCATCAAGACGCGCCGTGTCACGTACGGCGAACCGAACAATCGCCTTCCGGTCCGCCAACCGAATCGGATCGTGCCGCGTCGGCACAGCCACCACCGCCGTCGCCAACGGACGCGGAATCGCACCGTGCAGCCGGGCCGCGCGGACACCCATCACCACAGCGTCATCGGGGCCGTACGCCGCGACAGCGATACCGGCCGCCGCTACTTCCAAGCCCGGTCCCGACACGATCATCGGGCACCGCCACGCTGAAGCCCGTCGCCACCCGATGCAGCAGGCCCAAGTTCGTCAGACGCACGACCTCGGCCCTCGGGTGCGCGTAGATCTCGGCCACCGTCGCGACCCGTACCACCCGCATCGGAAGCCGCGCATACTCGGGAGGTAACCCGGTCTGACGGCGTCGCACATCGCTTCAAGTCACGTGTACGCCCATGAGTGTCGGATACGTAGGCTCTGGGCCAAATCGTCCGGCACGGATCACTCTGACCGCCGCGGATCTACGCCCCTCGTCGGAATCCGCACCTCCTGCAGACACCGTGAATTCCCACGAGGGGCGTATGTGCGCGCGAACCCTCCACACCGGCCCGCACAGACAAAAAACTCCGACCCCAGCAGCGGGATCGGAGCAGTGGAGCCTCCTAACGGGATTGAACCGTTGACCGCTCGCTTACAAGTATGTTGCGAGACAACCAGATACGTCCGCATGGAACCACCATGGAGCTGCTGACCTGCATCGACCGTCCAAGCGGGACCATCCGAATCCACTCTCGTAGGTACCGACATGTGACACGCTCGTGACACCGAGACCCAACTCCACCCAAATACGGTAGTTGTAAACCGACGTTGTACAACACATCCGACACCTCGGCCCACTGGCTCGAACGAACATCAGTATTCTTTGGACCGACAGACACCCGGTCGGTCGCGCAGTCCCGTTGTGGTTGGTTTCGGTCTTGCCTGGCGTGAGGGCGAACGGTTGACTCGCGGCCCCGACGGGAAAGCCGGCGCACTGTGAATTTGCCGTCGGAACAGGCATTCGGAGTTGGGTGGGTCGTGCCGAATCTCAGGGAATCTCGATACCGGTCAGAACGAGCACCTTCTCCTGCGTCAGGTCCTCCATCGCCGAATGCACCCCTTCTTTGCCCATCCCAGAATCTTTGACTCCGCCGTACGGCATCTGATCGGCGCGGAAGCTCGGCACGTCACCGATGATGACCCCGCCGACGTCCAGGACGCGTGACGCAGTGAACGCCGTCTGCAGGTTCGACGTGAAGATGCCCGCCTGCAATCCGAATCGGGATTCATTGACCTGTTCGAATGCCTCCGCATCCGAGGCGACTTTGCAGAGTACGACAACGGGCCCGAAGACCTCGTCGTCGACAACCTTGGCCCCTGGCGGTGCATCCTCGATGACCGTCGGATCGACGACTGCGCCCGTGCGTCCACCGCCGGCCAGAACGGTAGCTCCCCCCTCCACGGCTTCCTCGATCCACTCCTCCACGCGCACGGCTGCGCGCTCGTCGATCAGGGGGCCGACGTCGGTCTCGTCGTCGTCGGGTGAACCGGTCGACAGCGACGCGACGTGAGCCAGAATGCGGCGGCGCATGGCGTCGTAGAGACTGTCGTGGACGAAGACGCGCTGCACCGCGATGCACGACTGACCCGCTTGGTACATCGAGAATCGTGCGATTCTCTCGGCTGCGTACTCCTGTTTTTCCTCGTCGGCCCAGTCTGCGCAGACCACCACCGGGGCATTACCTCCGAGTTCGAGCGTGACGTGCTTGCGCGGAACGAGTTCTCGAATCGACCAACCCACCGGAACCGATCCAGTGAACGAGACAACCGGTAGCCGAGGGTCCACGACCATGTCCGATGCCTTGTCGTTAGAGACGGTCAGCACTGACCAAGCACCCGCCGGAAGCGATGTCTCGGCGAGCATTTCGCCGAGCACCAAACTTGTCAGCGGGGTGGCCGGCGCAGGTTTGACGATGATCGGCGCGCCGACCGCCAGGGCCGGTGCCACCTTGTGGGCCACCAGATTCAGCGGAAAGTTGAACGGTGCAATTCCGAGGATGGGACCGCGTGGGACGCGCTGAATCAGCGCCAAGCGGCCGTCCGATCCAGCGTCGGTGTCAAGTCGCTGAAGATGCCCGCTCCATCGTCGTGCTTCCTCGGCCGCCCACCGAAATGTCGACACCGCGCGAGCGACTTCGACTCGCGCCCACTTGATCGGTTTGCCGGATTCGGCAGAGATGAGCCGAGCGATTTCCTCCCGACGCTCGTGCAGACGCGTCGAGACATGTACGAGCGCATCCGACCGAACGTGGGCCGGCGTTCCCGCGAACTCGTCCGCCACCGCGGCGGACGCCTCGATCGCGGCGTCGACGTGTTCCGACGCCGCTTCGAACACCGTCCCCACGATGCGACCGTCGAACGGATTGCGGATCTCGGTAGCGACACCGCTGGTAGTCGATTCGCCGGCAACCCAGTACGGAAAGTGTTTGGCAGACATCGGGATCTCCCTTTCGAGGGCCGAAAAGAATGCTCGCCGGCCCCGTGTCGGAGGCCGGCGAGCATGCGGGTGTGTACAGGGTCAGGTCAGACGGAGACCGAGGTGGACGCGGATTTCTGCAAGACCTCGAGCGCCTCGATAAGGTACGTCCGGAACACCGGGTGGTTCTCGCTCATCGGGAAGTGCCCGATGTCCTTCATCTCGATGAACTTCGCATTCTTGATCTGCGCAGCTGTGCGGGCACTGTCCTCAGGGGTGGTGAGGTAGTCGTAGTCGCCGGTCAGCATGACGACCGGGCAACGGTCGCCGTCGATCTGGTCGAGCTTGTCGCGCAGGTCGTGGTCCACGGAGTAGAAGTGCAAGTCGCCCTTGAACGCCTCGGATCCCTGCGTGTAGTAGAACCAGGTCTTCCAGCGGTCGGCTTCGGGCGACTGTGGTGCCATGAGATCCCATGTGCCACTTGCACACACCTGCGCAGCGTTCGCGTGGGGGTGCTGCCACCAGTCGAGGTAGAAGCCCGGTGAGTAGTCGGCTCCCTCGACCGGGATGACTCCGGCGAAGCGTTCCGGATGGCGAAGCGCCAGCTGCAAGGCGATGTTGCCACCGAACGACGAACCCATGAAGATCGGATTCTCCAGTTCGAGTGCATCGACCAGGGCCACGATGAAGTTGGCGTAATGGTCGGCCGAGAGCTTGTACTCCTCTTTCCACCACTCTGTGTTCTCCGGCGGATCGGACTTGCCGTGGCGGGGCAGGTCGTACGCGATCACGCGGTAATTCTGCGTGATGTCCTCGTCTTCGAGCAGTCCACGCCACTGGTGGTTGTGGCACCCGGCGGTGTGCTGGCATACCAACGGTTGGCCGGTGCCGTTCTCTAGGTAGAAGACCTTGTACAGAAGACCGTCGACGTCGACATCGACGTAATGGCCGGTCACAGGTGAAATCTTGCTCATGTTCTGTTCCTTCGGTGAGTCGTGTGTGAGTCGGGGACTAGACCGGAACGCCGACGGCGCGCAGCAGTTCGATCTGGCGGGTAACGCAGCGCAGGTTCTGCATCAGGACGAGGACATCTCCCTCGAGCTTCATGTCGCGCTGGAACGACGCCGCCCAGATGCCGTGAAACATCGGTGCCGGAACGGGAACTCCAAAGCCCTGCCACGTCTCGACGCCGGCGCGGATGGCGAACTGATATGGCCGGTCGAGCGGGCCTGGGTCGACGGCGATTGCGTGGACTTTGCCGTTCGACATCTCGATGACGAAGGAGTGGGTGTCCATGTCGAGGAGGTACGAGCAAGTGAAGTACGTGCCGTGCGCGGAGATCTCGGCGTCTGCGTCGGATGCTTGGGTGAACGCGTCGGCCCACTGTTCCGGGGTCTGGGTGGTGGTGTCGGTTGGTGTTGTCATGTGACCCATCACACGCTGGACCTGCGGGTTCGTCCAATACCAATCGGTCGCCCGATCGATAGGAAACAACTACTGGTGCTGGTCTAGCTGCGGGAATAGCATCGGGGACGTGAATCTTCCGTTGGAGCTCAGGCCGTTGTCGTATTTCGTGGCCGTCGCGGAAGAGCTTCATTTCGGCAAGGCAGCAGCGCGGCTGCATATCGCACAGCCCTCGCTCAGCGTCCAGATTCGCAAACTCGAACACTCCTTGGGAACCGCACTGTTCATCCGCGATTCCCGTCATGTCTCGTTGACCCCTGCCGGGGACAAGCTCCTCGAAGGGAGCAGGCAGCTTCTCGCCGATGCCGAGCGTGTCGCGTCGTTGACACGTCAGGTGGGCCGCAGCGGGCGCAACAACCTGATCGTCGGATTCCAGGCGAACGCTGCCGCGGAGCTGACGCCGGACATCTTGTCGGCTTTCCGTGCTCTCCACCCCGACGTCGCGGTCGAGATGCAGTCGTTCGACTTCACCGACCCCTACGTCGGACTCGGCGACGGGTCGGTCGACGTCGCGTTCGTCAGGCCGCCGGTCGTCGTGCAGGACTGGCTTGCGCTCGAGACACTGTTCGTGGAGCCGAGAGTGCTTGTCGTAGCATCCACTTCGCCTCTGGCGCAGCAAGATTCGACCAGTGTTGAAGAAGTGGCGGGGCAACCGTTCGTCGCGAGGCGCAGCCCGGAATCATGGAGGGACTTCTGGCTCGCCGTCAGCTCGAGGGATGGTGAGACCGTTCGTCTCGGTGCCGAAGTCTCCACTGTCGACGAGTGCTTCGAAGCCATCCTCTCCAGCAAGGGCGTGGCGTTCTCGCAAGCGTCGACTCAAAGATTCTATGCGAGGCCAGGTTTGGCATTCGTTCCGGTGACTGGCATACCCCCCACACCGTTGTCCATCGGGTGGCGTTCGGACGTCGACTCGCCTCTGACCCGCGACTTCGTGGCTGCGGCCCGCCGTGTCGCCGTCGATTGTCCGGTTCCGAACTCGTGGGCACCCCCGACCGCCGGCGTCCCGTCGCTCCTCGATCGCTACCAAGCCAAGCTCACGTCCTGAGACCCTCCCACAGGGTCGAGACTCAAAGCTTTCCTTGTCCCGTCCGGACTTCCCCCTTCGGAACACCTCGACACCCACAGTTGATATTTCAACAGTGCGTGTTTGCCGTCAAGGTGTCGATGAACGACATCGACACCGGCACGGACGACCGCGGGCATATCCCCGCACAGGAGCGAGTTCGAACCACTCCCAGGTGAACACAATCCGCGGGGTACCACCGGTGATACCGAAAGCGGCGGGGAGACAACCACTCCCGTCGAAGGTTTCACCGTCGCAGCCGGGGAGGGCGAGCGGGTGTGGTTCGTCGCCGACACCCTGATCTACAAGGCAACCGCCGAGAACACGGGTGGAAGCTTCGCAGTCATCGAATGCATCACCACCCCCGGCGGTGGCCCGCCCCCGCACATCCACACCAACGAGGACGAGTTCTGGACCGTTCTCGACGGGACGTTCGAGATCACAATCGGCGGCGCGACCCACGCAGTCGGGCCGGGTGACTTCGCGTTCGGTCCTCGAGGAATTGCCCACAGTTTCCGCAACACAGCAGATACACCGAGCCGAATCCTGCTGGGCTTCATCCCCGGCGGGATCGAAGGCTTCTTCCGCGAGTCCGGCCAACCCGCCACCAACAACGGCCCCGCCCCAGCCATCGACGACGCAGAGATCGCACGCATGATGCTCGCCGCACCCAAATACGGGATCGTCCTGATCGGACCAGACGCGTAAGAACACAACGCAGCGCTGCACGTAGCAGTGCACCTTCGATACTTCAGGCAGAGCTCTCGCACCCTGGCGTCACCGCCGGCGAAGCGCGGCCTACGCGATGTCCACTGAGGTCGATGAACGTGCCCGTCAAACTCGAAAACTACACTCGGGCGATGACGAGCGACCCCCAATGGCTGACCCGGAGGAGATCCGGGCGTGGCTGACGCTCGCCGGTCTGGTCGAGTCGCTGCCGACAGTCCTGAGTGTCCAGCTCAAGCAAGACGCGGGAATCAACAACTTCGACTACATGGTCCTTTCAT
The DNA here is from genome assembly GCF_002258285.1 of Rhodococcus sp. 06-418-5. Lineage (NCBI taxonomy): Bacteria > Bacillati > Actinomycetota > Actinomycetes > Mycobacteriales > Nocardiaceae > Rhodococcus > Rhodococcus sp. 06-418-5. Next base: position 314,977 of record NZ_NOYE01000009.1, read on the forward strand.
GTATATCGGACACGCCCCATCAGACGGTCCGCATGAGTGACCTCGCCGCATTCGTCGGTGGCTCTATCTCTCGCCTGTCACACACTTTGACCAAGATGGAGAATCGCGGCTGGGTGCGTCGCCGACCGGATACCGACAACGGTCGCTTCACAGAGGTGGCTCTGACGCAGGAGGGTAAGGACGTGGTCGCCCAGGCCGCCCCCGGGCACGTCCGCGAAGTCAGGCGCGTCATGATCGACGTCCTAGGACACTCGCAGACGCTGCAACTCGGCACGCTCCTCGATCAGGTTTTCGCTGCGGTCAACCCCGATGTCCAACGCGTCTTCGATGAGCGCTTCCCCGATGTCGACCTCCACGCTTCCGACGGCTGATCGACCACCCAGCTCGCAAGATACGGGTCCGGACGCGGAAAAGTTTGCTCTCCCTATCGGATTCGGTCGGAGCATCCGCGAACTGCAATTCACCAGGCAACTTGTTCGTGGGCCCGAACCTCCGATACAAATCGGCCACTTCCGGTTCGAATGCGCCAATGCGATTGAGTGCCCACAGGTCCCACAGATCACGCGACGCCCGCCGCTCACACCAGGTCACCGTCTTACCCGCAACGAACGCGGGCCGCGTGGGCACCGTCAACTCAGCTCCCGGTGCATCCTCAAACCGTTGTTCGAGCCGCCGGTTTTCCAGCGGCCATGCTGGGCGACCTTCCGCCGACAGCAACTGCACCTTGACAGCCAGACCGGACTGCGACCTCACCACTGCACCGAGGCGCTCGGGCACCTCGCTGATCGCCGAGTCCCACACCAATCGCCCGTGGCTGCGCATCACCGCGCGTGGGAGAGCGCGGACGAGATCACGAGCGACCTCCGATCTGGAACCGACCGCAATCAGGTCGATGTCCTCACTGAGACGACCATCGCCCAAATGGGTTCGAGCCAAGGCTGTTCCGCCGATGAATACATTCCGATCCGCGAAGTGCGCACTCAGATAGCCGAGCAGGTGCGAGATCAGGTGATCCCGTTCGACTTGAGCGCTCGCGACACCGAACTGCGTTGCCACCGTCTCCAGCTCGTCGGGATTCACTACTTCTCCCCCAACCGATCCTGCAGACGCGTCAGCGTCGTTCGCATCTTCTGAGCCCCAGCGATCTCGGCTAACACTTCTGGACTGCACCGTCGATACAACTGCTCCACCGCCGGCCACACCTCACACTCGGCGTCACCGAGCCCGGACGCTTCACCAAATCCAACTCGGGCACGACGCGCTCCGCATCCAGACGTGCCGTGTCGCGCACAACTAACCGAACCAGCGCCTGACGATCCGCCAACCGAATCGGATCGTGCCGCTTCGGCACAGTCACCACAGCCGTCGCCAACGCTCGTGGGATTACCCTGTGCAGCCGGGCCGCGCTGACACCCATTACGACGGCATCGTCGGCGCTGTAGGCCGCAACCGCGATACCTGTCGCCGCAGCCTCGAATCCAGGCATCCACTCGGTCCCGACCCGATCGTCGGGCACCGCCACCTAGAAGCCTTTTGCCACCAGATGCAGCAGACCCAAGTCCGTCAGCCGCGCAAGCTCGGCGCGCGGGTGCGCGTAGACATCGGCCGCCGTCGCGGCCCGCACCATCCGCATCGGAAGCCGAGTGAACTCCGAAGGTAGACCGGCCTGACGGCGTCGAACATCGCTTGTCGTCACAGACACCTCGATCCAGTGTCGGATACGTAGGCTCCAGGCCTACAGAACCGACACTGGATCCGACGTGCAATCCGGTCCGGCAACCTTCCGCCCAGTCCGTACGCGGCCACCTACATCCACGCGAACGCTCACCGATGAGTTGGCAACGAGTTGTGACATTCTGTGACACCGAACGCCGAATGGAGCCGCCGAACCGGCAAAACCCCAGGTCACAGTCGACACATAAACCCAGGTGGACGAACCGGGCTCGCGCAAGAAACGAGCGGCCGAGATAGGCCAAAAAGAGACGGCCCCAACCGTTTTCGCTGGTCAGAGCCGTCCGAAAGAGCCTCCTAACGGGATTGAACCGTTGACCGCTCGCTTACAAGTATGTTGCGAGACAACCAGATACGTCCGGATGGAACCACCACAGACACTCTGACCAGTGCCAATCGTCCAGGTGGTACCAACCGAATCCATCCTCGTAGGTACCGACTTGTGACACGCTTGTGACACCGAGCCTGATTCCGATCGGAATTTGAGCGAGGAACCTCCAATCTGCAATTCATTGGTTTGCATCAACTCTCACGGTCCAACTCACGAAGACGGGTTGCCGTTCACCGGCGGAACTGCAGGAAGCGTTCACGAAGGGTCAGCTGAACATAAGAGCGAGTAGTCGACAACGGCCGCGGGATGCGTTCGTGCTCCACCCGGAACGCAAAACCATAAGAATGACCGACTAGCTCGCGGTTGGCACCGGGCCTTCTCGCTTACGCCCACAGGGACTCGAACCCCGGACCCAGTGACTGTGCCTACCAGGCGCAAAGCGTTCAGACGATCTCTCCCGAACGCTAACTTCCCACCGTTCGGTGGGTTGACGTCTCCGCGTGCATCCGCAATAACTCACTCGTATTTGCTCGAAAGCTCGAATAAAAGTCTGATCGTAAAGTACGGATAACAACTCGCCCAGAACGCCGGCACTTGGGGGGTGGAGAGGTCCGACTTCGCGCCACAAACCCTAATACAACAATCGTGTGAACATCGCGGGGTGTCCCCAAAAAGTCGCTGCACACGCCCGCCTGAACATGTCTTTCGCGACGGGTTCCAACCTACAAGCGACTCGATCTTGGCTAGCGGAGACGCTGGTCTACTGTCGAGCAAGCGCTGACTCGTAGTCGCCCATATCGATGGCGAGCACGGTCCCGAGTTGCTGCAGTTGACGAAAAAGGCGGATCCCAAAATGAATCAGCTGGTCGGTCTCCGCGCTGAACTCAAGCGGGATCTCGCCCTGCCTGCTCCCTAGTTTGGTAGGCGCGGGTGTGTAGTCGAACGCGATCGTGTCAACCGCGATTCCGATGTCGAGGGATCCGTCCAAACCAATTGCGGGCAAATGCTCTTCGAGCTTCGCGATTGTCGCGGTGCGATCGACCCACGATGCCTTTGCAGCAAGAAGCCCACCTATGATGTGCTTCGACGTCGGGTTTGTCGCACTGAAGGCCCCGCCTGCGTGCTTGATGGGTGCTGACGTGCGGCGAAGCTGGCGAACAGACGCGACCTTCCTACACGCTGCGGCGATGTACGTAGTGTCGATGGTTGGTTTGACCTCGAACACTGCGTATACAGCTTCCACAGGAACGATATTGAAGCCGGCCTGCGATCCGAACCAGAGTGGTGAGTACTGCCTGTCATAGACCGCCACGTCAATTTGTTCGCTCCTGGCACCATCTGCGTCTACTGCAAAAATCGGACCGACAGTGTAGCGCTCAGGCAGAAAATCCTTCAACACGCCGACCCAGTCAGCCTCGGAATGGTCGCCCAGACCTGTCGGATGACTGATCACGTCGCGGACCGAGGCGTGCGAGTCCAGCAGAATCGACTGCTTTCGACGAAATGCTGCGGCGATGTCGTACTGGCCCGTCAACGGTTTCACCTCGGTGCCGGTCTGGGCGCCCGCGTCGCGAGGAGCGGTCGGGGCATTCATGCTGTCGCCTGGTCGTTGAAGGCGGCGGTGGGGCCGAGGTCCGAAGCCACTGCGAAAAGTAGGTCTGCAGTGATTGCGTCGTCGGGGAAGGCAGTCAGTATTGCGGCGGGCAGAAGGCGCTGGGTGAGGTCTGAATAAGTGAAGCCGTAGTGTTCGGGGCCTTGAGGTCCGGTCGCAATAACCAGCTTCTCTATGGTGTCATCGGCGAGGTCGTAGTTTTTAAAAGCCGTCGCGAGCACCTGACGCCGTTGACCTTCGTCCGGACGTCCAAACTCAAATATGGCTGCGGCCCTGCGCTTGACTGCCGGATCTAGCGCTGCGAGCCGGTTGGTGCACATCACCACGAGAAGTGGAATGCCAGAGCCGGCGAGATTGTCGATCGCGGCGAGGAACGCGTCGACACCTGCTCGGTCCTCGTGGTGCATCTGGGTGGCTTCGCGGGATTGGACGAGTGCGTCGGCTTCGTCGATCACCATGATGGTAACTTTCGAGACTTCGCCTGTGCGATAGTTGCGGCCGAGCTTGGCCTCGGACGTGACTTCTTCGAATGCAGAGTTGATCAGGCCGGTCATCTCGCCTACGTGGCCCGATCCACGAGTCGAGAGCTTGAGTCGCCACAGCTCGACCTCTGTTCCCAGGTGTGTAGCGAGGTCGCATCCGAAGCTCTCCGCGAGTGCGGACTTGCCAGAACCGACGTCGCCTGCAAACAGCAGCAGAGGGGCGCGGTCTTTAAGCAGGGTAAGCGATTGGTCGTTCGGTGCCACTTTCGGATGGTTCTTGGATGCCCATCCGGTGAGCATCGTCGGGTCGGCGAGGACAGCTGCCTCCTTGCGGAGCCTGGCTTTGACCGAGTCGAGGCCCACCAATCTGGCGTAGCGGTCAGCACGGACGTCGTCCGGTAGCGGGATAACTGGATGAAAAAGGCTTGTTGAACTTGCCATGGGTTTGGTCCTTAAAATGTGTTATCGGCTTTCGCCTGTGTGGGGGCACCGGGCGGTGGTCAGATATCGAGGTAGACGGTGCGGTCAACACCCCGGCCGTTGTTCGAGAATTGAGTTCCGGCAGATGAGGTCGCGCGGTTGGCGGTCGGGGCTGTTCCCGGGGTCCGACTCGTAGGGAGGGTTGCCCTGAACGCCGCCCGTTCTTCGGGCGAGAGGCCGCGGAACGCAGAGTTCTGCTGGAGGTAGCTGTGGAAGTCGTGCCCGACTACAGCCATCGCACTGGGCAGGTTTCCAGGGGTGTCGTTGCGGAGGTGCCCGCCCACGACGGCGGTGTACTGGAGCTTGAGCACCCATCTGTCTTCATCGCGGAATCCGAACTGAACAAAGTCGAGATACCCGGCCCTGAGGTATAACGCAAGTTCCTCTGTGAACATCTCAATGCAACTAGGGTCGGGTTCGCCGTACTTGGAGTAGAGGTTGCGTAGGTCGGCACCTACGCTGGCTGCGATCTCACGCGCGTTGGTGATAGTGAATGTTGCGGAACGCGTATAGGAACTGGTCATGTCAGGCTCCTGGGAAGGTCGGGCCGAAGAGCGACTTCCACGCTGTGACGGCGGCGGTCTTGTTCGTGGCGGACGAGGCGGTGTTGACCTTGTCGAGGGCTTCGGAGCACCGCTGGACGAGTCTCAAGCGGTCACTCTCGGAATAGCCTTTAGTCACGTTGTTGGACGGGTTAACTGGGTCCCAGACCTGCACAGCGTCGACGCAGATGTCGACCTCGCTTGCCTGGTAGTAGTCGGTGAAAACGATCGGCTCTTTAAGCTCGGTCATAACGATGTAGGCGAAGAACTGCTCGAAAGCGCGCGGGTAGTCCTTGATCGCGAACGGCTTCGAAAGCCAGCCGTTGTCCCACAGATGCGCCACTATGAGCTCGACGAGAAATGACTTGAAACGAAGCTCCGGTCCGGAGGCGGCGGCCTCCAGCTTGGCGCGGTGGACGAAGGCCTTCACCAGGCGGATGAATTCCCTATACTCGGGGCCTGCCACCGCGCGCCGCTTGTTCAAGAACTCCTTATGCAGCGTTACCGACGTGAGGACGCGGTCACCTGTCTGAGTGACGAGGTGTCCGCGATCGTCCGGCTCGCCTTCGTAAAGCACCGGGGCTACGTCGATCTTGAGGCCCGTGCCGTGCATCGTGATGCCGACCGCGTGGTGCGAGATCTCGAAATCGCTGGCTTCCTTAGTTGCGCCGTATACCTCGATACAGCGGTCACGGAGCCATTCCAGAAGCTTAGTTTCGTCGACGTCTACACCTCCCACTGCCGCTGCGCGTACGTACGCGGCGATGTCAGTGTCAGAGCTTGAATTGATAGCGGTGTGCTTCGCGACGCTCCCCGACCCACGCATCTTCACGAGGTTGTAGTCGGGGTGGTCTGCAATGTATGCCTCAAGTCGACTCCGTAGGTGCGCGACCTGAGTGCGCCGCGATTTGGCGGTCGCAGAGGGCACATTGACCCTCTTGACCGCGAACGTGACCAGGTCAGCGTGGGTTACGTGACTATGCATGAGACACCCCCACGCAGGCTGAGTCAGACCAAGGACTGTCGCTTTGAGCACCAGCCGCGATCGGGCTGCTTTCAATGTCACACTTTTCGATACGCACGCTGTAACCTCCGTAACTGCGGTCATGGTCCAGACGCCGCCCCTCGTCGGGCGGCTTTCCGGTCCCTCACACTGTTAGAGGCGTGCTGCGAGGCGAGATGTCAAATTCTTAAACCAGGAGAATTACAGGGTTGGCATTTTCAGGTCGCAGATGAAGATGGAGCGTCAAAATTGGATTTGTTCGCTCAAGGTCCTCACCGATCGGGCCCAGCTCTTCAGTCATGCGCGTGATACATCGCTCTGCGCACGCTGAGTTCGCGCAAACTGACACCGAACCCGGATCTGCACGCGGCCGTCGAGACTCAGTTGTTGTAGGTGGTCAACTGGCGTGTCCCCAGTGAACGGAGCCATCTCGTTTTAGAGTCTTGTTGCCCATGAGCTGGGCGGATAGGACGATGGAGAACATGGCTGGACGGAAGCGGAACTCTGCCGAGGACATCGTGCGCAAGCTGCGCCGTGCCGATGAGCTCACTGCTGCGGGCAAGACGCAGGATGAGATCGCGGCGGAGCTCGAGGTGTCGGCGGCGACGTTGTACAACTGGCGTCGTCAGTACGGCGGGATGGACACCGATGCCGCGAAGGAACTCAAAGAGTTGCGCGAGCAGAACGGCAAGCTCAAACGCCTGCTCGCCGAGGCCGAGCTGGAGAAGGATGCACTGCGGGAGGTAGCGAAGGGGAAATTCTGAGCCCAGCCGCCAAGCGCCGCGCCGTCGACATGCTTGTCAACACGATGAGTGTGTCGAAACGTCTGGCGTGCAGAGCAGTTGGGCTTGCCCGCTCCACCTACGCACGAACACCGATCGCCGAAACGCCCGCGGACCCCGACGCGGCTTTGAGGGCGTCGTTGCGGAAGTACGCAGGCTCGCATCCGCTGCACGGCTTCCGTCGCGCCTGGGCACATCTGAGGCACGACCAGGGCATGTCGGTGAACAAGAAGAAGGTGCACCGGCTCTGGAAAGAGGAGGGTCTGCAGGTTCGGATCTACCATCCACGCAAACGCGCCGGCATCAGCTCCTGCCCGCAAATCGAAGCCGATGCGCCGAAAGTGGTGTGGGCTATGGACTTTCAGTTCGATTCGACCGTAGACGGGAAGGCGATCAAAATCGCGTCGATGATCGACGAACACACCCGGCAGTCCCTGTTGAATATCGTGGAGCGCTCGATCACCGCACAGCGGCTGACCGACGAGCTCGACAAGACGTTCGCGCTGTGGGGCGGGCCGCCGTTGGTGCTGCGAATGGACAACGGTCCGGAGTTCATTTCTCATGTGCTGCAACAATTCTGCCGAGATCGTGTCGGTATCTCCTACATCCCGCCGGGGACGCCGTGGAACAACGGACACATCGAATCGTTCAACAATCGGCTACGGAAGGAGTGCCTGAACCGAAATCACTGGACGAGCCTGCTCGAAGCGAGGGTGGTGATCGAGGACTTCAAAGACGACCACAACCATCGACACCGGCACTCATCCCTCGGCTACCTCACGCCGGCCGAGTACGCTGCCCGATGCACCCACAACCACCAACCGGTCGAGGGTTGCGAGATCGACTGAAATCAATCACACCGTGGCTCTAGAACACGGTGGCCCGACTATCGGGGACCTGCCAGTCAACCCCAACAGATCAACGGGCCGCGCAGACCTCCGAACATCGCCGGGCCTGAGATGTAGGTGACCGCGGCATTCGCAGCGCTCCACGTGCAGGGGCGAACCACGTCGCGAGTTGATGTGTGCCCGCAAACAGGTCACGTGGGTCGGGCGACCGCTGGAGCTGCCGAATGTCTCGGCGAACGCACGGACACAACACCTATATGTGGCCAATCGGCCGCCCAGAGTCGAGGCTCAAGCGATTCCCGGCATTTCGGAGGGGACCCGCCAGACCTCATCGTCGGAGAGAAAATCGCTTCAGCGATTGGGCCCTCGCCGAACTCAGCACTGGTTCGCTGGGTTGCTGCGACAAGCAACCGATCACACCTCCGGTCGATGCCGGCGTGAGGATCACAGCGATCAGCGCGTTCATCACCACGTGTGGGAATACTCAACCGCATTCGCAACACACATAGCGCCCGCACATCATGATCACTTAGCCAACAACTCTACATATGAGGCCCGAGAAATCCCTAGCTACGCTGCACCAACAAGAACACGGACGGACTGCACTTTCCCAAACGGCGCAGACTCTCCAGCGCTTCGACCAATTTCTCGACTACGATTCTTCGCAACTCAACGAGAGCGCAGACGATGCGTTGATTCAGATCACCCACCTATAAGAACGATGAACTAATATTAATTTAACTTAGCGATGCGCCGACCGGTGAATTCCGCCCGCCAACTACCTGAAGGACCAGTGACTCTACCTTTCTGCCCTCTCGATCAGTGCCTCCATTAGAGCTTGCGAATCCTGTGCGGTTTCGTCGAAGAATCCCGATGGCCAGTCCGCCATTGACCCGTCAGAGGCCGGTCTCACTCCCTTATAGGTCGTAGCGCCATCGTGTCGCTCGGCAAAGATGATGGTAATGCGCTGCTGGTTGAGATCGGTTTGGTCTTCAGCTGTACGCCGCCTCAAACGGGTGATCAGATAGTCACTATGAGTCTCCACGATTAATTGCCGTCCGCTTGATGCAACTGCCAGCAGAAAATCCGCTAAACGCTGTTGCACGGCAGGATTCAAGTGCAATTCTGGTTGCTCAATCAGAAGCAGCGATCCTGGAGGGGCTTGTAGGCACATGACTAAGACAGGAAGGATCTGGCTCACGCCCGTTCCGACACTTGTTAGATCCAGATCGAGGTTCACGTCCGAAGGCCGAACCGAAAGTTGCAATCCCAGACGTCCGCTGTCCTCAGTACTGAACCCGTCCCCGATCCCTAGGTGTGCGGCCCACGAGTTTACTGCTTTAAGCAGCGTCTGACCGGATCCTTTGCCGTCGGGGAGTACCGGCGGGTTCTGAATTCTCTGATCGCCGCCAGTTTCCAGGACCGAGGCGGTGTACTCCCCCTTGGCCCCAATGAATCCCGGATTGGCGGTGGGCGATGATCGATAAACAACCTGCGGGTCCATTCGAAGCGGACCCAGATGCTGAACGCGGTTGGCAAGAAAATCCCTGGACTCGCTTACCGTCGAATCCAGAAGGTCCGGCAGTGACGCAAGTTTGGGGCCTCGCCGGTCGCCAAGGCCCAGCCGCTCTGTCACCTGTTGATATATTTCCGCCAGCTGAGTCCTAGGCCAATCACTATCCAGACGCCACTCCCGTGTATCGGCTAGTTCTCTAACGCGGATATAAAGCATCCGCTGCGCGTTCGGCGTTTGCAGCACGTCCTGAAGATCATCCAGAATTGTACGGAGGTCCGCCGTGATCGCGTCGACCACCTCCGCAGTGCCGGGCATTGGTCCAGACTCATCTCTAGCCTTTTTGGCGTCCTCGTTCAACCACCGTTCGCGAGTCCTCGCAGATGCGTCGCGAGGAAGATTGGCGCGCATCGCTGCCTGACGGCCCTCATACCACGCCCAAAACAGGATGTCAGCGAGCGGCTCCGTGTACATGTATCGAATCGGAAAACCACCACGAATATTGAGGTCGGTTAGTTCTATTGATTCGCCCGCTGCTTCGGTGACAGTTCCCCCGTACTGGTATTCATGGCCGAAAGAATTTGACGTTGGCGTTGCAGAGCGATCGGCGCGCAGGGACGAATGCAAGTCGCTAGTGACAAAAGCGGACACTTCGATCCCGACTATGTTGGTTGATGCAGACTGCTGCTTTGGGGCCCCCATTAGAGTCAAGTCCCAATCGATAAAAGTGTCTTGCCCGTGCTCACGTTGCCGACGAAATCGGCGGCGTGGAAGATGCACTGAGCCGTAGCCAGGTGCAACGGTTGAGTAGGATTCCGAACCGAAGTGAAACTGTCCACCTAGCATTATTGGATCGCCTGCCTCGCGAGCGCCCGAGAATCGCGTCTCATCGAAGGTGCCGACGCGAATTTGCTCACCGTTCAGGGGAAAAAACTCGCTGTTTGAGGTGGCGGCTTGAGCAGCGACTCTTATCGATTGCAATAGTGTGCTCTTGCCAGCCGAATTTGCACCAACGATCACAGTTAGTGGCGCTAGTTCAACATCCGCATGCTGCACCGATTTGAAGTTGCGCAGACGCCAGCGACGTAAAGTCAGGCCGTCGTGCCAAACAGATTCAGACACGACTGTCCTCTTCGTGATCAACTTTGGAAAGCACCATCTGATGTCTTCTTCCTTCCATACTTATACCAAAGTATCCTGCCCCAGAATCGAGTGCAGAACGATTCCATAGCGAAGAGATTGTTGCAACCCTTATACAACGAAGATTATCATCTAACTTAGCTATTAACCCGGCGACCGCATTCGGCAAAGGATCGTCCTCAACGTCTCGTTGAAACGCCACTTCCCCGCTGTATAGCGCGTCCGGATAGAGCAAGTGTGGATAACGAGGGATTGTTCGAGTGAGCGCTACATATGACTCGTACGCGGGAGATTTGCTGCTCACTGCAGTCGATCGCAGCACATTTGTAGACACGCGGATCGATTGAGATTTACATAGGTTAACCGTTGCAATAGTCATCTGTGCCCGATCCTCGTTCGCGACTAAATCCAGGTCGAAAGCCGCCGGATCAACAACCATTGTTAACTCGCCGTCCAGTAGTTGATAGCGGCATTCGGCAGTCAAGGCGACCAACTGGTCGAGTCGGCGCTCCTTCCATGCCCAGCGAAAATCCTTCTGGTCGCGCAGAGGGATACCAGCAGGCGGCAGTTCTGCAAAGTCCCCAACAAAAGTCGCGAGGGCCGGCCCCAGTTGTACAAACCACACAGGGCCAACCACGTCGGGCAACACGACGAGGTCGTAAGGTAACCCACTGGCGCCTCGAGGCAATAGACGATCTATATCACTGCCCATCTCAACGTCGTTAGACAGGGCAACCACTGACGCCGATGCGAGTTCACGGTCAACATCCGTCACCAGAACTAGATGCGGTGAAGGACCGCCATGATCCATGGGCTCAAGACGTCGTACTTCACCTGGTCTTGGAGTCGAAGGTCCAATGTGGACTGCAGCAGGTCCCGGCGAAGCCGACACCAGCGCACGCAGCGAGTCCTCTAACCATCCAGGTGTGTTCGGCTTCATCATTCGTCTCCCAGACCGTCTACGGAGGGTATGTACCTTTGGAGCAGATGCTCGCTGAACCGTGTTAGCACTTCATCTTGAATCTGAACCGATGCGTCAACGATCACCGCATGGACCGCGTTTGACGCCTCTCTGAAACGCTTGGCAGCAGTCGGACGTGAGATACCAAAGGACTCTGCAACGTACACGTCCGACCTATTGGATATTTTGAGGGCGAGTAGCCGCTGGCTGTCTGCCGGTAGGGCGACAAGTTGTCTAAGTGCATCGATTGCGGCAACCTCATCTTCCGGTGTGAGCCGACGATCAGGTTCGTCCTCGCCTCCATCACTATGAACAAGACCGCTTGGGAGGTAGTCTGTCAAAGCCAGTTCGAAGATGCGTGCCATGTCTCGGTCGCCGACGTCGGACCCTACGACCTCACGAACCAGGCTGAGGACTTCCTGAAGAGTCTCGGCAGAGTACACGACCGGGGCCCGGTCACTGTTGATGATTCTTACGCGAGGAAGTTTCGCGACCATGGAAGCTACGGCGCGCAGACCCGACGCGTCTAGATCGACGCGCGCAACGCCGCTGCGGGCATCGGCGATCTGCAGCTGACGGCATCTCTCCAGCAGATTGTCGATGACGGTCCGCTGTCGACCACGAGCAAGGGTTCGTCTGACGATGTGATGTACAAGGGCACGCGCCGACGAGACGTCGGATGCGGTATCGACTATGTACGCGAGTTGCCCCGCTTCAAGTAGTTGTTTGACGACAACATCCTGTACCAGGTTCTCGTACTCTCGGGTGCTCCATTCCCCGGTTTCGGTATAGCTGCTTGGCGGATATTTCGGTGCTACTGTGCGCACTGCGCGAGCTACCTCCTCCAGCCAGAGCTCGCCGATCACGCTCTCGACAAACTCTACTTTTAAATCATCCCACGTCACGGACTGGCTCATCGGGTGTCGCTCACGGTGCCACCTCTACTGCCAGTAGGGCCGTGGCTATCAATTCGTCCGGTTCCGCGCACATTGCAGTCTGATGATCCAACACTGATTTCTTTATCGTTAACGGCACCGTTGTGACTATCCTGGCGGGATTCTCGATCCAGCAAGCAGGGTATTCGTACCTGTGATCGTGTGCTTCGTGTTCAATGCCATTTGAACTACTCATGGAGCGAGCGAATACCCAAGCGAGAGGGCTGCTATCAGGCCAAGATCTGAGAATCACGGCACGGTGACGTGGGCTTTTATGTTGGGCGAAGGCCACTTCCTTCTCGTCGACCGAGAACCATGCAATTCCCGCCACCGGCGGTATGTTCAACCGCCGTCGGATTTCTGAGACATCCATTCGTTTGGTCTCGATCTCGAACTCAGCCGCCGCAAGCGGCGTTCGGGTGGTGGACGGTCACATCGTACAGGCATGAGCGCGGCACTTTCGGCCGATCGTCGGCACCAGCCCCGCCGGGAACACCTACTCGGGTCGATCTTTGACGCCTATGGAGACGAACCTGTCGCTAAAGACGATTATCGTCTCCAGAATGGGCACATTCGCCACCCTGTACAACAACCTCTCCCAGGACAACCACATCCGGGGCAGGCAGTTCGAGCGCATCTGCAAGTGGTACCTCCAGAACGACGCGTACTACCGACACACCGTTCGCAATGTCTGGCTCTGGGACGACTGGGAGCACAGATGGGGCAGCGACGCCGGTATCGACCTCGTGGTCGAAGACAACGAAGGAAAACTCTGGGCGGTACAGGCGAAGGCATATGCCGCGGATCGCGCCGTCACGAAGAACGACGTCGACAAGTTCCTGTCCGAGTCGTCCAGGAGGCGGTTCCACTATCGCCTCCTCATCGCAACCACCGACCGGATACACCACGTCGCACGGAGAACTATCGACGCCCAGGAGAAACCGGTCGGCTTGATCGGCCTTGCCGACCTCCAAACTGCCGACATCGACTGGGCGGAGTCCCCGGACCTCCTACATCCCATCCCACCACCACAGCCGGCCCTACCCCGCGACCACCAGACCGAAGCTCTCGACAACGTCGTGGACGGCTTCCAGAACGCCGACCGTGGTCAGCTCGTCATGGCGTGCGGTACAGGAAAGACGCTCACGTCTCTGTTCATCAAGCAAAAACTCCACGCGCAGCGAACCCTGGTTCTGTTGCCGTCCTTGTCCCTGCTGAAGCAGACGATGGCGGTATGGAGAACGAACGCGACCGAACCGTTCGAGGCGCTACCAGTCTGCTCCGATGAAACCGTCACCCAGGACGACGCAGCCTTGGCGTACACCAGCGAGCTGTGCCTCCCAGTTCAGAACGACCCCGCCGAGATCGCCGAGTTCCTTCAACGCAGTGGACCACGTGTGGTGTTTTCGACGTATCAGTCCTCGCCGCAGATCGCGAAAGCATTCACCCTCGGACAAGTCCCGCACTTCGACCTGGCCATCGCGGACGAGAGTCACCGTGTCGCGGGCGACGAATCAACGGTATTCGCAACGATTCTCGACTCGAACGCCATCGCGGCTCGCCGGCGGCTGTTCATGACGGCGACACCGCGCTACTACACCGGACGAGTGCTGACGGCGGCGCGTGGCTCGGAAATGGAAGTCGCGTCGATGGACGACGCCACGAAATTCGGGGAAGTGTTCCACCGTCTGAGTTTCGGAGAAGCCATTCGACGCGGACTACTCACCGATTACCAAGTCGCTGTCGTCGGGGTCGACAACTCGACATTTCGTGAGTGGGCGACCAACGGCGTTCTGATCCGTCGACAGGACCAGGACACCGACGCACGTACCCTCGCCAGCCAGATCGGGCTTGCGAAAGCGATGCGAAAATATGACCTTCGCCGCGTGATCAGCTTCCACTCCCGCGTGCTTCGCGCCAAGCGGTTCGCGGCGGAAATGCCCGACATTCTCGAATGGATGCCCGCGGAGCAGCGGCCCCCGGGAACATTGTGGACCGGGTTCGCCTCGGGCGAGATGTCGTCCGGCGAGCGGCATGTCCGCCTTCAACGTCTTCGTCACCTCGACGACGACGAGCGCGGCTTACTCGCCAACGCGCGATGCCTCGGTGAGGGCGTCGACGTCCCCACTCTTGACGGTGTCGCCTTCATCGACCCGCGAGGGTCGGAGGTCGACATCGTTCAGGCCGTCGGGCGCGCAATTCGGCTGGCCGAGAACAAAACCGTCGGAACCATTGTCATTCCAGTTTTCATCGATACCGCCGCGGATCCCGAAACCGCACTCAAAGATTCATCATTCAAGTCTGTCTGGCGTGTCGTTACTGCTCTGCGCTCTCACGACGAACATATGGCGGAGCAGATCGACGAGATACGCCGCGAACTCGGCCGCACAGGTGGGCGCGCACGCATTCCGGATAAGATTCACCTGGACGTGGCGCACACCGTCGGAAAGGCATTCGTCGACGCGTTCGATGTTCGTTTGATCGAGAAGACAAGTGCCCCCTGGAATTTTTGGTACGGGATGCTGGAGCAATACGCCGCAGACAAGGGCACCTCAAGGGTGGCCGTCGACTACGTCGTGGACGGGTACGCGCTCGGGCAATGGGCGAGTGTCCAACGGATCGCTTTGACTAACAAGACCCTCAGCGACCACAGGCGGTCCGCGCTGGACCGACTCCCCGGGTGGGCATGGGACGTACTGGCAGACCAATGGAGTACCTGGATTCAACTCATGGAGCAGTTCGTAGCCGAACATGGCCACGCCGACGTTCCTTTTCCATACGCGGTCGGTGACTTCAACCTCCGGAGCTGGGTTGCGACACAGCGTGGTCTGTACAAGCGAGGCCAATTGTCCGAAGAAAGGACACGAGAGCTGGAGGCGTTTTCTGGTTGGGTGTGGGACACCCGCAAGGACACCTGGACGCGGAACTACCAGGCGTTGAAGGCGTTCGCCGCGCGGGTGGGTCACGCTCGGCCGTCGCAGCGGTTGATCGAAGACGGTCTGAGGCTCGGGCAATGGGTGGCCGTGCAGCGCACGAACCGCGACGACATGACTTCGGAGCGGATCCAACTCCTTGAGGCACTGCCGGAATGGTCGTGGACACCACTAGCCGAGAAGTGGGACCGCGGCTTCGAATTTCTAACAGCCTTTGCTGCACGAGAAGGTCATACTCTCGTCCCCAACACACACTTAGAGAACGGCTTTCGACTCGGAACGTGGATCACCGTCCAACGAGGCAACCAGAGGAATCTCTCCGCGAGCGAAGTAGGTCGATTGCAATCGATGCCCGGTTGGGTATGGGACGCACGAGCCGCGATGTGGCAGCAGAAGCTCGAACTGCTCAGGCAGTATCGGAGACGAGAAGGCCACGCACTCGTACCGCAAGGGTTCAAGGAAGACAGTGTAAATCTTGGTGGTTGGGTACTAGAACAACGGAATCACCGCGAAAGCATCTCTCAGGAACGTCGAGAGCTCCTGGAAGCGGTCCCCGGATGGTCGTGGGACCCGCACACAGACGCTTGGGAGCGGGCGTACTCATCGCTCGTTGTATTCGCCGGGCGCCAGGGACACACAAGGGTTACGCGTGGCTATGTTGCGGACGGAGTCAATCTCGGCGGATGGGTCGGGGAACAACGGAGCAATCGCACCACGATGACAGAGGACCGACGCCAGCGGTTGGAGGCCGTTCCCGGCTGGAGCTGGAACGCGCTCGACGACTCATGGACGCAACACCTCGAGCTGCTGCGTTCCTACGCACGAAGAGAAGGCCATGCAAACGTTCCAGTCGACTTCGTCGAGGACGGCCTGAAGATCGGTCAATGGGCGAGGCTCCGGCGACGTGAGCACACAAGACTCAACTCCGACAAACAAGCTCAGCTGGAAGCTATACCCGGCTGGTTCTGGGGCACAAAAAGCGATCACATCTGGAACCAAAAATTCGAGATGTTAGAGCAATACGTCGCTCGCGAAGGTCGCATCAAGCCCCCGGACGGACACATAGAACAAGACGTCAAACTCGGCTTGTGGGTTCGGGAGCAGTGGCGTGGGAGGGACAACATGAAAGCTGAGCGATCAGCAAAACTGGAGTCCTTGCCGGGCTGGAACTGGGGTAACGGCTAACCTCCGTCGGTCGTGGATCAATGCGTGTAGCCAGTCCCAACTGCAACAGCACCAGCCTGAATGCGACTTGAGTCGATCCGGGCAGGCGCGAAAAGGTAGACCTGCCTGCAGAACCACCACCAGGGAAGAAAATTCTAAATGCTCAACGACGAAGTCTCCGCCCGCGACTATTGGGAAACACGCGTCACCGTTCACCGACCGATTGACGGCGGTGTAGACATTCTCCGCGCCTTCTCATGCGAAATTGAGCTCGCCACAGACGACGAACGCGCCGGTGCCTTTATCAGCGGTTGGATCGGCTGGAACGTCTCCGACGAGGACATCGCCGACGCGGCAGACGCGATCAGCACGGACGCCTCAGGACTCGGAGCCATCGCAGCAGAGATTCGCGACTCCCATCCCGACCACTGGGTTGACTCAGTGCTGTTGATTGACAGAATGTTCCTCCATGAATCGAAGCGAGGGAAACGCCTCACGCGACTACTCATCGAGGAGGTGGTCGCCTTCTTCCGCCTCGACCCTTACTCGACCGCCATCACGCTTCAACCCGAGCCGCAAGCAAAATCCGGCGGACCATTACCGGACGGAGCAGAACGAGATGCTGCTCTCGCTAGCCTGCAGTCCGCATACACGTCCAGCGGACTTTCGCCCTGGAACGGCTCGCCGATATGGTGGCGACCTTTTCCGCCTTACGATCTGGAGGGTCTCCGCTAGTCGCCTTACCTGCAACGAACGCAGCCCGAATGGGCACGATGAAGTCAGCCGCAGGAACGCCGTGATAACGCTGTCCGAGCTGCTTCCACTCCCAGCGTCAAACCGGGCTGCGCCATAAACGGCACCGAAATGCTCATGGCACCAAGGCACCCTGGACAGGGAGTGGGTCGGGTCGCTGAGACGGACCAACGACGTGACGGGGTTTGGAGTATGCCAGTATCAGCCGATGGCACAGATGGATTGGGCAAACGTTCTTGACTTCAAGACTGCCGCCAAGAACGTGCGCGGAGAGTTCTTCGGCGATTGGTACCACGATCCATGGGAGTGGCCCGAGATTGACTTCCTCCTTGCGTCCCCCACTCGACTCGGCAACCACATCGACAGCACACAAAACCAGAGTCCGGCGTTAATCGACGTACCAAAAGAAAACTGGGGGGCTCGACCAGCTGTCGTGCTCTCCATCGAAGACCGATTGACCTATCAGGCTCTGGTCGATGCGGTGAGTGTCGATTTGATCGGGGGGCTGCACGAGAGTGCGTACGGCTGGCGCCTAAAGCCGGACCATCCGCAGAAAGGGGACTACTCGCACAATGATCTGCAGTGGAAGCAATACCGCTCGCACCTCGGCGATGCGAGCCGCAACTTTGAAGCCGGTCTGCGCACGGACCTCGTGTCATGCTTCGCAAGCATCCCTCTCGACAGGCTTCAGACGTCGCTGGAGGATACGCTGAAGAAGAACCACATACAGACTGCGCTACTCGCATTCGTCGAACGAATGTACAAAACCTCCGGCCGCACTGGACTACCACAGCGCTCGCTTGCGTCAGCGGTAATCGCAAATATGTACATGAAGTCACTCGACGACGTGCTTGAGCATCATGCCTCCACAGTGCCCCACCTGACCATATTCGGCAAAGCGGCTCCACGTCCCCGACGAAGCTGGACCCGATGGATGGACGACGTCTGGCTCTTCGGAGACGAAGCTGGAGACATGCGGCGAGCTCAGATCGAGCTACAGCAGGCAGCTAGCGATATAGGAATGCATATCAACGCCGCGAAGACAGACGTTTTCGAGGGGGATGAAGTTTCCGAGCATGCACTAGAGATTGAACACAGTGCCGTGGATGACGCTATCCTCAAGAAAGAAACGAAGCCTTTGGAAGAATTAGTCGACCGCTTACTCGACGACCCGACTCGCGCATCAAGAACGAGCCTGAAGTTCGTCGCGAATCGTATGCGTAGTCACGCAATTCCCTACCGGATCGCAGAGTTTTCGCATCTAGCTGAACGTATGCCACACGCCTCTGATGCCTTGGCACCGATGTTCAAAATGGTATTTTCGCAGGACCATCTTGAGGACTGGTTTCTCAACTATGCAAGCAGCCCTTGGGCATCCTTTGACTGGTCGATCGCTCACTATCTCCGCATGTTCCCAAGCGAACAGACCCCCGGATCTAAACTCGTCGACTTTGTAGCAGAGCGGTCGGCGGATGCGCGCACCCCCATAGTGCTCCTCTCGATTTGCGTTCAGCGACTTGCTGCTTGGGACGCTGACAAAGCAAGGGGCGTTCTCACATCCATCGAGCGCCAGATATCCCATCCCCAGAACAGGAGAATACTTTCTTTGGCTGGAAATCAGGCAGGAATTGAGCGCCACAAGGTCAGAAAGTGGCTATCCAGTCACGACGAGAATCGTGTGACCTTAGAAATGCTTGAGCACGCAAATTTCGGGAAGCCGAAGGTGTCTAGCTACTACACAGCGTGACATCTCTTCAGCGTGGCCAATTGACGGTGAACGAGATCAGGGACGCCGTACTGTCGGTGCATTGGTGTAGTAACGACGCATGACCACCCTCGATCCGACCGGCGATCAGAGATCAGAGCCGTTCGAGAAAGCCTGGCAATCGTTGGATGCGGCGCACCAACTTCGTCATGACATCGCGACGCACTGGAACGAGCTGGGCATCGACAGCGCACTGCGCTGTTGGATCGAGCTCGACGAACGAGGCCTCGGCGAGCTGCGAGTGTCGGTCGAGTGGACAACGCAGGCCGACGCCCTCCAACAGAGTGGCCGAGACTTCATTGCTGCAGTCAAGGACAGCCTGAACGCAGCAATCCAGGCCACCGAGAGACTGACTTCGGGCATCACACCCACGCCTGACCGACCGATCCAATTCCCGCTTTGTTCAACCCCATCCGAGTTCACCGAGCTCCACCGCTCCGGCGCGCTGGATGGTCTCCGACCCGACCACCTGCAGCTCCTCACACTGTTCCAGCCCTACGCAATCGAAGCAGAAACTCCCACTCAAATCTCGATGCTGCGGTCGGCAATGGGTCTGTTGAAGAATGTCGTCGCCCTCGTCCCAGACGCGGAGGTTTTTGGAATATGGGCACACTCAGCTCAGCCGACCGTGCTGGTGGACCCACCGCACAAGATCGTCGAACTAGTTGCCGAGCCGCCCACACTCGTTCGGACACCAACCCCGATCGCGCGGTTCCAGGTGGAACCCACCGAAGGCGCGCAAGGCCTGCGCGGTCGGCCGGACGTTGCCCTCGACATCGCGTTCGCGCTACCTCCATGGCCGAGCAACCCAGACGAAGACACGGTCGGCCGCCGATGTGCCTTACTTCTCGAAGTTGCAGCAGAAATTGTTCGCGGCTTCGAGCGCTCGGTTGGTCTGCGCGAATCGCCCAACCGCCCGGACCTTGAGTTGGACGTGGTCAATTTGACTCCCGAAAACGACCACGACCCTGGCAGGTGGGCACCGGTCGATTACTCACATTACCCAGATCTCGAACCCCGGCTTGCTCAGTCCGAACTCGGCCTGGCTGTCTATCGGGATGACGCCAACAACATGGTCATGCTGGTCCACACTGAAACCGGCGTGTTCGGGCGGACGATTCCACACGCCCGAGTCCTCGAACCAGCAGTGAGTCGAGGTCCTGCAGCCGAGAACGCGACCCTCGCCGCTGCGGCACAGTGGGGGCTCCCCGATTTTGTGTTACCACCAAAGAAGATCGCTAAAGGCACAGCATCCCGTGAGCTCGGCGACGGTACGGTCATCTTCGGAAATCGAGCACTTGCTATCCAGGTGAAGTCCCGCGACGTACCCACCGACGCAAACCCTGCGCGCGAACTGAATTGGATTGCCAAGAACGCCGCGAAGGGCGCACGCCAGGCCGCAGGCACAGTACGAACCCTCACCGCCACACCCAAGGCTCTTAACAACGCTCGTGGACGCTCGATGCATGTCGACGCCGCGGCATACGCATGGGTGGGTGTTGTGATAATCGATCACGACCAGCCACCCGAGCACATCTCCCCTGTCTCATCGACGCCGTCGCTTGCGGTAGTAGCTCTTCTGCGGCGTGAGTGGGAATTCCTCTTCGACCAGCTGAGGTCGATCACCGCTGTCGGCGCATACATTCATCGAATAAAAGACGACGAAGTCGCACCGGGTGAACACGTGCCGCAGTATTTCGAGCTCGCAAATGCCGACCTCGAAGCAACCCGGAACGCTGATAGCAACCAAAACTATCCAGCACAAGCCCAGCACTTTTCGTACCCCCTCTTGCCGAGGGAGCCAGCATCGAGTGTCGACACCGCGGGGGCAGCGCTATATCGCCAGCTGCTCGAGGACGTCGCTACGTCGTCGTGGGATCGTCCCGAACTCGACCGCTTGAACGTGCTGCACATGCTCGATCAGCATCCCGTACTCGAGCGGGCCGCGATCGGCCGACGACTGCTCGACCAGCTCCGAATCGCTCGAGACGCCCTCAATGGTGAGACGCGGTTTGAGGCTCGCCGTTACTGGCTGGGAGACAATCACTTACAGTTGGCTTTCAGCGTGCTGAATCATCTCAGCGGACACCACCAAGCAGTCTTCCGTGGGTGGACGATGCTCCGCCACCACGAATGGATCTCCGGGCGTCCCGCCGAAACAGTTGATTCTTGCCGGACGGTCGCGGTTCTTCTCACTCCCAGGCACGATGGCCTTCGCCCATGGGACACAACAATGTACGTACTCTTCGGCAAAATCGATGTTGACGAAGAAGAACTGGACTCATACCGTCGAATATTCGGCAGCACAGCCTAATTCGCTCGCAGACCGCCTGCGTTACGGGCCTTTACCGCAAGACTGTTTCATGCGACTGCAGGACTAACGTATCGCCAGCGCCTGCCATGCCCGGGCCACAAGGTTTGCCGCTTCGCGCGCTGTCACGGTCAGCCGCGTCTGCCCCCGACAACTGACTCTCCCAATCGCATTCGGTCGGTATGTCCGCGAACTGCCACTGCCCTGGCAGCTTGTTCGTGGGCCCGAACCTTTGATACAAATCGGCCACGTCCGGCTCGAATGCTTTAATCCGACTCAGTGCCCACAAGTCCCACAGATCACGCGACGCTCGCCGATCACACCAGGTGGCTGTCTTACCCGCAACGAACGCGGGCCGCGTGGGCACCGTCAACTCAGCTCCGAGTGCATCCTCATACCGCTGCTCGAGCTGCCGGTTCTCGAGAGGCCATGCTGGGTGCCCTTCCGCCGACAGCAACTGCACCTTGACCGCCCTCACTGAGACGACCATCGACCAGATGGGTCCGGGCCAAGGCTGTTCCGCCGATGAACACAATCCGATCCGCGAAGTGCGCACTCAGATAGCCGAGCAGGTGCGAGATCAGGTGATCCCGCTCGACCTGTCCACGCGCGACACCGAATTGCGCGGCCACCGAGGCCAACTCGTCGGGATTCACTACTTCTCCCCCAACCGAGCCTGCATCCGCAACAGTGTCGTTCGCATCTTCTGAGCCTCGGCGATCTCGGCTAACACTTCTGGTTCGCACCGTCGATACAACTGCTCCACCGCCGGCCACACCTCACCCTCGGCGTCACCGAGACCCGGACGCTTCACCAGATCCAACACCGTCTGCTCCGCAGTAGTCACCAGCACCGGACCCAACTCGGTATCGATACGCTCCGCATCCAGACGTGCAGTGTCGCGCACGACGAACCGAACCAGCGCCTGACGATCCGCCAACCGAATCGGATCGTGGCGTGTCGGCACAGCTACTACAGCAGTCGCCAACGCACGCGGAATCACACCGTGCAAACGGGCCGCGCTGACACCCATCACGAAGGCATCGTCGGCGCTGTAGGCCGCCACCGCGATACCGGCCGCCGCTGCCTCCAAACCCGGCATCCACTCGGTCCCGACCCGATCGTCGGGCACCGCCACGTAGAAGCCCGTCGCCACCCGATGCAGCAGACCCAAATCCATCAGGCGCGCGAGCTCGGCCCGCGGGTGCGCGTAGATCTCGGCCGCCGTGGCGGCACGCACCATCCGCATCGGAAGCCTCGCAAACTCGGGAGCTAACCCGGCCTGACGGCGTCGAATACTGCCCGCAGTCACGGACACTTCCATCGAGTATCGGATACGTAGGGTATTAGCCTACGAAACCGACACTGATTCCAACACTGCACCTCGACCCGGGCAACCTCCCGCACAGTCCGACTGCATCCACCTACATCCACATGAATGCTCACCGGTGAGTTGGCAACGAGTTGTGACACTCTGTGACACCGAACGCCGAATCGAGCCGACGAACCGGCAAATCCCCAGCTCACAAGCGACTCATAAACCCAGGTGGACGAACCGGGCTCGCGCAAGAAACGAGCGGCCACAACAGGCCAAAAAGAGACGGCCCCAACCGTTTTCGCTGGTCAGGGCCGTCCGAAAGAGCCTCCTAACGGGATTGAACCGTTGACCGCTCGCTTACAAGGCGAGTGCTCTACCGCTGAGCTAAGGAGGCAGTGAAGCGAGGCAATCATATCCGTTCATCGGACGCTCAGTGTCAACAGGTACCTTGTCGGTGGATCACCCCAGCAACGTGTAAAGACGGTCATGACTTTCCTGCAAGACCTGACGGCTTCGCTGAGCCGTCTCACCGGTGAGCGTCGGGCCACCATCGATACACCGACCGCAGCACCGTCGCCCCTTCGTCCGATCGATCTGACCGACGATGCGTCGGTTGCGGAGGTCCTCGATCTCGCGGTTCGCGTCGGCGAAGTTCTGTTGGCCTCGGGCACGGCAGCGATGGATACGGCAACTCAGGTGCAGTTCATCGCCGCGACGTACGGCCTCGCACGGTGCGATGTGGACGTCACGTACAACTCGATCACTCTCAGTGCGCACCGCGGCCCGACGCGTCCCCCGGCGTCGACGATGCGCATCGTGCATTACCGGTCGATGGACTTCACGCGGCTGGCCGAGGTCGACCGTCTCATTCGCGCCGT
The DNA here is from genome assembly GCF_002258285.1 of Rhodococcus sp. 06-418-5. Classification (NCBI taxonomy): domain Bacteria; kingdom Bacillati; phylum Actinomycetota; class Actinomycetes; order Mycobacteriales; family Nocardiaceae; genus Rhodococcus; species Rhodococcus sp. 06-418-5. The sequence goes on from NZ_NOYE01000009.1 coordinate 338,459, forward strand.
GCGCGTGAAGATGGTGCCGCCTAGTGCGGCGCTCGAGCGGCTCGACGAGATCACCAAGGCTCCGCACCCGTACAACCGATGGATTGCGACTCTGGCGTGGTCCGGTATGGCCGCGGCCATCAGTGTGCTGCTCGGCGGTGGCGCGCTGGTTGCTGTGGTCAGCTTCCTGACGACGATGGTGATCGACCGCATCGGACGCGTACTCAACCGCGCGGGCCTGCCGTTCTTCTTCCAGCAGGTCGTCGGAGGCTTCGTGGCTGCGACACCGGCGATCACCCTCTACAACTTCCAGGACCAACTGAACATCGACATCTCGCCGTCGCAGATCATCGCGGCCGGTGTGATCGTGCTGCTCTCGGGTCTCTCGCTCGTCGGCTCGGTGCAGGACGCGATCACCGGTGCCCCGATCACCGCGGTGTCCAGATTCTTCGAGGTACTGATGATGACCGGCGGCATCATCGCCGGCGTCGCGACATCGCTGCGGTTGGCTGCGCTGATCGGCAGTGATCTACCGCAGATCAGCAACCTGGCCCCACCGGACATCCTGCAGGTCCCCACCAAGGTGATCGCCGGCGCGGCAGCGTCACTGTTCTATGCATTGGCCTGCTACGCCGAACGTCGTGCGCTGACGGCTGCATTCATGGGCGGCTTCGCGGGCTCGCTGGTGTATCTGCTCTCGCAGACTCTCAATGTGGGACCGATCATCGCCTCGGCCATCGCCGCTACCGTCGTCGGATTCGCAGGTGGTCTGTTGGCACGTCGTGCGCTGATTCCGCCGCTGATCGTCGCCGTCGCGGGCATCACTCCACTGCTCCCCGGCCTGGCGTTGTATCGCGGTCTGTACGCGATCCTCAACGACCAGCTACTGCTCGGCATCAGCTCGTTGTTCGCAGCGTTCGGCGTCGGCTGCGGTTTGGCCGCGGGTGTGACACTCGGTGAGTGGGGTGCCCGAACCCTGCGTCGACCACGCATTCTCGCGCGCACCGAGGAACTACTGCGCCCGACGCTTCGCCGCACAGAAGAACCGCGCCGACCGACAGTTCGTCGGCGGCGCGGTACGAGTCCTTCGTAGAAGGCGGAGCTCAGGCCTCGGTGCTGGGGGTTCCCTCAGCGGATGCGCGTGCAGCAGCGTCGGCCTCCATGGCCTCACGCAGGCTGCGCGGACGCATGTCGGTCCAGTTCTTCTCGACGTACTCCAGGCACGCGGCGCGGGTGTCTTCACCGAAGACGACACGCCATCCCTGAGGGACCTCGGAGAACGTCGGCCACAGCGAATGCTGGTCTTCGTCGTTGACCAGCACGAAGAAGCGTCCGTCTTCGTCATCGAACGGGTTGGTACTCATCTCGCCTCACTCGTCGCGAACGTTTGGTTGGTAAGTCTGCACCGTGAGGTGCCACACGACCCTAGCAACGCAGGTCGGGCCGTGGTGCCGTCAGGCCTTCAAGAAGCCGAGCAGTTCGGCGTTGACGGCCTCGGGACGCTCGAGATATCCGTAGTGCCCGGCGTCCGCGATCTCCACGTACCGGGCACCGGGGATGGCGTCGGCCAACTCCTTGCCCAAGTAGGGCGGGATCATCCGATCGTCGGCGAATCCGACCGACAGACACGGCACCGCCACCCCGCGATAGGCGGCAGTTCGATCGAAATCGTCCTCCATGCCCAGCTGAGCGCGCACTCCGGCGGACGGTGAGGAGGCAGAGAACTCGAACAGGTCCAGCCAGTCACGCGCCCCGCGAGAATCGCGCAACGTCGCAGGCGACAGGTTCATCACCGCGGTCACCGCAGCAGAGTAGGTGCCGGGAAGCTCCACACGCTTGTCGTAGAGGGCTCGTTCACCCTGCGCAAGTGTTTTCTGGAACTCGTCGACCCGCGCGTGGCCGGCGAGGAACACGGCTTTGCGAACCAGGTCGGGCCTGCTCAGCGCAAGCTCCTGCGCGACGCGTGAGCCCATCGACGTTCCGACGACGTAGGCCTTCTCGTCACCGTTGCGGACGAGCTCGATCAGACCGGCGGTGTCGGCGACCATGTCCTCCATGGTGATGCCGTGTGTGCTCTCCGACGAGGGAGCGATGCCGCGATTGTCGAACGTGCACACCCGGTAGCCCGCTGCTGTGAGCGCCGGCACCTGATGCAGCTCCCACACACGACCGGGGCTGCCGGTGCCCATGACGAGAACGACCAGGTCTCCACTGCCCTTGACCTGGTAATTGATGTCGATGCCGTTGATCTTGGCGATTGGCATACGTCTCCTTACTGCTGATTCGTCCGTCGGGGATCGTATCGTCCGATACCGACGTGGGGTTACTCGAACAGCCAGTGGGTACCTGGTGTTACATGACTGACGAGAACGTAGCGGGCGAAGCACGCAAGGGATTGCTCGACGGAATCAAGGGCAAGGCCAAAGAGGTCGCGGGTGCGGTGACCGGCAACGACTCGTTGACAGCCGAGGGCCAGTTGCAGGCCGCGCAGGCCCGCGAGCGCAAGGAGGCCAATGCCACGGAGCGGGTCGCCGAGGCGCAGGCCACCGAGGCCGCCGAGGAGCTGGCCGATGTGCGCACCGCGGCGGAGAGCCGTCGGGAAGCCGCAGAAGAGAACGCCGCGGTCACCGAGGCCAACGCCGATCGAGTTCGCCAGACCAAGCTCGCCGCCGCCGAACAGGAGAAGCGCGAGGTAGTGGCGCAGGAGCGCGCTGCAGCCGAGGTCGACGCGACCGCCGAGCAAATCGAGGCCGACGAGGATCGTCGCATCGAGCAAGCCGCGGCCGATTCCGACGAGATGGTGGCCGCACAGAAGCACCAGGAAGCACTTCGTCAGGCCGAAGCCGATCGCAAGAAGGCCGAAGAGCTCCGCAACCAGGCCTGAACCACTACCTCATACCAGGAGTTTCGCTTCATGAGCGTTTTAGCCATACCACTGACCATCCTTCGCATCCAGTACAAGATCGCCCGAATTCCGTTGCAGCTCATCGAGACCAACGTCGTCGAGAAGATGAATGCAGAAGCACCCGCGCGACTGGTGTACGAGCACACGCTCGGATCGCTGGACCGCGCCGTCGGAAATCTGTTGGGAGACAAGAGCCTCGCCGACCGCGGCGAGACCCTCGTCGACAGCACCGAGAACCGCGCCGAGGCAGCACGTCTCGACGCCGAGGCTCGGGCCAAGAAGGCCGCGGCCGACGACGAACTGAAGGTCGCTCGCGAGACGGCCGAGAAGGATCGCCGCGCAGCCGACGCCGCCGCGCAGGAAGCCGCACGTGACGCCCGCCAGGAGGCCGAGCAACGCAAGCGCGAGGCCGCTCAGGACGCCGAGCGCAAGGCCGCTGCGGACAAGAAGAAGGCCGACGAGCAGGCCGCTGCCGCCGCGAAGGCCGCCGAGGATCGCAAGAAGGCTCAGCAGGCCCAGGTCGACAAGCAGGAGAAGCTGGCCGCTGCGCCGTCCGAGGCCGAATTGGCCGAGGCCGCCGAGCGTTCCGACGAAGCTGCCGCCAAGAAGGACGAGGCGGAGCGCATCGAGAAGCTGTTCATCGCGGAGAAGAACAAGGACTGACTTCGGTCTTGTCGGCGAATGACGTCGACCGGTCCTATCTCCGACAGGACCTCACACCCTTCTTGCCGACTGCGCGCCCCTACTCGCATCAGAGTATGGGCGCGCAGTGGTCGATCGGGGCGCGCGGTCCCACCATCAGTTGATCAATCGAGGACGCGAGCGAGAAACGCGGCGATGTTGTCTTCGACTGCCGCGGTTCGTGTCGGGACGTCGAAGTCCTCTTTGAACTGACGGCCCAGCGCCGGGGTCTTCTTCTTGCGTGCGTAGAGCGAGCAGGCGAGGTCCGAGCAGATGTAGGTGCCCACCGTGTTGCCGCGCCTGCCGGATTCGCCTGCTTTCGCGGCAGCCATCAGAGACACTCCGCCGTTGGCGTGCGTGGTGAGGCAGATGCTGCACATCTGCGCCGTGCGCGGACCACCGACTTTGTAGCGCAACGAGATTCCGCGCAGGCGATCCTCCGAAGGAACGACGATGTAGCTCCTCCCGGCGAGCTTGGGATCGACCCAACCGAAGAAGTCGAGATCGTCCCACGGCACAGCGTCGAACATGTCGGGAAGGGAGAGCCGACCGGCGTCGCCCTTGGACGAGTTGACGAACGACGACCTGATGTCGCGTTCGGAGATCGGTTCCATGTCACTGCCTCCAGTGCTGTAAGAGTGTGTCGATTCCGTCGAGGATGCGGACCCAGGACTGCTGCGAGTCGGGGGCACTGTGATCGAACGAGCCGGCCGCATCGAGGCTCGAGTAGCCGTGAAAGACACTGCCGAGCAATCGAACTGCGTGTACCTGATCCTCTTCGCCGAGGTCGTACCCGCGGAGAATCGCCTTCATCATCGCCGAGTGACGCACTCCCGCACTCGCGAGAGCGGTCTCGTGATCGAGTGGAAACTGCGTCGCTGCATAGCGACCTGGATGTTCGCGCGAATAGTCGAGATACGCGTTGGCGACGGCAACCAGAGCGTCCTTGCCCGCTCGGCCTGCCAGGGCCTCGGACACCCGATCGGCCAGTTCCTCCAACGCCAGCAGCGCGATCCCGACGTTCAACTCGTGCGAGTTCTTCAGATGCGAGTACAGGCTCGCCACCTTCACGTCGAAGCGTCTGGCTATCTCGCTGGCAGTCACGCGATCGAAGCCGACCTCATCGGCCAGATCCGCTCCTGCCTCCACGATGCGCTGCGCGGTCAATCCTGCGCGTGCCATGCCGGCCTCCTCGTCGATTCGAGGACACCGTAACCAAAACTAATAGCTTTAGGCAAATCCCTACATCGATCAACGGCCTTGCCACGCCTCCCACAACTGTGCGTATCGTCCACCGGCCGCGACCAGCTCCTCGTGCGGACCCTGCTCCAGAATCCGGCCGTGCTCCAACACCACCACGCGGTCGGCCGCAGCGGCCTGCGTCAGGCGATGCGCGACGATCAACGTGCTGCGTCCCTTCGTGGCCGCCTCGGCGGCGGCCTCGAGATCGCGAGCACCGGAACTGCCGGCTTCCGCGGTGGCCTCGTCCAGCACCGCGACGGCGGGATCGGCGAGAACCAAACGTGCCAAGGCCAATTGCTGCGATTGTGCCGCGGTCAACTGGTGCCCACCCTCACCGACCGCGGTGTCGAGTCCGTTCTCGAGCGCCTCGACCCACCCCCACGCTCCGACGGTACGCAGCGCGGCTTCGACGTCGTCGCGACCGGCAGCCGGTGCGGCGAGCCGCACGTCGTCGATCAATCGGCCGGCGAACACGTGGACCTCCTGACTGACGATCGCCACATGTCGTCGTAACCCGTCGCTGCCCAGCGCATCCAGTGATGCTCCGCCGACACGAACCGTCCCCGCCGTCGACGCCATGGATCCGGCCGCGATCGCCGCGATCGTGGATTTGCCTGCACCGGTGGATCCGACGAGTGCGACGGTCTCGCCGTCACCGACCCTCAGGTTCACCCCGTGCAGCACCTCGTGCCCGGACTCGTACTCGTGCCGCAGATCGGTGACGTCCAAGGTGGCGTCGGCGGGCACGGAACCGTCGCCGACCGGTCGCTCGTCGGGGATGTCGATGACGCCGACCAGACGCGCCAACGACGCACCGGCGGACTGGATGTCGTCGAACGTGAACAGCAGGGTGCCGATCGGATTGAACAGGCGATGGAACAGCAGTGCCGCGGCCGTCGTCTCGCCGACGGTGACGTAATCGCCTCGTACGAGCAGGAATCCGGCCAGCAGGATCACCGACAGTCCGACGCACTCGGCGCGGTTGCTCCGAGATCCGAAGCGGGTGAACAGGCGGAACACGTCGACGCCGATGTCTCGGGCCTTCGCCGACGCTCGGTCGATCTCGCTCAGGTGCGCCGACTCGAGTCCGTACGCACGAACGGTTTTCGCGCCCTGCATGCTGCTGACGAACGACTGTGCTCGCTCACCCATCGCGACGCGTTCGGCCGCGTACTTCGGCGCCGAGCGCGGCAGATACCACCGCAGCGCGAGGACGTACATCGGCAGCGCGACGAGCCCCGCCAGGCCGAGCCGCCAATCGATGCCGAGCATCGTGATCATGCTCAGACACACGAGCAGGATCGCACCGACCAGCTGCGGGATCACCTCGCCGATCGACTTGGCCATCACCGCGACGTCGTCGCCCACCCGGGAGAGCAAGTCGCCCTTGCCCACTCGCTCCAACGTGGCAACGGGCAGATGCAGCGCGCGGCGCACGACGGCCTCACGCAGCGACGCCAGAATGCCCTCACCGAGAGTGCTGATGAGATAACCGCTGAAACCGGTGACGATGCCGCCGATCACCGCGGCCACCGAGATCACGACGACGACACCGATGATCGTCGACGTGTCGGCACCGTCGCGAACACGGTCGACCAGAACACCCAGCACGTAGACCGGTACCAGCGACATGGCCGCGGCAACCGCGCCGAGCAGCAGCGTCACCGCGGTGCGAACTTTCCGCAGACGCAGCTGTTCCAGCAGCCACCGACCGGAGCGAGCACCGGTGGCGATGGGAAGAAGTTCGGGGGCGGTCATCGCAGCACCGCGTCCTTGTACTGCGCGTCCGAGGACGCGAGATGGTGGTGCGTGCCCTCGGCGACGACGCGACCGTCGTCGACGACGAGAACGCGATGGGTCACCGACAGCAACGCGGGGCTCGTGGTGATGAGGATCGTTGTCTGCGAGCCTCGTTCGGTATGTCGAAGTTCGGCGATGCCGCGGGCGATGGCGTGCTCGGTGACGGCGTCGACGGCCGTGGTGGGGTCGTGCAGCACCAGGACCGGTGCGTCGACCGACAGTGCGCGCGCCAACGCCACTCGCTGGCGTTGGCCGCCCGACAGGCTGGCTCCGCGGTCGGTGACGGCGTGATCGAGACCGGCCTCGTGCAATTCGACGACGTCGGTGGCCGCGGAGGCGTGCAGCACGACGTCGAGTTCGGCGTCGGGCCGCTCCCGGCCTGCGGTGACGTTGCTGCGGACGGTTCCCGCGAACAGGTCGGTGATGTGGGGTTCGACGAGCACGGTCTCTCGGGCGCGTCGAAGATCGATCTCTCCCGCCGTGATGTCGCCGATACGAACCGATCCGGTGTAGTCGGCGTCGGAGATCTGACCGGACAGCAGCGTAGCGAGCGATTCCCCGTCCTGCGGCCGGTACGTGACCACGCCGAGCATCTCGCCCGGTTCGGTGCGGAACGTGAGACCGTCGAGCGATCGGAACCGAACGTCGTCGACGGCAAGATCTGTGTCTATCGGAACCGTTGACTCGGACTGCGGTAGAACGTGTTCCGCGCCGAGTACGAGGGCGAGCCGATCGGCGGATCCGCGCACCATCGCCACCACGCCGGGGATCTTCGACAATCCGGTGAGAGGTTCGATGACGAACTGAGCGAGGCCGATGACGGTGATCAACTCACCGACCGAGATCCGGCCCTGCAATGCGAACCAGCCGGCGGTACCGGCGATCCCGACGGCCAGCAACGCGTTGACCGTTGCCGACAGGCCCTGATAGACGTTGTTCGCGCGAGCGAGCTTCAGAGTCGCAGCCAACGCTGTTCGACTCGATGTCACGAATCGCTGCGTCGCGGCATCCTCGGCACCGATTCCGCGAAGCGGCCGGACACCGCTGACCAGATCGGTTGCCATACCCGACACCCCGGCCACCTCGGCCTGCTGCGCAGTGGCAGCACGGGTGAGTAACGGAGCGAGTCGTTGCAGCGCGATGAGGATGACCGGTGTCCCGATGACGACGGCGAGACCGAGCGGAACGTCGATCACGATCAGCGCGACGGCGGACGCGACGACCGCCACCGCGGACGCGAAGACCCGTGCGATCAGATCGAGGATCCAGGACTCCTTCTCGGCGTCGGACGTCGAGACCGTCAGCAACTCGCCCGCCGACAACTCGGTACGCACACCCCGCGGATCGAGGACGCGACCGGCGACCTCCACGCGCACCAGGTGCGCCTCCCGCTCGATGGCGACCACGATGATGCGGGCACCGATCCGCCACGCGTACGACAGGGTGACGAACAAGGCCGCCAGACCGACCAACGAGAGCACCATCGCGGTCACATCACCGGTGTCGACGGCCCGCGAGACGATCAGTCCGATCGCCACCGGGACCATCGTTTCGCACAGTTGATGCACCCCGAACAGCAGCGACGAGACGATCAGGCGGGTGCGATGCCGTCGAACGGTGCGACGCAGAATTGCGGAGCCGGTGGCCGGAGAGGGCACCTCCACCACTGTCCTAGCACGGCGGAGCGGCACAGAAACGGTCATTTGCTGCAGCCTAGGGCATCGGGAACTGGCGATGGGGTGCCACATTTACATAGAGTCGGGACCAACGAACCCCGTGTAAGCCCAGCAGAGAGTACGGAGAACACCATGCCTGCCAAGACCTCAACCGACAACGACATCGCCGACGAAGACATCGTCCCACTCGAATACGAGACGGCCAGCCAGGCTCAGCGCGTCGTCGCGGCCTACGCGACCGATGCCGACGAGTGCCGCATGTTGCTGTCGATGTTGGGTATAGATCCCGTAGCGAAGACCGACTGACGCTCTTCGCAGGACTGTTTACCCAAGGATCTACAAGCGGATTGGACAGTTGTGGCTGACGCCTCGCAGGGTTCGGATTTTGTCGTCGTAGCCAACCGGTTGCCGGTCGATCTGGAAAAGCTCCCGGACGGGAGCACACGATGGAAGCGAAGCCCTGGCGGGTTGGTCACCGCTCTCGAACCGATTCTGCGTGCCAACAAGGGCGCGTGGGTGGGGTGGGTCGGCGTCTCGGACGTCGACGTCGAGCCGTTCGTCGAGGACGACCTGCAGCTGCGGCCGGTGCCGATCAGCGAGAAGGAGTACACCCAGTACTACGAGGGCTTCTCCAACGCGGCACTGTGGCCGCTCTACCACGACGTCATCGTCAAGCCGGAGTACGACCGCGACTGGTGGAACGCCTACGTCGAGGTGAACCGTCGCTTCGCCGAGAAGACATCCGAGGCCGCGGCACAGGGCGCGACGGTCTGGATTCAGGACTACCAGCTCCAGCTCGTCCCGAAGATGCTGCGGATGCTGCGCCCCGACCTGACCATCGGATTCTTTCTGCACATCCCGTTCCCGCCGATCGAGCTGTTCATGCAGATGCCGTGGCGCACCGAGATCGTCGAAGGACTGCTCGGTGCGGACCTCATCGGGTTCCACCTGTCCGGCGGTGCTCAGAACTTCCTCTACCTTGCCCGACGCCTCGCCGGGGGAACCACGTCCCGCGGAACCGTCGGAGTGCGGTCGAAGTTGGGCGTCGTGCAGGTCGGCTTCCGGACCGTGCGAGTCGGCGCGTTTCCGATCTCCATCGATTCCGGTGACCTCGACACCAAGTCTCGCTCCAAGGCCGTCCGTGATCGGGCCAAGCAACTGCGCAAGGACCTGGGCAACCCCAAGCGCATCATGCTCGGCGTCGATCGCCTCGACTACACCAAGGGAATCGACGTTCGGCTCAACGCGTTCCGCGAACTGCTCGAAGAGGGCCGCGTCGATCCGGCCGAGAACGTCATCGTGCAGTTGGCGACGCCCAGCCGTGAGCGCGTCGAGAGCTACGTCGCCATGCGCGGTGAGATCGAGCAGCAGGTGGGCCGCATCAACGGCGAGTACGGCCAGGTGGGCCATCCCGTGGTGCACTACCTGCACCGGCCCATCCCCCGCGACGACCTGCTGGCCTACTTCGTCGCCGCCGACGTCATGCTGGTCACCCCATTGCGCGACGGCATGAACCTGGTCGCCAAGGAGTACGTGGCCTGCCGCAGCGATCTCGGTGGCGCACTGGTGCTCAGTGAATTCACCGGTGCCGCAGCCGAATTGCGACAGGCATACCTGTGCAACCCGCACGACCTCGACAGCGTGAAGGACGCGATCATCGGAGCCCTCGAGCAGGACCCGGAGTCGGGCAAGCGTCACATGCGCGCCATGCGCAGGCAGGTTCTCGCCCACGACGTCGATCGCTGGGCGCGCTCGTTCCTCACCGCGCTCGCAGCGCCGGCGGAGGGCACCAACCTCACCCGATAAATTCGCTTTCCTTCGACCCGTCGACGGCTGTAACTTTGCCGTCGACGGTTTCTTTTTGTGTATTCCAACAGTGAGGAGGTGGGCATCGTGGCCACCTGGACGAGCGCACACCCGAGCCCACGTCACTCCTCTCCGAAGGAACCCTCGCATGTCCTCTCTACTTCACTACGGCCTCGATCGGCACTGGCTCGATGAGTTCGAAAAGCATTCTCAGGACGCAGTTCTCGCCCGCATAGTTCGCGTCGACCGCGGCGGATTCGACGCCGCCACCGAGAACGGAATCGCTCGATGTACGGGCGGTGCCGTCTGCACCGGGGATTGGGTGGCACTCGACGGAGAATCGTTCCGGCTGATCGCCATCCTGCCCCGCCGCACGGCCGTCGAACGCGCCTCCGCCGGAACCACATCCGACACACAGGTTCTCGCAGCCAACGTCGATACCGTCGTCGTCACGGTCGCGTCGGACACCGACCTCGACCTCGGTCGCGTCGAGCGCTACATCACCCTCGCCTGGGGCAGCGGCGCTGTTCCCGTCCTCGCGATAACCAAGACCGACAGCGGAAGCGTCGCCGAAGAAGTGTTGTCGTCCGCCGCGCCGGGCGTCACCGTGTGCAGCACCAGTGCAGTATCGGACGGCGGAATCGATTCGCTGGCAGCACATCTGCGCGGCACGGTCGCCCTGATCGGCCCGTCGGGATCGGGCAAGTCGACACTCGGCAACGCTCTGTTGGGCGGTGCGGTTCTCGCCACCGGGGCGACCCGCGAGGGCGACGGCAAAGGCAGGCACACGACGGTGCATCGGGAATTGGTGCCCATCGCGGAGAGAGAACTGGTGCTGCTCGACACGCCTGGACTACGTTCGGTGGGCGTCCAAGGATCGGAAGACGCTGTGGCGAGTGCCTTCTCCGACATCGACGAACTCGCCGCGTCGTGTCGATTCGCTGACTGCGCGCACGAACGCGAACCCGGGTGCGCGGTACTCGCCGCCGTCGACGCGGGCGAGCTCACCGAGAGACGGTTAGGCAACTACCGAAAGCTGTTGCGGGAGAACGCCTGGGCCACCTCCAGGCACGATGCACGAGCACGCAGCGAGAAGCTGCGTGAGTACAAGCAGATCTCGAAGTCGCTGCGCCAGAAGTACGCAGTCGACGGTAGAGGGCGGTAGGTCAGCTCTCGTCGAACAGTGAGGGGCTGTCGGTCTCCGTCTCGGCCTGCCGAGCCGAACCTTCACTGTTCGACGCTTTGCGCACCACCTCGACCGTGGTGGTGCGTACCGACAACCGATGACCGTCGTGATGCTCGAGCAACGCCAGACCCTGACGGATCTCGAGCACCTTCCACGGGCCGGCATGCCCGGACGCCTGAACCAGGTCGCCTGGTGCGATCTCGGAAGCCACTGTTGTTCTCCATTCAGCGAGCAATCGGGTTCGAGCAAGTCTGTGACACACACCCTATCGGGCCTGCCTGGCCCGCATCTCACTTGCTCGTCGAACAATTTAGGAGTACTCATGTAATAGTTGTAGATATACAAGCATTATCGTGGAGGTGAACGTGGCCGAGTTGACTCGACGACACCGATATCTCGTGCTCGGCATCTGCTGCCTGAGCCTGTTCCTCGTCAGCACCGACAACACGATCGTCAACGTCGCGCTGCCGTCGATGCGCGCGGATCTGAACGCATCGGTCTCGGGTCTGCAATGGATCATCGACGCATACACGCTGGTCGTGGCATCACTGTTGATGCTCGGCGGCTCGATGGCCGACAAGTACGGCCGCAAGCGCTTCTTCCTGATCGGCACCGGAACGTTCGTCCTCGGCTCCCTGCTGTGCAGCATCGCACCGTCGCTCGGCTGGCTCGTCGCCTTCCGCATGCTCCAGGCAATCGGTGGCTCGATGATGAACCCCGTCGCGATGTCGATCATCACCAACACCTTCACCGATCCGAAAGAACGCGCAGGAGCGATCGGCATGTGGGGTGCCGTCGTCGGCATCTCGATGTCGGCCGGCCCCGCCCTCGGCGGAGTCCTCGTCACCGGTGCCGGTTGGCAGTCGATCTTCTGGATCAACGTTCCGATCGGAATCTTCGCGCTGGCGATGACACTGAAGTTCGTCCCGGAATCCAAAGCCGAACACTCACGCAAATTCGACCCTGCAGGCCAGTTCCTCATCTTCGCGTTCCTCGCGTCCCTCGTGTTCACCATCATCGAAGGTCCCGCGAAGGGTTGGGGATCCCCGCTGATCGTGTTCACCGGCGCCGTCGCCGTCGGCTCTCTCGTCGGACTACTGCTGGTCGAGTCGCGGATCGAGGAACCGCTCATCCAACTGAAGTTCTTCAGGAGCGCACCCTTCAGCGGAGCGACGGTGATCGCCGTGTGCGCGTTCGCATCCCTCGGCGGATTCCTGTTCCTCAACACCCTCTACCTGCAGGACGTGCGCGGATACTCACCACTGCACGCCGGTCTCTACACCCTGCCGATGGCGTTGATGACCTTGATCTTCGCGCCGATCTCCGGTCGCATCGTCGGCACCCTCGGAGCGCGCATTCCGCTGCTCGTCGCCGGAGTCGGCTTCGTGGCCTCGGCACTGATGCTCACCCGACTGACTCCGACGACGTCGTTCGCATGGCTGGCCGTCGCATACGTGATCTTCGGAATATCCTTCGGCATGGTCAACGCCCCGATCACCAACACCGCGGTGTCCGGAATGCCACGCAGCCAGGCCGGAGTGGCATCTGCCATCGCATCGACGAGCAGGCAGGTGGGTCAATCGCTCGGCGTGGCCGTCGTCGGATCCATCGTCACGGCGAGCATCGTCGGCGAGATCTCCGCCGGCTTCACCGCCGCCGCGGTCCCTGCCTGGTTCGTCATCGCAGGCGCAGGCGTGATCGTCACCGCGCTCGCAGTGGTCACCACCGGCCGATGGGCACGCGCAACCGCCGATCGAATCGACCAACCGGTGCTCGTATGACCGGCGATGCAGCACACGTCTGGCGCGAGATGCGCGCACTGATGCTCGAGAAGCACGACACCCGACGAGCCGTCGCCGACGCCACCGGGATGAGCTTCCTACGAGCAAAGCTGCTGACCAAGCTGCTCACCGGCGATCGGACGATCACCGAGCTGGCCGAGATCCTCGCCTCCGACGCGCCGTACATCTCGCTCAACGTCCGCGAACTCGAGAAACGCGAGCTGGTTCTGCGTACCGAAGATCCCGAGGATCGCCGACGCCGCATCATCGGACTCACCGACACCGGACGTCTCCTCGCCGAGAAGGCCCGAGCGATCGCCGACGCCCCGCCACCGGAATTCACGACAGTTTCCGCCGAAGACCTGGCGCATCTGCGTCGGATTCTGCAGCTGCCCTGATGTTCAGAGGACAGTGCTCGAGCGGCGGATGGTGTCGAGTGGGGTGCCGATTTCGACGAGCGCGCGCACGGTCGCTGCTTCCATACCCGGTGAGCCGCAGACAAGGATCTGGCGATCCGGGAACGGCCCCTGCGTCGCGACGACGTCGGCCACACTGCCCTCCCAGCAATGCTCCGGCTCGAAGAACGATGCGCTGGAACCGATCTCGGCATGAATGCGGTCGTTCCACCGATCCGACGCCCACGGCTCGTGCAACTGATCGACCACGGGTACCACCGTCAACCACCGGAACTCCGCCGCCATCAGCCACAGCATGTCGCCCGCATACAGATCACGAGGCGACTTACCGCCGACGAAGAGCGTCACGTTCGGCGGCTGCTCTCGACGTGTGAGGTCGAGCAGAATCGCCCGCAACGGAGCGAGACCGGTCCCACCCGCGATCATGACCACATCGCGCCCCGAATCGTCGACATGGAGACCACCCTGCGGATCGCTGATCTGCCACACATGACCCGGCCGCGTCTCGTTGACGATCGATCCGCTCACCCAACCGGCAGGCACGGCTCGAACATGGAATTCCAGCTTGCCGTCTCGAGAAGGCGGCAACGCAGGTGAGTACCGCCGCGTCAGAGCAGTGTTCTGAGGAACCGTGACCGACACCGACTGGCCCGCCCGAAACGGCACCGCGTCGCCCTCGAGTCTGATCACGGCGAGATCGTTCCGAAGACGGTGATACTGAACGACCGTCGAACTCCACGCCTGCATGCCGACCAGAATAGGGGTCGGCGCCGGGTGTCTCGCAAACGCGCGCGCGTTGGGCGGGCGCGTCGGGTGGGCGCGCGTCGGGGTCGAGGTCGAGGTCGGCGCGCGTCGGGGTCGAGGTCGGGGTCGCGCGTCGGGGTCGGGCGCGCGTTGGGGTCGCAAACGCGCGCGCATTCGCTGAACGCGCGCGAAATGGCGACCGAATCACCGGCAAAACTGCACGCACCTGACAAAAGCGCGCGCGTTTGCAAGGATGTGCGCCCGAGACACCCATAACGCAGCCCCCGTGAACCGAGCCCGACCCGCGCAGCCCCGCCCAGGTTCGCTCCCTCAGCACCACTCGCCACCGCAAACGCGCGCGCATTCGCTGAACGCGCGCGAAATGGCGACCGAATCACCGGCAAAACTGCGCGCACCCGACAAAAGCGCGCGCGTTTGCGAACAGACGGGGCCGAAACTGCGCGCACCTGACAAAGGCGCGCGCTTTTGCGAACAGACGCGGGAGAAACGTGAAGCGAAGCTAACGCTGGTGGCGCGGCTTCCAGACCACGAGAGCGTTGCGCTGGATCGGCACCAGGTCGCGGCGATAACTGGCGTGCACGTTGGCCAAATCCTGAGCCAACTCCGAAACCCGTGCCTGCAATGCCTCGACCTGATTGGTCAGCTCGATGATGCGCTTGATACCGGCGAGGTTGACGCCTTCGTCCTGCGAGAGTCGCTGCACTTCACGGAGCAGTGCGACGTCACGCGGGGAGTAGCGTCGACCGCCGCCGGTGGTGCGGTGCGGGGTGACCAGTCCGAGCCTGTCGTAGGTGCGCAGCGTCTGCGCGTGCATACCGGCCAGCTGTGCCGCGACGGAGATCACGAAGACCTGGGCGTCGGGATCAGCTTGACCGCCACCGGCTTTCGCGGATCCACCCTCGGGAGGGACCGACATCACACACCTGCCCACCCGGCCCGCGGGTCGAATCCGCTGGCCTTCTCGGCTTCCAGATAAGTCTTCAGAGCGTCGGTGGCAGCATCGTCCAGTTTTTGCGGGACGGCAACTTTGACGGTCACCATCAGATCGCCGGTACCGGACTTCTTCGGCACACCGCGACCGCGCACACGCAACACTCGGCCGTCGACGGTGCCGGGTGGAACCTTCACTCCCACGCGACCGTCGAGGGTGGGCACCGACAACGTGGTACCCAGCACCAGTTCGCCGTAGCTCACCGGAACGGTCACCGTCAGGTCGTCGCCCGTGCGGCCGAATACCTTGTCGGGCTTGACCCGTACGGTCACGAACAGGTCGCCCGACGGCGCGCCGCGCAGGCCTGCTTCGCCCTGACCGGCGAGTCGCACCTTCTGGCCGTCACTGATGCCGGCCGGGACGCGCACGGTAATGGTCCGGGTGCGGTTCTGCACTCCGGTTCCGCGGCAGTCGGCGCACGGGTCGTCGATGATGGATCCGCTTCCGCGGCAGTCGTCGCACGGCTCACTGAAGCCGAACGCGCCTTGGTTTCTGTTGACGACGCCTTGGCCGTTGCATCGGGGGCACACCCGCGGGCTGGTTCCGGGCTTCGCGCCGCTGCCGTGGCAGGTGGTGCACGAGGACGGGCTGGTCAGCTTCAAAGGGACCGTGACGCCCTGTGCCGCTTCACGGAACTGCAGTGAGGTCTCGGTCTCGACGTCGCTGCCGCGTCGGGGCCGGTTGCTCTGGGTGCGCTGCTGCGCGCCGCCGCGATTGAATAGGCCGCCGAACAGGTCGCCGATTCCGCCGTCGCCGCCGCCCTGACCGAATATGTCGCCGACGTCGAAGGTCTGGCCTCCACCGCCGAATCCGCCTGCACCGGGCGAGAATCCACCGCCACCGCGGCTACCGAATCCGCCCGAGGCGAACAGTCGTCGTGCTTCGTCGTATTCCTTGCGCTTGGCCGGGTCGGCGAGGACGGCATGCGCCTCGCTGACCGCCTTGAACTTGTTCTCGGCCGAGGCGTTGCCGGGATTGGCGTCGGGATGGTTGTCCCTGGCCAACTTTCGGTACGCCTTCTTGATCTCTTCTGCAGTCGCGCTGGAGGAAACGCCCAGCTCCTTGTAGAAGTCCTTCTCGATCCACTCCCGCTGGCTCACCGGGCGTTTCCTCCTCTCGCTGTTTTCTGTCTACTGCTCGTCGGACGCAGGTGCATCCGATTCTTGCGCTGCACTGTCCACGACGCCGACCATCGCGGTCCGCAGGACGCGCTCGCCGAGCTTGTAGCCCGGACGCATCAGCGTCCCGACGACCGGACTGCTGCCGTCGCCCTCGTGGGAGACGGCCTCGTGGATGGCCGGGTCGAAGGCGTCGCCCTCGGCTCCGAAGGTGGTCAGGCCGATGTTCGAGAACACCCCTGCCAACTTGTCTGCCACTGCCTTGAGCGGTCCGGTTTCGAGATCGCCGTGCTGGCGAGCTCGCTCGAGGTCGTCGAGAACCGGAAGGAGCTGCGAGACGACGGACGCCTTGGCGTTCTCCGCTCCGGTCTGCTTCTCGCGGTCGGTGCGACGCCGGTAGTTGGCGTACTCCGCCGAGACGCGCTGCAGATCTGCGGTGAGTTCTGCGACCTGAGTGTCACGCGGGTCTTCCACGACGTCACCGTCGACGGTCCCTTCGTCCACCGAGTCGGGCTGGGGCGCAGCCCCGGTGCCCACCAGGGGCTCCGGAACTGCGTCACCTTCCCGTACTTCACCGGTCTCGGGATCGATCTTTCGCTTGTCCACGAAAGTGACCGGTTCTTGCTCGGTGTTCTCCGACGTCACTTCTTGTCCGTGTCGTCGGCGGGCTCGTCGACAACCTCTGCGTCGACGACACCGTCGTCAGCGGCCTGGGCGCCACCCTCTGCGCCGCCCTGCTCCTTGGCCTGAGCCTCGTAGATGGCGGTGCCGAGAGCCTGCGACTCGGTCGAGAGCTTCTCCACGGCGGTCTTGACTGCCGAGATGTCGCTGCCCGCGAGAGCCGTCTTGGCGTCGGCGATAGCGGTTTCGACGCGTCCCTTGAGCTCGGCGTCGACCTTGTCCTCGTTGTCCTTGACGAACTTCTCCGTCTGGTGGACGAGGGACTCGGCCTGGTTGCGGACCTCGGCCTCTTCGCGACGAGCCTTGTCCTCGTCTGCGTGAGCTTCCGCGTCGGCGACCATGCGGTCGATCTCTTCCTTGGACAGGCCGGAGCCGTCCTGGATCTTGATCGTGTTCTCCTTGCCGGTGCCCTTGTCCTTGGCCGTGACGTGCACGATGCCGTTGGCGTCGATGTCGAAGGTGACCTCGATCTGCGGGACGCCGCGAGGAGCCGGGGGCAGCTCGGTCAGCTCGAAGGAGCCGAGGAGCTTGTTGTGCGAGGCGATCTCGCGCTCACCCTGGAAGACCTGGATCTGCACCGAGGGCTGATTGTCGTCAGCGGTGGTGAAGGTCTCGGAACGCTTCGTCGGGATGGTGGTGTTGCGCTCGATGAGCTTGGTCATGACGCCACCCTTGGTTTCGATACCGAGGGACAGCGGCGTGACGTCGAGGAGCAGAACGTCCTTGACCTCACCCTTGAGCACACCGGCCTGCAGTGCAGCACCGACGGCCACGACCTCGTCCGGGTTGACGCCCTTGTTGGGCTCGCGTCCACCGGAGAGTTCCTTGACCAGCTCGGAGACGGCGGGCATACGCGTCGAACCACCGACGAGCACGACGTGGTCGATGTCCTTGACGGCGATGCCGGAGTCCTTGACCACTGCCTGGAACGGCGCACGGGTGCGGTCGAGCAGGTCGGAGGTGATCTTCTGGAACTCCGAGCGGCTGAGCTGCTCGTCGAGGAACAGCGGGTTCTTGTCGCCGTCGACCGTGATGTACGGGAGGTTGATCGAGGTGCTCTGCCCGGAGGACAGTTCGATCTTCGCCTTCTCGGCAGCCTCACGCAGACGCTGCAGAGCCATCTTGTCCTTGGTCAGATCGATGCCGTTCTGAGCCTTGAACTTGTCGACGAGCCAGGTCACGATGCGCTCGTCCCAGTCGTCGCCACCGAGGTGGTTGTCGCCGGACGTCGCACGGACCTCGACGACGCCGTCGCCGATTTCCAGGAGCGAGACGTCGAACGTGCCGCCACCGAGGTCGAACACGAGGATGGTCTGCTCGCTGTCGCCCTTGTCCAGTCCGTATGCGAGAGCTGCCGCGGTGGGCTCGTTGACGATGCGCAGGACGTTGAGGCCGGCGATCTGGCCGGCTTCCTTGGTGGCCTGACGCTGTGCGTCCTCGAAGTAGGCGGGAACGGTGATGACCGCGTCGGTGATTTCCTCACCCAGGTAGGCCTCGGCGTCGCGCTTGAGCTTCTGCAGCGTGCGCGCGGAGATCTCCTGAGGGGTGTACTTCTTGCCGTCGATCTCCACGGTCCAGTCCGTGCCGACGTGGCGCTTCACGGAACGAATCGTGCGGTCGACGTTGGTGACCGCCTGGTTCTTCGCGGGCTGGCCGACCAGCACTTCACCGTTCTTGGCGAAAGCGACGATCGACGGGGTGGTGCGTGATCCCTCGGAGTTGGCGACGACAACCGGTTCGCCGCCCTCGAGGACGGACACGACCGAGTTGGTGGTCCCGAGGTCGATACCGACCGCACGAGCCATAATGTTTCCTCCTGTTGTTGCGTGGATTCAGTCCCTGGGTGAGCGAACTCCACTCAAGTTTGCATAACGCGATCTGTCGCGTCAACTTCCAACTTGAGCCTCATCCACTCAAGGCTGCTGACCTGCACAACGGAGGGTGTGGCGAATTTGTTCCCGAGGGAGCGGCTGCGCCGCACGTGCATGGAAATTCGGTGCCTGCTACGAACTTCTACTCACATGGGGCGAAGCCCCTCCACAGCAGTACGCCGCGACGATCAGCAAGGATCGTCGCGGCGCAGCGGGGAGAAAGCTGTTGCGGAAGGAATTACTCGGCAGGCTCCTCGGCCGGTGCGGGAATGCAGCTGTGGCTGAGAAGGCCACCGGTGATGTTGTCGAGGAAGTTCGCATCGAGTGCACTGGCGAATGCCGCGGCACCGGCGGGACGAGCGATCCATTCACGATCGACCGAGGGCACCGTGTACGTGGCCGCTTCGCCTGCCTCGATGGTCGCCTCGGTGTTCTGACCCTGCACGCCCGGCAGTGCGCCGTAGTTGACGTTGACGTTCGAGGCGTCGTCCGCGCCGACGTTGTCGACCTTGACCTGCAGTGCGACGACACCGCCCTCGGGTGCGTCCTCGACCGTGGTGTCGCAGACGGCGGCCATGGTCACCACCAGGTCCGGGCTTTCGAGCACCACCGAGCCGAACGGGCCGACGGGTTCGGGTGCCGGTTCGGCCGATGCTGCCGGTGCGAGGGCGACCGCACCGATGGCGGCGGCCAGAGCGGCCGTCGAGGCCAGGATCGATGTGCGGGCAAGACGTCGCATGAACAACTCCTGTAGCTGAGGGGGATGTGACTCATGAGTCTGATGTGACAGATGGGTCAGTTGGTACCTGACTCACTATGGCCTATCCGAATCAGACATTCCACACCAGGCGGTCTCGATTCGATGACGTTCGCATATCGAAGGAAAGGGCCCCTGGCGAATCACATCCGTGTAGTTCGGCGTAGGTTTCACCGGTCGGCGAGCCAGGTTTCACCGCTCACCGATCAGGGGAACCACAACCCTGCGGATCGGCCGCGCCCTACGTAGGGTTGAGGAAAAGCGAGGCTACGGAGGCACATGGATCCCGAAGTGCAGCACGAACCGAGCGAGATCACCTACGACGAGAAGTTCTATCCGGCTCGGCCGAAACCACTTCGACCCTCGGTGCGTCGCGCCAACCGAAGCAACAGCCCCACTCCCGACAGCGAACCGGTGGCGTCGAACCCCGAGTACGTGGACTGGCTCACCGAACAGTCGATGCTGCGCGATGCCAAGTTGATCGCCGAGCAACTCTCGGGCAAGGGCAGCATGTGGCAGAACCCGTATGCCGACCCCGATCCGCGCGCCGCCGTCGAGCGCGCACCGGTGTGGTTCACCGCGTATCCCATCTCTGTGATCAACGCCCCACAGACGAGTTTCCTGAGCACTCTCGGCGACGAGAAGCTGTGGCAGGCGTTCTCCGAAATCGGTGTCACCGCAGTGCATACCGGCCCGGTGAAGGTGGCAGGCGGTATCCACGGTTGGCGTCCGACCCCCTCGGTCGACGGACACTTCGACCGGATCGGCATGCAGATCGACCCCGCATTCGGATCGGAAGAAGAGTTCCGACGCCTGTGCGTGGTGGCCTCGGCGTACGACGGCATCGTGATCGACGACATCGTTCCCGGCCATACCGGCAAGGGCGCGGACTTCAGACTTGCCGAGATGGCCGTGGCCGACTACCCCGGCATCTACCACATGGTCGAGATCGAACCGCAGGACTGGCATCTGCTGCCGCGAGTGCGGGCCGGTGCCGATTCTCAGAACATCGACGCCGAGGCCGAGGCCAATCTCGCCCGCGCCGGATACATCATCGGTCAGCTGCAGCGTGTCATCTTCTACGAGCTCGGCGTGAAGGAAACCAACTGGAGCGCAACACCTCCCGTCGTCGGTATCGACGGCGTCGAACGTCGCTGGGTGTACCTGCACTACTTCAAGGCCGGTCAGCCGTCGATCAACTGGCTCGATCCCTCCTTCGCCGGAATGCGACTGGTGATCGGCGACGCGTGCCATTCCATCGCCGATCTGGGTGCAGGCGCATTGCGGTTGGACGCCAACGGTTTTCTCGGTGTGGAGCGTCGAGCCGAGGGACCGGGCTGGTCCGAGGGCCATCCACTGTCCGAGGCAGCGAACCACCTGATCGCCAGCGTGGTGCGCAAGATGGGCGGGTTCACCTTCCAGGAGCTGAACCTGACCATCGACGACATCAAGGCCATGGGTGCCAACGGAGCCGATCTGTCGTACGACTTCATCAACCGCCCGGCATATCAGCATGCCCTCGTCATGGGGAACACCGAATTCCTCAGGCTCACCATGACTTTGGCCCGCGATCACGGCGTCGACACGGCGTCTCTGGTGCACGCGTTGCAGAACCACGACGAGATGACGTTCGAGCTCATCCATTTCGCCACCCTGCACGCCGAGGACGAGTTCACCTACGGCGGCGAGGCGGTCAAGGGCAGCGATCTGGGTGACCGTATTCGCGGTGAGCTGACCGATCGACTCACCGGACGGTGGGCACCGTACAACCGAACGTTCACCACCAACGGAATCGCCTGCACCACAGCGAGCGTGATCACCGCATCGCTGGGCATCCGCGATCTGGACCGCATGGACGAGCGAGACATCGACACCGTCAAGCGGGCTCACCTGCTGTTGGCGATGTACAACGCGTTGCAGCCGGGCGTGTTCGCCCTGTCGGGCTGGGATCTGCTCGGCATTCTGCCCATCGACGCCGAGGAGGTCGACGACCTCATCCGCGAAGGTGACACTCGGTGGCTCAACCGTGGTGCACACGATCTGATGGGGTACTTCCCCGAGGCCGTGCGCTCGGAGTCGGGGATTCCCCGCGGGCGCAGCCTGTACGGCTCGCTCCCCGAGCAGCTGGCCGACCCACAGTCGTTCGCCCGCCAGTTGGCGCGAATCATCGAGTTGCGCAAGCGGTTCGGAATCGCAACCGCTCAGCAGATCGATATTCCGACGGTCTCGCACAAGGGCCTGCTGGTCATGGTGCACGAGCTCAGCCAGGGAACCATCCAGGCGACGGTACTCAACTTCTCGTCCGAGGAGATCAGTGCCACCATCCAGTCCAAGCACCTGGTGCCCGGTACATGCGCCGTCGATGTCTTCGACGACAACGAAATCGCCACCGTTGACGAGCTGAACAGCTTCCCGATGACCCTGCGTCCGTACGAGGGTGTGCCGGTGGTGCTGCGCTGAGACAGCGGCCCGTCACCGCCGACGGATAGACTCCTGCGCGTGGCCGATGAACAGAACGACCCGACATCGCGGAGGCCCCGCCCTCCCCGTCCGCAACCACCGCGGCCCGATGTCGCCGTCGAACCGCTGCGGCCACGGCAGGAGCCCACTTCCTCGGTACTGCCGAAGGTCGCGAATGCGCTGTGGGCACTGACAGCGGCACTGATTCTCGCGTTGGCCGCGGCGGCCGCCCTGAACTGGGAGCCTGTGCTCTCCGGCGTCGAAAATGCAGTAGCGCAACAAGATTCGACAGCAAGTGCGGCCGACGTCCGCAACACTGCCTCGGCCACGCTGCTGTCCAGCGGGGCCGCCGCGGCTGTGCTCGTGCTGCTCGGTTTCGTCGCACTGAATCTACTGCGCAATGCAGCGACGTCGTCGAAGGTCCTGATGGGCGCGGTCGGAATCCTGACCGTCGGTGCATCGATCACGTTCTCGACGTTCGTCTCCGACGCTCCCGCGTTGCTCGGTGGCGTCCTGCACTGGGGGCCGTTCGTCGTCGCGGGTGCCTCCGCGGCCACCACCCTCGTCGCGCTCGCACCCCGGCGCTGACGAGTCGCGTCCGCGCGTCCGAAGAACGTACGGTACCGGTCATCGTGTGGTTGAGTGAGTGCCGACGTCCAGGAAGGTGCCTGCCGATGGTTGACGGAAACGATGGCCATCCCAGATTGCGGGTGGTCGGAGTCGGCAGTTCGGCCGGTGGACTGGACGCGGTCGCCCGGTTCCTCTCCGGAGCTCCGGCCGCCGCTTCCTGGTGTTTTGTCGTGGCTCAGCACCGAGCTCCGAATCAGGACAGTGCCCTGGTGGAACTTCTCTCGCACCACACGACGATGGCAGTGGTGGCCGCCGTGGATGGAGCGAAACTCGAACCTGGGGTCGTCTACGTGGGGCCTCCCGGCTCGGACATCGTGGTCGCGAAGGACTCGATACGACTTCCGCAACCCAGTCCACAGAAGCGACCATGGCCGAACATCGATCGGTTGCTGCAGTCGTTGGCCTCGGAATTCGGCCCCGACGCCGTGGGCGTGGTCCTGTCCGGCAGCGGCGGTGACGGTGCCGCCGGGGCGACCGCGATCCGCGACGGCGGCGGGGTCGTTGCAGTCCAGGACCCGACGACCGCGGCATTCGAGCAGATGCCCACCTCCACCCTCGACACCGGGTCGGTGAATCTGACCGCTCCTGCCGAGTCCATCGGCACCGAACTGCACGACCTGTTGTTCGGGCGATCGGCGCGCCCTGCGGACGAGCAGACCGGTCCCACAACGGACGGGGCAGCGGCGGAGGACCGACCCCGGTCGGAAGTCTCGACCGACACCCCGGATCCGGACGCGGCAGATCTGGCGACGATCGTCGAGTGCCTGCGCCTGGCCACCGGTATCGACTACTCGCGCTACAAGCGTTCGACGTTGAGTCGACAGATCGAGCGTCGTCGACACGGTAAAGGGATCTCGGTGGCCGAGTATGCCGCCTCGCTGGCGGACGACACCGCCGAAGCCGGTGCACTCGCACGAGCGATTCTCGTCAGTGTCACCTCGTTCTTCCGCGACGGAGCAGTGTGGGAGAGCGTGGGACTGCGGTTGAAGACCGTGGTCCGTTCGCTGGCGGCTCACGAACCCCTCCGCCTGTGGATACCCGGATGTGCAACGGGAGAAGAGGCTTACACGATTGCGATGTTGGCTGCCGATGCTCTCGATGGTGCCGAGAACAGGAGTGGGCTGAGCAGCAGATTGAAGGTGTTCGCCACCGACCTCGACGACGCTGCGCTGACCGTCGCGCGGCGAGGCCAGTACCGCGCCACCGAGGTCGAGGCCGTTCCACAACGGCTTCGTGACCGATGGATGTATCAGTCCACCGCCGGATGGGCCGTCGTCCCGGAACTGCGCGAGTGCATGATCATCGCTCGCCACAATGTGGCGTACGACCCGCCGTTTCCTCGGGTGCACCTGATCTCGCTCCGCAACACACTCATCTATTTCGAGCCGCGCCTCCAGGCACGGGTGATGGATCTGTGCCACTACGCCCTGGTGCCGGACGGGCTCGTCGTTCTCGGCTTGTCGGAGCGAATCTCCAATGTCGATGCCGTGTTCACCGCGGCCGACTACACACACCGAATCTACCGGCGGGGCGACTCGAGCCGCCTGCCGTCCATCGCCGTGACTCGACGCCTTCAAGCTCCACCGGCCGGCGGGGCCAATTTCCCGAGCGGCACAGGCCCGACTCGCGCCGACACCGAACTCCCATACCGCCGCATACTCCAGATCACCTCGGCTCCGATGCTGATCGTCGACGACCGCGATGTACTGATCGAGGTGATCGGCGACGTCTCACGATGGTGCACGGTCGGCGAGGGTAGACAGACCGGGGCGGTGGCCGAGATCATCCGGGAACCCTATCGCCTCAAGGTGCGGACGCTACTCAGTCGACTGCGTCAAACCGAGTCCACAACAGTGGAATTGGTGGCCGGCGAGGCACATCGCGTGCGCATCACGGGCGCTCGGGTATCGACGGAGTTCACGACCCGGACGGTCGTGTCGTTCCGCGCCGAGGAGTCTGCGCCCACGCACGGAACGGTGGATTCGTCCACACCCGTCCTGGACATGAATGCACAACTCGACTCCACGCAGCGGGCGCTGGAGGCCATCGTCGCCGACCTCGGATCTTCGAACGAAGAACTGCAGGCGATGAACGAAGAGCTGCAGGCATCCTCGGAGGAATTACAGGCCACCACCGAAGAAGCCCAGGCCGCCAACGAGGAACTCGAAGCGACCAACGAGGAGCTGACGACCCTCAACCAAGAACTCCAAGCGCGCACCAACGAGGCGCAACAGGCCAACTCCGATCTCACCAACATTCAGTCGTCGCTCACCAGCGGACTGATCATCATCGACCGCGAACTGCGCGTCACCCGCTTCACTCCCCTCGCCGTTCGCTTGTTCTCGTTGATCGACGCGGACCGAGGCCGACCGCTCACAGCCATTCCCTCCACGGTCGAGATCCCCGGCCTCGAGGAGGACCTCAACGCGACACTCGAACATCGCCAGTCGCGCATACGCGAAATCAGCAGCGCCAACGCCGATTACCTTCTGCAGACCCAGCCCTATCTGGGTTCCGACGGCGACGTGCGGGGTGTCATCGTGGTGGTGACCGATGTCGGCGAGATCAGCGCCACGAGGCGGGCTCGCGATGCCGCACTGAGCAATTTTCACCTCGTTGCCGACTCCATCCGCGAGATAGTCTGGCAGCGCGACGCCACCGGCACGCTGACGTTCGTCAACTCACGCGTCGAGGACATCTACGGTCTCGACCGCGACAGGGTCATGGCGGAGCCGCGGCTACTTCTGTCGACCGTGCACCCGGAGGACCGAGACCGAGTCGCCACTGTTTCTGCTGCTGCCGAACAAGATTGGACATGCGAGTATCGCATCGTCCGTCCGGACGGATCGATTCGTTGGATCGAAGAAGTTGCCCACACGGTCCGTACGACCGACCCCGCCGACCGACTGGTCATCGGCAGCGCCGTCGATGTCACCGACCGCCGAGTCTTCGAGGACCAGGCAGCGGAGCGGAGTGCCGTACTCGACGCACTCTTCGGCACGGTCACCGCCGGGATCGTCGTGCTCGATCGCGAGAACCGGATACTGTCCATCAGCACCGGTTTCACGGCCATCACCCGATTCGAGCCACACGAATTGATCGGAACGAGCCTGTCGATGCTCATCGATCGAAGGGCCGGAGCCGTGGCCCCTTCACCCGAGATCGAACCGGGTCCGGCGGACAACGGTGCGTTCGACAGCTGGACGGTCGTCGACGCACATGGATCGTCGCATCCGATCAGTATCGAATTCCGTGCCGTACCGGTGAAATCCGATTCGCCCGCCGGACCGCATTCGGTTGCAATCGTTCACGACACCTCACGGATACGCGAAATCAGCGCCGACCTGGCCGCTCGGGAACAGTTCGACCGACACACCGGTCTGCTCACCAGGCAGTTCTTTCGATCACGCCTCGCCGAACTCCTGGATTCCGGGACCACGAGAGTCGCTGCACTGTGGATCGACCTGGACGACTTCAAGGAGATCAACGATCGCTTCGGGCATCGTGCAGGTGATGTCGTACTGCGCACGGTTGCTGCACGACTGCAGCAGGCTGCACGCCGACACGACATCGTCGGTCGTCTCGGCGGCGACGAATTTGCCGTTCTCGTGACCCGAAGCGAGGACCTGGACAGCCTCGAGATCCTGACGCACAGAATTCTTCTGGACTTACGGAACCCGATCACCCTCGTCGACGCGACGGTGTACGTCTCGGCATCGATCGGTATCGCCCTGAGTCCGGACGACGGCACAACTGCGGACGCACTGCTGCACAACGCCGACACGGCCATGTACGAAGCGAAGAAAGGCGGCCGTGACCGTCACATGTACTTCGCTCCAAGCATGAACGCGATCGCAGACGACCGGGCATCGATCCGCCACGAGCTGGGAGAAGCGTTCCGCAACAAGGATTTCGAGTTGCACTACCAGCCGATCGTCGATGTGAGCACCGGCCGGGTGACGATGCTGGAGGCACTGGTCCGATGGCGGCGGAACGGGGTCGTCGTTCCCGCTCAGGAGTTCATCGACCACGCCACTCAGACAGGCCATCTCCGGGCGTTGGGAAAGATCGTTCTCACGTTGCTCGATGCGGATCTGAACCTACTCGAAGACGAACTCGGTGAGACCCGCCCACAGGTGGCCGCGAATTTCTCCGGAATCGAACTCGACGAACGCGACGTCATCGACCGTCTCATCACCTGGGCACCACCAGGAGGGTTCGACAAGCTCGTCATCGAGGTCACCGAATCGGCATTGCTCGACGAGCACGGTCGAGCCCGAGACACCCTGGGCATACTGAAACGATTCGGCGCGAAGATCAGCATCGACGACTTCGGCACCGGATACTCGAACCTCGAGCTGCTCGACAGACTCGAACCGGACGTCATCAAGATCGACCGATCTCTGCTTCAGCGAGCATCGAGTCACCCGCGCGGCCGAGCCATTCTCGATGCCGCTGTGCGACTGGCGAAAGCGCTCGATGCACGAACCGTAGTCGAAGGCGTGGAGAGCCAACAGATGTGGGACTACGTGTGCACACTGGGCGTGGACATGGCGCAGGGATATCACATTGCCCGACCGATGCCGCTACGCCAGGCGATCGACTGGATCGCCGCGGCCGATTCGGCCCGATAGATCAGGCCAGAGACGCGAGTATTCCTTCGGCGCTGCGGGCCGCCGTGGCGCACGAGGTTGAGGTGAACCGGTCCAGCAGTGGATGCTCGGACAATGCGCGCCACTTGTGCACGGCCGCCAGCGCGGTGTCGCGCTGCTGAGCTCGTCCGGCATCGGGAGGCAGATCGAGACGCTCGGTGGCAGCGATACCGAAGCCACCGATGATGCGCTGCAGCTCGAGCAGTCCGCCGTCGGGCAGTTTCGGTGTGGTGGAACGCAATCGACCGAGCAGACGCAGTTCGGCGAATCCGTGCACGTCGGCGAGCATTCGGCCGGCCTCGGTGCGAAGCGCGTGAGACTCCGGCCTGAACTCCAGGATCCGTTGCAGCGCAACCAGAGCCGAATGCAACTTCAGCTGGTCGGCACGTTGACCGAACTGCACGTCGATCACCGACCGAAGTTCGGTGAGCCCACTGCGCTCGACCAGATCGGCAGCCAGCGTCGGCGAATCGCGCACCCCGAGCCGAATCAACGTCACAGCCATCCGAATACCGAACAGCCCGAACCGGTCGACGATGCTGGCCCGCAGCGCTGCATCGACCGGGAGCGTGCTCTCCGCGCGCACGAAACGGTCGGCCGAGAGCATCGCCAACTGCAGATCCTCGGTGGGCACGGTCGCCAGCATCTCGAAGGCCGCGAACTCGTTCTGCCGCAGGGTTTCCGCGCCGAGCGCGAGCAGTCCTGCAACCGGAACCACCGCCTGGCACAGGCCGGTGGCCTCGAGTTCGGACGCGAATCGCGCAGCGACCTCCTTGGCCGACATCATCGCGTCCATCCGCCCCGAACCCACCTCGTCGGCTCGCGAGACGACGCCGATCACACCGAGCGGTCCCGAATCGCCGCCCACGTGCGCGCCGATCTGACCGAGAAACGACACGTCGGTCGCATTGAGAGTGCGCAGCAGATACACGACGGCGTCCGCACCCGACGACGAGTTCTCGGGCGTGAGCATCGCCAACGTGCGTGCCGACACGTCTCGCGACAGAGACGAGGTACCGGGGGTGTCGATGATCGTCGTCTGTGCCAAAGCGCTTGCAGGCCATTCGACGTCGAGTCGGTCGACCTGCGCGGCCGTCAACGACCCGAGGTCGAAGGTCAATCGCCCGTCGCGCCGTTGCACCGGCACGTTCGCGGCTCGGTCACCGTCGTACCAGGCCGTGACGGCGGGAGTGACGCCGTTGCGGTACCACGTGACGACCTTCGTGCACTCGGTGGCGTCGGTCGGGGCGATATCCTGCCCGACGAGAGAATTCAGCAGCGTCGACTTACCTGCCTTGAGTGATCCCGCGAGGGCCACGCGCAGCGGCTCGTCCAGGCGGTAGAGGCATTCGTCGAGCATCCAGGACGCTTCGGCATCACCGGAGTACGTCGATCGTGCCGCAGAGATGAGGTCGCGGGCCCGGGCGAGAGCCGCCACGCTCATACGGCAGCGTCCTCGACCAGAGATACTGCCCGAGAATTCAGTTCGGACACCACCCGCATGTCCTTCTCCAGCGCGGCGATGCGAGCGGCACGGTCGGTGTTGTCGGCAGCGGCGGCCTCCTGCGCCGAGCGCAACGACTCGTTGAGCGAGCGCAGCGTCTGCTCGGCGATCGAGGTGAAGTGATCACGCAGGACTCGCTGAATCTGCCGCAGCCGGTCCTTGGACTCCTTGCCCACCTGGAAGCTGACGTCGTCGGTGAATCGCCTGATCGCGATCTTGGCCTCGGACCGCCGCGCTTTGACGCGGTTCTCCTTGTCCTCCTTGTACGCCTTGGTGCCCAGCAGTACGCCCGCACCGATCGAAATAGGGTTGAGCAGACTCAATCCGACGAACGTGGTGATCAGGCCGAACATCAGCACACCGCCGTAAGACCCGCGCATTCCCACCAGGACCTTCTGGGTGATTCCGATACGACCGGATTCCAGATCGGCCAGGGACGAGACGGGATCGAGGACGTTGTCGAGATCACCGAGATCCAGATCGGGCAACGCTGCCGCTCCGGACGAGGCGAAGTGTTCGGCCACCAACTCCGAAAGCCACAGTGCCCGTTCGTGAGCCCAGACGAAGTTGTCGCCCACCGACGCGGCGATCTGCTCCTCGAGCCACTCGCCGAGCTGCGGCCAATCCTTGCCCGGATCCCCCTCGTCGACGGTCTCTTCCGCTTCCCGGGTGACGCGCCGCAACCGGTCGCGCAGATCGTGATCGATGTCGGAGGCGAGATCGGCGATACCGTCACCGAGGGTCTGCTGCCATTGCGACGACCGCTTGTGCAGCTCCTCGGCGGCGGCCTTGGCGCGCTGCAGCCCGGCGACGGCCGCGGCGGCTCGCTCCGGATCCTTCAGTGCCGCAAGCTCACTACCGAACGAGAGCGTCAGATGTTCGGTGACAGAACGGACATCGAGCGAGACCGAGGAGCGCGCCAGCACATCCGCCCGGGCCACCACGTCGTCCCGCAGAAACGCGTAGAGCTGCTGGAAACCGGACTCGGCGTTGAGTTCCTCGTCGTTCAAACGCAGTGCGTGCGAACGCAACAGAGACGAGACCGGCAACATCTGCACGTCGATGCCTGCGCGATCCAGGTGTCCACGATTGGCCTCGACGATCTGCCGCCAGTGCGGATACAGGTCGATCTTGGTGATCAGCACCGCCACGGCCGGGCACAGTCCCTGCACCTGCCGGAGAAAGGACAGTTCCGGCTCGGTGAATTCGCGCGAGGCATCGGACACGACGAGCACCGCATCGGCCGACGGAATGAGACCCAATGTGCCTGCAGCGTGCGGATTCGTGTGCCCACCGACTCCGGGAGTGTCGACCAGTACCAACCCGTCGGCGAGCAACGGGCTCGCCACCCCGATGTCCAGGCGCAACACCTCACGGCCTTGGGCCAGCGGACTCGACGGGGTGACCGTCGTGATCTGCTCGGGCGGAACATCGACTCGAATCGGTTCGTTGCCCGGATCGGCGAGTACGAGCTGCGCGGACAGGCTCTCGGCATTGGACACCACGGTCGGGATGGCGGTGGTCTCGTCGTCTCCGACCGAGCACACCGTCAGATTGAGCAGCGAATTCACGAACTGACTCTTGCCCTGCTTGAGCGGTCCGACCACGATGATGCGTCGACGTGGATCCAGCACTCGCGAGCGCGCCGCCTCGACTCGATCCACCAGGTCGGATCTTCCCGCCGATGTCGCCACCGCCGCGGTTCGGCTCAGCAGCTCTGCCAGCTCCGTAGATTGCCCGTCCATACGCTCGTGCTCACAACCGTTCTCGTCGACTTCCGCGGTACCCGGGCTCCACTGACGCCCAGGAACGAACTCTAGCTACGACTCGGCCCCGAGTGCCGGGGAACACTCGGGGCCGAGTCATGTCATTGCCTACCCGCAGGCGAGGGGATCAGGGCTGCGTCGGGTCGAAGTCGTGATCGACGGTCACATGTCCCAGGGAGTCCGCTGCCGAGTCCACCGAACCGTGCAGGCTCGAGTCGCTGAACAGGCTCGAATCGGTCTCGCCCTGACCGAAGACGTCCGAGTCGACGCTCGACCAGCCGGAGCCGTTCGCCGTAGCCGAGGAATCGAACGAGCTGGAGTGATCGAACGATCCCGATGCCGCGGAGGAAAGGCTGCCGCCGGCGTCCGCCAGTCCCTCGACACCCGACTGCAGGCCACCGGTGAGGCCGCCCGCGGCCTGGCCACCGAGGTCGGCAGCGGAATCAAACCCGCCGCCCGCGGAAGCCGCAGCGTCCGCACCAGCATCCAAACCCGCACCCACGGTGGACGCGAAGTCGCCTCCGATCGAGGCACCGGTGTCCAGTCCTGCGCCGACGTTGGACGCGATCTCGCCGCCCACCGAGGTTCCGGCGTCGACTACTCCGCCCGCGGCACCTTCGAGGCCACCGGTAACCGAGCCTGCAGCTCCCGCGGCACCTTCGAGGCCCGCACCTGCCGACGCCGCTGCATCGATTCCGCCGCTCACCGCACCGGTGACGGCTCCTTCGAGTCCGGCACCGGCCGAGGCCGCAGCATCCACGCCACCGGCGACTCCGCCCGCCACTCCGCCCGCGATACCGCCGCCGAGGCTGCCGAGTCCGGCCAGGCCGCCGGTCAGACCCGCACCTGCATCACCCACTCCGGCCAGACCACCGGCCACACCTGCACCGACGTTCCCGACGCCGGCCAGGCCACCGGCCAGATCTGCACCGACGTTTCCGACGCCGGCCAGGCCACCGGCCAGTTCGCCACCCACGTTTCCGACGCCGGCCAGGCCACCGGCCAGTTCGCCACCGACGTTCCCGACGCCGGCCAGGCCACCGGTCAGATCAGCACCGACGTTTCCGAGGCCTGCGAGTCCTCCGGTGAGGCCCGCGCCCAGTCCGCCGAGTCCGGCCAGGCCGCCCGACAGGTCTGCGCCGAGTCCGCCGACTCCGGCGAGTGCTCCTTCGACGGTTCCCGAGAGGTCTGCTCCGGCGGCAACCGCTGCGTCGATCGCTCCGACGAGTCCTGCGCTGACGTCGGCTCCGGCTCCGAGTGCGGCTCCGAGGTCGAGTGCTGCGCTGGTGTCGAGTACCGATTCGAGGGCGGTGCCGAGCTGGGCTCCGGCTGCTCCGCCGACGCCGAATGCCGTTCCGAGGATGCCTTCGAGGCCGCCGGCAACTCCGCCTTCGAGGCCGCCGACAAGTCCGCCGCCGATGTTTGCGCCTGCTCCGATCGTGCCGTCGAGTGCAGCGTCGAGTGCGGCGGTGAGGCTGCCGATTGCGCTGGTGTCGAGATCGAGTGCGGTTCCCAGTGCGCCGCCGACCACTGCGCCGAGGTTGCCGCCCGCGGCCAGCAGGGCGTCGACATCGAGGTCTGCGAGGGCACCTGCGTCGAGGACTGCTCCGAGCGCGGATCCGATGGATCCTGCGATGGCACCGTCTGCGGCGAAGAGACCTCCCAGGCTCGCGCCGACTCCGCCTGCGAGGTCGCCGACCAGTGCGCCGCCTGCGCCGAGCGCGCCGTCCAATGCGGCACCGATGTCGGTGGTCAGATCTGCTCCGATGGTTCCCAGCCCGCCGAGTGCGCCGCCGATTCCCGCGGTCAGAGCGGCACCGAGGTCGCCGGCGATGTCCAGTCCGGCTCCGGCACCGAGTGCGGCGTCGAAGACTCCTCCGAGGGAAGCGCCGAGCTCTGCACCGATGGTTCCGCCGACTCCGAAGACCGCACCGAGTGCGCCGGCCAGGCCGCCCTGGATGTCGGCCAGTGCGCCGAGATCGACGGCACCGGTCGCGCCGATGGCGGCGTCGAGTGCTGCCTGCAGCTGTGCGGCGATGTCTCCGCCGATCTCACCGCCGATGCCTGCGCCTGCTCCGATCAGTCCGGTCAGTGCAGCGCCGAGTCCGACGGTTCCGCCGAGCAGACCGTCGAGGTCCAGATCCACGCCGCCGCCGAGCCCGCCGCCGATACCTGTGCCTGCACCGATCAGAGCGTCGAGTGCGCCGCCGAAGGCAGTGCCGAGCTCGAGACCGATCTGGCCTCCGACGGCCAACGCTGCAGCGAGTGCTGCCTGCAGGGAAGCAGCGATCTCACCGGTGACGTCGATTCCTCCGGTCAGGCTGCCGCCCGCTGCGAGTCCGCCGCCTGCGACTGCGCCTGCTGCCAATCCGAGTCCGGCGGACAGTCCGCCACCGAGGCTCGCGCCTCCGGCGAGTGCGCCGTCGAGTCCCGCCGACCCGCCTGCACCCAGGATGGCCGAGAGCTGGCTGCCCGCACCGGCGAACAGTCCCGACTCCGCGACCAGAGGTGCGACCGCGACGATGTCGGCGTGAGTGACGTCGCCGAGTCCCGCGGCGGCCAGCGTCGTCTCGGGATTGGCGCAGTAGGCGGCTGCGGCCTGGTCGTCGCGCAGCAGGCTGAGGATGAAATCGAGTACGGCGTTGGTAGCCATCGTGGGTCTCCTTGACGAGGGGTGCTTCGTGGTTGATCACAAAGCTATGCACCGCAGAGCCCCCGCCCAACGGGGCCGATCCCCCTACTCCCCCGGGGGTTGCCAGGGGACTTCGATTAGGGGATCTCGGCGCTTTAGGGGATTTCACTCGTTTCACGCTCTAACCTGCTGTGAGACGTAACGAATAGGTAGCTTCTGCCGACAGTGCGAGTAACGGCAGAAGTACCGACGGCAGGGCGAGACGAAGGCGGCGACACGACGATGAACGCAGGGCTCGGCATACGTATCGGTTCGGTGACGGCGGCGGCCGCACTGGACACCGATCCCGTCACCTCGGTGGTCAAGCGTTCGGCACTCGACCTCCGCCCGGGCGAAGCCCCGCGTCTGGCAGAGCTGTGGGACCGGTCCACTCGGAATCTGATCAGCGGCTTCGCCGACCGGGTCGGCGATCCGGTGGAACTGATCGACGACGACGGCCGCAGCCATCACGCCGAGGACCTGTACGCCACCGCTGCTCGCGCGCTCGTTGCCGAGGCCTCCGCCGGAACCGAGTCCGCTCCTACCGTCGTCGTCACTCACCCCACTCGCTGGACCGCGTACACCGCGGAGGTTCTCGGTGACGCGCTGGACCGCGCGGGGCTCACCGACGTCACGCTGGTCCCGGAGTCCGTCGCAACGATGCGCTGGCTCGAAGTCACCCGAGGAACGCAGTCCGATGGCCTGGCCGTGGTCTACGACCTCGGCGCGACCGCACTCGACGTCACTCTGATGCGCACCGGCTCCGAGGCAGGCACCGTCGGCACCGGGGTTCACTCGCAGGAGTACGGCGGAGCGCAGTTCGATCACGCGATCATGCAGTACGTGCTCGACACCGTCTCGGGCAGCCAGTCCTTCGAATTCGATCCCTTCGATCCCGATACCGTCGGCGCGCTGGTGGAACTGCGGGCACGCTGCGGTGAAGCGAAGGAACAACTCTCCTACGACACCTCGACGTCCCTGACGGTCGACCTGCCGGGCCTGCACACCGAGGTTCGCCTGGTGCGCTCCGAGCTCGAAGAACTGGTGCGCGCATCTCTGCTCGGGTCGATCGGGGTGGTACGCGACGCCGTCACGGCCGCCGGCCTCGACGTCACCGACATCGACCAGGTGGTCCTCGTCGGTGGCAGCTCGGCCATACCACTGGTCGCCGAGCTGATGTCGTCCGAACTGCGTGCACCCGTGGTCGCCGGACCGCGTCCCGAACTGACCGTCGCAATCGGTGCCGCGATTCTCGGCAGCGACATCGCCGACGCCACCGCCTCCGACGACGCCGCAGCCTTGGCCGCGGCACCCACCACGGCAGTGGCGTCCGATGCGGCGGCCGCGCCGATGCCTCGCCCCACCCCCCGGCCCGCACCGACGCCAACCGCCGTCGAATCCGACGCAGGGATGT
The DNA here is from genome assembly GCF_002258285.1 of Rhodococcus sp. 06-418-5. Taxonomy (NCBI): domain Bacteria; kingdom Bacillati; phylum Actinomycetota; class Actinomycetes; order Mycobacteriales; family Nocardiaceae; genus Rhodococcus; species Rhodococcus sp. 06-418-5. The sequence goes on from NZ_NOYE01000009.1 coordinate 373,211, forward strand.
CCGGTCGCAAGAAGGCCGGCGTCGTGGCCGGATCCGTTCTCGTCCTCGCCCTTCTGGCCGGCGGAGGCCTGTCGGTGGGAACGGCGTTGACCTCCGACAACACAACTCCGGCCGAATCGAACGCGGAAACGTCGATCTCGAGCACCGAGACGCCGGGCACCACCGCAGCGGTGGCGGATGCCGCTACGACGACGGCGGCCACCGGCGAGAACGGTGTCGCCGCAAGCGGATCCGAGAGCGCACCGACCACGGTGGTCAACGCCGACGGCACGGTGACGCAGATCGACCCCGCCACCGGCGCTCCGGTCGCGGGAGCGCCTGCTGCAGCCCCAGCCGACAACGGCGCGGCCACGGTTCCGACTGTCCCGTCCGTCGCTGCTCCGACCGTTCCCAACTACCAACCGCCTGCCGTGCAGGTTCCGCAGGCACCGAGCGTGCAGGTTCCCAGTTATCAGGGCCCCACTCTCGGCGATGTCGGACAGGGCGTCGGTAACGGGCTCGGCGGAGTGGTCGGCGGCGTCGGTGACGGGCTCGGCGGTGCCGTCGGCGGCGTCGGTGACGGACTCGGCGGAGCCCTCGGCGGCTTGACCGGCCGATAGGTCGATCGTGACCAGTACGCGTTCCGGACTTGTCGGCGTCGAGCGTGCCGATCGTTTCGTCCGTGATGCTCTCGTAGCCAACGGATTTCATGTCGTAGTCGGAGTGAGCGGCTCCGGCCGATCCGCGGTTCTCGAGTCCGTTGCGGCGTCGACGGACGTGTACGCGGGCACCATCGCCGACGCGCCGTCCGGCTCGACGATTCTCGTCGATGATGCGCACCTGCTGTCCGAGCAGCGTCTCGACGAGATCGCAGCGGCTGCAACCCGATCCGATATCACTCTGATCGTCGCCACCGCGCCGCGCAGTTTCGATTCACGCATCGAGAAGCTGATCGCGTCCGCCGGCTCCAACCGATTGACACTGGTTCCGCTGGACAAGGTGGCCATCGCGGCCAGGGCTGCAGCAACCGTCCGGCCGATCTCGGCGTCGCTCGCCGCTGCCGTCGCCAAGGCGACCGGCGGAGTTCTCGCCGCTGTCGACGCGGCCCTCGGTGCGCTCGGCGGGGACCGTTCCGATCCGGCTCCGCTTCGCGTGGTCGCCGAATCGATTGCCGAACAACACCGTCGGATGCTGATCGAGACCACCGACGACACACGGGCACTGCTGCTCGCAGCTCGGTTCGGCGTCACACCGGACCCGGCATCGGCCGCGCAGATCGTGCCGCGTGCGACCGATGTCGAGTCGATCGTCGATCTGGCCTGCAGCTCCGGCATGCTCGACACCACGGGCACGTTGATTCCGTCCGCCGAGGCCCCGCTGATCGAGATGATCGGAGACGGGCGCTGCCGCGTCCTGCTCTCGTCGATCACCGAGGTCGCCACCCGATCCCGCCTGCTCGACGCCACCGCGGCCCGTGCGTTGGCGGAGCGCGGCGTCGTTCATGCCGGTCTCGCCGATTATCTTGTTCAGCAGGCGGATTCGGCTCCCGTCGATGCCGCCGGTGCCCTGTACGGCGCGGCCGTCGAGGCAGGGTTCGATTCGATGATGCTGGCTGCGAGACGGTCCGAGGTCGCGGCGGCCACCGGGGATCTGGACGAGGCGGCGAGATTCGCCGATGCGATTCTCGACGGTGCCGCGGGGTGCGATGCGGCGGATCTGCGGACCGCGGTGCGAGTGTCGGCGTCGATTGCGGCGCAACGCGGAATGTCCTCGCGCAGTGCGCAGTTGTTCGCGTGGCTCGGCGAGGACCGACTCGGACCCGACGCCGTGTGGGCTGCCCTGTCCGCCGCGGCAGCCGGTGATCGCAGCGCCGCCGACCGTTCCATGGCTGCCGTGGCCGCTCTCGCGCCGACGTCGAGTACCGCGTCGGGCAGCCTGCTCGTCACCGGAGTGATCGGGTCGATCGATTCGCGAAACGCAGCGGCGTCGAGTGCGAGTGCGAATGCACTGATGCGGGCAATGACGTTGACGGGCAATGCTTCCGATCGCTCGTGCACACCGGATACTGCCGCTGCCGTGTCGGCCTTGCACGCGGTGCACTGCGGCGATCTGCCCCGGGTGGATTCCATCGTGACGCGGGCACTCGACGAACATCGTCCTGGTTCCGAGGCGCACACCAGGCTGAGCCTCGTCGGGGCCTGGGCGTCGATGCTGCGGGGAGAGACCGCCGATGCCGGTGCCGCGATCGAGGCACTGCGGATTCCGGTGTCGCACGTGCGCAATCAGTTGTTTCTGCACGCGATTCGGGTGGGTCTGGCTCGTAGGTCCGGTGACTCGGGGTCACTGATCACGGCATGGACCCAGGCGCAGAGCGTGATCGCCGAGTACTCCACAGACCTGTTCGCGCTGCTGCCCCTGGGCGAGTTGCTACTGGCCGCAACACGACTCGGCCAGGTGGACCGCGTCGAACATCTGGTGTCGCAGGCAACCGATCTGCTCGCAGCGCTCGGCGATCCGCCCGTCTGGGCGTCGGCGCTGCATTGGTACCAGGTGCAGGCGGCCATCGTGGCCCAGACTCCCGATGCGTTGGTGCCGCACGCCAAGGCCCTGGCCGCTGCCGCTCCGACTCACCCGTACAGCGCCGCTCTCGCCGCTGCCGGTCGCGCATGGCTCGGGGTGTTGCAGGGCAGACCCGACGCAACCGAGGTGGAGACCTCCGCGCGCACCCTCACCGCCTTCGGGCTGCCATGGGACGGAGCCCGACTGGCGAGCGAGGCCGCCCTGACCGTCACCGATACTGCGACGGCGACGTCGCTGCTGCACATCGCCAGGTCGTTGCGCCAACCCAGCTCGACCGGGCGCGACAACCCGCGGTCGACGCCGCAGCCGACGGGCTCGCTGAGCGAACGCGAGGCCGAGGTCGCCGAACTGCTCGTCCTCGGAGTCACCTATCGCGAGGTCGGCAGCCGGCTCTACATCTCCCCGAAGACCGTCGAGCATCATGTGGCCCGCATTCGGCGCAGGCTCGGTGCCCAGTCGCGGTCGGAGCTGATCTCGATGCTGCGCGCCATGGGCTACGGGGCCTCGACCAGCGTGGGCGTCGGCCCTGTAACTGTGCGGGGACCGGGAGCGACATAACGACCGAGCACCACTCCCCGAGTCGAGAACAGGTAGCAGCGCCATGACCGAGCAGCCCGGCAGTGCGAGTGTCGGCGCACCGGATGTCGGCCTCTACCTGGACGACGAGCGCGCCGTCGCCGCCGTGTCCCATCCGATTGCGCCCGGACCCTCGCTGCACCTGGCGTCACTGCACGCGACCGTGCTCAACACTCATCCCGACGGCACCGTCTCGCTCGGAGATGCGACCGACGACGAGTCCGAGGCCTACACACATTTTCTCGACACCCTCGCCGACGGCGTGGGTGTCAGCGGCAGCAAGGGCACTGTTCTGCCTGCCGAGCAGCTGACGTCGATGGCCCTGCTGTGCCTGCTCACCGAGGTGGCGTCGTCGATCGATCTGCAGCCGCGCGATCTGGCGGCGGCCGCGACCTACCCTGCCCGCTGGACGGCCGAGCAGGTGTTCGCTCTGCGTTCGGCGATGAACGCACACGGCCTCGCCCACGTCTCGCTGGTGCCCGAGGCCGAGGCGCTCGCCGCGTGGAACGCGTCGGTCCTGCAGACCCTGCAGAAGAAGGACTCCGGCGTCGCCGCCGCCCGCGGTGCTGCGATTCTGGCTGCTCGATTCCCCGTCGATGCCGTCACCGAGCGGTTCGCGGTGGTCTCCCCGACCGGATCCGACCGTCGCCCACTCTTCGCTGCGGCGGCGTTCGCTGCTGCGTTGACCGTCGGTGCCGCACTACTCGCACTGCAACTCGGTACGTCCACCGATACCGCGGTCCCCACCATCGACAATGCCCAGGTGGTGCCGCCGACATCCTCGATCGGCTCCGGATCGGGTGGCCCGATCGACTTCCCCACCGTCGTTCTCGAGCCTGCCGCTGAGATCGCTCCCGTCGTTCCGCTGCCCGCGACCACCACGTTCGCGGAGGAGACGACTCCGACCGAAACCTCCGACCTCCCGCGGCGCGAGCCGACCGAGACCGAGATCTCGACACGCCCGGCGAACGAGGCACCCGAGGACACCACCCCCGAAAAGCCTCCGATCTTCGTCGAACCGGTCGAGCCGGAACTGCCGGTCGAGGAGCCGACCGATCCGCCCACCGAGACTCCCGAATCCGGCCAGGACACCGAGCAGACTGCATCCGAGCAGGTTCCGGCGGCCCGCGGCGGCACACCCTCCGACCGAGAGCCGAACGACCGATCGACAGGGGACACTCGATGAGCGGTACCGGTCACCTCGGAATCACCGTGGGCAACACCAGGTCCGTCGCGGCCTACCGCGCATCGGTGGAGGACGAACCGACGATCGTCGTCCTGCCGACGACCCTGCGCTTCGACGAGGACGGCCGCGCCCACCTCGGTGAATCGGCCGACACGGCCCCGTTCACCCGGTTCGTCGATCTGGTCGGTCAGCAGGAGGATCTCGAGCCCGACGCCGACGCCTACCGCGCCGAGGACCTGATGGCCAACGCCGCCAATTGCCTCGTGACGATGGTGTCGGCGAAGGACGGCGTGGTCGGCGACATGCCCGTCACGACCATGACGTACCCGATGCGGTGGACTCGGGCCGCCGTCGCCCTGCTGCGCGACGCCCTCGATCACACCGGCCTCGCCGACGTTGCCCTGGTGCCCGACGCCAAAGCCTCGAGCGCGTTCGCGCAGCCGAGCTCTTCGGCTGCGGTCACGGTGGTCGACATCGGAGCCACCGGCACCGACATCTCCACCTATCCCGGAGGTGGGACCGTCCGTGTCTCCGGCGTAGGCGGAGACGCCTTCACCGACGCACTCTTCGATCACGTGGTGACCGATCGCGAGCACATCGACCTGTCCGACGCGGCAGTGCTGGCTGCCCTTGCCGGCGTCGTCGCCTCGTGCGAGGCGGCCAAGCAGACCCTGAGCACGGCCGAGACCGCCACGATCTCCGTCGAACTTCCCGGTGTCTCGCAGTCCACGACGGTGACACGAGCCGAGTTCGCGGACCTCGTCGCGCCGTTGCTTCACCGTCTCGACGTACCGGGGACCGGCACCGTGATACTCACCGGTGCCAGCGCCTCACTCCCGTCGGTCGCGACGCACCTCGGTGAACGCTCGTCGGGCCGAGTACTCGTCGAGCCGCTCGCTGCGACCCGCGGCGCACTGGTACTCGCCGAGGTCGAGGACGTCGACGGCAACTCGCTGGTGACCGGTGCCGCGCCGATCGTCACCCGTAACGACGGCACGGAGTCCCTCGACACCGACGCCATCCCGGTCGTCGCGCCGGAACCGTCGCTCGCCTTCTCCGAGGCCATTCCCGCGGTCGCTCCGGTGTTCGACCATTCGGAATTTCGATCCGAGCCGATCGTTCCGGTCGACGAGAACGCCGCGACCACCGGTTACGTTCCCGCCACCCCGGTTGTCGACGCATCGGCAGGGGCGAAGAAGGAACGCAGCGAGCGCTCCCGAACGATCGCCACCATCGTGGCCGGCGCAGCGGCAGGCGTGGTCATCGTGCTCGCCATCGCGGCAGTGAGCGGAGTGTTCGGCTCCGGCCCCGCCGCGACGCCTCCGACAGTCACCGATGCCGGCTCGCCGATCGTCACCTCGACTCGCACGCCGTCGACCACCACCTCGAGCCCCGTCGAGCCCGTCGTCGTTCCGGAAGTGATCGACGAGCCGACGTACGAGCCGTACGTCCCGCCCGCGCCTTCTCCCCAGCCTGCCCCGCCGCCTGCGCCGGTGCCCGCGCCGACGACGGTGGTCCCCACCACGACACCGGTGGTCACCACGACTCCGGTGACGACAACCCCGGTCACCACCACGACTACGACCACCACCACGACCTCGGCTCCGGTGACGACCACGACCGACCCGGTCCCCAACCCCTGACCTGCACGAACACTGATTCTGCGCCCGATGCCCTAGGGTGGGTCGCTGATGCCAAGCACCCGATGAAGGGATTTCATGCGTAACACCGGGGCGCTGCGTGCCGCAGTGCTGTGTTCGACGGCTTTCGTTCTTCTCGCTTCGTTCTCCGGGACGGCAGCAGCGGACCCCGTCGTCCAGTCACCCGCCGATCAGCTTCCCCGCGAGCTCGTCGAGGCCGTGCAGCGAGATCTGAAGATCTCCCCGCAGGAGTACCTCGATCGTGCTGCTCGCGCGCAGGAACTGTCCGCATACGCATCGGACTTCCGGGCCAGCCGTCCCGCCGACTTCGCCGGTGCCTGGATCGGGCCCGACGGCAATGCCGTCGTCGCCGTCACCTCGCCTGCCGCGGCACAGGCCGTCGCCAAGGACGGATACGCCACCGCGCAGTCGCCCGTGTCGGCAGACGGGCTCGAGAAGTCGCTGGCCGATCTCAACAGTTGGATCGCGGGCCTCCCCCGCGAGATCTCGGAGCAGATCAACGGCACCGCCATCGACTTCATCGACAATCAGATCGTCATCGACCTGGTGAACAGCCCGATCGGCAGCGCACTGAATCTGCCGACACTGCTGGCGAACATCAAGGTCATTCTCTCTCCCGGCGGAAACAAGCCGGTCGACCCGACTCCGATGGGCGGCGACACCTACGTCACCACCTCCGGACCCATCGCCGACGCTCCGGCCACCGACATCAGCATCTGCTCGTTCGGCTTCAACGCCGTCGCCCCCTCCGGTGCCGCCGTCAATCTCAGCGCAGGCCACTGCAATCCCGACAAGGCCACCGGATCCGGCGGCGCACCGGTCTATCTTCCCGATCCGGCCGATATCGCACGCAGCACGCAGATCGGGTCGTTCGATCGGTCGAGTCTGGGCGCGGAGGACGGCCTCGACTGGTCGGTCATCGCGTTGAACGACACCGGCATCGCGTCCGGACTCGACCGCCCCACCGTCCGTGGCGCGAACGGCAGCACCGTCACCGTCACCGGAACAGCATCACCGGTCATCGGCGCACCGGTCTGCAAGTCCGGGCAGTCGTCGTCGTTCACCTGTGGAGTGGTTGCGGCCGATCGCGTCGAGACGCAGCTCTACATGGAGGACGGCACGTCCCGCACCGTACGCGGATTCGCCAGCACCGCATGCACTCTCGCAGGCGACAGCGGTGGAGCCATCGTGACCGGGACACTCGCCCTCGGCATCACCAGCGGATCCAACAGCGGCGGCGCACCCGACTGCAACGAGGCGAACCTCGCGCTGGCACAGTACGGCGGCACCGCCAGCCTGGGCATTCCCATCGATCAGGTCACGCGCGCAACCGGAGCCACGCTGCGAACCGACTGAGTCGGGTACTTCGGGAGCCCTCCACCGCCTATAGTCGTACTCCAGGGTGAACGGCATCACATCACCAGATGCCCGGGGGAGAGGTTTCTATGCGTCGCCGAGCTTTCCGGCTGTCGTTCGTCGCGGTTCCGATTCTGGCGACGATGGCGGTGTTCGCACCGACCGCGAGCGCAGAACCACCATTGCCTCCCGCGCTGGCCGACGCCGTGGCCCGTGACCTCGGCCTGACTCCGCAACAATTCCTCGATCGGGCCGACGCGGCACGTCGACTGGCCGACTTCACCGATACGGTCGGTTCCGACGGGGTCGCGAGCGCGTGGCTGGACGCCGACGGACGCCCCGTCGTCGCGGTGGCGGACGGACCTACCCGCGCCGACGTGGCAGATGCCGCGTCCGCCAACGGCTTCGAGATCGATGCCTCGCCCCTCGTGATCCCCCAGGCCATGTTCGATGCCGTCCGGCCGCTGTGGGACCTACTCCACTTCGATCCGTCACCGACGGCAGGCCCGATCCGTGCGAGTTCGTATCTCGGCGGCGACAGCTTTCTCGCGGGCACACCGGCCGGCCTCGGGCAACGTTGCTCGCTCGGGTTCAATGCCGTCGACACGACGCGCGGATCGGTCAACATCACTGCAGGCCACTGCAATCCGAGCACCACCGATACCGGCTCCGCAGCACTGACGGGCGCGTACCCGATGTACGGCAGTCTCGTGGGCTCGAAATTCGGAACGTTCTACCGAACGAGCCAGTCGCGCAACGACTACGCCTTGATCGACATCGACGACGCAAACGTCGCCGAATTCGAGAGCAACGCAGTGCGAGTCCCCGGAGCGGACCCGCTGCATGTCACCGGCACGGTCGACCCGATCGTGGGTGCGCCGGTCTGCAAGTCCGGATCCAGAACCGGATTCAGTTGCGGCACAATTCTTTCCACCGGCCTGCAGGTGGCACTGGGAGACAACGTCCTGGACCGCAGTTTCTCCACCTCGATCTGCGCGCTACGCGGCGACAGCGGCGGCCCCGTCGTCAGCGGCACCCTCGCCGTCGGAATCGCCAATGCGTCGAACGTGGGAGACCAGCCCTCCTGCGAGATCGCGACCGTCGTCAGCATGCTGCAGGGTCAGCGACCCGAGCTGTTCGCCACCCCCATCAACGACGTACTCGCAGAGAACCCCGGTCTGACCATCCGAACCTCGTAGGCGTCCACCCGGACAAACACACCCGCGCTCCGTATGATCCGACGAGTCCATCGCTGCGAGGCGCATTGGCGCGCTCGAACAGTGCACCCGTTCGACTGCTGAGGCGGAACCTTCCATGACCGAACTGCTGTCCGTCGGATTCACACTCTTCGGCTACGCCTACACCATCGTCGTCGAGGCCATCTCGCTCGCCACCATCCACGGAGCCTGACGGATTCGAAAGAAACAGGGCCCGCACTCTCGGTGAGAGTGCGGGCCCTGCTCGGCGTATGGGCTGAAGGCTACTTGGCCCAGACCGTGGTGCCCGGTGCCGCGTTCAGCGTGTTGATCAGGTCGATACCGGCAACGACGAGAGTGGGACCGCCGGCGATGATCGTGCCCGCGATGCCGCCCACCGTTGCACCGAGCGGTACCGACGCCAAGCCGACGGGTCCGCCCAGGAAACCGAGTCCACCGACAACAGCACCGATGGCTGTACCCGTGAAGCCACCGATCGCGGTCGCGATACCGAGCTGCGACGAGAAGTTCTGCTGCGCCTTGAGGTTCTCCTCGGGCGAGGCGACGGTCGTCGCGCCGATGCTGCGCGAGTTGGCCGATGCCTTCGTGAAGTCGAGGTTCGGAACCAGACGCAGGGTCTTGCCGTTGTCGTCGACGTTCTGCTCGTAGGGGAAGTTGAGTCCGCCGAGGTTGAACGAGAGCGGAAGCGTCACGAGGGTGTTGTCGGCGGCGTCGAGGACGTCGACCGTCTTGCCGTCGTCGGCGACCTTGAAGACGCCTGCATCGATGGTGGTGACGATCGTGCGATCTTCGAGGTCGACGGTGTAGTTGGTGTCACCGGGGGCTGTTTCCTCGGCGGGCTGCGCGTACGCGGTTCCGCTGGCCAGGCCCATCGCGACTGCGACGAGGGCCGATGTGACGGCCAGTTTGCGAAGTTTCATGTGGAGTTCAGTTCCGTTTCTGTGCAGTGGGTGCTTGGCAGTTCCGCTAGGCAACCGTCAAACGCAAAGTCACCCCGATGACGCGTCTGAGACTTGTGGTGCGCTCGAAATTGTAGCGTACAAATCGGACCGATCGTTGTCCTTCTGAAACCGCCCCGACCTCCACCACTTGTTCACTGTCACAGTCGGATTCGCCGCCTGTGCAGCATCGGCATACGTGAACTCCATCGAAGTCGCTGCAATCTGTCGTAGCCCCCGAGACTGGAGCGCAACCAGTACTCGGCGTCGGTTTCCGCTGGATACCGATACGGCGACTCCCCGCCAAGTAAGGACTGCCTTTGCGAGAACACCTCGACGGCATACGCATACGGTGATCTGCGAGACAACCTACTGACGAGTTCAGCCCACCCGTCGGACGGCCTCATTTGCGCACCAACCAGCATCGCTTCACCCGGCGATGCTAAGTTACCCATCAGTACAGCGGAATTACTACTGGCGAGTAACATAGACCGGAATCCAGCTCGACGGGCTGAACCCGCGGTAGCCCTCCAGCTGCCACCTTTAGCGAAAGGCCGCGACATGAACGCCCTGACGATCACGTTGGGCACAGTCGGTGCTCTGCTCAGCCTCGTGTGTTGGTACGTCTTCATTCGCGGGGGCCTGCGGATGTTCAACATCGTGCGACTGGGCCAGCCGGCACCCGACCGCTGGCGACCGATAGTCCCTCGCTTCAAGCAGATGGTCGTCGAGTTCCTGGCTCACACCAAGATGGTCAAGTTCCGCACCGTCGGCTGGGCACACTGGCTGGTCATGATCGGCTTCATGCTCGGTGCCATCGTCTGGTTCGAGGCCTACGGCCAGACGTTCAACCCCGAGTTCCACTGGCCCATTGTCGGTGACACCGCGGCCTACCACCTCATCGACGAGCTGCTCGGACTCGGCACCGTCATCGGCATCACCACGCTGATCATCATTCGCCAGCTCAACCACCCGCGTAAGCCCGAGCGTCAGTCGCGCTTCGCCGGCTCCGGGTTCAAGGCCGCCTACTTCGTCGAGGCCGTCGTGCTCATCGAGGGCCTGGGCATGGTGTTCGTCAAGGCGGGCAAGATCGCCACCTACGGACACTCGAACCCGTACACCGACTTCTTCACGATGCGCTTGGCCGAGCTCCTGCCGGCCAACTCGAACATGGTCTCGGTGTTCGCCTTCATCAAGCTGATGTCCGGCATGATCTGGCTCTACATCGTCGGCTCGCGCATCAACTGGGGTGTCGCGTGGCACCGCTTCACCGCGTTCCCCAACATCTACTTCAAGCGCATGGACGACGGCACCGTCGCACTCGGGCCGGCCAAGCCGATGATGTCCGGCGGCAAGGTCCTCGAGATGGAAGAGGCCGACCCCGACGTCGACGCGTTCGGCGCAGGCAAGATCGAGGACTTCAGCTGGAAGGGCTGGCTCGACTTCACCACGTGCACCGAGTGCGGCCGCTGCCAGTCGCAGTGCCCCGCTTGGAACACCGGCAAGCCCCTCTCCCCCAAGCTGCTGATCATGTCGCTGCGCGACCACAGCCACGCCAAGGCCCCGTACCTGCTGGCCGGCGGCAAGAAGGACATGGCCGGCGACGAGGTCGGACTCGTCGACGCCGAGGGCAACGTCGATCAGAAGGCGCTCGACGCCATCCCGCAGAACGCTCGTGACGAAGCCGATCGCAAGCTCGTCGCCGACGCCATCGAGGGCGGCATCATCGATCCCGAGGTGCTGTGGAGCTGCACCACCTGCGGTGCGTGCGTCGAGCAGTGCCCGGTGGACATCGAGCACGTCGACCACATCATCGACATGCGCCGCTACCAGGTGCTGATCGAATCGGAGTTCCCGTCCGAGCTCGCAGGTCTGTTCAAGAACCTCGAGAACAAGGGCAACCCGTGGGGCCAGAACTCCAAGGACCGGCTCAACTGGATCAACGAGATGGACTTCGACATCCCGGTCTTCGGCCAGGACGCCGATTCGTTCCAGGACTACGAGTACCTCTTCTGGGTCGGCTGCGCCGGTGCCTACGAGGACCGCGCGAAGAAGACCACCAAGGCCGTCGCCGAGCTGCTCGCCACCGCAGGCGTGAAGTTCCTGGTGCTCGGTGCCGACGAGACCTGCACCGGTGACTCCGCTCGCCGCGCAGGCAACGAATTCCTGTTCCAGCAGCTCGCCATGCAGAACATCGAGACGCTGAACAACGTCTTCGAGGGTGTCGAGCAGAACAAGCGCAAGATCGTCGTCACCTGCGCCCACTGCTTCAACGCACTCGGCAACGAGTACCCGCAGGTCGGCGGCGACTACGAGGTGGTCCACCACACCCAGCTGCTCAACCGACTCGTGCGGCAGAAGAAGCTGATCCCGGTGGCCTCGGTCAGCCAGGACATCACCTACCACGACCCGTGCTACCTGGGCCGTCACAACAAGGTGTACGACGCCCCGCGTGAGCTCATGGCGGCGTCGGGCTCCAACCTCAAGGAGATGCCGCGTCACGGTGAGCGGTCCATGTGCTGTGGTGCCGGTGGCGCACGCATGTGGATGGAAGAGAACATCGGCAAGCGCATCAACATCGACCGGGTCGACGAGGCACTGGCGACCAACCCCAAGAAGATCGCCACGGGTTGCCCGTTCTGCCGCGTCATGCTCACCGACGGTGTCACCGCACGTCAGGAAGGCGGCGCACACGAGGGCGTCGAGGTCGTCGACGTCGCACAGTTGATGCTCGAGTCGATCACCCGCGTCGAGTCCTCGGTGCTGGCCGAGAACATCAAGGTCATCCCCCGCGAGCGCACTCCTCAGGAGGAGCTGGCAACGGAGAATGCCGCCGAGGTCGAAGAGGCCGAGCGGATCGCACCCGTCGAGGAACCGGCCGAGGCGAAGTCCGCTCCGGCAGCTCCGGCTCCCAAGGCCGGCGGACTGAAGATGAAGGGTCTGGCCAAGGCTCCGGGAGCCAAGGCACCCGGTTCCGCTGCACCGGCCGACAGTGCCGACGCAGAACCCGCCGCCAAGCCCAAGGGTCTCGGCATGGCCGGCGGCAAGGCACCCGGCGGCAAGGGCCTGCAGATGAAGGGCAAGGCACCCGGCGCGAAGGCGGCTGCACCTGCACCTGCCGAGACTCCCGCGGCGGCCGAAGCACCTGCCACCGCAGAGACCTCGGAGTCGACTCCGTCGGTCAAGCCCAAGGGTCTGGCCGTGAAGTCGGGCTTCAAGAAGCCGGGCGCCAAGGCACCGGGTAAGCCTGCCGAAGCCCCTACTGCCGAGGCCACGGCGTCGGAGGCACCCGCCACCGAGGCTGCAACCGAATCCAAGCCGACCGTCCAGCCCAAGGGTCTGGCCGTGAAATCCGGATTCAAGAAGCCGGGCGCCAAGGCACCGGGTAAGCCTGCTGCCGAAGCGCCTGCTGCTGAGGCTCCCGAGTCCGAGGCTCCTACTGCCGAGGCGACGGCGTCGGCGGCATCCGCCACCGAGGCCGCAACCGAATCCAAGCCGACCGTCCAGCCCAAGGGCCTGGCCGTGAAGTCCGGATTCAAGAAGCCGGGCGCACGCACGCCCGGTGCGGCCGCCGCGACACCCGTCGAGCCGAAGACTGCAGAGCCCGAGAAGGCCGAGCCGACCGAGGAAGCCGCTGCACCCGAGGCACCGAAGGCCGAGGCACCGAAGGCCGAGGCACCGGCACCAGAGGCACCGGAGGCCGAGGCACCGGCAGCAGAGGCACCGAAGGCCGAGGCGTCGGACGCAGCGGGTGAATCCGACGATCGCACTCCGCCCAAGCCGAAGGCCGGTGGACTCGGATTCGCTCCGGGGGCAAAGGTTCCGGGTCGCCGGAAGTAACTTCACACCCTTTTCACCGACTGCGCGCCCTTGCTCACCTCAGAGCAGGGGCGCGCAGTCGTCAGTAAGGGTGTGAGGTCCACTCCTACGAGTTATCCACAGGCACACCGGTTATCCACAATCTGCCGAGTGGGGGTTGTCGAAAGCGATTGCGCCCGAGAGCATTCGTTCATGACCCGCATCGTCTCGCGATCCGACGCACTCTCCCGCGGCATTTCCGACGCAGAGTTGCAGCGCTACTGCCGAACGCGAGCGTGGCGTCGACTCCGTCCAGGACGGTTCGTCAGCAGAGACGAATTCGACGCACTGCCCAGGGAAGACAAGCATCGGGTCATCGCCGAGGCGGTGTTCGACGCGACCATCGCTCCCGATGCCGTGGTCAGCCATGTGAGCGCAGCGATATTCCATGGTCTCGACGTGTGGAATGCCGACCTGAGCCGGGTGCACATCACCCGCAATCGTGCCCGGGGCGGCGGTCGTAGCAGTGCCGTTCGAGCAGTGCACACCTCGCCGTACACCGACGAAGAGATCGTCGACCTCGGCGGTGTGCGTGTCACCGGTCCGGCGCGCACGGTTGCCGATTGCGCTCGCACGCTTCCGTTCGAGACGGCCGTCTGCATCGCGGACTTCGCTGCGAGAACCCGCGGGATCACCTCCGAAGATGTTGTCGCAGCGCTGGATTCATGTCCGAACCATCCAGGCAACCGGATGGCGCGCCGAGTCGCGGAATTCATGGACGGCCGGTCCGAGAGTGTCGGGGAGTCACGTGCCCGAGTAGTGCTGCATCAGCTGGGCTACACACCGCAGCTGCGGGTGCCGATCACGGACTCCCGCGGTTTCGTCGGGCGCGTGGATTTCGATCTGCCCGACCTCGAGACCGTTGTCGAATTCGACGGCAAGGTTAAGTACGGACGCTACGTGCCCGAAGGGAAGTCTGCGGCCGATGTGTTGTGGGACGAGAAGCGTCGCGAGGATCGCATTCGCGCAACCGGCCGCCAGATGGTGCGCATCGCCTGGTCGGATCTCGATCACCCCGAGCTCGTCGATCGGATGATCCGCGACGCTGCCGACAGAGCCGCACGAGGCAACGTAGGCAACCTGGGCAACCTGGGCAACCGAGCGACCCTTCTATCGACCGCGCGCCCCTCGTCGCGTCGAAACAGGGGCGCGCACCCTGCACAAGCGGTGTGAGGTTGCCGAGCACCCCCCTCGAAAGTGCCCGAATCGGACACCGTGAGTATGGTCGGACCCGAAGGCGTACCGACAAGTAGGGAGCAGGCATGACCGACGACGCGGACAAGCTCTTTCGCCGCTACGACGAGTGGTGGACGGCGTTGACCCCCGACGACCGAGCACACGTCGAGCAGTGCTGCGAGTCCGGCCGCACCGACGAGCGCCTCTGTGCCCTCATCCTCGAGAACGACGGCCCGTCCAAGGCAGCGTTCGAGGTGGGCAGCAGGTTGTCCGAGGGCAACAGCAAGTACTGCGCCATCCCCAGCGCGCTCCTCGAATTTCTGGAAGCGAAGCGCGCGCACCCACCACTCAGCTAGCGGGACGCCACAACTGCAGCTCCGGGATTCCGGGCGGAGTGAAGCCCATCACCTGGCCGTAGAAGGACAGTTCTGATTCCCGCGCGTTCACCTGCGTTTCCAGTTTGCGGAATCCGTGCGACTCGCCCGCATAGGCCAGGTAGGCGTGCGGAATTCCCTTCTTCACCATGGCATCTCGGAACCGCTCGGCCTGCGACGGCGGCACGATCGGATCGTCGAGCCCCTGCAACAACAGCACCGGGCAGGACAGTCCGTCGACGTTGTTGACCGGCGCGCGGGTGCGGTACAGGTCGATTGCCTCGGGCAGAGGTCCGATGAGCCCGTCGATGTAGCGGGACTCGAAGTCGTGGGTCTCGGCGACGAACAGCTCCAGCTCGGCGACGCCGAAGTACGATGCACCGCAAGCGAACACGTCGGAAGACGTCAGCGCGGCCAACACCGTCCAACCCCCTGCGGACCCGCCTTCGATGGCCAACCGGCGTGGGTCGGCGAGCCCGCTGTCGGCCAGACCCTGCACCGCGGCGATGGTGTCTTCGACGTCGACCACTCCCCACTGCCCGCGCAGCCGGTTGCGGTATTCGCGGCCGTATCCACTCGACCCGCCGTAGTTCACATCGACGACGCCGATGCCGCGGCTGGTGAAGTAGGCGAACAACGGGTTCAGAGCAGGGGCGACGTGCGCTGTCGGGCCGCCGTGAACGAACGCGACGTACGGCGGCAGTTCACCGTCCAAGCCCTCGTACGACGGGTTGCGCGGCGCGTAGGTGATGGCGTGCACCTCACGGTTTGGCCCCTGGAATGTCACCTGACGTCCCTCGGGCAGGTATGCGCTGTCGGGTACGGATTCGAAACCCGAACGTACCGAGGTCAATTCGCCGGATTCCAGGTCGAGGGCGAACAACCCCGCTGCCACCCTGGCTCCACCGCACTTGAGGAGCACCGTCGACCCGGCGCGCCCACCGAGCCCCACCGAGGTCACACCGTCGAGCGTGATGTCCTCCAGTGCCCCGGAGGCAGGATCGAGCACCGCCAACGTGTCGGTGCCGACGGTGCGCACGGTGAGCAGCTTCCCGTCGTCCAGCACCGAATACCAGATCGACCCCAACCGCCACAGCGGAGCCCCGAAGTCGGCGTCGAGCGTCACCAGCGGAGTCACCGAACCGTCGAGCGTGACCGAATACAGGTTCCACCAACCACTTCGATCGCTGATGACGTACAGCGATTCGTCGTCGATCCATTCCGGCTGCATCACCGATTCCTCGGTCGAACCGAGCAGCACCGTCCAGGACGACGGATCGGCCAGCGAAGCCACGCGCAATTCGGTTCCGTCCCAGGGCATCTGCGGATGGTTCCAGGCGATCCAGGCAATGCGGGTGCCGTCGGGCGAGAGTCTCGGGAACGCAAGGAAGTCCGAGCCCGCCACCAGCGAACGCACCCCACCGCCGCCGAGATCGATGGCCACGATGTCTCGTGACACCGCGCCTGCGTCGTGCATCTCACGAACTGCGATCACGTCGGTGCCGACCACCGAGAGATCGCCGTACCGAATGGCCGACGCCACAGCAGGTTTCGGAGTCAGCGGTACCGGTGCCCCGCCGGGGGTGAGTCGGTAGACGCGTTGATCGGAGAACTCGGCGAACACCAGGTCTCCGTCTGCCGTCGCGGTCCAGGCTCCCCCGCCGTATTCGTGGACGCGGGTGCGGGCGTTGAACGGTGCGGGCAGAATGGGCTGCACTTCGCCGTCGACATAGCGGCAGATGGCCGTCCTGCCCTGCTCGGCGGGCCGCAGTTCCGACCACCAGATCTCGCTGCCGACGAAGCAACCACCCTCGACGGGGTGGCCCGCCGAGGACAGATCTGCTGCGGTGATGGGCGAGGGCCAGGATCCGAAGGCGAGTGCGGTCACCCCGACCACCCTAGTGAACTGACGCGCACGTAACGCAGTGTTCACCGGCTCTTCAACCGTGACCCGGATGATGGGAGGCAAGTAATACGAGGGGGAACACCATGCGCCGGACCACTACCCATTCGGTGGACCACGAGATTCTGACATTCGGCCGAACCTGGCGTGGGTACGGCGGTGGCAGCGACGAGGACATCTACGTGGCATTCGGCGTCGACGCGCGTACCTACTTCCAGCGACTGCGTCGCATACTGGATTCGCCGGTCGCCGAGGAGCTGACGCCGGACGAACGGGCCGCGATCGCCGACATCTGCCGGTTGCGACTCGGCTGAGCCACCCCTACACCGGCGTCAAGAGCTCCGGGCTGTTGTTCTTCACGCTGTTCACCGCGGTACTCACCTCGTAGGGCTCGAGCCGTGGTTCCGGGATCGCGGCCAACAGGTCTCGCACGTCACCGAGGTCCGTCACCGCAGGGTCGAGCCAACTCGCGCGCAGATCCGGCGGGAGCACGACGGGCGAGCGATCGTGGATGTGGCCGAGCGCGTCGGCGGCAGGCGAGGTGAGCACGGTGACCGACCAGACCCAACGTGCTTCGTCGTCCTCGGCCTTGGTGGGGTCTCGCCACAGCTCGTACAACCCGGCCATCGCGAGCACGCCGTCCTGGTGCAAGAAGTACGGCACCTTCGCTCCGTCGCGCTTCTCCCACTCGTAGTACCCGTCGGCAGGGACGATGCATCGCCGACGGCTTGCCGCCTTCTTGAACGACGGCTTCTCGGTGATGGTCTCGGATCTGGCGTTGATCAGTCGGGAACCGATTTTCGCGTCCTTTGCCCACGACGGAATCAGGCCCCACCGCGCCGACCGCAGTTGCCGCACGGCGTCGGCCTCGGGTTCGTCCTTCGGCGACCGTTCGAGCACTGTCCGCACCGTCTGCGTGGGGGCCACGTTGTACGACGGTGGCACCTCCGCACCGACGGTCTCGGCGATGTCGAACACCGCCTGCAGGTCGCTGTCACTCCGGGTACTGGCATACCGTCCGCACATGGAACGAGATTGTTCCACCCGGCACCGACAACGCGCTCGAACAACCCCGCGCGAAACAACCTCGTGGAAACCGATACCGCCCACCTGGCACGATGTGACGGGTGACCACTCCGCAGATCCACTCCCAGCCGCGTTATCGCACGTTGCAGCAATCGACCAAGCTGCAGAACGTGCTGTACGAGATCCGCGGACCGGTACACGCCCATGCCGCCCGGCTCGAGGCCGAGGGGCATCGCATCCTCAAGCTCAACATCGGCAATCCGGCACCGTTCGGATTCGAGGCCCCCGACGTGATCGTTCGGGACATGATCGCGGCGCTGCCGGTGGCCCAGGGGTACTCGGAGTCCAAGGGCATCCTGTCGGCGCGACGGGCCATCGTGACGCGCTACGAGCTCGAACCGGGTTTCCCCGAGCTCGACGTCGACGACATCTATCTGGGCAACGGAGTCTCCGAGCTCATCACGATGACGATGCAGGCGTTGCTCGACGACGGTGACGAGGTCTTGATCCCGGCCCCGGACTACCCGCTGTGGACGGCGATGACGACGCTGTCCGGTGGCAAGGCCGTGCACTACATGTGCGACGAGGAGAACGGGTGGAATCCCGATCTGGCGGACATCGAGTCCAAGATCACCCCGAAGACCGTCGCACTGCTGGTGATCAACCCGAACAATCCGACCGGCGCGGTGTACTCGAAAGAGGTACTGCAAGGCCTCGTCGATCTGGCGCGCAAGCACCAGCTGCTGTTGCTCGCCGACGAGATCTACGACCGGATCCTCTACGACGACGCAGAGCACACCTCGCTGGCGAGCCTGGCTCCCGACCTGCTGTGCCTGACGTACAACGGCCTGTCCAAGGCGTATCGGGTGGCCGGGTACCGCGCCGGATGGCTGGCGATCACCGGACCGAAGGCCCACGCCGCAGGTTTCATCGAGGGCATCGACCTCCTCGCGTCGACGCGACTGTGCCCCAATGTGCCTGCGCAACATGCCATTCAGGTCGCACTCGGCGGATATCAGAGTATCGAGGATCTGATCCTGCCCGGCGGCCGACTGCTCGAGCAGCGCGACGTCGCGTGGGAGAAGCTCAACGCGATCCACGGCGTCTCGTGCGTCAAACCGCGGGGTGCACTCTATGCGTTCCCGCGACTCGATCCCGAAGTCCACGAGATCTACGACGACGAGAAGCTCGTCCAGGATCTGCTGCTGCAGGAGAAGATCCTGGTGGTTCAGGGCACCGGATTCAACTGGCCCGGCCACGATCACGTGCGCATCGTCACGCTGCCGTGGGCACGAGATCTGGCCGTGGCAATCGAGAGGTTCGGCAATTTCCTCGCGTCGTACAAGCAGTGAGACACGAAGTTACCGAAAAGTAGTTGAAAGTGATGCACAAAACATCGGGGCGATCCCGCCTGAACGACGAATGATCTGTACATTGGCGGACGGCACTTCGGTGCCCGCGAGCCCTGGTCGTACCCCTCCCCCCCGGGTCGGTCAGGTGGTGGCGGGGGACGCCCCCCCCTGCTCCCCGCCACCGAGCTCCTCGCATCGGCCACTAGCCTGACACCGTGGAATCACACGGCAGTCCTTCCGACGGCAGTAAACCGAGCCTCGGATCTCATGTGGGTCATGGTCACGGTCACGGCCACAGCGACTCACCGGTGCCGTTGGGACCGGTGGCGGCCAAGGTGGTCGTCGGACTGCTGGTCGCCATAGCCATCGCCGTGATCGGCGGGGCCGTCGCTCTGTGGCCCAGCCAGCAGAGCATCGACATCCCGCTGCCGTTCCAGACCGCAGGCGGTGGCGCGGTGTCCACCGAGGCAGGCACCATCACCTCGCAGAGCATCGGGCCGTGCGGAAGTCCCGACGCAGGCCGGGCGTTCACCGGCGACCCGACGCCTGCGGTCAACGACTCGTACGAATGTCAGCGCAGCATCGTCGACATCACCACCGGTGCCGACGCAGGCAAGCGCACGGTACTCGAGATCGCGCCCGGGCCCGGCCAACCGAGCCTGAGCGCCGGTGAGGACATCCGGCTGGTCGTACAGACCGACCCCGCCGGTGGAGTCCGCTACTCCTTCAACGACTACTCCCGCGGACTGCCGCTGGCGCTGATCGTCGGCGTGTTCGCCGTGGTCATCTGCGTCGTCGCGCGCTGGCGGGGATTCCGTGCACTGGTCGGGCTGCTCATCGCGTTCGCCGTGCTGGTGGTGTTCATGCTGCCCGCCCTGCTCGACGGTGCACCCGCCATTCCGGTCGCCCTCGTCGCCGGGGCGGTGATCCTCTACGCCGTGCTGTATCTGGCGCACGGGGTGAATCTGCGCACCAGCTCGGCGCTGCTGGGCACTCTGACCTCCATGGCGGTGGCGGCGGTGCTGTCCTACATCGCCATCCGTATGACCCACCTGACCGGGTTGTCCGAGGAACAGAACACCGCCGTACAGACGTACATCGGCAACGTCAGCGTCACCGGCCTGCTGTTGGCAGGCTTCATCATCGGCTCGCTCGGAGTGCTCAACGACGTGACGATCACGCAGGCCTCGGCCGCCTTCGAGCTCGCCTCGGTGGACGAGACGGCGTCGCGGCGCGAGATCTTCACCGCCACGATGCGGGTGGGGCGTGACCACATCGCCAGCACGGTCTACACGCTCGTGCTCGCCTATGCCGGTGGCGCGCTGCCGCTGCTGCTGCTCTTCAGCGTCGCCGACCGGTCCATCCAGGACGTACTCACCGGCGATTCGGTGGCCATCGAGATCGTTCGGTCCGCGGTGGGCGGTGTGGCGCTGGCGTTGTCGGTTCCGCTGACCACAGCGATCGCTGTGCTGTTGGCGCGGCCGATCACCGTCGTGGGAACCTCGAACCGAGCAGAGCGCCGGGCCGCGGTACCTACCCGCAAGACCCGGCGCTCCGGCCGCCACAGTGCGTAGAGCGGCTTCGCCCCATGTGAGCAGAAGTTCGTAGTGGGCTACGTGTTGAGTCCGGAGACATATGAGACACGAGATGTCCAGGGACATGTGACACACGGGCTGTGGTGATACTGCGGGGCACTGTGACCGGCCATAGCGGAGG
>NZ_NOYE01000018.1:0-224284 GCF_002258285.1 Rhodococcus sp. 06-418-5
GGAAACGCCCGGTCCCATTCCGAACCCGGAAGCTAAGCCCTCCAGCGCCGATGGTACTGCACTCGACAGGGTGTGGGAGAGTAGGACACCGCCGAACACAATTTCCCAGAACACCCCCAGACCACCCGGTCCGGGGGTGTTCTGCATTTCGAAACCACCAGACACCGCGCCGTCTCGCACACGGTCGCACCCCGGACACCTACCATTTCCCACGCACTCGGCGAACGCGCGCGCATTCGCGGAACGGCGACCACCACCGCAGCCGGCATCAGCCTCCACCCGACCCGATGAGCTCACACCCACAGGGGGGGGCAAACGCGCGCGCAGTCGCCATCCGCGCGCAGAATCTCAGGCCGATCACTGACCATTTCCCGCGCACCTGACGAAGGCGCGCGCATTTGCCATCCGCCGAGGGCTGAACCCAGTACCCCGCATCGTGCCCCGGCCTGTCTTTGTGGGCTCCCACAGGATTGTGTGGCACAGTCGATGTCGATGAAACTCGCCGTCGTTCAGAAGCGTGTCAGCAGAATCCTGCTCGATTTCGATCTGAGTATCGAATTCGACAACGGTGCCAGCATTGCCTTCAGCGAGGTGATGATCGACGGACTCACTGTCGACGAGGACAATCAGTTCGAGGGTCTACGAGCGCTCGCGACACTGCACGGTCTTGTATGCGACGACGCAGACTACGACGAATCCGGTGTTCTCCGTCTTACGTTCGAGGGCCGGCAGACAGTGGTGGCCAGTCCGCGAGACGAGGTCGAATCCTGGGAGTACACGGGTGCGGACGGCTCGACAGTGGTGTGTGGACCGGGAGGGGCTGTCGATTCGTGGCCCGCACCCGAGCATCCGAAGTCGGTGGCCCCGGCCGTCGAGAGGCTTCCTTCCATCGGTGCGACCGTGGTTCGGCTCTCGACCGGCGACGACCCTGCCGTCGAATTCTCGGATGGAACCAAGCTGTTCTTCGACCTCTCCCTCGACGCCGGGTACCTCGTGTTGCGGGAGAGTGTGACGTCGAGTTCCCTCGCCGACAGCGTCGCTGCTGCACAAGGAGATTGGGTCGTCGAACTGTCCTCGGGGCACGTGATCTTCTACCGACCGCGCACTACGTAGGGTCTCCCGAACTGGGTCTCGACACCGGGTGAGTACAGAACCGAGTCCGGTCGCCGGGTACTGACGCCGGGTAGGCCTGCCGCTGCCACGAGCTCGTCGGAGCAGTGGGTGAGTTCTGCGTCGACCAAGGGCCAGTGCCGGTGGACGTTCGGGACGTACAGCAGGCGACCGGCCAGTGAGGTGTGCAATCCCCAACGCGCGGTGAGGAACACCGCGAGCGGATCCTCGGACAGGTCGCGTGATCCTCTGACGACGCCGAAGTCGGTGGTTGCGCCGCGGTGTGGGGGAGCGAGCCGTTTGCTGCGGTAGCCGATCGTGGTGCTGTCGTCGGCGATATCGATCGAGGACCAGCGGTACGGAATGCGAGCAGCGTTGGTGCCCAGCACGACTGCGAGTCTGGTTGCTTCCAGGGATCGGAACACGACGCCGCGTCGCCCCTCCGCGTCGACCGAGTACAGCCGAACGTTGATCTCACCGAAGGTGCCGAAGTACGGGACGGGGTGACGGTAACCGAGGCCGGCACCGACCATGTGGAAGCCGATCAGCCCAACCCACGACGAGCCGTCGTATTCGTCGGGTACGCACCCTCGGGGCAACAGCGGGGCGACGTCGGAACTCGGAACCCGCCAGTGTAGAAAGACCAGCCGTTCCCATCGCTGATCCATCACGATCGGACGAGGCAGTAGCGGTGGCCGCGGCCAGAGGCGTCGGGCATCGTCTCGGTTCATGATTCGAGCCTAGGCGCGAGGCGTCAGGAGGCGGTGAATCGGGCGTGCACGCTCGCCGAGATGGTGATGTTCTCCGGCTTGAGTGCAAATCCGGTAGGCGCTGATTTCGCGGCGAACATACGTGCCGAGGATTCCGGTCCACCGCTCTCCGCGAACCCTGGCAGCAGACCGGGATCGGCCACCGCGACAGCGTGCACGCCCGATCGTCCCAGGCTCGACGCGTAGGCCTCGGCCTTCGAGACGGCGTCGCGCACAGCGAGTTCCCGGACCGCCAAGGTGTGAGCGGTTCTGCTGGATTCGGTGAGGTCCCAATCGAAGTGGTCGATCGACACTCCCTCGAGTGCTGAGGCTGCGTAGACGAACGCGTCCACCAGATCGAGCTGGCTGAACTGCACTTCCACTGACGCCTCGGCTTGATAGACGTACGGTAGTTGCTCTCCGTCGTGGTTGAACGGGCGCTGGCGCGAGTGGCGCACCTGGTCCACCGACCATCGATCGATGGGTCCCCCGTCACTGTTGTAGAGCGGCTCGACCAGTCTGGTGAGCTCCCGGACGAGTTGCTGAGCAGGCTCGGATGCGGACTCTGCAGTGCGACCGTCGGTGCGGACGGTCAGCGCGAGTGTGCACTGTTCGGGTGGGTAGGTGGCTGCGCCGTGACCGACGACGGTGATGTCGAGTGCTTCGGGGCTCATGACACTCAGTGTTGCATCCGGGTCGGGCGGTTTTACCGAACCTGAACACTGCTGGCCGACGCGTCGAGGGAGGAGGACAATCGCGAACATGCTTCCCGTTCTCGATCTCGGTCTGGCCGACCACGACCCCCGCGCGTTCCAGTTGTCGCTGCGCGAAGCAGCTCACGGGTCCGGCTTCTTCTATCTCGTCGGACACGGGATCGAGATCGAACGAATGCACGAGGTACTGCGCCTCGCGCGAGAGTTCTTCGCCGTGCCGGACGGTGTGAAGGAAGAAATCAGTCAGCTGAATAGCCCGCATTTCCGCGGCTACTCCCGGGTGGGTGGCGAGCTGACCAACGGCCGGGTGGATTGGCGAGAGCAGATCGACATAGGTCCCGAACGCCCGGCGATCGAGGGAGCCGAAGGTTACTGGAACCTTCAGGGCCCCAACCTGTGGCCGTCGCAGCCGGCCGGGTTCCGAGAGACGTTCGAGCAGTGGGAGCAGTCCGTGTCGGGTCTCGGGCTCCGGTTGCTCCGGCACTGGGCGCAGTCATTGGGTGCGCCCGAGAACGTGTTCGACGACGCTTTTGCCACTGCGCCCGCGACGCTGATGAAAGTCGTGCGTTATCCGGGCACTGCTGATCACTCGCAGGGCGTCGGAGCGCACAAGGACTCCGGGGTGTTGACGTTGCTGCTCGTCGAACCGGACTCGGCCGGTCTGCAGGTGGAGACGACCGCCGATTCGTGGATCGACGTACCGCCGCTGGACGGAGCATTCATCGTCAACATCGGCGAGTTGTTGGAGGTTGCGACCGGCGGCTACCTACGTGCGACGCGTCATCGGGTGGTCGCGCCGGGACCCGACACCGACCGGATATCGGTGCCACACTTTCTGAGCCCGGCCCTCGATGCCGTCGTCCCGGTGATCGAACTGCCGACCGAATTGGCGCGGCAGTCACGAGGAGTCGAGAACGATCCTGCCAACCCCATCTACAGCACCTACGGCGAAAACGCGTGGAAGTCCCGTACGCGAGCACATCCCGACGTGGCACAGTTGCACCACGGCATCGTTCCGGCCGGTCGGCAGTCTGCCTACTGATTCCTACTGTGGCCCTGACGTGATGCGCGAAACTGCGCCCATGCTCCGGTGCACCACAAGGCCCATACGATCAGCAGTGGCTGGAACAGCAAACGGATCCCTCGGGCCGTATCTGAGTCGAGGCCGAACGCGTCGGTGTGCGTGACGAACTGCGAAATGTTGCCGGGAAAGACCGCGACGAAGAACGCCGCGACCACCCAACCGATGACCGGTGCGCGAGCGGTCCAGAACAGCAGCGCCAGGCCGAGCGCGATCTCGACGACACCCGACGCCAGCACGACGAAGTCGGTACTGATCGGAACCCAGGTCGGCACCTGGGCGGTGAAGGTGCTCCTCGCCCAGAAGAGATGACTGAGTCCGGCGAAGACGAGGAACGCTCCCAGTACTACTCGTCCGATGGTGCGAGAAATCGATTTCGTCATGGCGTCATGAGACACCACGGGCACACTGAGCACTATGACCGGGAGTACACCGACCGACCCAGCGCGGCACCGATGGGTACTGCACGTCGACCTCGATCAGTTCATCGCTGCCGTCGAAGTGCTCCGCAACCCGGACCTGGCGGGTAAAGCCGTCGTGGTCGGCGGTAGAGGAGATCCGACCGAGCGTGGGGTGGTGTCGACGGCCTCGTACGAGGCGCGTGCGAAGGGGGTCGGATCCGGAATGCCACTACGCGTCGCCGCGAAGAAGATCCCGGACGCAGTCTTCCTCCCCGTGGACAAGCCGGCGTACGACGAGGCCTCGGCACTGGTGATGGACACTCTGCGGTCGTTGGGATTCGTGGTCGAGGTGATCGGATGGGACGAGGCGTTTCTCGGTGTGGAGACCCACGACCCCGAGGGCGTGGCAAAGACCGTCCACGACGCGGTGTTCGACGCGACGGGGCTGCATTGCTCGGTCGGCATCGGGGACAACAAGTTACGAGCCAAGATCGCCACCGACTTCGACAAGCCTCAGGGCATCTACCGGCTTACGCAGGACAACTGGTTCGAGGTGATGGGCGATCGCGGTACCGATGCGTTGTGGGGGATCGGCAAGAAGATCTCGAAGAGGCTGACCGCCCTCGGCATCTCGACAGTCCGAGAACTGGCCGATGCCGAGGACGCGGACCTCGCCGCAGCGTTCGGACCGAAGATCGGTCCGTGGCTCGGTACCAAAGGGCGAGGTATCGACCTCGCACCGGTGACGTCCGAGCCGTGGGTCGCACGGTCGCACAGCCGTGAGGTCACGTTCCAGACCAACGTCGCCGATTGGGCGATCGTCCGAGACGAGGTCGCCGCGT
Source organism: Rhodococcus sp. 06-418-5 (assembly GCF_002258285.1). NCBI lineage: Bacteria > Bacillati > Actinomycetota > Actinomycetes > Mycobacteriales > Nocardiaceae > Rhodococcus > Rhodococcus sp. 06-418-5. The sequence continues at coordinate 4,897 of NZ_NOYE01000018.1, forward strand.
TGACGTCGAAGGTGCTGGCAGACATCGAAGCCGAGAACCGGCCGGCCGTGCGAGCGGCATTGAAGATCCGCTACGCGCCGTTCGAGACCCATACCGTCAGTGCACCGATCATCGGAGCGCCCACCTTCGATCCGGAGATCCTGACCTGGGCCGCGGTGGCGCTCGTCGACCTCCTCGACCATACGAGAGAGGTTCGACTGATCGGCGTCCGGCTGGAAATGACTCCGCCGCAACCTCTCTGACTACTTGCGGCCCGCCGCCCAGCGCAGTCCCCAACCGTACTTCTTGTCGAGGTCGGCTTGGCTGCCCTGGATGTACTCGACTTCTCGGGTGACCGTGATACCGGCAGACGTGTTCTCCAACAATGCGATCGAGCAGATGCGCGCAGAGTTCTCGGCCGAGTCGAGGCGTACCTCGACCTGTGGTCCGCTGGTCGGGTACAGCGTCACCACTCCGTCGACTGCGGCCCAGTTCGGTGCGCCGTCGTAGATCATCGCGAAGATCAGGATGCGGGCGAACTTCTCGGGGTGGGCAAGATTGATGTGCATGTTCTCGCCGCCGCTGACCGAGCCGGAGCGGTCGTCGCCGTCGAGCGCGATGAACGGGGCATCCTGCAGCGAACCGAAGCTGTTGCCGAGCGCTTGGACCACGCCCTTGGAGCCGTCGCGCAGTTCGTAGAGGCACCCGAGGTCGAGATCCACACCGCCGGAGCCGTACGACGCAGCAGCCAGCTTGGCCAGAAAGCCCTTCTTCTTCGGCTGCGCTGCGGGTGCCCCGGACGACCAGTTGAGGTTCACCCGCATGGAGCCCTGCTTCTCGCCGGACTTGGTGAGGCTGATGGTCGGCGATGCCTTGGACAGCGTGACTTTGCTCAGACTGACGGGTGCTCCGGCTTGCTGCGCGGGATTCTGCCCCGTAGAGGGCTTGCGGGTGTAGTCGATGGCCATGGTGGAGCCTTCCGGGCGGGGAGGTGCCGGATCGCGATGTCCGGTTTGGGCGGTGTGTCGACAATAACCGCACGACCGACGAGCGCGGTGCCCGCACCGACCTCGGGTTCCCTGCCGATGAAGATCTACGGGCGCGGCACGTTACGCAGATTCGACTTGGCCATCCGAACGGCCTCGCCGACACCGCCGTTGAGCACGACCTTGCTCATCGCGAGTGCGAATCCCTTGATCTGCTCGCCGGTGATGGTCGGCGGGACCGAGAGCGCGAGCGGATCGGTGATCAGCTGTACCAGTGCCGGACCGTCGACGGCGAACGCGGTCTCGAGTGCGCCGCGGATGTCCTCGGGCTTCTCGACGCGTTGTGCATGGATACCCGCAGCCGCCGCGATGCCGGTGTAGTCGACCTGCGGGACGTCGACACCGAAGTCGGGCAGACCGTCGACGAGCATCTCGGCCTTGACCATGCCCAGTGTCGAGTTGTCGAACAGCACGATCTTGACCGGCAGCTTGTACATCGCGACGGTCAAGAGTTCGGAGAGCAGCATCGAGAAGCCGCCGTCGCCCGAAATCGACACGACCTGGCGGCCCGGATTGGCGAACTGCGCACCGATGGCGTGCGGCAGGGCATTGGCCATCGACCCGTGCAGCATCGACGCAACGAATGCCCTTCTACCCGTGGGGTTGATGTAGCGCGCGGTCCACACATTGCACATGCCGGTGTCGGTGGTGAACACGGCGTCGTCGGCGGCGAGGTCGTCGAGTACCGACGCGGCGTACTCGGGGTGGATGGGGACGAGCTTCTCGGCGTTGCGGGTGTACGCACCGACGGTCTTGCCCATCAGGTCGTTGTGCTTGTCCACCCACTTCTCGACATAGCGGCGATCGGCCTTGCGAGTGACCAACGGCTGCAACGCATTCAGGGTCGCCCGAACATCACCGTGAATCGGGTACCGGACCGAGGTCCGACGTCCCAGCTTCGTGGGGTCGATGTCGATCTGCGCGGTGGTGACGCCTTCGGGGAGGAACTGCTGATACGGAAAGTCGGTGCCGAGCAGGATGAGTAGGTCTGCGTCGTGGATCCCGGCGTGCGCAGCTCCGTAGCCCAGCAATCCCGTCATGCCGACGTCGTACGGATTGTCGTACTGGATGAACTCCTTGCCACGCAACGAATGTCCGATGGGAGCGCCGATCGTGTCGGCGAACGCGACCACCTCGTCGTGAGCGCCCTTGACCCCGTACCCGGCGAAGATTGCCACCTTCTCGGCGTCGTTGATGGCGTCGGCCAGCTTCTGGATGTCCGCCGCGGGTGGTGTGACGACCGGTGTCGAGGGAATGGCGATCGGGTCCATCGTGCCTGCGGCCGACAACTCGGCGATGTCGCCGGGAATCGTCAGAACCGATACCCCGCCGCAGGTGACAGCAGCGTTGATCGCCGCACGGAACACCCGGGGTGCCTGCTCGGCAGTGGAGACGAACTCGTTGTAGAGCGAGCATTCGCCGAAGAGACGGTCGGGGTGCGTCTCCTGGAAGTAGCCCGATCCGATTTCGCTGCTGGGAATGTGCGACGCGATCGCCAGAACCGGTGCGCCCGAACGATGTGCGTCGTACAGGCCGTTGATCAGATGTAGGTTTCCCGGTCCGCACGAACCAGCGCAGACGGCGAGTGTGCCGGTGGTCTGCGCATCGGCCGACGCAGCGAACGCCGCGGCTTCTTCGTGGCGTACGTGAATCCAGTCGATGCCGCCCTTGGCCGATCCTCCGGTGCGACGCACTGCGTCGACCACCGGATTGAGACTGTCGCCGACGATGCCGTAAATGCGTTGTACGCCGGCGTCGACGAGTCCTCGAACGAGCTGATCGGCCACTGTGGTGGGCATTGATTCTCCTCAACTTTGCGACGCGATGTTCTCCGATGTTCTTCGGCCGCGTCTCGTCGACGGCTTCCCTGTGCAGAGGGCCTGCCAAACATCCTGGGAGCGCACACGGGAGCCGTCAAGCGAAAAGTGCTGGTAGATGCTGTGGCGATCTCCGTCACGTCGGGATATTTCAGGCAACACCCATAGATGACGGCGGTTATCCGCCTACCGACTAGCTTCGGTGAACGCAGCCCGGGCGATGGTGGAGATCTAGCTGCGTACCGCGTTCGAGATTCTGTCGACGACCATCGCAACGGCACTCGGAACCGGCTCGATGACGTCCACGTCGGTGCGCAGCGCCAGCCGCCGAGCCGAATCGCTCAACGGTCCGCCGCCGATGACGACGGCGCTCGCTCCGGCTGCCACTGCTGCATCGACCGCCGTTCCCAGTTCGTCGACGCTCGACGCGAGGTCCTCGGCCAGGACCAACGGCGATGACGCGGTGAGGAACACACCCGCAAAATCGCCGTCGGGCACGGTGGCACGAGTCAGTGCTTCGAGTTGGCCGGCGAGATCGGCTGTGGTGGTGGCGATCGCGAAGCGGCGACCACCACGTGCGGCGTGCAGGATTCCTGCCTCTCCGATCCCGACGACCGGAATGTCGACGAGGGCTCGGAGTTCGGCCGCACCGGGATCACCGAACGCGCCGACGATCACAGCGGCGGGGCCATGGTGCTCGATCGCGTCGAGGGCCGCCGCTACGACTTCCGGTCCTGCAGCCCGCAGCTGTTCGGTGCCGGTGATCATCGCCGGTCCGGTACCCGCGGTGATTCCGATGACGGTGAATTCCGTGTCGTGGAGCCAACGTCGAGCAACGTCGACGAGCAGCTGCGTCGTTGCAGTGTTCGAGTTGGGGTTGACCATGAGAATCTTCACTGCTCAGCCATCTTCCGGCATGGGTTGTCCGAAGGTCTCTTTCGGGAACTGCACGGCAATGCCGCACACGATGAACAGGCCGGCCAGCATCGCGAACATGGCACCCACGCCGGACGAGTCCAGTACGGCTCCGGCAATGAGCGGGAACAGTCCGCCGGAGAGGGAGCCCAGCGCCAGGATCACCGACGTCGCGAGGCCACGGATTCGCGTGGGGTACTGCTCGGGCGCGAACAGCCAGATCGTCGTGTTGAGGATGATGACCGAGAAATTGAACAGGGCACCGAAGACCAGTACTAGGCCGATCGACGTTGCGAAGAAGCCGAATCCGAGCCCGGCGACGATCCCGAGAACGGCACCACCGGTCAGTGTCACCTTGCGGGGGAGTTTGCGGGCGATCAGTGCGGCGGTCAGCGCGCCGATGAGCGATCCGGATTGCATCACGAGGGTGTACCAGAGCGCACTCGAGATCGACATTCCCCGCTCGGTCAGAATGACGGGAATGAGTGTGAGCATCGAGATCTGCGCTGCGTAGGACATGCAGACGGCAATGCCGAGGGCGAGAGTGCTTCTGCGGTAACGCCGCCCGAACATTTCCGTCCACCGTGCGCGCGGTACGGCGGGATCGTCGACCGAGGTGTCGACGTTCAAGTACTGAACCTCGGAGTCGAGCGTGCCGCGAAGCTTGCCTTGCGCCAAGCGGTTGATGACGGTATTGGCCTCGGCCACACGGCCTGTCGCGGCGAGGAAGCGAGGCGTTTCCGGAAGCGAACGGCGGTAGAACACGACCGCGAGTGCGGGCAGTACGAGTAGACCGAACAGCCATCGCCAGCGGTCGTCACCGGTGAAGATTGCGAAGACGATGACCCCGAACAGTGGGGCGAGCATGTTGCCCAGACCTGCAGCTGCGACGTTGATCATGCCGACCGCGGTACCGCGATGCTTGGCGGAGAAGAATTCGGAAAGCATGATCACCGCTACGGCGATCTCACCGCCGAGTCCGAGCCCGACCAGGAATCGAGCGCCCACCAGCACCTCGTAGTTGGGCGCGAACGCGCACAGCAGCGAGCCGAATGCGAAGACGAGAAGGTTTGCGCCGAGGAGGGTTCGGCGACCGAAGCGGTCCATCACCGCTCCGGCCAGGATGCGCCCGACTGCGACGGCGGTGAACGTCGCGGTGTTCAGCAGCCCGATCTCGGTTCCGCCGAGTCCCCAGGATTCACGCAGGAGCGGTCCGGTGATACCGACGGCATTCTGTTCGATGGCGTCGAAGAAGACACCGAACAGGACCATGGCGACGATGCCGAAGTGCGCTGTGGTGAGGCCGATCTTCGAGTACGACGCCTCGATCTGTTCGCTGAGGCTGCCGGCCTCCGGTGGCGGGTCGATCGGTGACGGCTTCTCGTTCGTGGTCGGGACGCTCATCCCAGTGCCTCTCGCTCAGTGGTATACCAACAGCGGAGAATTTACGGAGCATTGCGCCGCGACAGGTTTCTGGGCGGTAACACTTGCGTTTCCAGATCCTCTCACCTGCTCCTTTCTGTCGAGGTGATCATTGGGCAAAGTCCGCCGATGACCCCTGTGGATACGCGGTATACCTGCGGGTCGCTGGTATACAAGCATCATGGCATCCACGGAAGGTCGCGAATCGCTGTCGCGTTCGGTGTTCGACGCGATCAGAACACGCATCCTCGACGGCCGCCTCCGACCTGGTGAAACGCTGAGCGAGCGCAATCTGGGTACCGAGCTGCAGGTGTCGAGGGTGCCGATTCGTGAGGCACTTCCATTGCTCGAAGCAGCCGGGTTGGTGACGCTGTCGCCGAGACGCCCTGCCGTGGTGACGGGAGTGACCAGAAGTTCGGTCGACGAGTTGTACGACATCAGGTCCGCACTCGAGCCGCTCGTTGCTCGCCGAGCAGCGTCCGCTGTGTCGGCGGGAGCGGACTCGTCATCGTTGGTCGACGCCGTGTCCCGTGCAGGTGCCGCTCTCGAGCGGGGCGATCTACTCGACTTCCATCACGCGAGCTCCGGAGTGCACTCGGGGATCGAGGAATTGTCCGCCAACCGACTGTTCCCGGTCATCATGGAACCACTGCGGGAGCGCAGTAACCGACTCAACATGGCCAATCTCGAACGAGATCCGTCGCTGCGCCACGGGGAGCATGTCTCCCTCGTCGACGCCATCGCCAAGGGGGACCCGGAGTTGGCGGCCGCGGTTGCGTTCGCACACGTGGAATGGGGCAGAGCGCGAACGTTCGAGACTCTGGCGCAAGTTCCGGGCTACGACCCACAGCACTGAGCCGACCGAGCCGTACTCATCGCGATGCGGTCAGTCGGGACACCCGTACGGCCCCGGCGGTCCCGAGGATCAGCACGCCGGTTGCGACTGCGAAGGCGATCGAATAGGAGTCGCCGATCGCAGGTGCAACGATCAGCGGGCCGAGAACCTGCCCGACGCCGTAGAACGCAGTCAGTGTTGCTGCGGTACGCCCGATGGGCAGTGTCTGGGCGGTGCTCATCGTCAACATCGTGATGCCCATGAACGTTCCGCCGAACAGCAGAGCCGAGAACACGGCAGCAACGGTGTTCCCGGTCAGAGCGGGGAGCACCGCTGCGATCGACTGCAACGCGAACGCTGCCACCAGGGCGTTGCGCGAGCTGGTTCGGCGGGCGACTGCCTGCCACAACACACTCGCCGGTACCGCGGCGAATCCGACGACGATCCACACCGCCGGACCCACCGATGTGCTGCCGTGGCCACCGACCGCCGCCACGAGGAACGTACCGACGATGATGTAGCCGAGACCTTCGAGGAAGTACGCGAACAGCAACGTCCGCCATACGGTCCGGGTCCTGCGGTCGATGTCGCCGGGTTCAGCCCGCGCTGCGGGCTCGGGATGCACCCGTAGCGTCCACGCCGGGGCGATGAGGACCGTTGTCAGGAGCGCCGAGCACACCCACAGCGCCTCCCATGACAGGTGCGGTCCGACGAGCAGGGTCAGAATTCCCGACGCCGCGATGCCTGCGCCGACACCGCCGAACGCGATACCGGGGGAAGCGCCGTCGGCGCGATGCTTCGTGACGGTGCTCGCGCACGCGATGAAAACCGCTGCGCTCGCCAGGCCCGCCAGAAACCTCAGTGCGGAGAACGCGGCGGTGGAATGGGCAGCGGCCATGGCCAACTCGCTCGCGACGAGTATGACTGTCCACAGACGGAACGATGTCGTCGTGTTGATCGACGGGCGCACGGACAACACGATTGCGCCGACGAGGTAGCCGGCGTAGTTCGCGGTCGCGATGACGGCACCGCTGCTCGGCGTGACCTCCGATGCATCGACCATGATCGGCAGCAGCGGCGTGAACACGAATCGTCCGACACCCATCGCGGCCGCGAGTCCGGCCGCGGCAGCGAACGACAGTCGACGGCCGTTCATGGCGAGCACCCCCCTATATCGTTAGCCGGGCCAACGGTACCCGCCGCATTCACGACCCCGGAATCGGACCGTACGGAACCGATCCGAGCCCACAGGCGTCAAACCCCATGACGCCGAAACACCGGGCGTCGATACGGTGCGACTCGGGGGAGCGTCATGACAGTGAATGTGGATCCAGTGATCCTGCGGCAGTTCTCGAATATGTTGTCGGCGACCGGCGGCGTGATCCGTGAGTTGGATGCTCTTGCTCCGTTCCGTGAATCGGAGAATGCGTTGCTGGGTAGCGACTTCCACGCAGCTTGCGCGGCGGCGGCGGCTGCAGCGGCCGGAGCTGTTGCAGCTCTGGCCGGGCGCGCGGAATGCGTCGCAGACATCGCCCGCGGCGTCGCGCAGAACTACGAGATCACCGACGACGAACTCGCCCGCCGGCTCGATGCGATGGACCGGCCGAAATGACCCCGACGGTCCCGCATGTCGCGGGGTGGGAGCCGGAGTCCATGCGCAAGACGATGATCGAACTGTCGGAGATCGTCGAGCGCGTCAACGGCCAGCGCACCGGAGTGCTCGAGGAGCAGGACGCGTTGGCCGAGACCTGGACCGGCGAAGCAGCCGACGCCGCAGCCGAACGCGTGGTGACCGAGTGCTCCCGGATGGGCTCGGTGTGCAGTGAGATCGATTCTCTTGGAAAGGCATTCGAGAGCGCAGCCGGAATCGTGGAAGCCGCAAAGGCGCACCTGCAGGCGCAGGTGTCGGCGGCGACGGCCAGCGGGTTCGCCGTACGAGCCGACGGTGTGGTGGATCCCGAGGGAATGATCGCGCTGATCCCCGACGGGCTCGGCGAGGAAAAGGCGCGCCAGGCCGACGAACTACGCTCTGCTGCAGCACAATTGACACGAGACATCCAGGGGGCGCTGTCGCAGGCCGAGCGCGCTGCGATCGACGCTGCGCAGCAGTTGGCCGAACCCACGAAGCACTTGGCCGAGCTCGCGCTCGGCAGCGCGACCGGGAACGTCGTGGAGAATCCGGACGGATCGTTCTCCTGGATGCCGGACTGGCCCAGCACCGTGGCCTCGTCGGTGATCTCGGGTATGAGCGACGTGACGAGAAGGGTGCTCGAATTGCCCGGTGTCGATTCCGTCGACGATGTTGCCAAGAACATCGGACGCGGTCTGGGAGTGTTCGGTTCCGTGGCCGGAGCGATCCCCGGAATCGCCGACAATATCGACGACGGCATGGACCCGACCGAAGCCGTCATCGTCGAGGCCACACCGATTGCCGCGGGAGCAGTTACGACCTGGGCGTTCGGTCTCCTGGGTGGCATGGCGGGTTCCGTCGTTCCGGGACCTGGGACCGCGGTCGGCGCTGCTGCCGGAATCGCACTGGGTGGACTCGTCAGCTATGGAGTAGACAAGCTGTTCGAGGCGGCGGGAAAATGAGCGAATGCAGGGACGGTCGGACGCCGCAGCGTGAGGACGTGCTGAGCAAAAGCGTGGTAGGACAGAAGTATCCACTGTGGGTGAGAACGTGGCGCAGTGTTCACCTGGGGTGGCTCGTAGCTCTCGGCGTTCTGTCTGCCGTCCTTGCGGCGACAATCGTGACTTCCGGGCTGCTGAGAACAATCGACGCGGACACACTCCTCTTCATGTCGTGGCTGACGTTGCTGATGCTCTTGCCGCTCTCCCTCGCAGTATTGTTGTCCGGCATCGGATCTGCCCGGCTTTCACGTTTCGTGCGACCGGTGAACGTCGCCGGAGTCGGCCGAGGCGTGGCAGTGCCGGGGCGGGGAAATGTGTTGTACCGCAGCGGAATACTTGCATTCGCGTTGGTGGCCGGCGTGTCTTACGTCCAATGGAGAGCAGACGAACCCGTAGGTGCTGCGCGTCACCAGCTGAAGATCGTAGTCATGTCGCACTTCGGCGCTCCGATATTGCTGCTGTTCTTCGCCCTCAGTGTGTTGATCGTCAACCGGACCAGAATTTCACTGCATCCCGATGGCATTGTGGAAGAGATCCATCGTCGCCGCGGGTGGAAGGTCACCACAGCCGTCACGGTCGTGCCGTGGGACGGGATCGTCGAGCTGCAACCGCAGACGCATCCGAATCCGGCCCTGTCACATCCGCACTGGTACCCCACTATCCGAGTCGCGTACCGTGCAGCCGACAGCGAATCGGATCAGGAACTGACGCTGATGGTGTGCGAGAAGAAAGTCGAGCCCAACTCGTTGTATGCCCTGTTGCAATGGTGTCGCGACAATCCCTGGGCTCGTGCGCAACTGGGCCACGACGACGCGCGTGAATTGCTGCGTCCACCCGGTCTGGTCGAGCGCATCCGAGCCGACCGCGCCGCGTCGACCTCCGCTGGAAGGGCTGCGGTCCGGTGACGGTTGCAGAAAGGACGATACAAACCTTTCTCCACGAGGAGGGTGTCGAACTGGTGCCGGTGCACCGCGACGAGTGCGACCGGTTCGGGCTCGAGCTCTCGACGCAACCAGACTGGGAGGTCGTTGCCGAGCACCTGTTCCCGCACGCCACCGCGGTGCTGTGCTCGCCGGCCAACACAGTCGACGGATTCGTTCCGAACGTGGTGGTCCTGGTCGGCAAGCTCAGTCGATCGGTTCATCCGGAATCGTTGCTGGACTGCGGCTTCGGTGACTCCCGGGCGCTGCCCGGATGGGTCGAGATCGGTCACGACCGAGACCCGTTCCGTGCTCTACCGGCAGTCTCGATCGCAGGTCGCTACGACTGCGACGGCCGGTTGCTCTTCGCCCGGACCCGCTACGTCGTGGTCCACCACATCGTCGATCAGTATCTGATTCAGGTGACGGTCACCGTGCCGGATTCGCTACGGCAGAAACTGTCCTGCGCCGCGGACGAACTGATCGAGGACATGCGTATCGGGCGACGCTAGTGCCTGGGCAGCTGGAGCAACAGTGCCGCCACGTCCTCCGTCGCACCGAGGGCATCGACGATGTGTTCGAGAACGGTGGTATCGGATTCGCCGACCAAGCGAGAGATCTTGGCTCGCAGCGCGGCGTAGTCCATCGGGAAATGGTCGATGTCGCCGACCGGATTAGGGGTGGTCGCGGAGACCGAACTTCCGTCCTCGAATTCGATCGTCACCTCGGCGGCTCGACGCTCGGGCAGTAGAGCATCCAGTTCGGGGGACGACGCGACGTCGACTCGAGCGCTGAACAACTCGGCCGACGCGAAAGTCGCACCTCGGGGATCGAGCGATTCGACGTCTATCGCGTCGGACACGAATGCGGCGGACACGACGAACGGCAGCGAGAACATAGCGCCCAGCCTGCTGGAAGGATGTCGGCGAAACAGTGGTTCTGCCAACGAATGCGTGCGCACCCGCACACGTTCGATGTCGTCTGCGAACCATTCGGCATTCGAGCGCAGGCTCTGCACGGTGTCGACGGCGGCGTGCGTGTACGAGCAGCTCGCGTGCTGCTTCGTGTAGCCCTCGAGCGTGAGCCATCGATCGCCGAGGTCCTCGGTCAGTCGGGCGATGTTCAATGTCCCGACGATCGCACCCAAGGTGTGCTCGATGGCACCCGAGTTGTGCACCACCCCCGATCGGGCCAGCCTGGCCGCGTTCAAGCCTGCCCGCGCTGCACCGCCGATCCACAGGTTGCGGGAGAAGTTTCCGTCGAGGACCACTGCCCACGGTGCCACCTGCACCAGGGCAGACGACGAGTCGATCGCCGCGGCAACCTCGCTGGCTCCGGCACCGTGGATGAATGCCGCCGCCGTGGCTGCACCGGTGGCACCCCAGTGGCCATGGGTGTGCCAGGAGCTGTTGCGGCTCAGTGCCCAGCCGAATCGAGCGGCGACTTCGTATCCCGCCACGATGGCCGTCAGAAAGGTCGAACCCGAAATCGGCGTCGGTGCCAGTCTGGTGGCAGCGATGGCCGCGGGGAGCACGTGCGCAGCAGGATGACCGGCGGCGTACTTGTTGCCCTCGTCCAGTTCGAGGCAACACGATGCGATCGCGTCGAGCTCGGACGCAGTGTCGACCGTAGTGCCTACGCTCCCGCCGATCGGGTGCGTCGATCCAGTTTCTGCAGTCCAGTTCCTTCGCAATTCGACCATCTCGGCGGAGCGGGCACCGGCGAGCGTGACACCCAGCAGATCGAACAGGATCAACCGGGCCCTGTCGTTCAGCGGTGCGGGCAACGGTGCGCCCCTGAGATCGACCATCACGGCAGCCAGGCGCTCTACCGCGGCAATATGTTCCGTTGAGCGAAACGAATTGGAGCCATTCATTCGTGGACTGTAGAAGGTTGCAAATCGAAGAGTCAATGATCGAGACGGGTAGGCGGAGGACTGCTACGCTCATCCTGCCGCCGGTGCACTTCTCGGAAGCCTCCAAGCGTTCCGGCTAGCGAAACGACATCACGCTGGTGTGAGGTGACTGCTCAGCGTCGAACGAGGAGATGAAGCAATGTCCGATCAACTTCTTCGTGCCGTCCAGGGGGGCGTGCACGCAGTCGATCTCGGTAGGCAACTGAGGGTCGGCATGCCGCAGTCACCCAATCATCCGCAGTTCTGGCACACGTTGCCGCGCAGGCACGGTGATATGACCCGAGCGGATGGCGGCAGTGCCGCGAACGACATGATCACCACCGGAACGCATGTGGGTACCCATATCGACGCTCTTGCTCACGTCAGCCAGGACGGGAAACTGCACGGCGGGGCCGACGCAGGTCAGTCCTGCCTCGGTGGGAAATACGTCGAACACGGAGTACACACCATCGAGCCCATGATCCGCCGCGGTGTGCTGCTGGACATTCCGAGGCTCCTTGGTGTCGGCCGCTGCGAGGGTGGATACGAGATCACCGTCGACGATCTCGAATCGGCATGTGCAGCAGAGGGTGTCGAGATCGGGGCCGGCGATGTCGTCTTGATTCGCAGCGGCTGGGGGCAGTTGTTCGCCGAAGGGCTGCCCTACGTCGGCGGACCGTCCGGTGTTCCCGGAGTCGGAGAAGCAGGCGCGCAGTGGCTGGCGGACAGAGGCGTACACGCTGCAGGTGCCGACACGATCGCGTTCGAGCGGCTCGCTCCCGGCAGTGGCCACGGTCTGCTACCTGCGCATCGAGTTCTCCTGGTGGAGAGCGGAATTTACATCATCGAGGCGCTCGACCTCGAAGAGCTCTCGCAGCAGGAACTCTTCGAGTTCACGTTCCTCCTCGTGCCGCTGAACATCTTCGGCGCAACGGGTTCGCCGGTCCGGCCGTTGGCGGTGAGGTCCGCATGACCGAACGCACACTCGCGCAGCACATAGCGCATTTCGCCGCGACCACCCGCTACCACGATCTCCCCGAGGCAGTCGTCGCCTCTGTGGGGATGCGAGTTCTGGACACACTCGGAATTGCAGTGGCTGCCACCGACCTCGATACCAGTCGGGCCGCGACCGCGTGGGCACGGGAGCAAGGTGGGTCGGCAACGGCGTCCGCCGTCGGACTCGATGTTGCACTCCCGCCTGCCATGGCCGCCTTCGTCAACGGCGTGCTCGCGCACTCGCTCGATTTCGACGACACCCATCTGCCGTCGATCCTGCACCCGAGTGCCAGCGTGGTGCCTGCGGCACTCGCGGCCGCTCAAGAGCACGGAGCCGACGGCCGAGAACTCGTGCGTGGCATCGCGATCGGGCTGGAAGTGTGTGTGCGAATCGGCATGGCGGGGTTCGATCCGGAGACCAAGAATTCGGTGTTCTTCGAGCACGGTCAACATGCCACCTCGATCTGCGGTGCCATGGGCAGCGCCGTGGCTGCAGCCGTCATCGGTGGTGCATCCGAGGAACAGATCGTGGACACGATGGGTATCGCAGCCTCGATGGCGTCGGGCATCATCGAGGCCAACCGCACCGGCGGAACGGTCAAGCGTATGCACTGCGGATGGGCGGCGCACTCCGCTCTGTCTGCAGCCGGGCTTGCGCGACACGGGATCACGGGACCGCCGACCGTCCTGGAAGGACGGTTCGGCTTCTTCCAGGCCTGGTTACACGAACCGGGCCGAGCCGACGAAATCCTGAACGGCCTCGGCTCCGAGTGGGCTGTTCCCGGAATCTTCTTCAAGCCGTACCCGGCCAATCACTTCACCCATGCTGCGATCGACGCGGGAGGAGCCCTTCGCGCGCGTGGAATCGGTCCGGAGCAGATCGAGAAGCTGGAGCTGGGGGTACCTGCGGCGAACCTGCGGACGATCGGCGAACCCATCGACGTCAAGCGCACGCCCGCGACCGGATACATGGCTCAGTTCAGCGGCCCCTACGCGGTTGTGGTCGGGCTGCTGGGCGGGGGAGGACTCGGTGCCGCGCTCGAGGACTACACGGACGAGTTGGCGAAGTCGGCGGATCGACGTGCGCTGATGGCCAAGGTCGACGTGGTGCCGGATGCCCGGTGTGATGCCGTTTTCCCCCATCAGTTCCCGGCGGTGCTGACCGCAACACTGACCGACGGAACGGTCGTGGTCGAAGAGGTGTTGACCACGCGCGGAGGACCAGAACGGCCGCTGTCGTTCGGTGAGGTCTCGACCAAGTTCACCAGCAATGCCGGGCCGTTCCTCTCCGACGTCGAACTGAAAGAATTGGCCGGTCGATGCGATCGGCTCGGGGACCTGACCGACATCGGAACACTGCTTGCTCCGTTGACCGATCTGAAATCGACCACGCAGCAATAGGACAGTCCTCGGGCACCGTCCACTCGTATGGCGGTGCCCGAGCTGCAGTGCGACCGGCTCAGGCCCGGGCGAGGATTTCCCGCGCGCCCCGTACCACTGCTTCGTCGACGAATCTGCCGTTGTCGTCGACGGTCGGACCACCCTGGGCCACGTCGTACAGTTCCACCAGTCGACGGGCTGCAGCCACGTCGTCGATCGACGGCGTGAGTGCGGCATTGATGATCGGAACCTGGCTCGGGTGCAATGCCGTCCGGCCGCGGAAACCCATCTGCACGAAACGTGCTGTGGTGGTGACGAATCCGTCCAGATCACGGAAGTCGGTCGACGTCGGAGCGATCGGTGCGACCAATCCCGCTGCAGCGCAGTCGATCACGACGTTCAACCGAATGGCGTCGATCATCGATTCGGTGTGCTCCGATCGTGTGATCCGCAGGTCGGCGAGGAGGTCGACCTCGCCGACCCCGAAGGTTCGAACCCTGTTGCATCGAGCCATCTCCGGCACAGCGCGCAAGGAGTGAGCTGTTTCGATGAGGCCGATCAGCTCGATGTCGGGGAGATTGCGCATGTCGAGGAATCGGTCCGCACGTGTCAGGGACTCGGTCGAACACTTCGCCACCATGATGCCGGTGACTCCGGTTCCGGCGACGGCCTCGAGATCCTGCGTCATGAACTCAGGGGTGACCCGAATCCAGATCTGGGTGTCGGTGGATGACCTCGACGCCAACCACTGTGCGACCTCGTTGCGCGCTCGGTCCTTGTCCGGCAGCGGAACTGCGTCCTCCAAATCGATGATCACCGCGTCGGTCTCTCCGCGCACCGCCTTGTCGAACAGCTGCGGCTTGTTCGCGGGGACGTAGAGGAACGATCGGGCGGATGTAGGGATCATCGGGCTGCTCGCGCTTCCAGGATGGTGGTGATCGATCGAGCCGCGGCGACGACCTGGCCGGCGTGGACGATGTGCTCGTCGTCCGCTGAGGAGGAGTAGCGAAAGGCCGGACCGGACGAGCTGACCGAACCGAGGACGTGGCCCGCGGCGTCGAAGAAGGGAGCGGCGATCGATGCTGCACCGGTATTGCGCTCGTTCGTCGAGGTCGCGTACCCGTTGGTGCGGATGTCGTCGAGGCGAGCGCGGAAGCGGGTCTCGTCGGCGTCAGGGGTGGTGCTGCGGAGTTCCTGGAAGGCTTCCTCCGCGAATCGGTCGGGGAGGAACGCCAGGATCGCTCGGCTCGACGCTCCCGAGTGCAATGCGTACTGCGGGCCGATTTCGACGACCATCTTCACTTCCTGCGGGCTCTCGTACTGATCGAGATAGACGCGGCGGTGCCCGACGAGTACCGACAGCGTGGCAGTTTCACGTGTGTTCGCACGGAGCGCACGCAATACCGGAGCGGCGATGGACCGCACGTCGAGTTGGCTCCAGGCCTTGGTTCCGAGTCCGATCGCGGCGGGACCGAGGGAATACGTCGACTCGCCCGCGACGGGCTGCACGATCGACCGCGATGCGAGCGATTGCAGAATGCGGTGCACCACAGCCTTGCTCAGCCCAAGCGTTCGAGCGATTTCCGATACGCCGAGTGCGCGATCGGATTGGGCGAATGCGATGAGCACGTCGGCGACACGATCGGCCGACTCGGTGCCGGTCGATGTCTCCAGTACTGGCCTGCTGACCATAAGTGCCACCTTTCGGATGTGCATGCGTTCCGCTGAGCGAACCATACCCGTAACAAGAATTTGACGGAAGAGCCTGTTCTGAGCCCGTGATGCGTGCCATACTCGATTCCAGCGAGATCAATCATCAATCTGATGGTGCGCTCAGCGGAACGGTTGGTTCCGCCCAGTGGTTCGACTCGGCGCCGGTAGGCGCGGAAGGCAGATTCGACAATGAAGAAGCTCGTAGGTGTGCTGACGGCCGTTGCCGTCGTGGGTGCTGCAGCGTGTGGTTCGTCCACCGGTTCGGACGACTCCGGCCCCATCAAGATCGGATCGGTTCATCCCACCACCGGAGCGCTGGCAGGTGTGGGCGGTCTGATGAACGACGGTGCTGCACTGGCGGTGGCCGATATCAATGCAGCAGGCGGCATTTCGTCCCTCGACGGTCGGCAACTGGAGTTGGTATCGGGTGACAGCCAGGGCAAAGCAGAGGTCGGACAGAGCGAGGCGCAGCGACTGATCGACGACGGCGCGGTGTCGCTCATCGGCACGTACCAGAGCGACGTCACTCAGAATGTCGCCTCTGTCGCCGAACGATCGCGGGTACCGCTTGTGATCGACGTGGCGGTGGACGACAAGATCCTGGACCAGGGGTACCAGTACTCCTTCCGCATGCAGCCGAACGCCTCCAGCATGGGAACCGACGGTGCAAAGGCGCTCGCCGCGATCGAAGAGCAGACCGGTCAGGCCATCGATCGAGTCTCCTACCTGCACATCGAAGGATCGTTCGGCGACAGTGTCTTCAACGCATTCGAGGCCGAGGCTGCGAACCAGGGAATCTCGTCGGTGCAGGAAATCACCTATCCTGCAACGAATTTCTCCGACGCCACCACACAGGTGCGTGAGGCTGCAGTATCCAACCCCGACGTCATAGTCGCCACCGGCTACTACCCGGACGGTCTGTTGATCGCCCGCGCCGTCGAGCAGCTGAATCTGAACGTCAAGGGTGTCTACGGAATTGCCAACGGCGCGTTCGACGACAGCTCTTTTCCCGGCGACGCAGGTGCGGCCGGCGACGGTGTGTTGAGCGCCAACTACCACTTCGACGCCACCAGCGACCGCGTCACCGACATTCGTACGCGGTTCGAGGCCCAGTACGGACGCCCGATGGAGACGGCAGCGATGCTGTCCTACCAGGCGGTCGAGGTCATCGCGGCGGGTCTCAACGACGGAGCCTCCAGTGACCCGGAAGATCTGCGCGAGGCGATTTCCGGCGTCTCGATCGACGACCCGCTCCTCGCGTTCAGCGGACCGATCGAATTCGACGAGACCGGTCAGAACAAGAACGCAACCGTCATTGTCATGCAGGTCCGCGACGGTGCAATCGCACAGGTCTTTCCCGAGGAGTTCGCAACGGACGCAATCGAATTCCCCGTGGGAGCCGGCCAGTGACGGCGGCTACCTCGACTGCGGAGAAGACGGGTAAGCGAGGTCTGGCCGGGATCGACCCCGGCATCCCGGTCGCAGCAGCGATCGTCGTCATCATGGCGGTGATCTACCTCGTCGGTGGTAAAGATCAGGGCTTGGTCACGCAGTCGGTCGTCTCCGGGCTTCTGCTCGGCGGCGTGTACGCACTGATCTCGGTCGGACTGACGCTCATCTTCGGCGTTCTCGGCATCGTGAACTTCGCTCAGGGCGCGATGCTGACGATGGCGATGTACATCGTGTACGCGCTATCCACTGCCGGGTTGCCGGTCTACGTCGCGACGCTGCTGGCAGTTCCGGTGATGTTCCTGTTCGGCATGGTCGTTCAGGCAACTCTGCTGACGAAGCTGACCATCAGTGGCAGCCACGACGGCCCTTTGCTCGTCACCCTCGGCCTGTCTCTGCTCATCATCAACGTGCTGCTGATGATCTTCGGCGGGCGACCACAATCGGTCCAGGCACCGATCGACGGTTCCCTCGACGTTCTCGGTGCGGTGGCGTCGTGGCCGCGCGTGGTGGCGTTCATCGGTGCCGCTCTGGTCGCCGTCGCGCTCAGCGCGGTGCTGAAGCGGACGCCGCTCGGATTGTCCATTCGCGCAGTCGCATCCAACTCCGAAGGCGCGAAACTCGTGGGCGTCGACATCGGCAGGGTCTATGCGCTCACCTTCGGTATCGGTGCCGCGTGCGTCGCCGTCGCCGGCGGGTTGATGACACCGTTCACCAGTCTCACGCCGTCGGTCGGAGAACAGTTCACCATCCTGGCGTTCGTCATCGTGGTTCTCGGTGGACTCGGAAGTGTCGTGGGAGCGATGGTCGGTGGCCTCGTCATCGGCCTCGTGCAGACCGTCGGTGCGCTGTATCTACCGGGAACAGGCTCGCTGATCCTCGTCTTCGCGGTGTTCGTCCTCGTCCTGTTTCTCAAGCCCGAAGGATTGTACGGAGCTCGCCGATGACAACGACAACAAGCGCACCCACTCCGGTGCAGCACGATCCACGGTTGAAGGACACCTGGCTCCGACGCCAATTGATCACGCTCGCCATCGGTTT
Organism: Rhodococcus sp. 06-418-5; assembly: GCF_002258285.1. Lineage (NCBI taxonomy): Bacteria > Bacillati > Actinomycetota > Actinomycetes > Mycobacteriales > Nocardiaceae > Rhodococcus > Rhodococcus sp. 06-418-5. The sequence goes on from NZ_NOYE01000018.1 coordinate 22,935, forward strand.
CGTCGTGGTTGCGGCATTGCCGCTGATGCTCGGTGAGCAGGCACAGACCGTTGCCGTTCGCACGCTGATCTTCGCCGTGATGGCCGTGGCGTGGAACATCATGAGCGGGTTCGGTGGCATGTTCAGTTTCGGCCACGCCGCCTTCTTCGGAATCGGTGCCTATACCGGTGCGTATCTCTTGGTCGAACGCGGCGTCTCGCCGTGGATCTCGATGATCCTCGCGGCGATCATCTCGGCGGTGGTGGGAACGCTCATCGCCTACCTGTGTCTGCGCTACCGATTGGCCGGGTCCTACTTCGCATTGGCCACATTCGCCTTCGCGCAGATGTTCCTGCTGCTGGTGCAGAACCTCGAAGTCTTCAACAAGACCGAGGGATTCAACGTGCCGATCCTGCCACGGGATTCGTGGTGGATGCTGCAGTTCGAAAAGGGCAGCCCCAACTACGTCTGGATTCCACTCGTCATTCTGGCCCTCGCCGTTCTCGGCACGATCTTCTACACCCGTTCGCGGGCCGGGCAGTTCGTCCAAGCCACCCGCGACGACGAAACCGCCGCAGCCTCACTCGGTATCGACACGATGAAGTACCGGTTGATCGCCGTAGCGGCGAGTTGTGCGCTGACCGCCGTCGCAGGTGTCTATTACACGCAGTACTACTTCTTCGTCGGACCGGAGCAGGCCTTCGGTTCGGCGGTCTCCGTCGAAGCGATCGTTCCGGCCGTCATCGGTGGCATCGGCACGATCTGGGGACCGGTCATCGGTGCTGCGGTGATCGGGCCGCTGTCCGAGTTGATCAACGAACTGCTACGAAACCCACCCGCCTTCCTCGAATTCCTGCAGGGAACAATCGGATTGGACGTTGCCGCGTACTCGGTGATTCTGATCGCGATCGTGATCTTCCTACCCAAGGGAATCTTCGGCACGATCCGTGAGAGGTGGAACCGATGAGCCTGTTGAGCATCGAGAACCTGAGCAAGTCGTTCTCGGGTATCCATGCGGTGCGCGATGTCAGCCTCGATGTGCCCGAGCACGAATTCCTCGGGATCATCGGCCCCAACGGGGCAGGTAAGACGACCTTGTTCTCCTTGTTGTCGGGTGAACAGCCACCGACCACGGGCCGAGTGATCTTCGACGGTACCGACATCACGGGTTGGCCGGCCAGCAAGATAGCGCGCGCCGGACTGGTCCGCACGTTCCAACTGATGCGCCCGTTCGAGTCGATGTCGGTGTTGGAGAACGTCACCATCGCCGCGTTGTCGAAGCGCAAGTCACGCAGGGATGCGCGGCGTCATGCCCTCGATGTTCTCGATCGTGTGCAGTTGTCCGATCAGGTCGGCGGCAAGGTCTCGGCCATGTCGACCGCGGGATTGAAGAGACTCGAGCTCGCGCGCGCACTGGCCATGGAGCCGCGCGTCGTGCTCCTCGACGAGGTTCTCGCCGGGCTGGTCCCAGCCGAGCGTGCACCGATGATCGAACTGCTGCGCACAGTGCACCAGGAGGGCCAGACGGTGCTGTTCGTCGAGCACATCATGGCCGCGGTGATGGCCCTGTCCGAGCGCCTGGTGGTCATGCACGAAGGTGCCGTGCTCACCTCGGGTGACCCACGCACGGTGGTTGCCGACGACCGTGTCGTCGAGGCGTACCTCGGTGAGGAGAAAACAGCATGATGCTCGAGATCGACAACCTGCACGCCGGATACCGTCGTCTGGAAATCCTGCACGGGCTGAACCTCGCGGTCGACCGACACGAGATAGTCTCTTTGATCGGTGCCAACGGGGCAGGCAAGACGACGACGCTGCGCGCACTGTCCGGTATGGTCTCCACCTCCGGCGGTACGATCATGCTGGACGGCAACGCCATTCACGGAATGCGGGCGGATCGAATCGTCCGGGCAGGACTCGTGCACGTCGCACAGGACCGAGCTCTGTTCGGCAGTCTCACCGTCGCCGACAACCTGGAGATGGGTGCGTACACCCAGAAGCGCAGCGGCGTCAAGGAATCCCTCGACCAGGTCTACGCACTGTTCCCGATTCTCGCCGAACGACGAGAACAGCGGGCCGACACCATGTCCGGCGGTCAGCAGCAGATGCTCGCCATCGGTCGCGCGATGATGTCGAAGCCGCGAGTTCTGACGCTGGACGAACCGTCGGTCGGGCTCGCTCCCAAGCTCGCTGCTCAAGTGCTCGACGCTATCGTGCGAATCCGTGATTCGGGCGTGACCGTGCTGATCGTCGAACAGAACGCCGCACAGGCACTCGCGATCTCCGATCGCGCTTACGTCATCGAGAGCGGATCGATCGTGTTGACCGGCACCGGATCCGAATTGGCACACGACGAGCGGGTCAAAGCTGCCTACCTCGGTATTTAGGAGTTCACTTCACATGCATCTCTTGGCCTTCACCCCGATCGACGTCGACGCGGCAGAATTGCAGCGGCGCCAGGGTCGGTACGACCACCTTTCTCCCGCAGGGATCACCGTCGAGCTCCGCAACATCGGGTCCGACGCGCCGAGCGCACTGGACACCGAACGTGACGTCAGACGGTCGGAGGAGGTGCTGTCTGCTGCATTTCGGTCTGTGCACGACACGGAAGCGGATGGGTTTCTGCCCGACTGCGTGCTCGATCCCTGTGCCGAAGAGGCGGACTCGTTCATCCGGCCCCTCTACGGCCTGACCCGGCTGACGGCATCGTTCTACGCGTCCCAGGGGCATCGAATCGGCGCGCTCGCCCGCAACGATGTGATCGCTGCGGAGATGGATCGCCGGCTCGCGTTCTACGGGGTCGTCGCCGAGGCAACCCAGGTACTCGGGCTCGGTGTGCACGATATCGCCGACACCCGGGCCTGGGGGAGAGCGGTCTCGGAGCACGCGAGGAAGCTCCGGTGCACCATCGCAATCAATGCGTGCTCGGCCGTCGATCTCGTCGATCCACCCGCGTCGCCGCAAGTGGTGGACCCGACCGCCACTGCGCTACGGCTACTGGGTCTGCGATCCGAACTGCAGGTGTCCGCGTGAGCGAGGACGGCCCGGACCTGATCGTGGCCGGCGCGGGCGGCGGCCTCGTTGCTGCGCTCCGCGCCGCCGAGCTCGGCCTCGACGTGCTGGTCGTCGAGGCCAGTGCGCACTTCAAGCGAGGCAACAACACCGCGATGTCGACCGCGATGATTCCCGGCGCGGGGTCACGATGGCAGCGGGAGGCCGGAATCGAGGACTCGCCGCAGCAGTTCCTCGACGACGTGATGCGCAAGACGAAAGGCAGTGCAGACCATCGGCTGGCGTCGGCGCTCGCCGAAGTCAGTGCCACTTTGGTCGAGTGGCTCGCCGATCACGTCCGACTGCCGCTCTCTCTCGTGACCGACTTCTCGTACCCGGGGCACTCGCAATTGCGTTGTCACACAGTCGAAGGCCGCCACGGTAGTGGGATGCTCGAGCACCTCGCGCGAGCGGTCGCCGACGAGCCGCGCATCGATATGTTGACACCCGCGCGACTGACCGACGTGTCAGTCGATTCCGACGGGGTTGTCGACGGAGTGACGATCACGATGCCCGACGGCAGCGTCGACGTCGTTCCTACCCGTGCAGTTCTGTTGGCCACCAACGGCTACGGTGCCAACGCGGCCATGGTGGCGGAGCACGTACCGGAGATCGCCGCTGCGAGGTATCACGGCAGCGAGCACTCCGCGGGCGATGCGCTCACCATCGGCCGTCGTCTCGGTGCCGAGTCGGCGTATCTCGATGCCTACCAGGGGCATGCTGCACTGTCCAAGCAGGCCACGACGCTCGTCGGATGGGCGACGGTGATGCACGGCGGCATCGTGCTCGACACCTCCGGACGCCGGTTCGGTGACGAGACGACAGGTTACTCGGAGTATGCGGCCATTCTGGCCGCCAGACCCGGATCCGAGGGCTGGGTCGTCATCGACCGGTCGATCTACGACAAGTGCATGTCGTTCAAAGACTTCCAACAGACCGTCGACTCGGGTGCGGCAGTATGGGCCGACGATATGGACGGCCTGGCGGCCGCAACGGGGCTCCCACCTGCGGCGGTGGTGGAGGAACTCACCGCTGTGCAAAGGTATGCCTCGGGAGAGGCCTCGGATCCGTTCGGCCGCAGCTCATTCGAGCACACGCTCACCGGTCCGTATGCAGCCATCAAGATCGTGCCCGCCTTGTTCCATACGCAGGGCGGGCTCGTCGTGGACGAGAACGCACGTGTTCTACGAACCGACGGCTCGGCGATCACCGGCCTGTTCGCCTCGGGCGGTGCCGCGATGGGCATCTCCGGCCACGGTGCTGCCGGGTACCTCGCCGGTAACGGATTGCTCCCGGCACTCGGACTGGCCTACCTCGCGGCAAGCTCACTCAGAATCAACGAACTCTAGTGAAGAAATTCGAAAGGACCATCATGTCAACGCTTTTGATCACCAATGCGCGCGTAGTCCGGCCAGGATCCGACGCCCCCGACGAGGGTGAGTTTCTGGATCTGCTGATCGAAGACGGCAAGTTCACCCGTATCGAGGCGAACATCGATGCAGGATCCGCAGAGACCGTCATCGACGCTGCCGGCAAGGTCGCATTCCCCGGTGTGGTGGACGCACACCAGCACTGGGGTATCTACAACTCGCTCGGCGACGATGCCGAGACCGAGTCGCGGGCGTGTGTCCAGGGCGGCGTGACCACCTCACTGTCCTACATGCGGACTGGCCAGTACTACATGAACACGGGTGGTTCCTACGCCGACGTGTTCCCGAAGGTTCTCGACGCCACCGAGGGGCGCCCGTACGTGGACTACGCGTACCACCTCGCGCCGATGTCCAAAGAACACATCGACGAAATCCCCTCGCTGATTGCCGATCACGGCGTCACCTCGTTCAAGATCTTCATGTTCTACGGCAGCCACGGGCTCCACGGCCGGTCGACCGATCAGAGCGAATTCCTCATGACTCCAGAGGGGGAGCGCTACGACCTGGCGCACTTCGAGTTCGTCATGCGCGGCATCCAGGCTGCCCGAGAGCAGATGGGCGACAAGGCCGATCACATCTCGCTGTCGCTGCACTGTGAGACCGCCGAGATCATGAGCGCGTACACCAAGATCGTCGAAGAAGAAGGCACCCTCGAGGGCCTGGCTGCGTACAGCGCGTCACGGCCACCGCACTCGGAGGGCCTCGCCGTCACCATCGCGTCGTTCCTGGCCGACGAGACGCAGCTGCCCAACATCAACCTGCTGCACCTGTCCTCGCGCAAGGCGTTGACTGCGGCGATGCGGATGGCAAAGGCGTTCCCGCACGTCAACTTCCGCCGTGAGGTCACGATCGGGCACCTGTTGGCCGATATCGACACCGCATACGGTCTCGGCGGCAAGGTCAACCCGCCGCTGCGTCCGCGCGACGACGTCGAAGCGCTGTGGGAGCACCTGCTCGCAGGTGACATCGACTGGGTCGTCAGCGATCATGCGTGCTGCAAGGACGAGAAGAAGTTCGCCGAGGACCGCGGCGACATCTTCGCCGCGAAGTCCGGCTTCGGGGGTGCCGAGTATCTGCTTCCAGGGCTGGTCAGCGAGGGACGCAAGCGCGGCCTGAGCTGGCGGCGTATCGCAGAGCTCACTTCGCTCAACCCGGCCCGACGCTACGGCCTACCGGGTAAGGGCGACATCGCCGTCGGGATGGACGCAGATATCGCCCTGATCGACCCGGACCGCACCTGGACCGTCCGTCCGGAGGATTCCGAGTCTGCGCAGGAGTACACACCATTCGAGGGATTCGAGCTAGGTGCCAAGGTGACCGACACGTTCGTCCGTGGTCAGCGGGTACTCGCCGATGGTGCCGTCTCCGGTGCGCCCGCCGGCCGCTACCTGCACCGCCCGTACCTGTGACGGGGCCACTGGAGGGCATCAAGGTACTCGACATCTCGACGATTCTCGCAGGCCCCCTCGTCGCGCAGATCCTCGGCGACTTCGGGGCAGAGGTCATCAAGATCGAGCACCCCACCAAGCCGGACGGTATGCGCGGGCACGGCTTGGACAAGGACGGTCACCCGCTGTGGTGGACGATGATCGGGCGGAACAAGCGCACGGTCACCCTCGATCTCGGAAACTCCCGAGGCGGAGCCATATTCCGACGCCTGGCCGCAGAAGCCGACGTGGTGGTCGAGAACTTTCGGCCGGGAACCCTCGAACGCTGGGGGCTGGGATATGACGTTCTCTCCGAGCTCAACCCTGGTCTGATCCTGTTGCGTGTCACCGGCTTCGGCCAGACCGGACCGTACGCGACCAGACCGGCCTTCGGAACGCTCGTCGAATCGATGAGTGGTTTCGCGCACCTGACCGGCGAAGCCGATGGGCCGCCGACGCTTCCGGCGTTCGGCTTGGCCGATTCCCTTGCCGGGATCGCGGGCTCGTCGGCCGTGTCGATGGCTCTACTGCACCGCACCAACAACGGCGGCAAGGGGCAGCAGATCGACCTGGATCTGTTGAGCCCCATCATGGCTGCGGTCGGGCCGGGCGTCATCTATGCCGATCAACTGGGCATCGATCAGGAGCGAACAGGGAACCGGTCGAGCAACAACGCGCCCCGCAACCTGTACAAGACCGCAGACGGGTATTGGTTGGCGATCTCCACGAGCGCCAACTCGATAGCCGAACGTGTGCTGGTGCTGGTGGGTCACCCCGAGGTGCTGGACGAACCGTGGTTCGCCACCGGGCGTCAGCGCGCCGCCCACGCCGACCTTCTGGACGAGTACGTCGGCGGCTGGATTGCCAAGCGGACCAAGGACGTGGTGATCGACGAGTTCGAAAAGGCAGGAGCGGCAGTCGCTCCCGTCTACAAGCCGAGCGACCTGTTGTCCGATCCGCAGGTGAACGCCATCGAGATGGTGACGACCGTCGAGGACGACGACCTCGGCCCCGTGCGCATGCAGAACGTCATGTGGCGGATGGGTGGCAGTCCCGGCCGGATCAGATACACCGGCCGCAAGCACGGTGCCGACACCGACCAGGTGCTCACCGAAATAGGGTGCAGCGCCGACGAGATCGAGGCCATGCACCGCGACAGCATCGTGTAGAGCGCGGCGGGTGGTCGCGGTGTCCGGTCACCCGCCGAGTTCACTCGGGAATCTGCTGCACCACGGCGGCGACGGCTTCCACCTGGTCCGCGATCCGTGGCCCCCATCTACTCGACAGGTCCTCGTCCATCGGGAAAATCCTGCCGTCTCGGACGGCGGTCATCGAACTCCACCCCGGTCGAGCCGCGACCGATTCGGCTGTGACACCACAGCACTGGGCGTCGGCGAGGAACACAATATCGGGATCCGCGGTGATCACCGACTCGGCGGACAGCTGCGGGTAATCACCCGCCCCGGATCCGTCGGCGATGCTCTGCAGACCGAACAATCCGTAGATCTGGCCGACGAAGCTCTGGCTGCTCACGGTGTACAGGGTGTCGTCGAGTTCGTGGAAGTACGTCAACGGCTGATCGCGTGTCGGCACGCTCGCGACGGCAGCATCGATGCGGTCACGCATCTGCGCGACCACCGCATCACCTTCGGCGTCGTGCCCGGTCGCGTCTGCCACTTGTTCGATCTGCGAGTACGCGTCGTCGAGGCTCGTCGCGGCCGGGACCAGCAGCGTCGGAATGCCTGCCTCGGCCAGGGTGGACGTCACCAGGCCGAGGTCGGTGGAGGTGATCACCAGATCGGGGTCGTACGCGACGATCGCCTCGAGGCTCGGCGTCAACGCAGACAGCCCGGTCTTCGGGGCATCGGCGGGATAGTCCGACTGATCGTCGACGGCCGCCACCTGCTCACCCGCTCCGACGGCGTACAGGGTCTCTGTCGCCGTCGGGCTCAGAGAAACGATCGAACGGGGCATCGCGTCGATGGTGACGGTCTCGCCGTCCGAGCCCGATGCGATCGTCCTCGGGAACTCCCCGCTCGACGCCGTGGTGGAGGAAGCGGTCGGCGGGGAGTCCGTGGTCGTGTTGCCGCATCCGGTCGCGACCAGCGCGATGACCGCGAACCCGGCTGAGATCATTCGTGCCGATCGACGCTGCACTGCCACTCCTGTGTTTCCGGTGCCTCTTGGAGCGCCAACACTATCGGGTCGCGGTCAGCGACCCAGGCTCCGTGCCAGGTACGTGCCGGTGTGGGTGTCGGAGACCACCAACTCGTCGACGGTTCCGGTGAAGGTGATCAGTCCGCCGTTGTGTCCGCCGTCGGGGCCGAGGTCGATGACCCAATCGGCCGCGGCGATGACGTCGAGGTTGTGTTCGATGACGATCACCGACCTGCCCTCGTCCACCATTCCGGACAGCAACGCAATCAGGTTCGACACGTCCGACGGGTGCAGACCGGTCGTCGGCTCGTCGAGTACCAGCACCGGCGACGACCCGACCAGTTCGGTGGCGAGCTTGAGCCGTTGCCGCTCTCCGCCGGAAAGCGACGACAGATTCTGGCCGAGCGAGAGGTAGCCGAGCCCGACATCCCGGCACCGGCGGAGGATGTCACGGATCTTCTTGACCTCGAAGAAGTCCTGCGCGTCCTCGACGGACATCTCGAAGATGTCGGCGATGCTGACGCCGTCGACGGTATGCCGGATCGCACCCGACCGAAAACGCCTGCCCTGGCACGTCTCACAGGTGCTCGTCACCGGGTCGGTGAACCCGAGATCGGTGAAGATGACCCCGCTGCCCTGGCAGTCGGGGCAGGCGCCGTCGGAGTTGGGCGAGAACAGAGACGGCGGCTGGCCGGTCTTCTTGGCGAAGTATGCGCGGATCGGGTCGAGCAGACCGGTGTACGTCGCGGGGGAGGAGCGGCGCGAACCGCGGATGGGTGCCTGGTCGATGATGACGGCGTCCGGCGCTGCCTCCCGGAGGTGGCCGTGGATGAGGCTGGATTTGCCGGAACCGGCGACCCCGGTGACGGCGGTCAGGACTCCGAGCGGGACGTCGACGCTGACGTCGCGCAGATTGTGGGTGTTTGCTCCGGTGATGCTCAGCCAACCCGAAGGGGTACGGGGAGTGCGCAATTCGACGCCCTCGCGACGCAACGCGGCACCGGTCCTGGTGTCGGCGCGGCGGAGTTCGTCGTAAGTGCCCTCGAACACGACTGTGCCGCCGGCCTTTCCCGCGCCTGGGCCGATCTCGACGATCCGATCGGCGATCGCCATGACCTCGGGGTCGTGCTCGACGACGAGGACGGTGTTGCCCTTGTCGCGCAGCGCGAGCAACATGTCGTCGAGGCGGTGGACGTCGCGGGGGTGGAGGCCTGTGGTCGGCTCGTCGAACACGTAGAGCATGTCGTTGAGGGTGGCGCCGAGGTGGCGCACCATCTTGATGCGCTGGGATTCACCGCCCGACAGCGACGACGTCGCCCGGTCCAGGCTGAGGTAGCCGAGACCGAGATCGACGAGTCTTCGCAGTTGCGTGACGATTTCGGCTGTGACGGTGCCCAAGCCGCCGATCTGCCACCCGTCGATGTGGTCGGCGAGTTCGGACACCTGCATCGCGAACGCGTCGGGCAGAGACAGGCCTTCGAGCGTGGCGCCGCGGATGGTCTCGTTGTAGCGGGAGCCGCCGCAGGACTCGCAGACACCGCGCGTGACGATGCGCTCGAACGCGAGCTTGGCCTTGCCTTTGAGGGCATCGGCGTCCTTGGTCAGGTAGCTGCGTCGGAACCGGGACACGATTCCCTCGTAGCTCTTCATCACGGCGTCGGGGTTCAGCACCTCGACCTCGCCGGGCTTGGCGTCGAAGAAGATGTGGCGCTCTCGGGCGGAGTACTGCTCGATCGGGACGTCGAGATCGAACAGGCCCGAGTCGGCGAACACCCGATACGGCCATTTGCCGACCTCGAAGTCCGGGTGCCGGAACGGCCCCTCGCGCAGGGACTTCGACTCGTCTACCAGTTCGCCGATGTCCACGACCTTCGCCTCCCCGAGCCCTTCGCACTCGAGGCACATGCCGGCCGGGTCGTTGAACGAGAACGCGTTCGCGAACCCGATCGTCGGGGTGACGCCGCGGGACCAGAGCATGCGCAGCCAGTCGCCGATGTCGGTGATGGTGCCGACCGTCGACCGCGGGCCACCGAACAGGCGCTTCTGGTCGACGATCACGACGGCCGACAGGTTCGCGATCAGATCGGCGTCGGGGCGACCGTAGGACGGCAGGAAGGTCTGGGCGAACGCGGTGAACGTGGAGTTGATCTGCCGTTGCGCTTCGGCAGCGATGGTGTCGAACACGAGTGACGACTTTCCCGACCCGGAGACGCCCGCGAACACGACGAGCGATCGCTTGGGCAGGTCGAGGTCCACGTCGCGGAGATTGTTCTCGCGTGCTCCGCGAACGATGATCGTGGACAGTTCGTTGCTGGATGGCTGGACTGGGGTGGTCGGCTGGGCCTGGGTCATGTGCGCTGAGGTCGCCTTTCGCCGCCCCCGACGCTGGTTCGTCCGGGGCCGACGCAGTCTACCGTACGGTGTACGGACATGCTACCGGTGATACGAGTGAAGGGATCGGCGGTCGGTCGGTTCGATGTTCGTGATGCTTGTTCTGGCGGCAGCCCGCAGCGCCGATCGGAGCAACTGTCGATCTAGCTGCGAAGGCTGTGCTTGCCTGCTGGAGCCGGTTTCTGCTCGATCGAGCTGTACGCGAGGTGGCCGCCGATGAGGCCGCCGACGCTCGCTGTGGCGAGACCGGCTGCAGCCAGGGCCTTGGCGATGCCATCGGTCTGTTTCCGGCGACGTAGGTAGGAGCCGAGAAAGAGGAAGACGCCGGTCGCGTTGGAGGCCGCGTGGATGATCCCGACTCGTCGCTGGCGGGGGTTCATCGTCAACCAGTCGGCCCATCCGGTGGCGATGGCGGCCGGCGCGGACACGAGCCCGATGGAGATCACGAGCTTGCTTGCTCTCGACTGGTGATTCAGCAGGTCGAGAGCAACGGCGCTGGTCCAGCTGCCGATGGTGACGTTGACCAGAGCCGGGTGGATGGGGTGGCCGATCCACTGTCCGCGGAGCGCGCCGCCGACGGTGCTGTCGTCGAGTGCGGGCTCGAGGACGTCGTTGATCGCGTTGCTCGCTCCGTCGAGGAAAGATGCCGATTCGAGGCTGTCGAGTGCTTGCTTGAGTGTCATACGTTGCCGCATGCCCCGCTGACGCCGCGCGAACCGTAAGGGCAGCCAAACACGGGACGAGATGCTTGGACGTCCTATAACGTCGGGTGATGAGCAGCGGAACACGAGTGAACACCGTCGACGGCGTCCTGCGGCGGTCGGCCGCGAAATTCCCCGACCGTCTCGCCGTGACATTCGAGGGACGCAGCCACACCTACGGAGAACTCGATACCGCCGTCACCCGCGCCGCCCGACGACTGATCGCGTTGGGGTTGAACAAGGGTGACCGCGTCGCGGCGTACGGCGTCAACTCGGATGCGTACGTTGTTGCGTTTCTCGCCTGTGCGCGAGCCGGATTGGTGCACGTTCCGATCAACTACGCGCTGGTGGGCGACGAATTGCAGTACATGCTCGATCAGTCGGGCTCCCGCGTGGTGCTCGTGGATCCGGCTTTGACGGCCACCCTCGACTCCGTTCGTGCAGACCTGACGATCGAGCACGTGGTTTCCCTGCCCGATGTACTGGGCACGGACGGCGACGGCTCCGAACTCGAACCCGCCGCCGATTCGACCGACCTCGCTCAGTTGCTCTACACCTCCGGAACGACGTCGAAACCCAAGGGCGCGATGATGTCTCACGGAGCGCTCGTCGCTGAGTACGTCTCGTGCGTCATCGCGCTCGGGTTCACCCAGGACGACGATCCACTGCTCGTGATGCCGATGTATCACTCGGCTGGGATGCACGTGTTCATGCTGCCGTATCTGTCGGTGGGTGCCACGGTCCGCTTGATGCGCAGGCCGGACGTTCCGGAGATCCTGCGCCGCATCGAAGAGGAGAAGATCAAGTCTCTGTTCCTGGCCCCGACGGTGTGGGTTCCGCTCGCCAATCACCCCGACCTGGCCACGCGCGACCTGTCGTCGCTGAAGAAGGCACAGTACGGTTCGTCGATCATGCCTGTCACCGTTCTCACTCGGCTACGTGAGCGGTACCCGGACATCGAGTTCTACAACTGCTTCGGGCAGTCCGAGATCGGTCCACTGGCAACGGTATTGCAGCCCGAGGAGCACGAGGCGCGGCCGGCGTCGTGCGGCCGTGCGGTGTTCTTCGTCGAGACCCGTGTCGTCGATGCCGACGGCAACGACGTGCCGGACGGCGAAGCCGGAGAGATCCTCTACCGTTCTCCTCAGCTGTGCGACGGCTACTGGGACAAGCCGGAGGCGACGGCAGATGCGTTCTCGGATGGGTGGTTTCATTCCGGTGACTTGGTGACCCGCGACGCCGAGGGGTTCATCACCGTGGTCGACCGGATCAAGGACGTCATCAACACCGGCGGCATTCTCGTCGCGTCACGCGAGGTGGAGGATGCGATCTACACCCATCCGGCGGTCGCCGAGGTTGCGGTGATCGGGACGCCCGACGACAAGTGGATCGAAGCGGTGACGGCAGTCGTCGTGCTCAAGGACGGCAGTGCGCTGTCGTCGCAGGCGTTGATTGATTATGTGAAAGGTCGTATAGCGCCGTTCAAGGTGCCCAAGACCGTCACCTTCGTCGACGAATTGCCACGCAATCAGAGCGGAAAACTGCTCAAGCGTGAGCTGCGCGGTTGACCTGTCGTCAGGCTGCTCGCTGTTTTCGTCGGTGGTAGCTGGGGATGGGTTGGCGTGTGGGGTCGACGGATTCGGGTGGAATGGCGTAGGGGTGTCCGTCGTCGCCCATGAGCAGTTGCCAGTGGCCGTGGTGGACGAGGCGGTGGCATTCGCCGCAGACCAGCGCGAGGTTGTTCAGGTCGGTTCTGCCGCCGTGTTCCCAGAACCTCACGTGGTGGGCGTGGCACCACTGTGCGGGGCGGCCGCACATGACGCAGCATCGGTCGCGGATGGTCAGGGCGATGCGTTGGTCGTCGGTGGCGAGTCTGGTGGTGCGCCCGAGCGCGAGCGGGACGCCGTGGTGGTCGACGATCACCGGGGTGAGGTCTGCGTCGCAGGTGAGAAGTTCGGCGAGGGAGCGACTGATCGGGCCGGTCCAGTCGAGGTGGAACGGCCAGTCCGCATCGCCCGGCTCGGGAACGGACTTCTCCCTCGCATCACTACCACCGGCAGCGACACCGCCGTCGGTGCTGCGACCGACACGACTCTCGGGAGAGTCACCGGTGCATGAACGGTCGCCGGCACCAGAACTCCCTCTGGCGCGTTGACCGCGGCCGGTGGCTCGATCGGGACCGGCGTCGGTGTCTTCGGTTCGTGAACCGCCGTCGATACCAACACTCTCGCTGACGCGGTGACCGCCGTCAGCACCACCATCGGGACCGGCGTCGGCATTACTGGTTCGTGAGTTGCCGTGGGCACCAGCACTCTCGCTGGCGCGGTGACCGCCGTCAGCACCGGTAGCGTGTGTTGTCGAACCCGTTGGTGCGCTGGCAGTTTCCTTGTTTATGCGGTCGCTGAGCAGGTCGCGCAGCGGAACGATCAGGTGCACCGACGCCCGCGAACCACCCGACGCCCCGCGGCTGCCACCGCGGAGGTGCCGGTCGAGAATCCGATCGAGTGCATCGGCCCGGCGTTTCGACGGACTCCGCGGGTCACGTTCCCCACCCGGGCCCGGTTGCGGTGCGGTCAAACTCGACAACACTGTGAGCAGCTTCTCGGCGAGGAGCCGGTCGACGTCGCCACCGAGCTGGAAGCGGCCACTGGCCAGCCGGTGAACATCAAACCGGTTCAGACCCGGGTTCTCCGACACCGGTACCGGCGGCGGCCCCGACGGAACAGGCTCGGGCCCAGCAGGTTCGGGCCCACCCGAACCACCGGCATCATTCGAACCACCGGCATCATTCGAACCACCGGCATCGGCTCGGCCCGCCTGCTCTTGCTCGCGCGCTCGTTCCTGCTCTAGTCGTTTCTTCTCGGCCTGCTCGTGTCGAGCTCGGGCGTCCTCTGCCGCAGAATGCGCGAGTGCCTGAGCACGGGAGCTGACCTGCCCGGCGGTGCCGCGCATCGCGGTCTCGAGCAGTTCCGCGACGACGGCGTCGCGGCGCCGCTCGTCGAGGGTGGGGTCGGCGACCACCACGGTGGCGTAGCCGTCGGCGATCGCCGACGCGTGCGCAGCATGGATCTCACCACCTGCGAGGGCGTCGAGCACGCTCGGCCACTGGGTGAGCCATTGCCCGAGTTCCATCTGACGCGCCGCGGATCCGTCGGTGATGCGCACCGACCTCGCGTACCAGCGGGTGACGGAGGAGTGCCCGAGTTTCATCGCCAGGCCACGCCGGTCGATCTCGGCGAGCAGTGCCAATCTCGCTGCAGCCAACGCGTTTTCGTGGGACGACACGTCGGCGAGCTCGGAGACCAATTCCTGATCCCCGAGCTCGAACACATCCCCCCATGTCTTCACCCCACGAAAGCTATACCCACCCACCGACACGTTTCTGCGACGCCGGTCAACGCTTCCAACGAATACGGATTGGGCCCTTCGCAGTCGAGGGATCGACCACGGATCCCTTCTGGGTGATCTCGACTTCTCCCGCGTCGACCATCCGGCGGGCGGCGCGGCGGACCGGTTCCATCAACTCCCGCCAACCGTCGTCGGACAGGGCTCGTGCGACGTCGGAAGGGCAGATCGTGGAGTCGCGGGACCGGGCGTCGAGCAGAGAACGGATCTTGTCTTCGAGTTCTTTGTCGGTGGCGCTCACCTTGTGTCGCCGGCACGCATCGCTGCAGTACTTGATGTCATTCCAGTTCTTCTCCCACTTCTTGCGCCACTCGATTCGTCGCCCACAGGAGGCGCAGACCTTGTCGGCGGGCTGCGCAGTGGAGGAGCGACGAGAATGAGCCATGCTTCGACAGTAACCTCGTTGCATGGCGATTCGACCCATTCTCGTTGCCGGTGACCCGCGGCTGACGACGGTCGCCGAACCCGTCACCGTGTTCGACGCCGAGTTGGTGGCGTTCGTGAAGGACCTGTTCGAGACCAACACCGCGGCGCACGGGGCCGGACTCGCTGCCAACCAGGTCGGCGACCCGCGTGCAGTGTTCGTCTACGACCTCAGGGACGGCGGGGTCCGTCACCGCGGGCACGTGGTCAACCCAGTGCTCGAGACGTCGGCGATCCCGGAGACGATGCCTGACCCCGGAGACGGTGAAGGGTGTCTGTCGGTACCGGGGGAGCGGTACCCGACCGGCCGCGCGGACTGGGCCCGCGTGACCGGTGTCGATGTGGAGAACGCTCCCGTGTCGGTCGAGGGCCACGGTTACCTGGCTCGGTGTCTGCAGCACGAGTCCGACCATCTGGCCGGTCACCTGTACCTCGACCGCCTGATCGGCCGCAATCAGCGTGCTGCGAAGAAGATGATCAAGGCACGAGGATGGGTCCGCCCCGGCAACAGTTGGCTGCCCGGGTCCGATGCGGACCCGTTCGGCTGGTGAATCGAACCGGCGATCAACACGCGCCGGTGAGTGCGCATGCCGCTGCGCGTTCCAGCTTCCAACGGCCCTCGGAGACAACGAAACCGATCGAGGACGTCGGCCCGACGGACGTGCCGCTCGCCTCCACCCGTCCGGGTGCTACGGCGTCGACGCGGGCGAACGTCACGTCCGACATGACCCCGCTGCTGTCGAACAACGCTGCGTTCTCCTCCAGTGTGCCTTCGAGCGCGTCGGCGCGGTCGGACCGCTCTGCGGTCCAGTCGAAAACGGTACGGAAGATGGCGGTCGCTTCCTCCTGGGTAGGGATGGCTGTGGGCGCGACGGAGGGAGGAGGGGGCGGGAACGACGACGGCGCAACGTTTACCGCGGCGTCGATGCCCGGCTCGGGTTTCGTTGCGGCACAACCGGTGAGCACGACCAGAGCTAGTCCGCAGAGCACACGGCCGACGATCATCAGAACGGGTTGTAGACGTAGAGCATCCGGTAGTCCCACTCCGAGGATCCGGCCGTGATTCGGATCTCCGTCAGGACCCGGCCGTTCTGGGAGCACGAACCGCGGGCGTGAAACGACCAACAATCGATCCGCCGACTCGTGCCGAACGGGCTGACGATCAACGATTTTGTGCTCGCCGCGCCGTATGCCGCAGGGTCGAAGGCGCTGACGAAACTCGAGGTGGAGTCCTTGGGCCCGAACGGGTTGCCGTCGGGAGCGGCGGAGGCTGTCGGCGCGACGAGCACTGCGCCGCCGATCGCCAGCGCGACTCCGGCGAGGATCTTCTTCGGCAATGGTGGCTCCGTTCGTTTCGAGCACGGCTACTCAGTGCTCATGGGATCGGCCGCAACCGACCGCGCGTTACGAACCGGCTCCTTCCTCGAACGCGGCACACTGGAGTCCATGACAGCACTCGAAGCGCCCATCGTTGCCCAGCGGCTCGGCCGTCGTCTCGCGATGTGGGGCGGTGGAAGTGTGCTCGTCGGAACGGTGTTGGCGTTGCGCGGGTCGTCGCCTGCCCGGCGGGCGTTCGGTCAGCAGACTGCGGGGTGGGGTGCGATCGATCTGGCGATCGCGGGTGTAGGCGCGCTGAGCTCGAAGCCTCCGACTGCCGCGAGTTTGAGCCGGCTGCTGTGGATCAATGCCGGTCTCGATGTCCTCTACGTCGCGACCGGCGCGCACATCGCCGTCAGAAAGCCTCGGTTCGGCGGCCGGATCACCGCTGACCAGGCGCTGGGCCACGGCTCTGCCGTCGTCGTGCAGGGCGCTGCGCTTCTCGCATTGGACACGACACACGCCCGCATGATTGCCGGCTAATCACACGAGTGTCATTCTCGCCGTTGGCGTTTTGTCAAGTACCGACACGTCTGATTTGTTGCGCGATCAGTAGATTTGCGTAACACTCGTCCCATCAGTCACATCAGTATCGTGGGTCACACGGGAAACGGTGGGTTCGTCCATGCGTGTACGTAGTCGGCAGATTGCTGTCGGGGCTGTCCTGGCACTGGCAGTGAGCGGACTCAGCGCTCTGACCGCGCCCACCGTGTCGGCCGAACCGTGCGGTGGGCTCGGTGGGCCGGGCTCGTCTCCGCTGTTCGGGTCGTCGGGTAGCGCCGGGATGTCGGGCAAGAACCCGCAAGGCCCTCAGGGGCCGCTGCCTCGGATCACCGGCAACACCCAGAGCATCGCCTGGGTCACCGGTCCGCAGAGCGTGAACAACACCTACAACGACCTCGCGATGTCCGGCACCGACCTCGGAATCAGCTGGGACAACGGGGCCGGCCAGATCCTGATGGCGTTCGGTGACACGTTCGGAGACTGCTCCTCCGGCAATGCGCAGTGGCGCAGCAACGCGCTCTTCCGGTCGGACAAGGCGTCGACGAATCTGGCGCAGGGAGTCGAGATCGGTCCAGCCGACCCCGCGGACAACACCTCCGGTGCCGTCGTGCGGGCCGGTAGTCCCAACTATGCAGCCGAGATCATCTCCAGCGCAAAGCTGCCCAGCGTCGAGGACACGACGATTCCCACGGCGGCCATAGCGATCGGCAACACCCAGTACATCAACTACATGTCGGTGCAGAGCTGGGGCAGCCCCGGGCGCTGGATCACGAACTACTCGGCGACGGCGAAATCCACTGACAACGGTCAGAATTGGTCGACCGACCCCAAGACGATCCGCGTCAACAAGGGTGTCACCATTCCGGGCTTCACCAACGTCCACGAAAGCCAGGGCAAGTTCCAGCAGAGCGCGTACGTGCTGGGTCGAGACGGCAAGTACCTGTATCAGTTCGGCACACCCAACGGACGATTCGGCGATGCCTTCGTCTCACGGGTGGCACCGAGCGAGATCGAGAACCTCGACGCGTACGAGTATTCGACGCAGGATCCGGATCCGACGAAGCAGTGGTCGAAGAACATCGGCGACACCGTTGCGATCGTCAAGGGCCCGGTCAGTGAGATGTCGGTTGCATGGAACGACTACCTCGGCCGCTACGTGATGATGTACGGGGACGAGAACACACGCACATTGGTCGCTCGCACTGCCGACAATCCCGAGGGGCCCTGGAGTGCGCCGAAGACCATCCTCGATGCCAATCAGACCGCCGGCGGAATCTACGCGCCGTTCATTCACCCGATGTCGAGCGGAAAAGACCTGTACTTCAATGCTTCTCGGTGGTCGGACTACAACGTGCTGCTGTTGAAGACGAATCTCGACGCGCTGAAGTGATCTCCGCGGAGCGTTCGATCGCCGCCTGCAGGTAGGCATCCACCTCGAGATCTTCCGGGGCGGAAAATAATCCGCGCCGGATCGTCGAGAGGTATCTGCTCGACGGTTCGCCGGGCTCTCGGGCGATCGAACTTGTCAGCGTGAACGCGGGTCGTCCGTCGATGTCCGGAAGTCGGAGTAGTGCATCGTATTTCCCACGGAAGCTCTCACCTTCGCGATCCACTGCCAGCTGCGACCATTGTCCGATGGCAAGTGTCTCCGTCGCCCCGACATCGATGGACGCGACGACGTTCTCGACGGCAGCCAGGTGAGCGAACTGGACGCCGTCGAGTAGATAGCCATGTGCTACAGACCGATTCGCGGCATCTGCCGTCGTCGAGACGAACGCGGACGCTCCGGTCCAGCGCCGCGAGACTCCGGCGAAGTACAGCGGATAGTCGATCCACAGCCATTTTTCCCCGGCAGGCAACGCTGTCGAGGGTGCCGGTGGGTGCGCACCGAATTCGGAGCTTTCGTCGGATCCCGTCAGGTAGCTGAAAAACCTCTCGCGCAGGAGATTCGACCCGTACGAGACGTACCAGAGCCGACCGTTCACTCGGTCTCGAACAGCTGCCGGTATGCCTCGGCGAGCAGGTCGGCCGCGAGGTCGTGGTTGTGTGACGCTGCGCCCGTCGAGTTGCCGGATCGCATCAGCCTGGCGTTGAGGCCGTAGGCAAGGTCGTCGAACGTGTCGTCGTCGATCCCGAGGTCGACGTCCACGTCTTCTTCCAGCAAGGCACCGAGGTCGATCGACCACGACCACACACGTTCGTCCCGGTAGGGGCCGCGCCCGGCGCTGACGGTCTCGTTGGAGACCTCGAGTTGCTCGTCGGTCCGGTCGCGCGGAACGTTGGTGTTGATGCGCAGGTCGAGTTCGATCGTGTCGTCGTCGTGCACGATCTCGTCGACGCGCAGCGTCTCGAAGCCGCCGCACGTCAGCGTCAGCAAGCGCCGAGGCCCGGTGTCGACGTGTTCGTCGGACAGGGCGGCGATCTGCCACAGGTACTTCGCGGTGTTCGCCGGGTCGGGGATCGAAGAGTTGATGTAGTCGGCCACGATGCTGCGGATGGCCGGGTATGCGATGTGGTCGGACAGTTCCCAGAACTGCTTGCGCGCCTTGCCGACAGACGTGTCGAGCAATGTCGCCCGCTTAGCTCTTTCCTTCGGCAGTGCGGATTTCGCGCTCGGTGCCTCGCCGGTCGCACCGGGCTGCGAGGGGCGTTCACGTAGGCGGGTCAGGCGCGCCACGAGATCCTGCAATTGCTCGAGTTGGTCTGCTGTGCCAGAGGTGAAGTCGAGTGCCTCGATGTCGGTCCACACGTCGAGGTCGGCGATGAACTGTGCCGCGACCGAGTCGGAGTACCCGACGTAGGCCTCGTTGTCGGCGAAGTGCAGAACGTAGAGCCCGGTTCGGTGTTCCTTGGCCGCGAAGACCGTGGCGATGGATCCGGCGTCGGTGACGTCGTATCGCTCGAAGGTGAATCCGTCGGATGTGGAAGCTGTCGGCATGGCTGTGAATCTACCGATGTGAGTCGAAAGCACCTATTTTCGGCCGTGTCCGCAATGTCGGGAATTCGTTCCAGAAACCAATGATTTAGGTGAACCTTCGTAAACTGGATGTTCAGACTTGTTCTGGCACCGCGTGTTCCGCATTGTCCGATGTACCGGAAGTACTTCCGCTACCGTGAACGAAAGTTGAATTCGTGGTGCTATCTTGTGGAATGTCTGTTTCCATCGCTAACGAAACAAGCAGGTAACACGCGGTGTGAACAATGCCGAGAGCAGTGCCATCGGGCACGGCCGTGGTGCTCGATGGAAGGTGGTTGCGCGTGGGCGGTTATCTTGCGCGGAGGTTGCTGA
The DNA here is from genome assembly GCF_002258285.1 of Rhodococcus sp. 06-418-5. Lineage (NCBI taxonomy): Bacteria > Bacillati > Actinomycetota > Actinomycetes > Mycobacteriales > Nocardiaceae > Rhodococcus > Rhodococcus sp. 06-418-5. The sequence goes on from NZ_NOYE01000018.1 coordinate 43,069, forward strand.
ACTACGTCGTCCTGCTGCTCATCGCGACGTTTCTGACCTACCTTCTGGCGTCGCTCACGTTCGATCCGCTGTCCAATCTCCTCAGTCGCAACCCGCCGCCGTCGAGCGCTGTACTCGACGCGAAACGCGCGGCGCTGCATCTCGACGACAACCCCGTGTTGCGCTACCTGAAGTGGCTGTGGGCTGTGCTTCATGGTGACTTCGGTCAGACCATCGCGGCCGGCTCCGTCAACGACGAGTTGTGGCGACGCATTCTCGTCTCGCTGCGTCTGGTGGTGCTCGGCACCGTCCTCGGCGCGGTACTGGGAACACTCGTAGGTGCGTACGGTGCCGTCCGGCAGTACAAGATCTTCGATCACGTCGCGACTGTCGTGACGTTCATCCTCATCAGCACACCGATCCTGGTTCTGGCACCGGTACTCAAATACTTTGCTGTGCAGGTCAATCAGAGCACCGGTAGCCAGTTCTTCCAATACACCGGTGAGACGTCGACAACGCTCGCTCCCGGTCTGATGAACGAAATCATCGACCGTGCTCAGCATTTGCTGTTGCCGACCGTTGTCCTGATGTTGTTCACCATCGGTGGTTACAGCCGCTACATGCGTAGTTCCATGCTCGACGAACTGAACATGGACTACATCCGTACGGCCCGCGGCAAGGGCCTCACCCGCGGCCGCGCGATCTTCAAGCATGGCTTCCGAACTGCGTTGATCCCGATGGCGACGCTCTTCGCGTTCGGGATGGGCGCGGTGATCACCGGCGCGACCTTCACCGAGCGAGTTTTCGGGTGGTACGGCATGGGGGACTGGCTGATCTACGGCATCACCAGTCAGGACATCAACATCACGCTCGCGGTCTCGCTGTTCACCGCGCTGTCGGTCCTCGTCTCCGGAATGTTGACCGACATCTTCACGGCCGCATTGGATCCGCGCGTTCGCTACGCGGACTGACCCACCACTTCGAGTAAGGAAAGGATCGGCGATGGCGACACCTGTGGTTCCCGAGATCGCTGCGGTCGAGGGCCCGAGCGACTCGACGGCTCCGATCACACGCAGGCGCTTGGTGCTGCGCCGGTTCCTGCGCAACCGGCCTGCGTTGGTGGGCATCGTGGTGTTGCTGGCGATGTTCGTCGGCGCATTCGTACTCCCGCACTTCATTCCCTTCACCTACGAGGAACTCGACGCGTACGCGCTCAACTCGCCGCCGACCACACGACACTGGTTCGGCACCAACCAGATCGGGCAGGATGTTCTGGCTCAGACGCTGCGTGGACTGCAGAAGTCGCTGATCATCGGCATGCTCGTCGCGCTCATTTCCACGGTGCTTGCCGGCGTCGTCGGCGCGGTGGCGGGATACTTCGGCGGTTGGACCGACCGCGCGCTGATGTGGGTCGCCGATGTTCTGCTCGTCGTCCCGAGCTTCCTGGTCATCGCGATCTGCTCACCGCTGTTCCGCGACAAGAGCTTCTTCATCCTGGTGTTGCTGCTCGCGGCGTTCGCGTGGATGATCACCTCCCGCATCATCCGTGCGATGACGCGGTCGTTGCGTGAGCGCGAATTCATCCGTGCCGCCAAGTACATGGGTGCGACGCCGACGAGTGTCATCGGGAAGCACGTGCTGCCGTCGATGGCGTCGATCCTCATCGTCGACGTCACGCTCAACGTGGGTATCGCCATCATCGGTGAGGCGTCGCTGAGCTATTTCGGTTTCGGTGTCCAGCGGCCCGACGTCTCGCTCGGCACACTAATCGCGGACGGTACGTCGTCCGCGTTGACGTATCCGTGGCTGTTCGCGTTCTGCTGTGGCGCACTGGTATTGATCGTGCTGGCAACGAACTTCGTCGGCGACGGCCTGCGCGACGCATTCGATCCGAACTCGACGAGGGGACAGGCACGTGGCTGAGACTGTGCCGGTGTTGAAGGTCAGCGGACTCGAAGTCAGCTTCCCGAGTGAGGAAGGCCGCGTCACCGCGGTCCGCGGACTGGACTATCAGGTCGACAAGGGCGAGGTCATGGCCATCGTCGGCGAATCCGGCTCCGGTAAGTCGGTGTCGTCCCTGGCCGTTATGGGGTTGCTTCCGCAGACCGCACGGGTCACCGGGTCCATCGAGCTGAACGGCCGTCAGCTACTCGGACTGTCCGACCGTGAGATGTCCCGTGAGCGTGGGCGTTCGGTGGCGATGATCTCGCAGGACCCGTTGACTGCGCTGACGCCCATCTACCGGATCGGTGATCAGATAGCCGAGGCGATCTCGGTACACAATCCGTCACTGAGCAAGGTGAAGGTCCAGGAGCGGACCCTGGAATTGCTCGATCTGGTCGGCATCGCCGATCCGAGAACACGGGCGAAATCGTATCCGCACGAGTTCTCCGGCGGTATGCGGCAACGCGTCGTCATCGCGATGGCCATCGCCAACGATCCCGACCTCATCATCGCCGACGAGCCCACCACTGCCCTCGACGTGACGATCCAGGCGCAGATCCTCGACCTGCTTCGGACCGCACGGGACGTGACCGGAGCCGGCGTCGTGTTCATCACCCACGACCTGGGAGTCGTTGCCGGCGTTGCCGATCGGGCCATGGTCATGTACGCCGGGCGAGCCGTCGAAAGTGCTCCAGTGGACGAGCTGTACGCGCACCCGTCCATGCCCTACACCGTCGGATTGCTCGGCTCGGTCCCTCGCCCGGATCGTCCCGCGCAGGAGCGCCTGGTGCCCATCGAGGGCACGCCGCCCGCTCTGGTGAATCTCCCTACGGGCTGCCCGTTCGGGCCCCGATGCCCGCTGCACACGGAGGCCTGCGACGAAGGCGAACCACCGTTGATTCAGGTTGCCCCGAATCACAGCGCGGCGTGCATCCGTATCGATGCGGCGACGGCCGAGTCGGTGGAGGCGGAGTTCGAGGGTGCTCCACGTTCGGAGGCACCGGCCGAATTGGTGGTGACCGTGCCGAAGGATGCTCCGGTGTTGTCGGTGACTGATCTGCACAAGAGCTACCCCATGTTCAAGGGTTCGGTACTGCGTCGACGCGCGGGCGAAGTGCCTGCGGTGCAGGGTATCAGCTTCGATGTCCACGCAGGGTCCACCTTGGCGATCGTCGGCGAATCGGGCTGCGGCAAGTCGACGACCCTGCTCGAGATCATGGAGTTCGTGAAGCCGCAGCAGGGCTCGATCAGAATCAACGGAGTCGAGCCTTACGGCCTGAGCCGAGCCGAGCAACGAAAGCTGCGCGCGCACATCCAGATCGTGTTCCAGGACCCGATGGGCTCGCTCGATCCGCGAATGCCGGTGGGGGAGATCATCGCCGAGCCGTTGAAGATCAACGGCGTGCCGGTCGACGAGCGCACCCGCCGGGTTCGGGAACTGATGGACACCGTCGGAATGCGTCCCGAGCTCGCCGATCGGTATCCCACCCAGTTCTCCGGCGGGCAGCGTCAACGTGTCGGCATTGCACGGGCTTTGGCGCTCAAACCGTCGATCCTGGTGCTCGACGAGCCGGTGTCCGCGCTCGACGTGTCGATCCAGGCGGGCGTGCTGAACCTGCTCCAGGATCTGCAGGAGGAGCTCGGTCTGGCGTATCTGTTCGTCTCGCACGACCTGTCGGTGGTGCGTCATCTTGCCGACGAAGTAGCGGTGATGCGCAACGGGGTGTTCGTGGAGAAGGGCCCGACGGCGCAGATCTTCGACGCACCCGAGGACCCGTACACACGGGCACTCCTGAAAGCCATCCCCATCCCCGATCCGGTGCTCCAACGAGCCCGAATCGCCGAGGCCGCACAGCTGGCCGACGCCATCTGACCTTGCAGGTTATGTGCACACTGAGAAAGGTGAATTGATGAGAGCCAAGCTATTTCGGGCACTGGTCCCGATCGCGGTGGCCGTGACTACCGTCGGACTGGTGGCGGGGTGCAGCTCCGGCGACACCGGGCCCAACGCCGATGCGCCTGCGTCGTTCGAGAGCGGAGCGCAGATAAACCCGCATCCCATCAGCGATCTCCAGCAGGGCGGAAACATGAACTTCCCGCTTTCGCAGGTACGTCCCAATTACAACTACTACCAAATTGACGGCACAAGCGTTGATTTGGCACGGATGTACTTGGCGCTGATGCCAACTGCATTCAAGGCCGCCGCCGATGCGAGCTTGACGACGGCAACCGACTTCTTCACCGACATCACCGAGTCGGAGACCGACGGCAAGCAGGTCATCACCTACAACATCAACCCGAAGGCCAAGTGGAGCACCGGCCGACCACTCGACTACACCGACCTTGTTGCGACGTGGACCGCCAACAGTGGGAAAGACCCGGCCTACGAGGCTTCATCCACGGCCGGGTACGACAAGGTCGAATCCGTCGTGCGCGGCGAGAACGATCAGCAGGTAGTCCTGACGTTCACAGAAAAATTCGCCGACTGGCGATCCCTGTTCGTGCCGCTGATGCCGGCGGAATCGGTCAATACGGTGGAGGCATTCAACACCGGCTCGGTCAGCGCAATGCCGGCCACCGCAGGACCGTTCCGCATCAGGACCATCGAGCCGGGTGGCAAGCGGATCGTCGCCGAGCGCAATCCCGATTGGTGGGGTGAGAATCCAGCGGTACTCGACTCCATCACCTATCTGCCACTCGATTCGACGGCCTCCGTCGGGGCACTGCAGAGCGGTGAGATCGATTACTACGAACTCGGCAGCAGCGCTGATGCATTCAAGGTCGCGCAGGGAACTCCGAACATCGACCTGCGCCAGAGCCTCGGTCCGCAGTACCGCCATTTCGATTTCAACGGCGCGCCCGGACGCATCACGTCGGACAAGGCTGTCCGGTTGGCTCTGATGAAGGCGATCGACCGTGATTACCTGGCCACCTCGCAGCTCGGCCAGATCACCTCGAACCCGACGGTGCTGAACAACCACATTTTCGTCGACGGCCAGAAGGGTTACCAGGCGAACAACGGCGACGTCACGTTCGACCCGGAGAAGGCGAAGTCCGAACTCGAGGCCGCCGGATGGACGATGAACGGCGAGTTCCGCTCCAAGGACGGACAGCAACTCGATCTGCACGACATCATTCCGGCGGACACCCCGAACGCGACGCAGGAAGCGCAGATCATCCAGCAGAACCTCAAGGCTGTCGGCGCCAACCTCATCATCGACGCAGTGCCGTCCGACGACTTCTTCGAGAAGTACATCCTGGTCGGCGCATTCGATGTCACCCACTTCACCTGGGAGGGAACGCCGTACACCTCCAGCAGTGACGGCATCTTCCGCCTGACGCCCGGCAGTACGCTGCAGAACTACGGTCAGGTCGGGTCCGAGGAGATCAACGGACTGCTCGACACGGCGGCCGGCGAGCTCGACGACGACGCACGTATTGCCGACTACAACGAGGCAGACAAGGCGATCTGGGCGGAGGGGCACAGCCTCACGATGTTCCAGCGTCCGTCGACGTACGCGACCAAGTCGAATCTCGCGAACTTCGGCGCTCCGGGATTCGGAGACCTCGATATGTCGAAGGTCGGGTTCCTGAAATAGCTCACGGTCTCGGATATCCGGTCGGTGCCGCGGCAGCCACGTTGGTTGTCGCGGCATCGACCGTTGTCGTGATCGCACCGCTGAGTTTCTTCGTTGCGCTCGTCGTCCTCGTCTGGACGGGTTGGTCGGTGGCGTGCGCTCTCCTGTCCGGGCGATCAGCACAGACATCGACCGCCCGAACCACAGTGCGGCGAGTTCGGTTTCAGCACCGCATGCGGTCGCGCGGTTACCTGGAGGTCCACGAGAAAACAGGGCGGGCCTGGTACCCCGTCTACTTCCACACCGGGCTGCTGGCAATCGTTCCCGACGCCGCCGCGACCGTGAGCAGGTCGATCTTCGGTCGGCGTGCTTTCGTCGTGGAACCGGGGATTCTCGCCGTGCCGTCGGGGCGGCATCGCACGTCGTTACCTCCCGGCACACCCCTCGATGCCCCTCGCCTCAACGACGTCGATCTGCAGACGCGCAGTGAAAGATTCGGATCGCTACGCCGCCGAATCATGCTCGACGCCCCTGCTGCAGTGGCCGGCCCGTTCATCGGTCTGCTGTGGCTGGTCGTCGACGGCGGGGGATTGGCCGAGTTCGTAGCCGTCACCGTTCTGGCTGCGGTCACTGCGCTCTGGTGGTCGGCGATCGGTGGAAGCGATCCCAGCTGAGCCGTCCTGCCGAGTACTTCGTCCGACGCATGTTCGTAACTGCCGAGAAACACCCTCGGTCTACGTTCGAGATTCGGACAATTCAGGAGGCATCATGGCGCGGTCGATGGCGGAGCAGGCAGCGGAGACGATCACCAAGGGAATCGGTCGACGTGGATTCATCCAGGCGGTGGCGGCATTGGGCGCAGGCGTCGGAATTGCCGGAACGGCAGCGTGTTCGTCGTCGTCGTCGTCCACCGCCGCCGCGAGTTCGTCGGCACCGGCTCCGGTCGGCATTCTTCAGCCCGGATCAGGCGACATCTCCGGCGATCACTATCTGAGTTCCGAAGTCGACAAGGTCCTGTGGGGGTACGTCCCGACGGTCGAGTCCGAGTCGGTGCTGCAGATGAAGTCCGGCGAGACGGTGACCATCGACGCGCTCAGCCATGAGGGGATCCTCGAAGATCAGGGGCGCGACCCCGTCGAATTCTTCGGCGGCAAGGGTGTTTCCGAGTCCGACGTGCTGCAGGACGCCATCGACATCGCGGGCGGGTACGACCGCACGGTCCGTAACTTCGACGTCGACGGCCCTCATGTGGTGACGGGTCCGGTGTTCGTCGAAGGCGCGCAGCGCGGGGATGTACTCAAGATCGAGACGCTGGAGGCGATCCCCCGCGTTCCGTACGGCGTGGTGTCGAGCAGACACGGCAAGGGCTCGCTGGCGGTCACTGCGTCCGGTGAGGCACCAGCGGGGATCAGCCTGGACGAGGTGATGCCTCCGATCGCGAGCGACGGCAGGACCTCGGGTGACCCGACGCAGTACGGCAATATCTCCACGTTCACCGCCGTCGAGGACGGGCAGGGTGTGATGCGGTACGGCGATGCGGCCGTACGCTTTCCGCTGCGTCCCTTCATGGGCATGATGGGTGTTGCCTTCGCCAGCGACCCGGGCCTGACATCACCGAATGCGAATTCGATTCCCCCGACGCTCGGCGGCGGCAACATCGATGTCGGCCTGCTCGGCGTCGGGTCGACGTTCTACCTCCCGGTGTTCGCAGAGGGTGCGTTGTTCTACGTCGGCGATCCGCACATGGCGATGGGCGACGGGGAGGTCGCACTGACGGCGATGGAAGGTTCCCTGCGCGGCACCTTCCGTCTGACGGTCTGCAAGGCGGGCAGCGGTGATGCCCCGTCCGTCGCATACTCGTATCCCTTTGCCGAGAACGAGGATTCATGGATACCGATCGGCCTGTCCGATCCGGACGGTGCCGTCGGCGGCCAGAGTTCGGACCTGAACGCAGCCATGCGTCGCGCAGTGGTCAACGCGCTCGACTTCCTCGAGACCGACCTCGGCATGGACCGGGCGACGGCCTACGCCTACCTTTCCGCGGCCGCGAACTTCACCGTCTCGCAGGTGGTCGACAAGACGGTCGGCGTGCACGGCCAGATCTCGAAGGCGCACTTCGACCGGTAGGAGTGCGCCTTCGGCGCAGTGGTGCGAATAAGTGCCCTCCGCGGCACCTGAGCACGCCACTGCCGAAGGCGCCTCAGCGGTGCGCGGTAGCGATGAAATGACGTGTTGCGGCGTCGACGATGTCGGCGGGGGCGATGTCGATTTCGTCGTTCAACCACGCGATGACCAGTTCGGCGAGTCCGCCGATGAACAGCAGGCCGTTGATCTCGGATTGTGGCTGCGGCCAGGCCTGTTCGCCGAACAGTTCGCGTGACTGCTCGGCCACCAGATGGGCGAACGCGCGCATGGACTTTCGTCGATAGTCCCGCAGTGAGTCGACGGCCAGTGACTCGATCATCGCGACGCGTCCCTTGCGGCGGTCGTCGGTGAGCACGCCGACGAACGCTGCGATGGCGTTGCGCACCTGTTCCTCGACGGTGGGGGCCGGGGAGTGCAACGCGTCCATAGCCGCTGCCCGGATCTCGTCGGATACCGACTCCACCACCTTCTCCAGCAAATCCTCTTTGCCGGAGAAGCTTTGGTAGAAGTAGCGCTCGGTCAGTTTCGCCTCCGCGCAGATCGCGGTCATGGTCGTGTTCTGGGCACCGGCCGTGGAGAACACTTCGAGTCCGGCTTCGAGCAACCGCGCGCGACGGTCGGCGGTGCGGTCGTCGGCACTCATGCCGTTGTACCTGCGCGTCGGGGAAGCCATGGGTAGATCTTGACAGAGGAAGCAGGTGTGACGCAGACTACATCCCATCTGACAGGACGCTATGTCAGATTGACGGAGGTCGACAATGGCACGTGCTCTGGCTGCTCCACCTGCTGATTCAGCGCTCCAACCGGTATACGGTGACGGCGGCATACCCGTTGTGGGGCACACACTCGAATACATCCGAGACCCCCTGAAACTGCTCGGGAGTCGGTGGGAGAAGTACGGCGAGGTGTCGTGGCTGACGATGGCCGGGCAGAAGTGGATCACCGTTCTCGGTCCGGACGCATGCCAAGAGGTGTTGCAGAACGCCGACAAGGCGTTTGCGAACGGTGACGGCTGGTCCCTGCTGATCGGCCCGTTCTTCCACGGTGGGTTGATGCTGCTGGACTCCGACGAGCACCTGAAGCACCGACGAATCATGCAGCAGGCCTTCACGAGGGACCGGCTCACCAAATCCGTCGAGGCGTTGAATCCTGTCACCGCAACCGGTTTGGACGCGTGGCAGGGCGGGCGCGACGTCCAGGTCTACCCGGCGCTCAAAGCGCTGACCCTGGAGGTGGCGACGAGCATCTTCATGGGCGGTGCCGAGGGCAGCACTGAAGCCGAGATAGCCGAGCTCAACTCGAGTTTCGTGGCGTGCGTTCAGGCTGCGACGTCGATCGTGCGCTATCGAGTTCCGGGAACGCGGTGGAAGCGTGGCCTCGATGGCCGCGCCATGCTCGAGCAGTTCTTCCGGCGCTACCTTCCGTCGCGGCGCGCCACCGAAACCGACGACCTGTTCTCGGTCCTGTGCCACATCGAGGGGAACGACGGCGAGCGATTCTCCGACGAGGAAGTGATCGACCACATGATCTTCCTGCTGATGGCTGCGCACGACACGTCGACGATCACGCTGTCGACGATGATGCAGTACCTCGGGCAACACCCCGAGTGGCAGGACAAGAGCCGCGCGGAGTCCGAGGCCCTCGGCACCGATGCGCCGACGCTCGCGCAGCTCGACGAACTGCACAGTGTCGATCTGGTGATGAAGGAATGCCTGCGGTTGGTCTCGCCCACTCCGGTGGTGGCGCGACGCGCTGTCAAAGACACCGAGGTGCAGGGGAGGTTCGTACCCGCGGGGACGTACGCGTCGGTCGCGCCGCACTTCACGCACCACATGGAGCAGTACTGGCCGGAACCCGAGAAGTTCGACCCCGGCCGGTTCGCCGACGACCGCCGAGAGGACAAGGTGCACCGCTACGCGTGGGAGCCGTTCGGCGGCGGAGTGCACAAGTGCATCGGCATGTTCTTCGCGGGTGCCGAGATCAAGACGATCATGCACCACCTGCTGCTGCGATTCGATTGGTCGGTCGATCCCGATTACGTTGCGCCGCTGAACTTCACGTCGCTGCCCTTCCCGGAGGACGGGCAGCCCGTGCAGCTACGAAAGCGCTAGATCTTTCCGGCGCGGTCGGTGAGCCAGCCGATGATGTTCGCGGTGACCTCGTCACGGTTCGTCTCGTTGAGAATCTCGTGGCGGGCACCGGGGTACAGAGTGACGGTCACGTCGCTCATGCCGGCCTGGCGGTACCGGGCAGCGAGGGTTTCGATCAACTGTCCGCCGTCGGCGAGCGGGTCGTCGGTTCCCGACGTGATCAGGAGTGGCAGGTCGGAGCGGATCTGCTCGAGGTTGTGTGGATCGGCGAGCTTGTCGGCCTCACCGAACAAGGCAGGGACCGTCGACTCGGGGAGGTCGAAGCCGCACAGCGGGTCGGCGACGTAGGCATCGACTTCGGCCTCGTCGCGCGAGAGCCACTCGTACCCGGTGCGGTGCTCGAAGGCGGCGTTGAAGACACTGAGGTCACCAGCTGGAGCGTCGGCCATGCCGGCGGCGAGGATGTCGAGCGTGGTCGAACCCGACAGCACCACGCCCTCGTAGAGATCCGAGCGCTCGATCAGAACATGCTGCGCGGCAAAGGATCCCATCGAATGTGCGAACAGGAACAGTGGCAGGTCCGGGTATTCGTTCAGCAACGATTCGCCGAGTTGTTCGATGTCGGCCCACAACCCGGCGAACGCGGCAGCCCCGAAGTCGCCCGGTGTGTCGACGATCGACTCTCCGTGGCCGCGATGATCGGAGGCGACGACGTGGAATCCGGCGTCGTTCAGAGCGGCGGCGAAGCGGGCGTAGCGGCTGCCGTGTTCGGCGAGTCCGTGTGCGATCTGTACGACGCCGCGAGCCGGATCGACGGACGTGGTCCAGGTGTAGGTGCTGATCTCGATGTCGTCCTGCTTGGATACGAACGACGAAGCGTTGGCCACGACTATCTCCTCGAAACGGCGATGGGAACGAGACTCGAACCTATCTCCTATGCGTTCTCTATCGGGTCGAAATGCGAGACGACGGGGAACGGCTCGTAGAAGTGATGCAGCAGCGTCTTCCAGTCCTGGTACCGGTCTGACTTCCTGAAGCCCTCGGTGTGGTCTTCGAGGCGTTCCCATTCCACCAGCAGAAGATAGACATCGGGCTGCTCGATGCCCCGCGACAGTGTCAGATTCACGAACCCCGGCATCGAGGAAATGATCGATTTCGCGTCGGCGAAGGCGGCCTCGAAATCGTCGGTTCGGTGGGGAATGACGTGCAGCAGGGCGTGTTCGATGATCATCGAGACAGTATGGCCATGCTTCGAACGACGAAACTCCCCGGGCAGTGCGCCCGGGGAGCATCTACGGTGCCGCTTACTTCGCGGAGACGCGGACCAGCTTCTTGTTCACGAACTCGTCCATGCCCCACGGTCCCAGCTCACGGCCGACGCCGGAGCGCTTGACGCCGCCGAACGGCAGGCCCGGCAGGGTGGTGCCGTGCTCGTTGACGAAGGCCATACCGACCTCGAGCTGCTCGGCCACGTCGCGGGCCTTGTCCAGATCGGCGCTCCACACCGAGCCGCTCAGGCCGTAGGCGGAGGAGTTCGCCAATTCGATTGCCTGCTGCGGGCTTTCGACCTTGTAGATCACCGCGGCCGGTCCGAACAGCTCTTCGCTGTACGCACGCATGTCGGGGGTGACATCGGTCAGCAGAGTGGGCTGCACGAATGCACCCGGTCCGTCGATCTTCTTGCCGCCGGTGAGCAGTGTCGCGCCCTTGGCGACGGCGTCGTCGATCTGCTCGATCAACGTGTCGGCCGCTGTCTGTGACGACAGTGGGCCGAGCGTGGTGTTCGCGTCAAGCGGGTCGCCGGTCTGCACGGCCTCGAACGAGGCGGTGAGCTTGGTGACGAAGTCGTCGTAGTGCTCCTCGGCGACGAGGATGCGCTTGGCGGCGTTGCAGGCCTGACCTGCGTTGGAGAGTCGCGCCCTGGTCGCGGACTCGACTGTTGCATCCATGTCGTCGGAGTCGAGCATGATGAACACGTCCGATCCGCCCAGCTCCAGGACGACCTTCTTGAGGTTGCGTCCTGCTGTTTCGGCGACGGACGTCCCGGCTCGCTCGCTACCGGTGAGCGAGACGCCCTGCACGCGTGGATCGGCGATCATGTCGGCGATCTGCTCGTTGGTCGCGAAGATGTTGATGTACGCGTCCTGGGGGAGTCCGGCCTGCTGGAAGATCTCCTCCATCAGCAGCGCCGACTGCGGGCAGTTGGGTGCGTGCTTGAGCAGAATCGTGTTGCCCACCATCAGGTTCGGGCCGGCGAACCGAGCCACCTGGTAGTAGGGGAAGTTCCACGGCATCACGCCGACGAGCGCGCCGACCGGCTTGCGCTGCAGCACAGTATCTTCCGCACCGGGTACGTCGAGCTTCTCGTCCTCGAGCAGAGCGGGGCCGTTGTCGGCGTAGTAGCGGTAGATGTTCGACGACAGCTCCACCTCACCCTGGGATTCGGTGAGTGGCTTGCCCATTTCGAGTGAGATGGTCCTGGCCAGTTCGTCGGAGCGTTCGGTGTAGAGGTCGGCGACCTTGTGCAGAATTTCGGCGCGATGCTTCGGTGAGGTCTTGCGCCACGTCCGGAATCCGGCGTCTGCGTCGGCGAGCGCGCGCTCGACACCGGCCGAGTCGAGGGTTTCGAATTCCTTGACGGTTGTGCCGTCGGCGGGATTGACAGTCTTGTAGGTCGTCATGATTCGTTCAACGGTCGGGGAGGGGTCTGTTGTTCCAATTCGGGCAAATCGGATGCTCCGACGGTGGTCAGGGAGATGTTCGATGCCCGCCGTCGCGGTGACGCGTCCGGTAATCCATCGGTGTGCAGTCGAATTGGCGGCGGAAGGTACGTGTCAGATGCGAGCTGTCGTAGAAGCCCCACCGCGCAGCGATCTCACCGAGCGTGACCGCGGGATCGCCGGCGAGGATGTCGCGTATCGCGCCGTTCATCCGTTCGTGGCGCACGCATTCGGAGAAGGTGGTGCCGGCCGCGTTCAGAAGACGGTGCATCGTGCGCGTCGAGATCATGGCCTCGCGCGCTGCGGCGTCGGCACTGACGCGGCCCGAGGGTAGGGCGGAGCGGATGTAGTGGCGCAGCATCATTCGGGTGGCCTCGTCGCGTGTCTCCGACTCGCGCGTGGTCGTCGTCGACCCGGCCACCGCGGTGAGCACATCGACGAACGATCGGTCGAGGCTCGCGAGAGCGATCGGGTCGAGCGCCGAGCTCTCCTTCCACAGAACCGACATCATCGTCCCCACCAGCGCGCCCGCACCCGTGGTGGTGTCGATGCTGCTTCCCGTCACTCGCTCGGGGTTCCACAGTTCCCGCGGAATGCGGAACGACAGCACCTTCCACAGTGCGTTGCCCTCCGGTTCGCGGTATTCCATCCGGTAGGGGCGGGTGGTGTCGAACACGGTGATCGAGCCGGGAGTGATCAGTGAGCGACGGTCGTCCTGCTCGGCCAGGCAGGTTCCTTCCAGCTGCAGGTTGACGAATACGGCGTCCAATGGCGCTCGCGCGACTTCTCGTCGACCGTGTGCGAGTACCTGTGTGACCGATGATATTTCGGCGCAGTTGATCACCGCCAGTTCCTGCGAGTCGACCCAGCCAGTGACGCCGTCGGGAACGGAACTGCGGTCTCGTTGCGAACGGCCTCGGTGGGGAGTCAACGGTGTGAAGGCCTCGCACACCACGTCACCCCAGTAGCTCACCTGTTCCTGGGGGCTCAGCCCGGACGTGGACCAATGCGGCACGTGGGTCCTCCTCCCGGTGTCGGCGATCCGACCGCTCGACGGTAGATGGCGTGATTGACGGCTGTATTTCCCCGGCGTAACAACCTCGGCCCGGAGGTCGGCGTGTCAGGCCGTTCTGCGATACGACGATTCGAGTCGCGTCCCGGCGGTGCCCAGCAACGGCATCACGTCGTCGAGCACACGGCGTTCCAGTTCGACTCGATGGGCGTCGAGCATGGGAACGATCGTCACGCCGTCTGCCACGTGTGCTGCCTCGATGTCGGCGATGAGACCGGCCAGGCCCGCCGGTGTGCCGATGTAGCAGACGGTCCTGGGGACGTGGACTCCTGCGGCGGCCAGCTCCGCGCGCGCTGTTCTCGCGTCGTGCGCAATATGAACGGCGATGTCGAGGACGACCGACGGCGCATCTGTGCGATACCCGCGGTCGGTGTGCGATGCACGCAGCCGGGCTCGGGCGAGCTGAGCGGCGGCGAGATCGTCTGCCCGGATATGGACGGTGTCGGCGATCGGTGGGTCGGTCAGCCACCGGGGATCCGACGCGTCGGTAGATGAGAGGGCCAGTGCAACAACGATATTCGTGGTGAGCATGAGAGGTCCGTTCGCGTCGAGGTCAGTGAGTGGGTTCGGGTGGGGTCAGGGACCGCAGGGTGGATCCGTGCCACACGAGAGGTTCGGTGCTCGGGTCGCTGCCCATTCGGTGGACCTCCATCAGCACGACGTCGTGGTCGCCGGCTCGAATCTCCGCATGGATGCTGCATTCGAGGTGCGCTGCGGCACCGCCGACGAAATGTGCTCCGGTCTCGTAGGTGAACGTGTCGATTCCGGCGAATCGATCTCCGGACTTCGCGGACATCCGTCCCACCGCGGATCGGTGAAGTCCACTGAGCACCGACACGCCGAGGCGTGTGGCTCGGCGCAGTGTCGGCCAGGTGGTCGAGGTGTGCTGCACTGCGAACAGCACGAGGGGCGGGTCGGCGGAGATCCCGACTTGAAAGGAGGAGGCGACGAGGCCGACCGGCACGTCGTCGATCAGTGCCGAGAGCATGACGATTCCCGACGGAAACAGTGCGAAGGTCGTGCGAAGCAGGCTCGCGTCGTCGGAAACGTCGACGAGTTCGGGTGACATTGTCGTTCGGGTCATGTGGGTGCCGTTCCGAGTGCTGGATGCGTGTGGGCGGAGGGGGATGGACGCCGAGTCGACCATCCCCGTCCTGCTGGGCGATGCGTGAGGGCCGTGGTGGCGTGTCAGACGCCCGCGGTGACCCAGTCGACGTGGGTGCCGCCGGCGCCACTGACTTCGGCGTCGCGCACGAAGGCTCCGCGATATTTGGCAGCGGCGTGCCGATCGGGGAGCTGAGGCCCGATCTCCGGGAACATCCGTTCGCGCAACGTGCCGGATCCGTATTCCTTCTGCGCCAGTCCACGCTCCTGCAGCACCGGGATGACGTAGTCGACGAAATCCTCGGCCGACTGGGGGAAGTACTGGATGATCTGGTTGACGCCGTCCACACCCGCGTCCTGCCACTGCTCGAGCTGATCGGCGATCTGCTCGGGGGTGCCCACCATGCGGCTGGCGTAGGACAGGGCCCCGACGAGATCGGAGACCTTGGCCTTCTGTCCGTTGTTGGAGTCCTCGAACATGCGCGCGTACCCCTGCACTCCCGACATCGAGGTCTGCTCGATCGGCATGTCCGGGTCCAGGCCGGATACGTCGATGCCCATGTCGCGGCCGATGTGTGCGGCCAGGCCCCGGTAGCTGATGTCCTCGTCGATCTCGGCGGACTTGCGCCAGGCCTCCTCCTCGGTGGAGCCGACGACGAACGAGAAGCCCTGGATGAACTTGAGGTCGCCGGCGTTGCGGCCGGCAGCCACCGTTTCCTTGCGCTGCTCGGCAATTCCCTTGCGGGCTCCCTCGATCGTCGGATAGACCACGAACGTGGCCTCGGCATGACGAGATGCGAACTCGCGTCCTACCTTCGACGATCCCGCTTGGTACATGACCGGTGTGCGCTGCGGGGACGGGGATGCCATGTGTGGGCCGAGGACCTTGTACCGCTCTCCCTGGTGGTAGATCCGGTGGATCTTGTCGGCATCGGCGTAGACGCCGGCTTCGCGATCGGCGAGCACCGCGCCGTCGTCCCAGGACCCTTCCCACAGCTTGTAGACGACCTTCATGTACTCGTCCGCCCAGCGGTATCGCTCGTCGTGCTCGACGATCTTGTCGAATCCGAAGTTCTGTGCGGCCGAGTGAGTGGCGCTGGTGACGATGTTCCACCCGATGCGTCCCTTGCTCAGGTGGTCCATCGTCGACATCTTGCGGGCGAAGCTGAAGGGGTGCTCGGTGAGGATCGAGCTGGTGAACGTCAGACCGAGATTGTCGGTTGCCCCGATGAGAGCGGCGCAGAGAGCAGCCGGGTCGTGGCAGGGCATGTGCAGCCCCTCCTCGATGTACGCGTTCCACTTGCCTTCGTACGCGGGATCGATCCCGACGACGTCCGCCAGGAACAGGGCGTCGTACTTGCCGCGCTCGAGTGTCTTGGCGAGGTCGACCCACGTGTCGAGGGTGTCGAAGTGCACCTGGGTGGTCTTCGGATTACGCCACAGGCCGTGGTAGGTGTGCGAGACGGTATTCATCTGAAAGGCATTGAAGATCATTCGATTTCTTGTCATGGACGGAAATCTAAACTCGATGTGTGTCGCGTCCATTAAACGCTGAATCAGTTGCGTTTCCATCGCCTCACCGCGAAGGTGATTTCTCCGTGAGAAAGAATGTTCCGTCCAAATGTCCTGTACAAGAGCAATTTTGAGGGATTCTGGCTCAATGTTTTCATCGCGAAAAGGGCATGGAAAAGCCGCACTCTGCGTGTGGTTTCGGCAGATATGCGGCGGAGTCACGGGAAGTGGAGTTCCCGAATTGTGGAATTACGAGGCAACATGGAAAACGATTATCGGTCGGTGTGCCCGGCGGGGTTCTCTCTCGTGAATTCGCCTACGCTGGGGGAGCGGAGACGGTCTTTGGGGTGTGCGGTCCATGTTGCCCGCGCCGTGCGGTGTCCCGCTTGTACAAATCGGCCATCTTTTTGTACTGGTGCGCCACGGTCGATCCGGAACGGGCATCCAACGAGCACAGCGCGGACCAGCAGATTCGTTACCGGCCGGTAACTTCGAGGCGCAGATGGAGTGATACCCCACTGCCCGGCACAGCGGCCGGTTCAAAGATTAAAGTCGACGGTGGACGCATCCAAAAGACGACGTTGAAACTGAGGCAAAGGCGAAACATGACAGCGAAGAAGCCGACCATCATCTATACCCTGACCGACGAGGCGCCGATGTTGGCGACTCACGCGTTTCTGCCGGTCATACGTTCTTTCGCCAGCGCGGCCGAGATCAACGTCGAGTCGAGTGACATCTCCGTTGCCAACCGCATCCTCGCCGAGTTCCCCGATTACCTGAACGAAGACCAGCGAGTGACCGACAACCTCGCCGAGCTGGGCAAGCTGACTCAGCTGCCCGAGACCAACATCATCAAGCTGCCGAACATCAGCGCATCGGTGCCGCAGTTGCTCGCTGCCGTCAAGGAACTGCAGGACAAGGGCTACGCGATCCCCGACTTCCCCGGCAACCCGAAGACCGACGAAGAGCGCGAGATCCGCGACCGGTACACCAAGTGCCTCGGCAGCGCGGTCAATCCTGTTCTGCGTGAGGGTAACTCGGACCGCCGTGCACCCAAGGCGGTCAAGGAATTCGCCCGCAAGCACCCGCACTCCATGACCGAATGGTCGATGGCGTCACGCACCCACGTCGCGCACATGCGCGAGGGCGATTTCTACCACGGAGAGAAGTCGACGGTCGTCGACGGAGACCGTGAGATCAAGATGGAACTGCTGCCCGCGGACGGCGAGCCGATCGTGCTCAAGGAGAAGGTCTCGCTCACCGACGGTGACGTGATCGACTCGATGTTCATGAGCAAGAAGGCGCTCCTCGACTTCTACGAGGAGCAGATGCAGGACGCCTACGAGACCGGCGTCATGCTGTCCCTCCACGTGAAGGCCACGATGATGCGGGTATCGCACCCCATCGTGTTCGGCCACGCCGTTCGCGTGTTCTACAAGGACGCGTTCGCCAAGCACAACGAGATCTTCGAAGAGCTGGGCGTCAACGTCAACAACGGCCTGTCGGACCTGTACGCCAAGATCGAGACACTCCCGGCGTCCAAGCGTGACGAAATCATCGAAGACCTGCACAAGTGTCACGAGACCCGTCCGGAGTTGGCGATGGTCGACTCCGCGCGCGGTATCTCGAACTTCCACTCGCCCAGCGACGTGATCGTCGATGCCTCGATGCCCGCGATGATTCGCGCCGGCGGCAAGATGTGGGGAGCCGACGGTCGTCCCAAGGACACCAAGGCCGTCAACCCCGAGTCGACGTTCTCCCGGATCTACCAGGAGATGGTGAACTTCTGCAAGACCAACGGACAGTTCGATCCGACGACGATGGGCACCGTCCCCAACGTCGGCCTGATGGCGCAGAAGGCCGAGGAGTACGGCTCGCACGACAAGACCTTCGAGGTACCGAAGGCAGGCGTCGCCAACATCACCGATATCGCCACCGGCGAGGTACTGCTCACGCAGACCGTCGAAGAGGGCGACATCTGGCGTCTGTGCATCGTCAAGGACGCGCCGATCCAGGACTGGGTCAAGCTCGCCGTGACGCGCGCCCGTGAGTCCGGAATGCCGGTCGTCTTCTGGCTCGACCCGTACCGCCCGCACGAGAACGAGCTCATCGGCAAGGTGCGCACGTACCTGAAGGATCACGACACCGAGGGCCTCGACATCCAGATCATGTCGCAGGTTCGCGCGATCCGGTACACGATGGAGCGTCTGGTCCGCGGCCTCGACACCATCTCCGCGACCGGCAACATTCTGCGTGACTACCTCACCGACCTGTTCCCGATCCTCGAGCTCGGCACCAGTGCCAAGATGCTCTCCATCGTTCCTTTGATGGCCGGCGGCGGACTGTACGAGACGGGTGCGGGTGGCTCGGCTCCCAAGCACGTCAAGCAGCTCATCGAAGAGAACCACCTGCGTTGGGACTCGCTCGGCGAGTTCCTGGCTCTGGCAGTGAGCCTCGAAGACCTCGGCACCAAGACCGGCGACGTCAAGGCGACCATCCTCGCCAAGGCACTCGACGCCGCCACCGGCAAGCTGCTCGAGAACAGCAAGGGCCCGTCGCGCTCGACCGGTGAACTCGACAACCGCGGCAGCCAGTTCTACCTCGCCCTCTACTGGGCCGAGGAGTTGGCCGCACAGACCGAGGACACCGAACTGGCCAAGCACTTCGCCGCACTGGCGAGGACGCTGTCGGAGAACGAAGACAAGATCGTCTCCGAGCTCAACGAGGTCCAGGGCAAGGCGGTCGACATCGGCGGCTACTACTACCCGGACCCCGAAGCCACCGCTGCAGTGATGCGTCCGTCCAAGACCTTCAACGAGGCTCTGGAGTCGTTCAAGCTGTAGTTTCTCTGGCTCACCCCCCATCGAATGAATGGTCCATTCACGCGCTCAGACGTTGTGAATGGGCCATTCATTCGTATTGGGGTGCACCATCATTCGGTCCACCGCCCCCCGTTCGGAGCCGGCCCCCGCCCACCCCGTTCGGATCAATGTGACTTTCACGCGCTCAGACGTACTGAATGGACCATTCATGCGTTACGGGGCGGCACCAAGATGCCGAGAAACGCCGTACAGCTCGCACTGTGGCGACGCCCTGGCAGTTGGACAACGGAGATCGTGCGGTGGATCGTCGGCTCGATGGGCAGGTAGACGAGGCTCGCGAACGACATCATCGGCACCACCAATTCCGGGATGACGGTGATGCCGAGTCCCGCCGCGGTCAGGCCCGCCACGGCGGCTACGTTGTGCGCCTGAACCGACGGTCCGACATCGACTCCCGCGTTTTCCAGTGCCAATCGCACGTGCGACGCGATGCTCGATTCCGGGCCGAAGGCTATGAACGGCTCGTCGGCGAGGTCGGTCCATCCCAGGCTTTTGCGCTGCGCCAGAGCGTGATTCGACGGTAGCGCGCACACGAATGCGTCGGTGCTGACTGTCGTACGCATCAAATCGTTCGCTCGCCCCGAGGCAGCAACCACCGCGAAATCCACGGAACCGTCACGGACGGAGGCCACGACGTCGTCGCGCAGGCCGTCCTTGATGTGCACCGAGACGTCGGGATGGCTGTCGCGGAATCCGACGATGTACGGCGGGAGGAACGTCGCTGCGATCGACGGTAGGCACGCGATGGTGACGGTTCCGCGGTCGCCCGAGACGAAGCGCCCGATCTGCTCCAGGCCGTCATCGAACTCGAGCAAGACCCGACGGGCATAGGCCGTCACGTCGTGTCCATCACCGGTGAGGTCGACGCTGCGGGTGGTGCGTACGAACAGTCGCACGCCCAGGCGGCGCTCCGCCTCGGCGACCGTGCGACTGAGGTTCGGTTGTGAAACCCCGAGGGACGCCGCCGCCGAGGTGAAGCTCGCGAGATCGGCCAGCGCCACGATGGCCCGTAGGTGTGCGATGCCGAGATTGATGCTCACAGCGAATGAATCTATACCCAACTGATGTTGGACTGCGTAAGTGATCTGCACAACACTCGATTTATTCGATGAAGGAGATCACATGCTGTCACTGCTCGGCTTCGGGACGATTGCCGTCATCCTGCTGCTGTTGTTCACCCAACGCGTCGCAGCCATCGTTGCGCTCGCGGGTGTCCCACTCGCTGCTGCGTTCCTGGCCGGCAACTCACCGTCCGAGGTGGCAGGGTTCGTCAAGGACGGGCTGGGTGGAGTGGTGGGCGTCGCGGCCATGTTCCTGTTCGCGATTGTCTTCTTCGGGATCATGCGCGACGCAGGTCTGTTCGATCCCATCATCGCCCGCATCGTGCGCTGGGCAGGTAGCGCCCCGCCGACCGTCGCAGTCGCGACCACTGCCCTCGCCGTGGTGGCTCACCTCGACGGTGCCGGCGCAACCACGTTCCTGATCGCCGTCCCCGCCATGCTGCCGATCTACGAACGTCTCGGTATGAGCAGACTCGTTCTGGCCACCTGCGTCGGTCTCGGTGCAGGAGTGATGAACATGGTCCCCTGGGGTGGTCCGACTGCTCGCGCTGCAGCAACTGTGGGTGTCGACGCCAACGAACTGTGGGTCCCGCTGATTCCTGCGCAGATCGGCGGGGTCGTGTTGGCACTGGGTGCTGCCTACTACCTGGGTCGGCGTGAGCGGACCCGTCTGGCCAAGGTTGCCGCGGGCGATGCGTCGGCCGTCGTGGAGGAGTCGACGGCGCGAGTCGCCGAACGCGTATCCGTGGGATCCGGGGATACCGGATCCGCGGTCGGTAACGCGAACGAGGACCCCGGCAGCCCGTCGACCGGCGCGGACGATTCGGACGGTCCGGCAACCGCGTCGAGTGACCGAGCGCTGCTGCGACCGAAGTTGTTCTGGGTCAACGCCTTCCTGGTAGTCGCGACGTTGGCTGCGTTGATCGCCGCCGTCGCCCCTCCGGAAACCTGCTTCATCATCGCCACTATCGTGGCGCTCCTCGTCAACTACCGCGGAATGAAGGCCCAGTCCGCCCGCATCGAGGCCCACGCCGTCGGCGCGATGCTGATGGTCGGCACGTTGTTGGCTGCAGGGGTACTACTCGGTGTGCTCGACGGCAGCGGCATGATTGAGTCGATGGCAGTAAGCGCAGCGAATGCCATTCCGGACGCTATGGCCCCAGCCTTACCGCTCATCGTCGGCGTGTTCGCCGTCCCGATGAGCCTGATCTTCGGCCCGGACGCCTACTACTTCGGCGTGCTGCCGGTCCTCATCGAGGTGGGTGACCAGTTCGGCGTCAGCGCAATCGATCTGGCGCAAGCCTCGATCATCGGTGAGGAAACGGTCGGATTTCCGATCAGCCCGATGACCGGCGCGTTCTACCTTCTGGTGGGTCTCGCGAAAGTCGACATCGGCAAGCACATTCGGCACACGCTGGGGTGGGCGTGGCTGATCAGTCTCGGCATGCTCGGCGTTGCCATGGCCACCGGCGCGATCCCCCTGTGGTCGTCATGAGTCGCGACGGAACGATCCGGCTCGGGGCCGGAGCAGGCTTCGCCGGCGACCGCATCGACCCGGCACAGGTCTTGGCTGAGCGCGGTGGGCTCGACTATCTCATCTTCGAGTGCCTCGGTGAGCGGACGGTTGCAACCGGGCAAGCCCGAAAATTGCTCGATCCCAAAGCGGGCTACGACCCTCTGTTGGCAGCGCGCATGCGTGCAGTTCTCGGGGCGACGACGGAGCAGGGCATCACCGTCGTCACCAACTCCGGAGCCGCGAATCCTGTTGCGGCAGCCGCGGTCGTCGCGCAGGTGGCGGAGCAGGTGTGCTCGCGTTCGGTGCGCGTCGCTGCTGTCACCGGCGACGACGTGCTCGACGCGGTGGGTCGCATCGATCCGGTGGTGTGGGAGACCGGACGCCCGCTGTCGGAGCATTCCGAGGAACTGGTGTCGGCCAACGCGTATATCGGGGCCGATGCGGTACTGCCCGCTCTCGACGTCGGTGCCGACGTGATCATCACGGGCCGTCTCGCCGATCCGGCGCTGTATCTCGCACCTCTGATGCACGAATTCGGTTGGGCCGGGCAGGATTGGGAGACACTCGGTGCAGGGACAGCCGTCGGGCATCTTCTCGAATGCGCGGGCCAGCTGACCGGTGGTTACTTCGCCGACCCGGTCACCAAGCCGGTGCAGGGTCTGGCACATCTGGGATTTCCTTTCGGTGACGTACGTGCCGATGGCGCAGCAGAATTCGGCAAAGTCGACGGTACCGGCGGGGAGTTGACGCGGCGAACGTGCGCCGAGCAGTTGCTCTACGAGGTGGGCAATCCCGCCAGGTATCTGACGCCGGACGTGACCGCCGATTTCACCGGAGTCTCCTTCGAGACCGTCGGACCCGATCGGGTGGCGGTGTCGGGGGCGACGGGCAGCATGCGGCCCGAGGAGCTGAAGGTGACTCTCGGATTCCGCGGCGGTTGGCTCGGTGAGGGGCAGATCAGCTACGCCGGGCCACGCGCACTGCAGCGTGCGGAGCTCGCCGGAGAGATTGTGCAGCAACGACTGTGGGAGGTGCACGGCATTCAGGCCGAGAATGTGGGGATCGAGTACATCGGGGCGGGTGCGGCATTCCGCGGACTTGCTGCCCCAACCGATGTCCCAGAAGTGCGATTGCGCGTCACGGCAAAGGTGCCCAACGCGGAGACAGCCTCGTTGGTGGGGTGGGAAGTCGAAAGTCTGTACACCAACGGCCCGGCCGGGGGAGGTGGCGCACGGAGCAGCAGCGCCGAGGTTCTCGCGATCAGATCGTGTCTCATTCCACGTGCACAGGTAACGACCGCTGTACACACCACGGAGGTGACGGTATGACGACTGTCGACGATCTCGCCGACGTGCGAACCGGGGACAAGGGCGACACCCTGATCCTCGCTGTCTTCCCGCGGACAGACCAACACTACGAGCTACTGGCCCGCGAACTGACTGTAGATGCCGTCGCTACGCATTTCGCACCGCTGGTCACCGGAGACGTGCGCCGCACTGCAATGCCTCTGGTCTCCGGGTTGGTGTTCGAGCTACCCGGCGTGCTCGGTGGGGGAGTGACGGGTAGCCCGGTGCTCGACGGACACGGCAAGTGTCTGAGCTATCACCTGCTGAGTATGACTGTGGGCGAGCAGATCTAGCCGAGTTGCTCGACCTCGGCGTCGGGCAACACCGGTAGCGCAACCGGATACAACTGAAAGGTTCCGCTCATTCCCTTGAGCTCGACGTCTCGGGGCGTCCCGAGAGTCAGATCATGCGCGGTACCGATGGCATTGCGCACCGGTTCGCTGACCAGAATTTCACCGCCGTCGGCCTGTCCGGCGACGCGTGCGGCCATAGCGACGTTGAGTCCGAAGAGGTCGTCGCCGCGTCGCACGGAACTGCCCACGTGTACGCCCATGCGTACGCGGATGCGGTCCCAGCGATCGGGGTTCTTCAGCAACGCCTCTTGGACTTTCACCCCGCAGCGCACCGCTTGGGCAGGGTCGGAGAAGGCGATCATGTAGCCGTCGCCTTGGCTCTTGACCACGTGACCTCCGTGGTCGTCGACGTGTTTGCGGATCAGCTTGTTGTGCTTCTCGAGCAGCTTCACCCAGCCGCGGTCGCCGAGTTCCTCGTTGCGTGCGGTGGACCCCTCGATGTCGGAGAACATCACCACGATGTCGCCGTCGGCCGTCATGCGCGCCAGATCAGGGCGTTCCACCTTGGCCCAGCCGGCGAGGTCTTCGACGGAGTTGCGGACCGTTGCGCCGAAACCCTTGTTGATGAGTAAGTCCGTCGTGTGAAAGGCGGTTCTGATCGCGAAGGGGACCAGGCCTCGTCGCTTACGCCGTTGTTGCGATTCGGCAAGCGCACGGTCCAGGGCACGGCGTGTGCTGCCGAGCTTTCGACGCGAGACGATCAAGACCACGCCGAGAGCGATGATGGCGGCGAGTTCGACTCCGGCAACTATCCACAGGATCACGTCGCTCATCCTTGCCTGTCGGCCGCATCCGTGGGTGCGCAACCGACCGCGAAGTGCCGTCGATACGCCGTCGGGGTCACCGCGAATGCCGAGCGGAAGTTCTGACGCAATGTGACGGGGCTACCGAATCCGCACAGCGCCGCGATGTTCTCGATACTGCGATCGGTGGTTTCGAGCAGGCTCCGCGCTTCCTCGAGTCGTTTGTCCAGCACCCAGCGAGCCGGGGTGGACCCTGTCTCGAGCTGAAACTGGCGGATAAAGCTGCGTCGGCTCATGCGCGCGCGTTCGGCCAGTCGCTCGATGGGCAACGGCTCGTCCAGTCGTTCGAGTGCCCAGCTCTGTACGTCGGCGATCGTGGTGTCTCCGGCTGCTTCGACGACCGGACGTTCGATGTACTGCGCTTGCCCGCCGTCGCGATGGGGTGCGACCACCAGGCTGCGAGCCACCCGCGTCGCCGCAGCCGAACCGAGGTGCTTGCGGACGATGTGGAGGCAGGAATCGATCGACGACGCAGTGCCC
Source organism: Rhodococcus sp. 06-418-5 (assembly GCF_002258285.1). Classification (NCBI taxonomy): domain Bacteria; kingdom Bacillati; phylum Actinomycetota; class Actinomycetes; order Mycobacteriales; family Nocardiaceae; genus Rhodococcus; species Rhodococcus sp. 06-418-5. The sequence continues at coordinate 67,654 of NZ_NOYE01000018.1, forward strand.
GCAGAGGTCATCACGTCACCGTGGTCGATGTAGAGCACGGACTCGTCGACGCCGGCGTGCGCGTTTCGTTCCCGCAGCTCGGGCATTTTCGTCCAGTGTGTGACGGCGGGGCGGCCGGCGAGCAATCCGGTGTCTGCGACGGCAAACGAACCGAGACACAGACCCGCGATCTCTGCGCCCCGCGTATGCGCTCCGCGAAGTGCGTTCGAGAAGTCGGTACCTATGTGCGGCAACGACTCCGGCCAGGACGTCACGATGACGATGTCGGCCCAGTCGACGGTATCGGGCCCAGCGATCTCGCCGACCGGAAACCCCTCCTCGGTGCGGATCGACCCGGCTTCGTCGGACCACACCCGCGTCTCCCAGTCCGGGGCGAGCCCGAGTCGGGTCACCTCGCCGAACACCATCAGCGGCGCAGCGAGGTGGAACATCGTGATGCCATCGAACGCGTAGAGCGCGATGCGCATGGCTGACTCCGATCTCGAACGTTGGCGCAAATCCATCGAAAGTATGCATCCGTGCCACTCGTGCTCGCAAGGCCGCCACCGCAGGATGAGAGGCGACCGAGATCGCCAGTCGAAGGAGAACACCATGACCGCACCGCGTAGAGCCTTGATCGTCATCGACGTTCAGCAGGAGTACTTCGAGGGTGTGTTGCAGATTCAGTACCCGCCCCGCGACGAGTCGTTGGCCAACATCGTTCGCGCGATCGAAGCGGCTGCGGCGCAGGATCTTCCCGTCGCGATCGTCCAGCACGAAATGCCCGAGGGCGCGCCCGCATTCGTCAAAGGCACCCCGACGTACGAGCTGCACCCCGACATTCAGGCGCTCGTGCAGCCGTCCTTCGAGCGGGTCGAGAAGAAGTACAGCAGCGTGTTCGCCGGAACCGGCATCGCGAGGTGGCTGCAGGGCAACGACATCGACACTGTCACCATCGTCGGCTACATGACCAACAACTGCGACCTCGCCTCCAGCGCCGACGCCGAGGTCCTTGATCTGACCGTCGAGATCCTGGCCGACGCCACCGGCGCGATCAATCTGTCGAACGAGGCGGGCACTGTGTCCGCCGAACAACTGCACAAGGCTTTGATGGTGCTCCTGCAGTCGAACTTCGCGGCGGTAGCGACGACGGATCAGTGGATCGACGCCGTCAAGAACGGAAACGAGCTCACCGCAAACAATCTGGTGGTCTCCGCGGCTCAGGGCAACGACGCGGTGGCCTGAGCTTCTACACTTTCCACGTGACTGCGCGGGCGATTACCGATCGGACTCTCGGTGCATGGGTGATCAAGTGCAATCCGCACAAGTCCGATCTCGCACCGATGGTCCAAGCTGGACGTGCGCACGAGCACTGGTGCGTCGCTGACAACTACCGAACGCGTCTGATGGCACCTGGTCATCCGGTGCTGTTCTGGGTCAGTAGTCATCCGAGGCGCGGAATCTGGGGTGCCGGTCGGTTGACCGGCACCCCGGTCCCCGGCCCGCAATGGAAGGTCTCGACGAACATCGCCTTGTTCGACGAGCCGATCCTCGCGTCGGATATTCGGTCCGTCGCATCGTTGTCGAATCTCGAGGTGTTTCGATCGCCGCAGCAATCGAATCCGTCCTGGCTCGACGCGTCCGCGTGGGCGTCGATCCGACCGATGCTGCCTCTCGAATGATGTGATGGCGGTATGGCACTGGAAGACGAGCCGACGCAGCACGGGATGTTGGATGTCGGGGACGGTCAACGCATCTACTGGGAGCAATGGGGTCCGTCCGATGGCGTGCCGGCGGTCTACCTGCACGGTGGACCAGGCGGGACCCTGGATGCCAGTCAGTTTCGTCGCCATTTCGACCTGACCCGTGTTCGCGCAGTCGGATTCGAGCAGCGTGGGTGCGGGCGGTCCACTCCGCACGCGTCGGACCCCTCGACGTCGTTGGACACCAACACCACTGCGCACCTGATCGCCGATATCGAATTCCTGCGCGAGCATTTCGGCGTCGAGGCGTGGATCGTCAACGGCGCGTCATGGGGATCGACCCTCGCTCTTGCCTACGCCCTCGAACATCCGACGCGTGTCCTCGGTGTCGTGTTGTGCGCAGTCACCACGACCGGCCGTGCGGAGGTCGACTGGATCACCGAGGGCGTCGGCGCGATCTTCCCCGAAGCCTGGGATCGGTTCGCAACCTTCGCCGAGCAGTCGGGCGTCGGTTATCGACGGGGCCGAGGCCGAATCGTCGACGCTTACGACCGACTGATGAATTCGCCCGATCTCTCGTTTCGCGACAATGCATCCCGAGAGTGGGCATTGTGGGAGGACGTCCACATATCGATCGGCACCGGCGGTATGAGACGCGATCCCAGGTGGGAGGATGACCGGTTTCGTCTGGCTTTCGTGCGTCTGGCCGCGCACTACTGGTCGCACGACGGGTTCTGCGATCCGCCTCTGCTCGATCGCGCCGACGGTTTGCGGGATGTCCCGGGTGTCCTGATCCACGGCCGAAAGGACATCTCGGGACCCGCTGTCACGCCGTGGCGTCTGCATCGACGTTGGCCCGGGTCGACACTCGTCGTCGATGAGGGGGACGGGCATGGGGGCAGGTCCATGGCGGCGCGCTGGGACGCTGCGAACGATGCATTGACCAACCGGGCCCTGCAGGAGCCGAATGGTGCATGATCGAGAGGTGACTTCCTTCCCGATCATCGACCTGACTCCCGACGAGTTGCTGACCACGACGCGCACCGTTCGCAAGCGCCTGGACCTGACGCGGCCGGTGCCGATGGAGCTGATCAAGGAATGTCTCGAGATCGCTCTGCAGGCACCGTCCGGCTCGAACAAGCAGGGTTGGCAGTGGATCGTCGTCACCGATCCCGATCTTCGGGCTCGCATCGGTGCGATCTACGGCGAACTGTTCACCGCGTATCAGGCGTCCAAGCATTCCGCGTCGGCGCTGTTCGCAGACGACCCGGAACGCGCCTCGGTGCAGAAGCGCGTCGGAGACAGTGCGAGCTGGCTCGGCGAGCACATGGGCGAGGTTCCGGTGCTGCTCATTCCGTGCATCCAGGCCGGCAAGACCCTCCCGGCCGGAAATCAAGCCGGTCTGTGGGGCTCACTCCTGCCCGCTGTGTGGAACTACGCCCTGGCTACGCGGGCGCGTGGTCTCGGAACGGCCTGGACGACAATCCATCTCGCCAAGGAAAGAGAGATCTCCGAGCTGCTCGGCATCCCCGAGGACTTCCATCAGGGTGCGCTGATTCCCACGGCGTACTACACGGGTGAGACGTTCAAGGTCGCTCCGCGGGATCCGATCGAAACGGTGCTGCACGTCGACCGCTGGTGATCTACGGGCAGCCCGTCCCAATCCCGGTAGCGTCGAATGGCAACTACCTGGGCAGCCCCATCCTGTACTGCAGGGCGTAGGCCAGCTTGCCTGGTTTGTCGTCCGAGTACGGTGCCGAGAGCTTTCCGAATTCACCCTTGCCGGCTGCCTTACCGTCGTTCCACGCGTTCAGAGCGCCGAGTTCCGCTGCGGTGCGGCCACTGTCGATCACCGCGTCTTTGGGAGCCGCGACCTGTGCACGCGACACCGCCTCGACGGTGCTGAGGTAGCTCGTCAGGTTGTTGCTGTCCCAGCCGCTGATGTCGACGGCACCCGAGTCGCGAACCCATGCACCCCAATAGAATTCCTGGAAGGGGATGGTTCCGGGGGTGAAGCCGATGTCGCGGGCGAAGTACGTCAGGCTGCGGTACTTGTCGTTCTGGAACTTAGCGAGACCGACTCCCGACGGGAGCTGTTCCACCGGAACCTCGTTGCCGTTGACGTCGTAGTTCCACACCCACTTCTCGGCCTTCATCCGCGCCCAGAAATCGGCTGTGCTCAGGTCACTGAGGTTCGCGACCACCCGCAGGCGAAGGTGCAGATTCGGTCCACCGTCGGCCGTTTCGTAGAAGGAGGTCAGCGTGTGGTGACCGTCGGTCAGGTACGGCACGCCGCCCGGACCGATGACGACAGTCTTCATGGGCGCGATGGTGTCGGGCGTTTCCTGACCGACGGGGACGGTGCAGGTGAACGACGACGGATTGTCCAGTCGTGCATCGGGCAATGCGGACGCGGCCTCTTCCTGGCCGTTGGCCTCGCACCAGTCGTCGAACTTCTTGTTGATCTCGTCCTTGCCGAGTGTGTATCGCCCGAGCTTGTAATACACCTCGTCGTACCCGAGCGAGGGTTGCGTCGCGCGCACCTCACCGATCGGCAGATCGAGAAGCTCGCCCGCTTCGGCGCATCGGTAGCCGAGGCCTGCGGACGATCCGGTGGGGAGCAGGTCTGCGACCTGACATAGCGGCGACGCCGTGCGTGCCGGCGCGGCCGTGGCAACGCTGGTCATCGACGCGGATACGACAGAGATCAATGCGAGCGTGCCCAGCAGGGCTGCTCTACGACGCGAGACCATTCGGTGAAACTCCTCTGAGTTCGAGTGAAGTTCTCCGAGAGTGCAGCCCGCGGGTCACCGGTCGATGTCGCAGAGCCGAACCAGAGGTGTTCGAGAGGTGAACGCAGCGCGCCGGTCAGCGATCTTCACGCAACATCGCGTAGACGAGGGTGTCGGTCCACTCACCCTTGCACCACCAGTTCTGTCGAAAGTGCGCTTCCTGACGCATCCCGACCCGCGCGGCCAGTCGGGCAGAGGCGTCGTTCCGGCCGTCCAGCTGTGCGCTGACGCGGTGGATCTGGGGTAACGAGAACACGTGCTCGATCAAGGCGGTGACCGCCTCGGTGGCGTACCCGCGGCCCGCAACGTCGGGGGAGAACGTCCAGCCGAGTTCGACGAGAGCCGGGGAACCGTCGACCAACCACGCCTCGACATTTCCCACCACCGTTCCCTCGTGCTCGGCGACCATCGCGAGTGCTTGGGTGTGCAGTCCGATTCGCTTCATCCGTTTGCCCACCGCAGCAACCGCATCGGTGTGTGTCCACGCTTCGTGGAGCAGATAGCGGCAGACTTCCGGGTCGCTGTAGTAAGTGAGGATCCTGTCCGCATCGGCGGTTTCGTACAGACGAAGGGTCAGGCGCTCGGTGTGGATGGGCTCGACGGTCATATGTCCGATTCTGCCCGACTTGTATTCACGCTGATTCGAACCCTGGTCCAGGACCCGACGTGTGATGGATGGTGGTGAGTCGAACCTGCCCGCACTCAACCGGAAGGCCTGTACCCATGGTCATGACGTCGTATGCCGCTCCCGCGGGACCCGTGGACGCGAGCGACAGCGATGCCTCCGACATCGGCTCCACACCCGTCTCGCCGAAAGGGTCTGCGTGGCAGCGGTACCGCTGGACCGTCGTGCGGGCTTTGTCGCCGGTCGTCCTCCTCGTTCTGTGGCAGATCGCCAGCGCTGCCGGAGTTCTCTCCGAACGAGTGCTGCCTGCACCGTCACTGATCTTCGATGCAGGTCTGGAATTGCTGCGCAACGGCGAACTGGCGAACGCCCTGGCCATTTCCGGAACTCGCGTAGTCCAGGGGCTCGTGCTCGGTGGGGTGATCGGGGTGGCGCTCGGAGCGCTCGTCGGACTGTCCAAACTTGCCGAGGCAACCGTCGACCCGCCGCTGCAGATGCTGCGCGCGTTACCGCACCTCGGTCTCATCCCGCTGTTCATCCTGTGGTTCGGAATCGGAGAGACTCCCAAGATCCTGCTCGTTGCTCTGGGAGTCGCATTTCCGTTGTACCTGAACACGTTCTCGGCGATCCGCCAGATCGATCGCAATTTCCTCGACACGGCCGTCGTACTCGGTTTCTCGTGGCGTCAGCGGTTCACCACGATCATTGCGCCGAGCATCGCCCCGCAACTGCTGGTGGGACTTCGTCAGTCGTTGGCCATTGCGTGGTTGTCGCTGATCGTGGCCGAGCAGATCAACGCCGAATCCGGGCTCGGCTACATCATCAACAATGCGCGCGATTTCCTGCGGGTGGACACCATCATCTTCGGGCTCGTCGTCTACGCCCTGATGGGAATCGCCACCGACGGCATCGTCCGAATCCTCGAAAAACGATCTCTCCGTTACCGATTGGATGCTTGATTCATGACCTCGACGACGACCTCGGTCGCCACGCTGCGCGGCATCGACAAGTTCTACGGTGCCAGTCACGTGTTGAAGGGTGTCGACCTGTCCATCGAACGCGGCGAGATCGTCTCGCTGGTGGGACGATCCGGCTCCGGTAAGTCGACGATTCTGCGTGTTCTGGCCGGCCTGTCGACGGACCACACCGGGGAGCGGCATGTCGCCGGGCATCCCGCGGTGGCGTTCCAGGAACCGCGGCTGTTTCCGTGGCGCTCGGTCCGCCAGAACGTCTCCTACGGGCTCAACACAGCCGGCGTGACGGGGAACGAAGCGTTGACAGCTGCGGATGCGACCCTCGACGAAGTCGGCCTCGCCGACAAGCGCGACGCATGGCCGATGACGTTGTCCGGCGGGCAAGCTCAGCGCGCCGCATTGGCCAGAGCATTGGTGGGCGAGCCGGAGCTGCTGCTGCTCGACGAACCGTTCGGCGCTCTCGACGCGCTCACCCGGCTGTCCATGCAGTCGCTGTTGCTCGACCTGTGGGGTCGGCACCGATTCGGCATCCTCCTGGTCACGCACGACGTCGACGAGGCAATTGCGTTGGGAGACCGGGTGTTGGTGCTCGACGGGGGTGGCGTGGCCGAGACCGTCACCATCGACCTGCCTCGTCCACGCGACCGAGGAACAGCCGGATTCTCTCGCATCCGCACTCATCTGCTCGGGGCGCTCGGCGTCCACTGAACCGATCGATTTCACCGAACTCATCGATTTCACTGATACGAAGGATCGTTCACGCATGTCGTCATACGCTCGTTCCCGATCGCTGCGCGCCGTCGGGATACTCGCTGCCCTGTCCCTGACGGTTGTCGGACTCACCGGCTGCGTCTCCCGCGGTAGCGACACCACTTCCACCGAAGCGCCCGAACTCGTCTCGAACGATCAGCTCGCCACCGTCACCCTCGACGTCGGTGACCAGAAGGGTGGCACCGAAGCCCTGCTTCGTGCGTCCGGTGAGTTGGACTCCGCGCCATACGATGTCGCGTTCTCCACCTTCACCTCCGGCCCGCCGCAGGTGGAGGCCGCAACGGCCGGTCAGATCGACTTCGCGGTCACCGGCAACACACCCCCGGTATTCGGAGTCGCAGCCAACGCGCGCATCAAGGTCGTCTCCGCCTACAGCAACGACGCGAGCGGGGATCAGATTCTCGTGCCGCCCGATTCGACTCTCGCCACGTTCGCCGACCTGCGCGGCAAGAAGATCGCCGTCGGCAAGGGAAGTTCCGCGCACGGCCATGTCCTGCTGCAGTTGCAGAAGGCAGGGTTGACCACCGATGACGTTCAGCTGGTCTTTCTTCAGCCAGCCGATGCGCTGACGGCGTTCACCTCGGGTGAGGTCGACGCCTGGGCGATCTGGGATCCGTTCACCGCGATCGCGCAGGTCCAGAACGGTTCGAAAACGCTCACCACCGCAGAGGGCGTCGCCAACGGCTACGGCTTCGGCATCGCCTCGCAGCAGGCGCTCGACGATCCCGCGAAGAACACTGCCCTGCAGGACTTCGTGGTTCGTCTGGCCAAGGCGTCCGCCTGGGCGAACGCCAACCCGGCCGAGTGGGCGGCGGCGTACTCCACGGCCGTCGGCATCGACCCCGCCGCCGGTGAATTGGCTCAGGGACGAAGCCAGCGACCCGCAATTGCGCTCGACGACACGGTGATCGAGTCCGAGCAGGCACTCTTCGATGCCTTCGTCGAGAGCGGAAGCATTCCCGGCGGCAACACGTTCGCGGACTTCGTCGACACGCGGTACGCCGACGCCATCGCCGACGCCACCCTCTCCAGCAACTGACGAGCCACCAACTGATCACCCACCACGTCGTAGGAGTTCGCTCGTGACCGCACGCATCTTCTGGTTCCTTCCCACCGCGGGCGACGGCCGTTCCATCGTCGGCGCCTCCCACGCATCCGGTAACCTCCGCGAACCCGCCGGGTTTCGTCGCCCGTCGCTGCGCTACCTCACCGAGGTGGCGCAGGCTGCGGACCGACTCGACTTCGAGGGCGTGCTGACTCCGACGGGAACCTGGTGCGAGGACGCGTGGCTGACCACGGCTGCTCTACTGCAGAGCACCCGACGGCTGAAGTTCCTCGTCGCCTTCCGTCCCGGCCTCACACCGCCCACGTTGGCGGCGCAGCAGGCGGCGACGTTGCAGCGCTTCTCGGAGGGACGTGTGTTGTTCAACATCGTCACCGGCGGCGACGACGTCGAGCAGCGTCGGTTCGGGGACTGGATAGACCACGATCGTCGCTACGCTCGCACCGACGAGTTTCTCGAACTCGTTCAACGCATCTGGACCGAGCCGTCGGTCGATTACAAGGGCGAGTTCTTCGAGGTGGCCGATGCACGGGTGTCCGAGGCACCGGATCCGTTGCCGGAGTTCTGGTTCGGTGGTTCGTCCGAGCCGGCTCTCGAGGTCGCGGCCAAGCGAGTGCAGACGTACCTGACGTGGGGCGAGCCGCCGGCCGACGCTCGCGCCAAGATCGAGAAGGTGCAGGCGCTCGCGGACGCCCAGGGCCGCAAGCTCACTTACGGGATTCGCCTGCACACCATCAGCCGTGACACGTCCGAGGAGGCCTGGGCCGTCGCACAGAAGCTTCTCGACGAGCTTCCCGAGGATCAGGTGTCCCAGACTCACGCACTGCACTCGTCCTCGCAGTCCGAGGGGCAGCGCCGGATGGCCGCTTTGCACGGCGGCAGCAAGGATTCGCTCGAGATCTACCCGAACTTGTGGGCGGGTGTCGGACTCGTTCGCGGCGGAGCCGGGACGGCCCTGGTCGGTTCGCACGAGGAGGTCGCGAACCTGATCGGCGAATACCACGATGCAGGCTTCGACGAGTTCATCCTCTCGGGCTACCCGCACCTGGAAGAGGCGTATCACTTCGCCGAGGGCGTGCGTCCGATCCTCGATGCGCGCGGAATCACGGTGCCCGCTCGTCGGGTGTAGCCCTCGGTTCGAGGTGGCGGTTCACCACCCCTGCGCAATACCCTGGGGGAGCAGGTGACCCATCTGGGAGCGTTTCGTTTCCAGGTATCGGATGTTGGCCCGCGCGGCACCGACGATGATCGGCAGTCGTGCACTCACGTCGACCCCGTGCGCTTCGAGGCCACGAATCTTGTCCGGATTGTTGGTCAGCAGGCGGACTGTGCTCAGACCGAGATCTTTCAGAATGGCTGCGGCGCCGCCGTATTCGCGTCCATCTGCCGGCTCGTCGAGCTCGAGATTGGCTTGTACGGTGTCGAATCCCTCGTCCTGAAGTCGATATGCAGCAAGCTTTTTCAGCAAGCCGATGCCGCGACCTTCGTGCCCGCGGAGGTACACCAGCACGCCGCCCTCCGCAGCGATTCGTTCGAGGGCAGTCTCGAGTTGCGGACCACACTCGCAGCGCTGCGAGAGGAACGATTCACCGGTGAGGCACTCCGAATGCACTCTCACCAACGCGTTGTCGGTGACGTCTCCGGAGACCAGCGCCACGTGCTCGGCCCCGGTCTCGTGATCGGTGTAGCCGAACATCGCGAACGTGCCGTGTGGCGTCGTGAGGACGGTCTCCACCACCCGCCCGACGCGAGCGGGCCCGGCAACCGGTGCAGGGTCCCGAAGTTGGCGGTACGCGATGAGCTCCTCGATGGTGAGTACCGGAAGGTTCAGACGGGTGCCCAGGTTCTCGATCTCGGGAAAGCGCATCATCGATCCGTCGTCGGCCACCAGCTCGGCGATCACTCCCACGGCGGGCAAGCCGGCGAGAGCACACAGGTCGACGGCGGCCTCGGTGTGTCCCGGTCGTTCCAGAACCCCACCCGGGCGAGCGCGCAGAGGGAGAACGTGCCCTGGCCGGATGATGTCCGACGCCACTGCGCCCGGATCTGCCAGCACCTGCAAGGTCTTCGCGCGGTCGGCCGCGCTGATGCCGGTGGTGATCCCCGCGGCCGCGTCGACGGTCACGGTGTAGGCCGTCTTCTTCGGGTCCTGATTGTTCGACACCATCGGGGGTAGCTCCAGGGCATCTGCCCGTGCGTCGCTCATCGGAGCGCACAGCAACCCCGAGGTGTTGCGGACGGTCCAGGCCGTCCACGCGGGACTGACGCGGTCCGCCGCCAAGATCACGTCGCCCTCGTTCTCCCGATCGGCCGAATCGGTGACGAACACCGGCTTTCCGGCCCGGAGGGCATCGAGGGCATGTTCGACGGTACTCATCAGAGGTCTACCGCCAGTCGGCGAAACTTACTGCCGTGGAACACCATCGGTGCGACGCCGTCCTTGATTTCCAGTTCGTTGATGCGCATCAGAACGATGTCGTGGTCACCGGCTGTGACCTGCTCGGTCACCGAGGCGTCCAACCACATGCTCGCACCGTCGATGAACAGGGCACCGTCCTCCGTCGTCACGGTCGTCAGCCCCTCGAAGCGGTTACCCGTCTTCGCCGCGAGTGTGCGCGCCGCGACGTCGTGGAGTTCGCCGAGCACGCTGATCCCGATTCGCGGTGCTGCCGCGAACTTGGGCCACGTGGTCGAGGTGTCCTGAACACAGAATGCAACGAGAGGTGGATCGATCGACACCGCGACGAAGCTGCTTGCCGCCATCCCGACCTGTACTCCGTCGATCTCGGCGCAGACGGCGACGACGCCGCTGGGGAACTGTCCGAACGCGTTTCGCAGCACGGACTGGTCGAAGCTTGTGGTGCTCAGGGTCATGATGCATCCGTTCGGGTTCGGGCAGCGGCGAGAATGGTGTCGCCCCAGCGAGTTACGTAGTCGGTGATTCGGGAATCGGTGGTGTAGGTCGAATCGATGAGGTAGAGGCCGGGTGCCGGTGTGACCGCGCCGAGTTCGACGAGAACGTGTTTGAGAAACAGATCGGGCGCCATGGCGTGGGCGGGACCGGCACCCAACATGAGCGGAACGGCAACGACATTCTTCAGTCCGGTGTCGCCTGCGAACTGGTCGAGGAACAACTTCAGCACTCCGGTGTACGTCGCCTTGAAGGTCGGACTTGCGAAGACGACGAGATCGGAGGACGACACGGTGTCCACTGCAGCCTGAACTGCGGCGTCACCCCATCCGAGGAGCCCGGGTCCGAGGGTGATCACGTCGACGGTTCCGCCCGGCTCACCCGTCAGTGCGGTGGCGAGAACGCGGGCGGCGTCGAGTGTTCGTGACTCGGGTTTCGGATTGCCCGCCACTACGGTGATTTTCATACGTGAACCTTTCGTTGGGGCGATGACACCAGCAAACAGCACGTGCGTAGCACCCTCGAGACTTCCCGGTTGCATGTCGATTGCGCCGTGTCGTGCTCGGCGATGCAGACCGTCGAGCTGGGGAAACGCCGAAATCCATGGGGCACAACGCCACCTGCATCAGAAGGCAGCGAGGTTCTCTCGGAACGTGGTTCGCGAATAACCGTCGCGAATCGCTCCGCGACGACGCAGCGCCGGAGCGAGACCGTCGGAGACTTCGGCGATGGCTTTGCGTGTGACAGGAGATGCGATGAGGAAGCCGTCTCCGCCGATGAATTCCATTGCCTCCTCCATTTTCTCGGCCACTGTCTCGACCGTTCCGACGAGCTCCATCGATTCCGTGGTCGGATAGTTCGCCACGATCTCGCGCAGGGTCTTGCCGGTTTTCGCCATGTCCGCGAGCGTGCTCTGGTGCCCGTTGTACTGGGTCAGATCGGGAACCGGCGCGTCGATGTCGAACTGTGAGAAATCGGTGCTGCTGAAGTACGACATCGCCGACAGGATGCCGTCGATGTTGTTTCGTTGCACTTCGCGCATCCGATCGCGTTTGACCAGAGCTTCCTCGTCGGTATCGGCCATGATGGGGCTGACCAGGAACAGCACTTTGACATCGTCGGGCTTGCGGCCGTACTCGACGAGCCTGCGGCTGATGTCCTCGCGGTACTCCTTCATGGCATCCAGTCCGCGGACATTGGCGATGATGGTGTCGGCGTGTTTTGCACCGAATGCGCGGCCGGCGGGAGAACCTCCGGCTTGGCAGATGACCGGACGACCCTGGGGGCCGCGCGGGACGTTCAGCGGACCTCGCGAGGCGTAGTACTTGCCCTCGAAATCGATCGTGTGAATCTTTTCGTGATCGGCGAACACTCCGGATTCCGAGTCCAGAACCAGGGCGTCCTCGTCCCACGAATCCCACAGTTGCGTGACGACGTCCACCCATTCGTCGGCCATCTCGTAGCGGAGATCGTGTTCGATCTGCTTGGCCAGTCCGTAGTTCTGTGCGGCTCCGTCGGCGCTCGCGGTGACGAGATTGATCCCGACCCGCCCCTCGGTCAGGTGGTCGAGAGTCGACATCAGTCGGGCGGCCAGGAACGGCGGATAGAACGTCGTGGCGACGGTGGCGATGATGCCGATGCGCTCGGTGGCGTCCGCCATCAGCGGGACGAGGGGCATCGGGTCGAAACGCACCGTGGTGCCGCGGCGTACGGAGCTTTCGAACGTCCCACGGTAGACGTTGGACAGTACCGACGAATCCTCGAGCATGATGTAGTCGAAGCCTGCACGCTCGAGGCTTCGCGCAGCATCGACGAAGAGATCGGGTCGACCGACGTCGGACGCCACGTTGCCCGACCACGGTTGGTTCCAGCCGTAGACCCCGAAGCCCGTCGTGAAGAACCAGCCGAGATGCATCATGCGGCGACGCCTGCGTCGATTCGACCGGTGGACGACTGCGTCGACACGACGCTGTCGGCGGGAGCGTGGTTGTTCATGCCAATCCCTCTCGTGATGGTTGGGCAACGTGCGGGTTGCCGATGAAGGAAGCCTCCTGCAAACGCATTACCGAACGTGGCGCAGGCGTAAATGAGTTATTACGCCGCAAACATCACCTGCTCGGGCGGTTTGTCGGTTCCGATAACGCCGCCGAGCAGCGCTGCAGAGGCGGGCCGAGACCTATGTCACTCCGGCGTTAATTAATTTCGGATCCCTCTGACCAGGGGATTCGAACGGCGTAATACTTCAGTTACGCCGAACGTCCCTTCCAGTAACGCGTGCCGAGAATGCTGTGCGCATCGAGCAATAGCTCTGCTGGAGACAATCGGCTTGGAGGATCGTGATGAGTGGCAACCTGCGCGCAGCGTATGCCGAGATCGACGCCGAACACGTGTGCAAGAGCTTCGACCGTCGTGGGTCCGGGTCGCCGGCCGTGGACGACATCAGCATGAAGGTGACGTCGAGCTCGGCCATCGGAATCGTCGGCGAGTCCGGCTCCGGTAAATCGACATTGGTTCGCATGATGTGCGGATTGCTCTCGCCCTCGGCGGGATCGGTGTCGTACAACGGTGCCGAGTTGTCCGGGGTGCTCTCGACCCGTGCCGGTAGGCGCGAGTTCAGAGCGAAGGTGCAGTACGTCGCACAGGACACGACGTCCTCGTTCGACCCACGCAGAACGTTGCGTGACGCTGTCCGGTTGCCTGCCATGCGTCTTCTCGGGATGGACGCGAAAGCTGCCGACGCACAGGTGAACTCGACACTGGAATCACTCGAACTCGATCCGGCCATGGCCGATCGGTTTCCCACCGAGGTATCGGGCGGTCAGCGTCAACGGTTCTCGATAGCCAGGGCGCTGGTGGTCCGACCGCGAATTCTCCTGTGCGACGAGGTGGTATCGGCATTGGATGTATCGGTCCAGGGAGCAATCCTGAACATGTTGCGGCAGTACTGCATCGACGCGGACTGTGGCTTGGTGTTCGTCTCGCACGGACTACCCGCGACGGCGTTCATCGCCAGGGACATGGTGGTCATGAGAAACGGTGTGATCGTGGAGCAGGGCACTACCGACGACGTGGTCGAACGTCCCCAGGACCCGTACACGGCGGAGCTTCTCGAGGCCTACCGCGGTGCCGAGGACATCGAGCAACTCGCCGTGGCGGCAACGCGATGACCGGGTTTCTCGGACGGCAACGGTGGTGGCTCGGCCGAATCGCTGTGCTTCCGCTGCATCTGCTCGTGTTCGCGATCGCGGCGTTCTTCCTGGTTCGCGCGATCCCCGGCGACCCCGCACGTGAGGTGGTCGGTCCCGAGGCCACGGAAGCGGACTACCTGGCCACCAAGGCCGAACTCGGCCTCGACGGAAGCCTGTGGTCGCAGTTGACGACCTACCTGGGCAATCTGCTGCACTTCGATCTCGGCAACGCGATCATGACCGGCAGACCGGTCACTGCGGACATCGCAGACCGCCTGCCCGGAACCCTCGAATTGGCGGGCATCGCCTTCGCCTTTCTGTTGGCGATCACGCTGGCGCTCTCGACCGTCGTCGTTGCCCGCCCGAAGTCCCTGGCTGCACGGATGGTGCGCGGGTACGCCCAAGCCGCCGGTGCCGTGCCGGAATTCGTCGTAGGAGTCGTCGGCATCTTCCTGTTCTACGCCACCCTGCAGGTGGTCCCGGCCCCGTCGGGTCGAGTCAGGGCAGGACTGACCGAGCCCGAACCGATTACCTCCCTTCCGCTGCTCGACGCCGTTCTGCGGGGCGACACGGTCGTGGTGTCCTCGATGGTCTCGCACCTGTTTCTACCGATCGCCGTGCTCGTGCTCTCGGTCACTCCGATTCTGCTCAAACAGCTTTTGACAGCACTCGATTCGAGTCTCACCGCGCAACCGACGATGTTCAAGATCGCGACCGGTTCGGCTCGCAAGTACATCTACGCAAGTGCATACCGTCGGGCCTTGCCGCCGACCGTCGCCCTGTTCGGCATGGTGTTCGGGTCCCTGCTCGGAGGAGCGGTCATTCTCGAGACCCTGTTCGGGCTCGGCGGCATGGGGCGGTACGCCGTCGAGGCCGTTGCAGCGACGGATCTGATTGCGCTGCAGGGATTTCTGCTCGTCGTCGCGGCGATCTCACTGATCGTGTTCCTGTGTGTCGATCTCGTCAACATGTTGCTCGACCCTCGGCGCAAGCCGGGCCGAGCCGGAGGTGGTTCCTGATGGTTGCTCTGGTTCCGAAGAAGGCCGTCTCCGACGCCCGCACCGGCCCACGTCGTCCGCGAAGGTCGATGTCGATCGGCACCGTGGCACTGTTCGTTCCACTGGCCCTGATCCTGCTGATCACCCTGATCGGACCGTGGATCGTCCCGTTCGATCCCACCAAGGTCGTCGGCTCGCCGTCCCAGTCTCCGGACTCGGAGTTCTGGTTGGGAACCGACTCCAACGGACTCGATGTCTTCTCGCGCACCATTGCCGGTGCCCGCATCGATGTCACCATCGCGCTCGCGGTCACGATCGCCGCAACCGTGGCAGGCATCCTGATCGGGTTGACCATCGGAATGAGCGAGTCGGGCCGCGGTCTCGGCGGATTCCTGGCCCGCGGGGCCGCACGTTTTCTGGATCTGCTCGAGGCCGTTCCCACGGTGATCGTCGCGCTGGTCGTCGTCTCGTTCTTCGGAACGTCCTCGATCACGATGATCTTCACACTGTCGATCATTCTTGCGCCGATTCAGGCGCGTCTGGTCCGCACCGAGGTACTGCGGGTGCGCGGCGACGCGTATCTCGACGCGGCCCGTCAGGCTGGACTGTCCGAGACCCAGTTGGTGTTCCGGCACGTACTGCCCAACTCCTCGGTGCCCGCATTGCAGAACGCGTCGGTGGTGTTCGGCATGACGATCATTCTCACCGCCGCGCTCGGCTTCCTCGGCGTCGGCCTGCCGCCGCCCACCCCCGAATGGGGCTCGATGATCACGCGCGGCGCAGGCGATGCCGCTATCGGGAAGCTGTGGTCGGCCGGCGCACCTGCCTTCGCGTTGTGCCTGACTGTGGCATCGGTTGCCGTCGTCGGCCGCAAGCTCACCGAGGGCACCCGCCGCTCGCACTGACATCGGCCCTCTTTCCTACGGCCCTCTTTCGTATCGGACAGTGCAGTCCGCGAATACCACTCTCGTGCATGGTCTCCCACGATCGAAGCCTCAGGGCTCGATCGGCGATGACACCTGCACTCGTGCACCGAACAAGGAGAACAACCTGTCATGAAAGCTTCTCATCGATTGCCCGTCGGACTCAGATGGGCGGTGCCGTTGCTCGTCGGTGCCCTTGCACTGACTGCGTGCTCGGACGGCGGAGGCGAGACCTCGGCGTCGAGCTCGGGGGAGATCATCGTGGTGACCCCCGACCAGGCGTCGAACGTGGTTCGGGACTACGGCTACACCGCCGGCACCGACAACCAGGACGTCACCAACAACATGCACGCCCAGCTGATCCGTAAGCCGTACGTGGAGGAGGAAGGCTCCGACGCGCTGGTGCAGGACTTCTACGATTTCGAGCCCTATCTCGCCGAGAGCTACGAGGTGAGCCCCGATCAACTCGTCTACACCTTCTCGCTCCGACAGGGTGTGATGAGTGACCACGGCAACGAACTCGATGCCGACGACGTCCTGTGGTCCTTCGAGCGCAAGTTCGCCACCCCGGGCGGAGGCATGGCCGGCTACTACAAGCCGATGTTGACCGACCCGGCAACGCAGATCGAGAAGATCGACGACTACACCGTCAGCTTCACCGTCGAGAAGGCCGGCTACGGTCTGACCCTGCTGGCCAATCTGGCGGAGAACATCGGGTCGATCTACGACAGCAACTATCTGATCGAGAACGCCACTCCCGAGGATCCGTACGCGGTTGCATGGGGTGCCGAGGACATGATGCGCGGCAATTTCGGTTACGGCGCATACATGTTGGAGTCGGTAACCCCGGGCCAGGAGATCGTCATGACGGCCAATCCCAACTTCGTGTTGGGTGAGCCGGAGATCAAACGGATCATTCGACGCGTCGTGGCCGACCCCGCCACTCGGGCCAACATGGTCACGCGCGGCGACGCAGACGTGGCCCTGGCGTTGCGCTCGTCCGACCAGGCGAGCTTGGCGAGCAACGATGCCGTGACGGTTCCGACGACCACCTCCAATCAGTACCTGTTGCTCTCGATGAACACCACGAGCGCGCCGTTCGACGATGTGCGTGTGCGCCAGGCGATGGCGTACGCGATCCCGTACGACCAGATCCTGTCCGACGTGTTCTTCGGTCGCGCGTACAAGTACAACCACGTGCTCGACGACAAGGCGCCGAACTGGGACGGCAGCGATCTTCCCCAGTTCGACAGCGACCCCGAACGTGCGAAGTCGCTGCTCGCCGAAGCGGGACTCGACGGTCTCGCCTTCACCCTCAGCGTCAACAACCAACTCCCTGCCGCTCAGGACACGGCGATTCAGATCCAGTCCAATGCAGCCGAAGCAGGCATCGACGTGACGATCGCGGAAGTGCCTGCAGCGCAACTCAATGCCGACACCCTGGACGGCAAGGTCCAGGCAAGCCTGACCATGGGTGCCTCGGTCACCATGACCCCGCCGTATTCGCTGCAGCTGCTGACGCAACCGGGCGGTGGTTCCAACATCGCTCTGTGGAACGATCCCGAGTTCCTGTCGATGGTGGATCGAGGCCTCGATGCCGGTGACGCGTTGAGCCCCGAGGCCGGAGTGTTCTGGAATCAGGCCGAGCTGCGCATGACCGAGCAGGCCCCCTACATCTTCATCGCCAGGGTACGGCCGTCGGTGGCGCTGGAGGCAGGTATCGGCGGGTTCGTGCAGCGCACCGACTTCCGCATCGACTACTCCAACCTGACTCTGGGCTCGTAGGTTCCTCTGCCGCAGGCAGTTCGGTCGGTGGTCATATCCGCCGCCCAGACCGAACTGCGTGCGGAAATGCCGCCGAACGACGGCGAAATCGGACGGCTACCGAGAATGCGGCTCGTCGAAACATCGAGGCGGTGTAGTCGTCAAGACACAGCGCGAACGAAAAACCAGCGAGGACACTATGACAGACAACAGATTTCATCTCGGTTGGTTCGGCAGCTTCGTACCGACGACCTGGAACGCGGCCTTCGAGGGCACCGACAGCGGGGACTGGCTCAACGGAGACTTCTATGTCGATTTCGCCAGGACTCTCGAGCGCGCGTGCTTCGACTTCCTGCTCCTCGAAGATTCGTCGATGGTGTCGGACACGTACGGCGGAAGTTCGGAGGCGACCCTGAAGACCGGCGGATGGGCCCCGAAGGGAGATCCGATGGCGTTGGCTCCCTTGCTCACTCGTGCCACCAGTCACCTGGGCGTCGCGCTGACGGCATCGACGTCGTTCTATCCTCCCTACCTGCTCGCTCGGTCCATCTCGTCTCTCGATCACCTGTCCTCCGGACGTATCGCGTGGAACGTGGTGACCTCCAGCGAGAATCGTGCCGCACAGAACTTCGGCATGGACGCGCTGCCGCCACACGACGAACGGTACGCCCGGGCAGACGAATACGTCGATCTGGTCGAACAGCTGTGGGATTCGTGGGACGCCGACGCCGTGGTGATGGACCGCGAGACGTCGACGTACGTCGACCACACCAAGGTCCGTACGATCGACTTCCAGGGTAAGTACTACTCGTCCCGCGGCCCACTGAACACCCTGCCCTCCCCGCAGGGCAGGCCCGTCATCACCCAGGCCGGCGGGTCGCCTGCCGGACGCGACTTCGCGGCCAAGCACGCGGACATGATCATGGCCCTGCCCAAAGGTGTTCCCGCGATGAAGGAGTACCGAGCCGACATCCGCCGACGGATGGAGCTGCACGGCCGCGATCCCGACTCGGCGAAGGTGATGTACGTCGTCTCGCCGATTCTGGGGGAGACGCACGAGGAGGCCCTCGAACGCCAGGAACGCAAAGCCCAGGCGGTGCGCGCCAACCCGGCCGGTGTCCTGGTCGGCTGGTCGGCGAGCATGGAGATCGACTTCTCCACGTTCGATCTGGACAAGCCGATGCCCGAGGACGTGCACACCAACGGACATCAGTCCACTCTCGAGAACTTCCGGAACTGGGCCGACGGCCGGACGCTTCGTGAAGCATGCGTGGCGTACCGAACGGAGTCGATGGAACTGGTCGGCACCCCCGATGCTGTTGCCGCACAGATGGGCGAGGCCATGGCAGAGGTCGGCGGAGACGGGTTCCTGATCTGGAGCCAGCCACACAATCGGCGCTACATCGGTGAGATCGCCGACGGACTGGTGCCTGCGCTGCAACGACGTGGGCTGATGCGCACCGAGTACACCGGCGAACACCTGCGTGACCACCTGCTCGAGTTCTAGATACCCACCATCCGCTCGTCTGGAGAAACGTTATGACTGCCAACAAATTTCACCTCGGTTGGTTCCTCGGAGCCGGCTTCGGCGTCCAATCCTGGAACCAGCCGTGGTCCGGTACCGGGGCAACCGACTGGATGATGCCCGATCAGTACGTCGACCTCGCACACTCACTCGAACGCGCCTGCTTCGACTTCCTCATCATGGAGGATTCGGTTCAGGTCTCCGATACCTACAAGGGATCGATGGAGTACTACCTGGCGACGGCATCCGCTGCGCCCAAACATGATCCGGCCGTACTCGCCGGGATTCTCTCGTACACCACCAAGCATCTCGGCATCGTGCCCACGCTGACGACCACGTTCTATCACCCGTACACCGTCGCGCGGTTGATGTCGACACTCGATCACATCGCCCAGGGACGCATCGGCTGGAACATCGTCACCGGCAGTAATACTCGCGCAGCGCAGAACTACGGATTCGACATGCCCGAGCACGATCTGCGCTACGACATCGCCGACGAGTTCGTCGAGGTGGCCTGCAAGTTGTGGGACTCGTGGGAAGACGGAGCGGTGCACGCGGACACCTCGCCGGGCGGCATCTACGCCGACCACGAGAAGGTCAACCGGATCGACTTCGAGGGGAAGTTCTTCAAGTCCCGCGGACCCCTCAACACCATTCCCAGCCCGCAACGCCGCCCGGTCTTCCTCCAGGCAGGAGGCTCCGACAAGGGCAAGGAATTCGCGGCCAAGCACGCGGACGCCATCATCTCCAATCCACACGGCACCGACAAGATGCGTCGGTACCGCGAGGACATTCGCCTCGGTGCCGCCGAAGCCGGCCGCAACCCCGACGACGTCAAGGTGATGTACCTGATCTCACCGATTCTCGGTGAGACGACAGCCGAGGCGAAGGCCAAGAAGAAGCGTCGCGCAGATGCCGCGTCGAGCAACATCGATGGACTTCTCGCCGGTCGTTCACACCTCTCGGGGATCGACCTGAGTCGGTTCGACCTGGACGAGCCACTACCGGTCGACCTCGAAAGCAACGGCCATAGAAGCAGTTTCGCGGAGTTCAGGGGAGACGGAACGCAGACTCTGCGTGAGCGCCTCACCGGACACAGTGCCATCGACACCCTCGATTTCGTCGGCACGCCCGACGACGTCGCCGACATGATGGACGGTGTCATGCAGGAGGTGGGCGGCGACGGGTTCCTCATCGCCGGAGCTCCGATGAACCGGCGTTACGTCGCCGAGATCACCGACGGGCTCGTCCCCGCTCTCAAGCGTCGAGGTCTGACGCGAACATCATACGAGCACAGCCACTTCCGTGACAATCTGCGCGCTTTCTGATCGCGCCGGTTCCGGAGAAGAGGAGAAGACATGTTCCACCTTGGTTGGTTCCTGAGCTGGCAGGTGCAGTCGTGGAACCAGATGTGGTCGGGGGAGGGCGGGACCGAATGGAACCACCCCGAGCTCTACATCGACATGACGAAGGCGCTCGAGCGCGCCGGCTTCGACTACATCATGTTCGAGGACGGCTCGTTCGTTCCGGACTCGTTCGGTGGCTCATCGCAATGGTGGTTGGCCAATGCCCGTTCGGTTCCCAAACAGGATCCGAACTCGTTGCTGCCCATCCTCAGTCAGCACACCGAGCATCTGGGACTCATCGCGACTATGACGACGTCGTTCCACCCGCCCTACATGGCGGCGCGCACGTCTGCCACGCTCGATCACCTCAGCAACGGGCGAGCAGGCGTCAATCTGGTGACCTCGCACAACGTTCGGACAGCGCAGAACTTCGGCTACGCGGACATGTTCGAGCACGACCACCGGTACGAGATGGCCGACGAGTGGATCGATCTCGTCAAGCAACTGTGGTCGTCGTGGGAGCCGGATGCGGTTCGCCTCGATCGTGAGGCGGGTGTGTTCGCAGATTTCGAGAAGGTTCACAACATCGATTTCGCGGGCAAGTACCACTCCTCCCGTGGACCGCTCAACACCACACCGACGCCGCAGGGTCGACCGGTGATCTGCCAGGCCGGTGGCTCACCTGCAGGTCGTGCTTTCGCAGCCAAGCACGCCGAGACGATCCTCGCGCAGGTCGAGAGTGTCGAGGCCATGAAGTCCTATCGCGACGACGTCCGTGCCCGCATGGTCGTCGAGGGCCGCGACCCGGATTCGTGCAAGATCATGTTCATCGTCAGCCCGGTGCTCGGGGAGACCGAGCGCGAGGCGCAGGACAAGAACGAGCGGATTCTCGACGGGTTCCGCAACAACATCGAGATCAACCTCGCCTCGATGTCCTATGCCAGTGGCATCGACTTCTCGAAGTTCGATCTCGACGCCCCGATGCCGACCGTCGAGACCAATGCCGGCAGAGCATCGATGGAGTTGATCGGTGCCAACGCCACCGGAATGACGCTGCGCGAAGCGGCGAGCTCGGACATCAGGAAGTCCGTCCAGCTGATCGGTACGGCCGACGCTGTGGCCGAGCAGATGGGCGACATCGCCGCCGAGGTCGGCGGCGACGGGTTCCTCATCTCCGCGAACGTGAACCGGCGCTACATCAGCGAGATCACCGACGGGCTGGCACCCGAGCTGCGCAAGCGCGGACTGATCCGTGACGGATACGCGCACAGTCTCTTCCGTGACAACCTGATGGACTTCTGATCGCCACTGCGAGGGTCGATCCGGTGACGGAGGTGCGGCCCGACTCCTATCCCTGGCGCGTGCTGTCCGTCACCGGCCTCGGGATGAGCCTGACGTTCGTATCGGTCTCGATGCTCCCCGTCGCGCTACCGGACATGAGCGCGGGACTCGGTGCGTCTGCAGCACAGACGGATTGGTTCATGCTCGCGTATCTGCTCACCACAGCGGTGTTGATCCTGGTGCTCGGCAAGCTCGCAGACATCGTGGGCCGACGCCCGGTCTACCTCGCCGGACTGGCATGCCTGACCGTCAGTGCCGCGGTCATCGCGCTGGCGAGCGATCCGAACATCGTCATCGGACTTCGCATCGTCCAGGGCATCGGTGCAGCAGCGGTGATCACCAACACGACGGCGTTACTCGTCGAGGCGTTCGATCCGCAGAAGCTCTCGATCGGCATCGGCTGGAACATCACGATCATGTCGCTCGCCGTTTCGATCGGACCGTTGCTCGGCGGTGTGTTGACCGAGACCGTCGGATGGCAAGGGGTGTTCGGCGTCCTGGTACCTCTGGGCATCGTGGGGACGGTATGGGCCGCGATCACGTTGCGTCGTAGCCCCCTTAAGGCCCGTAACACATCGTTCGATCTCGCCGGTGCCGTCGGCTCGATGGTCATCCTCGGGGGACTGGTCTACGGGGTGAACCGCGGTGGCAGTTCGGGTTTCGGCTCGTGGAACGCGGTGCTGCCGCTCGTGGCCGTGATCGTCGTGCTGCCGGTGTTCTGGTGGTGGGAGAAGCGCGCAGCGGACCCGATCGTGGATCCGACGTTGCTGATCGATCGCTTCCGGGGCAGCGCATACACCGCCTCCTTTCTGGTCACCATGGCCGAAGGCGCTGTCGCGGTGACGATGTCGCTCTACCTGCAGAGCGTCGAAGGGGCGAGTCCCGTCCATGCAGGCCTGCAGATCACTGCACTCGCGGTCGGAACGACGGTGATGTCGCCGATCGCCGGTGCCCTCTCCACTCGCGTCTCGACGCGGACCCTGACCACGGTGTCCACGCTCGGTACCGCCGCCGTTCTGACAATGCTCGGGTTGCACATCGCGGGCCCGGCACAGTCCGTGCCGATCGTGGTGATCCTGTTTCTGCTCGGCCTCTCCGGTGGCATCTTCAAGACGGCCAACGCGTCGGCGATCAACGTGGGTGTGCCCGCCGACCGGTCGGGCATGGCCAACGGTCTTCGCGTGTCTCTGGACAACACGGCGGTGACTCTCAGCACCGCGCTCGCGCTGGTCTTGGCCGTCTCTGCAATTCCGCCTGCTCTGCGCGAGGTGGTGTATTCCGGTGACGCACGGATGTCCACGGAGATCGAACTCGGAGCGCTGACATCGGGATTCGTCCTGGCCGTCGCAGTGATGGCCGTCGCCGCACTGCTTGCCGCTGTGGCATCGGTGTGGCGTGGAGTGCACCCACACGAACCCGCCGAGCTGACTCGGCTGAACACAAGTACCGGACCCGTATCGAGAACAAGGAGCACGGCATGACCAAATTTCATCTGGGATGGTTCACCAACTTCTCCAACCCGCCGTGGAACACGACCTGGGCCGGCGACGAAGGACGGACCTGGGCCAACGGAGAACTGCACGTTGATTTCGCGCGGTCTCTCGAGCGGGCCTGCTTCGACTACATCATGCTCGAGGATTCCTCGATGGTCTCCGATGCGTACGAGCAGACGTCCAGGGTCGACCTCAAGTACGGCCTGTATGCGCCCAAGCACGATCCCGTCACCCTGGTGCCGATGCTGACCGCAGCCACCGAGCACATCGGCGTCATCGCTACCTGCTCCACGTCGTTCTATCCGCCGTGGTTGCTGGCTCGACGGTTCTCCACGCTCGATCATCTCAGTGGAGGTCGCGTCGGCTGGAACGTCGTGACGTCGAGCGAGGATCGCGCTGCGCAGAACTACGGCATGGACAAGCTGGCCGAGCACGACCAAAGGTACGAGCGCGCAGACGAATTCGTCGATCTGGTCAAGCAGCTGTGGGCATCGTGGGAGGACGATGCCATGGTGCTCGATCGAGAGAGCGGTACCTACGTCGACCACACCAAGGTGCACGTGACGAACTTCCGAGGCAAGTACCACGCGTCTCGCGGGCCGCTCAATCTTCCTCGATCGCCGCAGGGCGAGCCGGTGATCTGCCAGGCAGGCGGGTCACCGCGCGGACGCGAGTTCGCCGCTCGCAACGCCGAAACGATCCTCAGCGCAGCCAAGGACCCGGCCGCGATGAAAGCCTTTCGCGACGACATCAGGATGCGGATGGAGAAGGCCGGTCGTGACCCGGACAGCTGTAAGATCATGTTCATCACGCAACCGGTGCTGGCGGATACCGAGGCGGACGCTCGCGCGAAGGTGGAGCGCATGGCAGCCGATGTCGATTCACGCATCGAGTCCGCGCTCGGCCACATCTCTGCGCTCACCGAAATCGATCTCTCCACATATCAACTCGACGAGGAGTTCCCCGAACTGTCCACCAACGGACACCGAACCACGCTCGGTGATTTCCTCTCGTACGGCAACACGCCGCGTTCGGCGGCATTGGGTTGGTCGATGAAGAACGTGCACTACGTCGGTACGCCGGACTCCGTTGCCGAGCAGATGGGCGAGACGATGGACTTCGTTGGGGGCGACGGATTTCTCATCACCGGCAGTATCGGTCGCCGGTACGTCGGGGAGATCACCGAAGGCCTCGTCCCAGCGCTGCAACGCCGCGGACTGGTGCGTACCGAATACGAACACGAGATGTTCCGTGAGAATCTCATGTCGTTCTGATGCGGTTGCTGCGCAGAGACTCCGTGGTTCCCGGGCCGGTGTACGCGTTGGCGTTCGTCAACGTGTGTATCGGACTCGGGTACGGCGTCGTGGCCCCGGTCATCCCGGTGTTCGCACGAGACTTCGGAGTCTCCGATCTCGCGGCGTCGTCGGTGGTGAGCATCTATGCGTTCACCCGGGTGCTGTCCTCCTTCGGTGCCTCACGGTTGCTCGTGCGATTCGACGAGCGGTCGGTGCTCACCGCAGGCCTGCTGCTGGCCGCAATGTCCTCGCTCGCTGCAGCATTCGCGCCGACATTTCTGTTGCTGCTGATCCTGCGGGCCGTGGGCGGAGTCGGCACGGCGATGTTCACCGTGGCCGGTCAACAGCTGCTGTTCCGCTACAGCACCCCCGACACCGGAGGAAGAACCGCGTCCGTCTTTCAATCGGGATTCCTGATCGGCGGCGTCCTGGGGCCGGTGATCGGCGGTGCCGTCGCATTGCTGTCGCTCCGCGCGCCGTTCCTGACGCACGCGGTGACGTTGATCGTCGGTGTCGCCGTCGTCTGGTTCGCCTTCCGGTCGAGCGACAAGAAGGACGCCGCGAACGGCGTCGTGCACGATCTGTCGACGCGACCGGAGATCATGACGCTACGAAGCGCCATGCGACACCGAGGCTTTCGTGCGTCGATCGCGTCGAACTTCGCCAACGGCTGGGTCGGGAACGGTGTGCGTTTCACACTGGTTCCACTGTTCGTCGCCACGGTGATCGGCGGCAGCCCGTTCGTGTCGGGCCTCGTACTCGTGGTCGGGGCCGTAGTGCAGATCGTCGTCGTCAAACCTGCGGGCAAGCTGGTCGACAGCTGGGGCAGGCGACCCATGCTGGCGTTCGGGTCGGCGGCGATCCTGCTCGGAATCTGCGCTCTCGCCGCCTTTCCGACGCTGCCGGTCCTGATAGCGACGATGGTGCTCTGGGGAGTGGGCGGTACGTGCGCCATGGTCGCCAGCGCAGCGACGGTCGGCGACGTTCTCGAGGGCAAAGGTGGCAGTCCTGTCGCCGTCTATCAGGTCACCTTCGACGTCGGCACCATGCTCGGTCCGCTCGTTGCCGGAGCGGTTGCAGCACAGGTGTCGTACTCGCTCGCCTTCACCGCGAGCATCCCGGTCGCGGCGCTGGCACTGCTGCTGGCTCTGCGACCGTGGCGCACCACCGCGATCTCGACGCCCGAAACGAAAGTGGTCGTCAACGAGGAATCTGCGGTGCCTGCACCCACCATTCGCAATCACTCCATGGGAAAAGAGGATCGATGTCACAACCGTTCACACTCGGGTGGTTCACCAACTACCTCGTACCGGACTGGACCGGCCCCTTCGCCGGTACCGGCGGAACAGACTGGGCCGACGGCTCTTTCGCTGTCGACATCGTGCGCAGGTTCGAACGAGCGGGAATCGACTTCGTGATGTTGGAGGATTCCACCGCGCTGACCGACATCTACGGCGGCACTTTCGAATCCGAACTCAAGTGGACGCCGCGTGCCCCCAAGCACGATCCGATGGCGCTGGCCTCGCGCCTGGCGTACGAGACCGACAGGATCGGCATCGTCGTCACCGCGTCCACCAGTTTCTACCCGCCATTCCTGCTCACCCGGTTGCTGTCGACACTCGACCACCTCAGTCGAGGCCGAATCGGCTGGAACATCGTCACCTCCACGGGTGATCGTGCAGCGCAGAACTTCGGCCGGGACACCTTGCCCACTCACGACGCGCGCTACGAGATCGCAGAGGAATTCGTCGACGTCGCGAACAAGCTGTGGGCGTCATGGGACGCCGATGCCGCGTCGCCGATCGTGCCGAACCTCGAGTCCTATGTGGACCACAGCAAGGTCAGGACCATCGACCACGACGGCGAGCACTTCTCTGTCCGTGGACCGCTCAACACCCTGCCCAGTCGACAGGGCAAGCCGGTGCTGTGCCAGGCCGGCGCGTCGAAGTCCGGTATCGATCTCGCCGCCAGGGTGTCGGATCTGGTGGTCGCTGCGCCCAAGGGGCGTGACGCGATGCGTGAGTACCGAAAGACGGTGCGGGCCCGCGCAACGGAGTTCGGGCGCGACCCGGACGCCGTCAAGGTCTTGTACATGGTGACTCCGATCCTGGGGGAGACCGAGGACGACGCGCGGCGCAAGGCCGAGCGCTACTACGAGGCGACCGATGCGGCCATCGCGCGACGGCTGATCATGTTGTCCGGTGACATCGACTTCTCGATGCTCGACGTGGACAAGCCGATTCCGGACGACCTACGTACCGAGGGCAGTACCAGCATTCTCGACAACCTACGTAAATGGGCCAACGGCCGGTCCATTCGCGAGACCGTGGCCACCGAACGCACGGAGTCGCTCCGGCTCGTCGGGACGCCGCAGACAGTGGCCGACGAAATGGAGAGTGTCATGGACGACGTGGGTGGAGACGGATTCCTGTTCTTCGGGGGCGGCGGTGGCGTGCTGAACCGCCGATACGTCGACGATGTCTGTGACGGGCTGATGCCCGAGCTCTCTCGTCGCGGTGTGGCAGGCACCGGATACCGGGGCAGCAACTTCCGCGAGCATCTGGCAGGTGCGCGATGAGCGCACCTCGGATTCACCTGGCCTGGTTCACCAGCTTTCGGCCACCGGTGTGGAGCTCGCACTGGACCGGGTCGGACGCCGATACCTGGGCAGACGGACGGTTCCACGTCGAGATGGCCCGCGCACTGGAACGGGCGGGCTTCGACTATCTGATGCTCGAGGATTCGGCAATGGTGTCCGACAGCTACGGCGGCACGACCGAATTCGATCTTGCGAAGGCGCAGTACGCCCCGAAACACGATCCGGTGGCACTGGTTCCGATGTTGGCCGCTGCCACGTCGCGGCTCGGGATCGTGGCCACGATGTCCACCAGTTTCTATCCGCCGTACCTGCTGGCGCGTACCGTCTCCACTCTGGACCACATGTCGCACGGGCGGGTCGGGTGGAACGTGGTGACCTCCAGTGAGGACCGCGCGGCCCAGAACTTCGGGATGGCAGCGCTGCCGCCGCACGACGAACGATACGAGCGCGCAGAGGAATTCGTCGAGGCAGTCGATGCGCTCTGGGGTTCCTGGGATGCCGACGCAGTGGTGATGGACCGAACGACCAACACCTACGCCGACCACACCAAGGTGCACGACGCCAATTACGTCGGCAAGTATCACCGCACTCGTGGTCCGCTGAACACGCTGCCGATGCCGCAGGGCAGGCCGGTGATCTGCCAGGCAGGCGGGTCCCCTCGGGGACGGATGTTCGCTGCTCGCAACGCGGACACGATCATCTGCCAAGCCCAGGGCATCGAGGCGATGAAGGCCTTCCGCGACGATGTTCGATCCAAAGCTTCCGACGCAGGACGTGATCCGAACTCGATCAAGATCCTGTACATCGTGGCCCCGGTGCTCGGCGACACGGATCAGGAGGCGCGGGAACTCGATGCACGCTCTCGTGAAGCCACCGACGGCCGCGTCCATGCGGCGCTCGCGCACATCTCGGCGGTGACGGGTAACGACCTGTCGACCCTCGACATGGATGCACCGCCGCCGGAGATGTCCACCAACGGTCACCGGACCACGCTGGCGGACTTCCTCGCGGGTTCGGGCAGTAGCAAGTTCAACGACGACGGCACTCCCAAGACGCTGCGCCAGCTGGCTGCGACATGGTCGATCACGTCGGTGCCGCTGGTGGGAACGCCCGATACCGTTGCCGAACAGATGGAGGAGGTCATCGACGCTGTCGGCGGAGACGGCTTCCTGATCACCGGAAAGTTGGGGCGTCGGTACTACACCGAGGTCACGGATGGTCTGGTGCCTGCACTGCGTCGGCGCGGGTTGGTACGAGAAACCTATGTGCACAACCAGTTCCGCGATAATCTGTTGGACTTCTGACATCCCCTCCGAAGAAGGGGGTCGGTGTTCGCACCGACCCCCTTCTTCAGTTCAGCGTGGTGGTGCCGGCGGTGACGGTCGATCCGATGATCGCTACTCGGTCTGCTCGGAAGTGAGTGAAGCTGAGCTCGGACGGCCGGCCGTCGGTATCGCGAGTGATCAACTCGCGCAACAGTACCGGTGATCCCACCTGCATTTCGAGCAGCTCGGCTGCTCGTTCCTGACACGAGATGGCTTCCACGACGGAACTACTGCCACCGTAGGTGGTGCCGAAGATTCGGTGATGGGCAACTGCGATCGGCGGGAACTCCGAGTGGTTGCTCTCGATGCGCTCGGTGAATTCGTCGATGTCGAAGTCCGTGATGCAGTAGCCGACCCGCAGATAGAGCGGCTTCCCGTTCATCCGGCCGATCTGCTCGAGCAGGATCACCGATTCCACGTCGGCACCGATGAACTCCTGAATCACCCCAGGTGCAGTGATGCGCCTGCATTCGAGGGTCTCCACCGTCAGCCGGCCTTCGTCCGGCATCCCGGCCCACGCCCTCGGACCCACTTCGCCGTCGCGGACGGCCACGATGTCGTGGGCGATCGACGTTCCTGCTCGACGCGCCCGCAGGACGACGCCGTCATCGGCGAGCATCTGAAGCGCCTTACGCACAGCGTTTCTCGTCGCGCCCAATGTCTCGATGAGATGCTGTTCGGAGAGAACCTCGTCGTGGGGCATCGTGCCTCGCCGGATTCCCGAGCGAATCAGCTCGTACACACGGCGGGGCGAGGTCACGAACTTTTCGCCGCGGTTCGACTGCGCACGAATGTATCTGGTTCGTTGTTCATCTGCTCGTCTGCGCAGATGGGCTGCAACAGAGCCGGATTCGTCGTCGAAGAAGGGGCGGGTCATTCGTCTGGGCCTTCCGATGATGCGCACATGGGAGTGCACAAGAATGTGAGAAGGGTGGCCGCCACGTCGAGATCACCTGTACCGACATCGAGTCTATCGGAGATCGGGTCGTGGACCCCGGTGTAGGTTGCGGCCTTTATGTCGGAGTTGCGGGAAGAACTGCTGGTCGGAGCCGCGCGTTGGTGAACGAATCGTGCGTAATGCGCTGTTTACCGTTTTCGTGGCCGCGGGAAACACCGCGGCGCAACCATGGGAGGCGTCCATATTCGACGGAGTCTCGGTGGGAGACAAACATGACGACAACTGCAGAGCCCGAGGCTCTTTCGCTTTCGATCCGCCCGAGCGATGCGCATAGGGATTCGGGGGCCGCAGATCACACGTCGGTGCTCGATGTCGAGAATCTCAGTGTGACGTACGGCTCGGGAGACAGTGCAGTAGTGGCGGTGAAGGATGTCTCGTTCGCTATTGCGCCCGGTCAGCGGGTTGCGCTGGTGGGCGAGTCGGGTTCGGGGAAATCGACCCTGGCCATGACGATCGCAGGTTTGCTCGACGTGTCCGCGGGCGCAACGGTGAACTCGACGCGGCTGGAGTTCGAGGGCAGGCCCGCGCAGCCGGAAACGGGACGCAGTGTCCCTCGGCGTACCGAGGGAATCGCGATGGTGTTCCAGGACGCGATGACGGCCCTGGACCCGGTGTGGACCATCGGGGGCCAGTTCAAGCACGTGCTCGCGGGAGCGGGAATCAAGGGCAGGCGTGAGCGTGCGGATACGACCGCGTACTGGCTGAACAAGGTCGGGCTCTCCGACACGAAGCGGGTGATGCGGAGTCGGCCGTACGAGTTGTCCGGCGGAATGCGGCAACGGGTGATGACGGCTCTGGCGTTGTGCGGGTCTCCGCGACTGCTGATTGCCGACGAGCCGACCAGCGCGCTCGATGCATCTCTTGCTCGCGGAACGATGGAGCTGCTGCAGAACCTGACCCAGGAGCAGGGGACTGCGCTGCTCATCGTCAGTCACGACATCAAGCTGTGCCTCGAGTTCTCCGACACGATGCTGGTTATGTACCGGGGTGAGTTGGTGGAGCAGAAGGCGTCCGCGGAGATCGTCGCGACCGCGACGCATCCGTACACCAAGGGGCTGCTGGGTTGCGTGCCCACGCTCGCGAATCGCTCGGCGTCGAGACTTCCCGTGCTCCGGGATTTCATGCCGGCCTGATCCTGTCGGGTCAGTTCCAGGTCGCCCGCTGCTCGACAGCACAAATCCGTGCAATTCCGATTCTGCAGGAGATGTCTCCCCACGGAGCGGCGAGCGCCACCGGGGTTTGCGTGGTCTCTATTGCTCCGGCGCGAGAACGATGTTGAATTGCACTCTCGACCAGGTGTTTTCTCCGAGGTCGCGACCGTCGGGCGTGCGGGTTCCGGCAGGCTGTTCCACGAAGTCTTTGACGAGGGAGTCCTTGACGCCGAACACCGAGTCGCGATCGAGCAGTTCGTCGCCGCGTACGAAGATGTGGGTGATCAGTGTCCGCTGCCCCTCGGCGGTGACCATGAAATGCAGGTGCGACGCCCGCATCGGCGAGCGTCCTGCGGCGTCGAGCATCCGCCCGACGGGTCCGTCGAACGGGATGGGGTACGGAGTCGGGGTGAGGCCCCAGAACGCAAACTTTCCGTTCTCGTCGGAGAGCAGGTGACCGCGGGCGGCGACCCGTCCGTCGGAGTACTGGACGTCGTAGAAGCCGTCGTCGTCGGCCTCCCATACTTCGATCCGAGCATTCGCAACGGGATCGCCTGCGATATCGGTGACGGTTCCCTCGACCCAGCAGGCCTGGCCCGGTGCGCCGTGGGAGATGTCCCCGCCCGACTCGATGGCGGGGGCGTCGTCGACGAAGAACGGACCGAACACCGTCGCCTCCGTCTCGCCTGCGATCGCTTCGTTGTTGACGGTCACGGTCTGCATCGAGGCCCCGAAAACGTCGGAGAGCAGAATGAATTCCTGACGTCGGTCATCGGTGATGTGACCGACCTCGGTGAGGAACTCGATGGCCGTGTTCCATTCGTCCTGCGTCAGCCGGACCTCTCGGATGAACGCGTGGAGATGCTCGGTCAATCCCGTGAGCAGTTCTCGCAGTCGCGGATCGGGGGTGTCGGCGAAACTGGCGACGACCTTGTCGGTCAGTGCCCGCTCCCGGCTGCTCTGCTCGGCGGAGATGTCGGTGCGACTGTCGATACCCATGTCAGCGTCCCTCGTTCTCGGAAGTCGTTCCGGCCCAGGCGTTACGGAGCAGTATCATGAGCGATTCAGCAGTGACCGGCCGCGGATTGGAGGCGGGAGCCGCGTCGAGAACGAGTGCGACGGCCTCATCCAGATCGGACTCGTTCATCCCGTAGTCGCGCAGCGCGGTAGGTGCGTCGAGTTCGGTTCGGAGCGACCACAGTCCCTCGACTGCAGTGCTGCTCCCGAAGGCACTCGCGATGCGCTGCTCGGCCGTCGGTGCATACGGAGCGTTGTATTCGAGTACGTGTGGCAGCACGATCGCATGGGTTTGGGCATGCGGCATGTTGTACGTGCCGCCGAGCACATGACAGATCTTGTGGTGCAGTCCGGACCCTGCGGACGCGAAGGCGACCGCGGAAAGGTAAGCGCCGTACAGGGTTTGCTCATGGCCGGATTGGCTGGCGGAATCTCGTTTGATGTCTCGAAGTCCGCTGGACAGTGCAGTGATGGCCTCCACCGCGAGCGTCGAGTTGATCGGATCCGCGCGCGGAGCCCACATCGAGTCGACGGAATGCGCCAGAGCGTTGAGTCCCGACGCCACGCTCAACTCCACCGGCAGGGTCAACAGCGAGAGCACGTCGTAAATCACGGTGGTGGGGAGCACCCGCGCGTCGACGCCGGTGGTCTTGCGCGAGGACTCGGTCAGTCCCCACACGTTCGTGGCTTCCGAGCCCGCGTACGTGGTGGGAACGGCGACGATGGGGATACCGCTGGTGAGGGCGACGGCTTTCGCCAGGCCGGTGGTCGACCCGCCTCCGATGCTGACCAGCAGATCGATGTCGTGCTCGTGAGCTGCGGCTCGCGCCTTCTCCGCCGTCTCGATCGGAACATGCTGGACCACTTCGGAATACATCAGTCGCGGCTCGATCTCGCTGCATACCGAGTTGGCCAGATCGGTCTCGGCGGGGCCGGCGATCACCATGACGGAGGTGGCACCGAGTCGAGCGACCTCGGCAGCGAGATTCGATGCTGCTTTGCCTGCTCCGAACAGAACGCGTTGTGCGAGTGAATCGTGCTCGAATTCGAGCATCCGTGCCTCCGGTGTGTCAGTGAGCCGAGTGAGTGTCAGTGCGAGGGGCGCGGAGTCGGCTGGTAGGCGAGGAGCAGCCACTGGTCGTTCTCCTTGACCCACACGGCGATCGAGTTGTTCACCAGTTCCTTCTCGGTGCCGTTGGCGGTGATACTCGCGTTCATCTCACCGACCACCACTGCGGTGTCGCCCGAGACCAGAATGTCGTCGGTGGGGTGGTCGATGCGGTGGTAGACGTAGAAGCCCGAGGTGACCTTCTTCAGGTACGACTCGACGGTATCGCGGCTGCCGTCGGAGTGGGTGTAGACGAGGTTCGGGTGGCAGCAGCTGGTGAAGGCATCGAGGTCGCCGTCGACGATCGCCGTGTAGCGCTTGTTCTCGAGCTCGGAGATCGTGGCCTTGATGGCGTCGATGTCGAGTTCCTGGGCCTGTGTCATGGGTTCTCCTGAAAAGTCGAGCGGCTGCAGGTGTGCCGGTGGTGATGACGGTAGGCAGCCGGACGGTGAGTGTCAACTGTCACAGAACACTCCCGACCGTGACGAAACGGTCTTCCTGTACTTCGGTCGGTGCGAGACCGCCACATTTTTCGCCGAGTAAGTGCAGCTAGAGGCATCTGCATGCCCGTCAGAAGTGGCCCACAGCATTGCGTGCTTGACAAAGTGACCCACTGCACAGTTCAATCAGGACAGGACATTAATGCAGCACTGGTGGACATTCTGAGGCTCTATGTTCGCCTGCTTGTGCACAGCCGAGTTTCACGCAGCGAAACATCCCTATGGATTCACAACCCTCATCGCCCGATCAACGGAGAACTCTCGTGACATCACATGGTCAATCGGCTGGGGGACCCGCGCCCTCGACGGGAATCGGGCCCACTCCCGGCAACGAACGATCGACGGCAGGCGGACTGCGCACGGCCCTGAGCGGACGAGCCAGAGGTGCCGTCGCGATCGGAATCGCCACCGTCGTTCTGTTCCTGATCAGCGCAGTACTCGCGCCACAGAGTGTCAGCGGTGGGGCGATCTCCGCGATGCTGCCGTTCGCCGCGATCCTGGCGGTCGTCGCGATCGGGCAAACCCTGGTCGTGCAGCAAGGCGGTATCGATCTGTCGGTACCGGGCGTGTTCTCACTGTCCGTCGTCGTGGTCACCAAACTCGCGAGCAGCGGCACACCCGGCGCGATCTTCCTGGCAGTAGCCGCGGCCTTTCTCATCGCTGCGGTGGCCGGAGCCGTGTCGGGCTTCGTCGTCGCGCGGTTGAACGTGGCACCAATCGTCGCGACCCTCGGTATGAATGCGCTCCTCATCGGTGCGACCTGGGCGGTCTCCGAGGGTGCTGCACGTCGTACCCCCACCGGACTGTCCGATGTCATCGGATCGACGCTGCTCGGAGTTCCGGTGACCGTGGTCGTCGCGATCGTCCTGACCGTCGTCGTCGGGGTCGTCGTTCGACTCACCCCGACCGGACGCATCTTCGAGGCCGTCGGTGCCAATCCGCGGGTCGCCGTCGCGGCAGGTATTGCACCGTTGCGTTACACACTGGGCGCGTACTCCGTTGCGGCAGTGCTGTATGCCGTCGCCGGCGTGTTGCTGACCGGCATCGTGAACACCCCGGGAATCAGTGAGGGCAACACCTACCTGCTGCCGTCGGTGGCTGCCGTCGTTCTC
Source organism: Rhodococcus sp. 06-418-5 (assembly GCF_002258285.1). Taxonomy (NCBI): domain Bacteria; kingdom Bacillati; phylum Actinomycetota; class Actinomycetes; order Mycobacteriales; family Nocardiaceae; genus Rhodococcus; species Rhodococcus sp. 06-418-5. The sequence continues at coordinate 102,115 of NZ_NOYE01000018.1, forward strand.
GGTGGTACATCGCTGCTCGGCGGTAAGGGCAGTGTGCTCGCCTCGTTGATCGCTGCAGTCTTCTTCACTCAGGTCGACCGGTTGGCCTCGACTCTGGGACTCGCCTACGGCTGGCAGATCCTCATCCAGGCTCTCGCGCTCGGTCTCGGTGTCGCTTTCCACAGCGGTTTCCGGCCCGGCGGCAAGCGTCGCGCCCCGGCCGTCGAGGAACCCAGAAAGCCGGTCGAGGTGGCATGACCGCCGGCACACGGCACCTGGCCCGTTACGACATTCGTTCTTCCCCCTTGACTCGAGGACATCATCGATGAAGCTCACGACCTACACCCTGCGGATGCTCACGCTGCTGCCCGTTGCCGCCCTGATCGCGGGCTGTTCGGTGGGCGGCTTCGAGACCGTGTCCAGTAGCGAGCCACGGCCGGACTGGTGTGGCCCCAACGAGGCCGTCATCGGGTTCGCCGACGGTAGCGGCGGAAACAGTTGGAAGCGAACCAATTTCGCCGAGTTGCAGGACGAGCTCGCCAAGTGTTCGTCCGTCACGGACTTCATCACCACCGATGCCCAGGGTGACACTCAGAAGGCGATCGCCGACATCAAGAGCCTCGGCGCTCAGGGCGTCGACGGCATGCTGGTGTTCCCCGACGCAGGACAAGCGATTCTTCCGGCGCTGCGCTACGAATACAAGGCCGGTGTCGCCGTCGTTCCCTACCGGATATCTCCCGGTGGGTCCGAGGGCTCGGAGTACACCACGTTCGTGGCCGCCGACTTCGGCGCGATCGGCCGGTTGTACGCCGAGTGGCTGGTGAAATCGCTGCCGAACGGGGAAGGCAATGTCCTGTTCCTCGGCGGACCGCCCGCGAACTCCCAGGATCTCGCGGAGTACGAAGGCATGCAGGAAGTCCTGGTCGATCATCCGGGCATCAAGTTGATCGGCGACCAACCGTTCACCGTCACCAACTGGACGCCCGCGGAAACCCAGCAGGCCACCTCGACCATGCTCTCGCGTTTCCCCCAGATCGACGCGGTGATGACCGACTTCGCCGCGACCAGCATCATGACGGCATTCCAGCAGGCCGGACGTCCGCTGCCGCTGATCGCGTCGGCCGACTCCAACGGACTGTCCTGCCAGTACGCGCAGCTCAAGGACGCCAATCTTGGGTTCGAGTTGTTCACGGTCACGTCGCAGACCTACATGGTGCGCCTCGCCGTCCAGCACGTCGTAGCCGAAGCAACCGGAGGCATCGCACCCGAGTCCAAGGTCGATGTGCCGGTGGCGTTCGAGGATTCGATCAGCGCCGAACCGAGCGCGCCGATCTGCAACCCGGCTCTACCCGAGGATGCCCTCCTGTCCAGCACCCTCGATCCGCAACGCATCGGAGAGGTTCTGCAATGACACGTCCGATCACACCGCAGCCAGTGCTGTCAGGAGCTTCGATGAACGAGACATTCACGTCCACAACCGTTCTCGCCGAGCCGTACCTTCAGGTTCGCGGCATCGGCATGACCTTCGGCCCCGTCACCGCACTGTCCGGTGTCGACATCGACATCAGACCGGGACAGGTGCACGCTCTTCTCGGCGAGAACGGCGCGGGCAAGTCGACGCTGATGTCGATCATCTCGGGAACCCAGACGCCCACATCGGGATCCGTCGTCGTCGACGGCGTCGAGCGGACCGCTCTCACCCCGGCCGACGCGTTGGCTCTCGGCATCTCCATCGTTCACCAGACTCCGGCCCTGTTGCCGGACCTGACGCTCGCCGAGAACCTCGTGCTGGCCATTCCTCGGACCATGCGTCCCTCGGTGTTCGAGATGGGCCCGTGGGTCACCGAGAAGTTGGCGGTGGTGGGCTGCACCGTCCATCCCGACACCAAGTGCGGTGACCTTCCCATCGCGGAGCGTCAGCTGATCGAGATCGCCAAGGCGCTCGCGACCGACACCAAGGTGCTCATCCTCGACGAGCCGACCGCGCCGCTGGTACAGGACAAGGTGGATCTGCTGTTCGAGCAGGTGCGCCGATTCGCCGCAGCCGGGGTGGCGGTCGTCTACATCACCCACCGCATCCCCGAGGTCCGGGAACTGGCGGACACGATGACCATTCTTCGCGACGGACGGGTGCGCGGCTCCTACGATCCGCAGTCGCTCACCGACGACGAGATCATCACGCTCATCGCAGGCCGCGACGTCGACGCCGTGTTCCCGCCCAAGGGAACCGGGCCGAGCGCAGACGGTCTCGTGGTCGAGAACCTGTCGAGCCCGGATTTCGACGACGTCTCCTTCACGGTCGGCGCAGGCGAGATCGTCGGACTCGCAGGCGTCGCGGGCAACGGCCAGGTGGCACTGCTTCGCGCCCTTGCCGGATTGACCGAGTCCACCGGGACCGTGCGGTTGGGTGGTGATCGGTTGACACTGAAGTCCTCGGCGGACGCCCACAAGGCCGGCATCGCCTTCATGCCCGCCGACCGCGCGGGAGAAGGGGTACTGCCGGACTTCTCGATCCGGGAGAACTCCGCGCTCGGTGCGTTCGGTCGCTTCGTCCGCCACGGGATCATCGACAAGAGCCGCGAGCGAAAACTGACGTCGGCGATGGCCGACTCGCTGACGGTGAAGGCACCGAGCGTCGACACGGCGGTGGGAAATCTATCGGGCGGAAATCAGCAGAAAGTGGTGTTGGCCCGAGCGCTGCTGTCGAAGCCCGCGTTGATCCTGGCCGAGGAGCCGACTCAGGGCGTCGACGCCGGTGCGCGCGCCGAGATCTACCGCGAGCTGCGCGACGCCGCCGACGCGGGCATGGCGATCGTCGTACTGTCCTCCGACGCCGTCGAACTCGAAGGACTGTGCGACAGGGTTCTGGTTCTCTCCCGCGGCACCGTGGTCGAATCGCTCAGTGGTGATGCGGTGACCGAGCACAACATGATGCAGGCGATGGTGTCGGCGACCGGTCACCGAAACAGTGCCGCGACATCCGGTGCCGGCGCGGTGGACACGCCGCCCAACAAGCTCGTTCGATCGTTGCCCGCGTACATCCTGCTCGGAGCCATCGTCCTGCTGTCACTGATCGCCACGACGCAGAACGTGCGGTTCCTCGGTGAGGCCAACATCGTGTCGGTTCTGCTCACCACCACGGCGCTCGGCTTCATCGCGCTCGGCCAGATGCTGGTGGTGATGACCGGCGGTATCGATCTGTCGGTGGGACCGCTCACCGGATTGGTACTGGTCATCATGTCGTTCTTCTGGTTCGACGGGGCCTCGGTGGTGAGTCTGGTTGCCGGTGTCGCCGTCGCGGTGGCGGCAGCGATCGTCGTGGGTGCAATCAACGGCGGACTGATTCGGGGCCTGGGGTTCACCGCCGTCGCAGCAACTCTGGTGACATACATCGGTATTCAAGGAATATCGCTGCTGCTTCGGCCGGAGATCGATGGATACGTCGACTTCGCGATTCTCGATGCGATCAACTACAGCATCGGTCCGATTCCGGTGGCGTTCCTGATCGCGGTACTCGCCGCCGTCGCGCTCGGCGCGGTTCTGCGATACACGCGACCCGGAATGGCCCTGCGCGCGTCGGGATCCGACAGCAGCATCGCGGAGAAGATGGGCGTGCGCAACGGTCTCACCGTGACCGCGGCCTACATCGGCTGCTCGTTGATGACGATGCTCGGCGGGATCATGTTGGTCGGTCAGGTCGGCGTCGGTGACCCCAACCAGGGGATCGGTTTCACCCTGTCGGCCATCACCGCGGTCGTCGTGGCCGGAACACTGTTGCGTGGCGGTAGCGGTTCGCCGGTAGCGGTACTGCTCGGCGCGCTTCTGCTGCAGGTGATTCTGGCCCTCGCCAACTTCCTGCGTCTGGGCACGGCATGGCAGTACTGGTTGCAGGGCGCAATCGTCATCGTGGCCGCCGTACTGTATGTCGCTTTGCAGCAACGTAATTCGGCCCGCAAGCACTGATCGCCCGCACACCAACGTCATACAGAGGAGACAACAGTGAAAGCACTCAGGTTCGTCGGAGAGAATCGGGCCGAGGTCGCCGACCTCGACATCCCGACCATAGCGGCGGACGAGGTTCTGATCGCCGCACGATCGGTCGGCGTCTGCCATTCCGATATCGAACTGCTCGAGGGCCGCTACATCATCCCGTTCGAATACCCGATCATTCCCGGACACGAATGGTCCGGTGAGGTCGCGAAGGTCGGTGCCGACGTCGACGGCTTCCAGGTGGGCGACCGTGTCGTCGGAGAATGCGTCATCGGCGATGACCACTTCGGGTTCTCCATCAGCGGAGCCGCGGCAGAGTTCTTCGTCGTCAAACCCGCATGGCTGCACAAGCTTCCCGACGAGGTCTCGTTCACCAGCGGCGCGCTCGTCGAACCGTTCAGCTGCGGCTACTACGGACTGATGCGCGCCGGAAACGTCAACGCGAGCGACGTACTCGTCGTACTCGGAGCCGGGCCGATCGGCCTCGGGGTGGTGGCCGGCGGCGCAGCACTGGGGGCGACGACCATCGTGGTCGAGCCATCCGAGGGACGTCGGCAGGCTGCGCTGAAACTCGGTGCCGCCCATGCGGTCACCCCGGAGGAGGTCGACGAACTACTCGACCGAGTCAGTGGCGGCCGAGGTGCCGACGTCGTCGTCGAGGCAACCGGCCGACCCGAGGTGATGGCCAGTGCACTCGAACTCGCCGGGCACCGCGCACGGGTGGTGTACATCGGCATCGACGTCGGACGATCGGCACCGGCCAAACTGGGGCTCATCCAATCCAAGGAGCTCGACATTCGCGGTGCGATCGGCTCGCCGGGCGTGTGGCCTGCGACCCTGCGTTTCATCGCCAGGAGTGGGCTCGATCTCGGTGGACTCGTGACGCGCGAAATAGCGGCCGACGATGCCGTGACCGCTCTCGACGAGGCACAGAAGCCGGCCGAGAACATCAAGGTGCACATCACTTTCGACGCAAGCCTCTGATTTCCGAACCCATACGACACCGAGGACCCTTCATGTCTCGTCTGACCGACAAAGTCGCCATCGTCACCGGATCCGGCAAGGGAATGGGTCGCGCTATGGCGACGCTGTTCGCTGCCCAAGGAGCCGCCGTCGCGGTCACCGACGTCTCCGAGAGCGACGGACTCGAGACCGTCCGGCTGATCGAGGAGCAGGGTGGCCGGGCGGCGTTCTGGCGATTGGACGTCAGTGACGAAGCCGAGGTGTCCTCGGTGTTCGAGCAGGTGACCGCGACGTTCGGAAAGCTCGACATCCTCGTCAACAACGCCGGCATCTCCGGTGTCGACAAGCCAACCCACGAGGTCACCGAGGCCGAGTGGGACGCAGTGTTCGCGGTCGATGTGAAGGGCGTCTTCTTCTGCACCAAGCACTCCATCGGGCACCTGCGGGCCAACGGCGGTGGCAGCATCGTCAACATCTCGTCGATCTACGGGCTCGTCGGCTCGCACGAGATGGCCCCGTACCACGCGGCCAAGGGCGCGGTCACGATCATGACGAAGAAGGATGCGGTGACGTACGGACGCGACGGCATCAGGGTCAACTCGGTGCACCCCGGCACCATTCTGACTCCGTTCGTGCGTGAGCTGGCCGAACGTAGCGAGGGTGGATTGCGCGGCTATCTCGACATCATGGAGCCCAAGCATCCGATCGGTCACGTCGGTGAGCCGGAGGACGTCGCCAACGCGGTGCTGTTCCTGGCCAGTGACGAGGCGCGTTTCGTGCACGGCGCGGCACTGGTGGTCGACGGCGGTTACACGGCGGTGTGAGACCGCATCACTTCTGTCGGCCGACCACGAACCAGATTGCGACGCAGGTCTCGTCGTGTGGGTTGCTCAACCGGTGCGGAATGGACGAGTCGAAGTGGAGACTGTCGCCCGGGCCGAGCACCTGGCGAGCGAAGGCGACCTGAATCTCCAAGCGTCCGGACAGGATATGGATGTATTCCTTGCCGCCGTGGTTCATCAGGTTGTCCGCGGGGCAGGATTCGGTCCCGGCAGGGTAGGTGACTCGGAGGAACTCCACGTCCGGATCGTCGTCCGGGGTCAGGCGTTCCCACCGGACTCCGCCGAGGTACAACTCGGGCCGTTCGTCGGCACGCTGGAGACCCGGGAGCACTCCCACTTCGGGGAGCGGCTGAACCGAGGATGTTCGCGAGCTACCGTTCGCATGTGCCACCTCGGTGCGGTCCGTGAGCGTCGGCCGTGCCGAGGGCGTGGGCTGTGGGGTCTCGAGGTCGTGTGGTGCCACGTCTTCGGCCATCAAGGAGTCGAGGGACAGACCCAGCTCGGTGACCATGGCATACAGCGTGCCCACCGAGGGTGCCGTTCGGCCGAGCTCGACCTGGGAGATGAAGCTGGGGGACAGGTGAACTCGACGGGCCATCTCGCGCAGCGACATGTTCGCCTTCTCACGCGCTCCGCGTAGACGCAGGCCCATCTGCGCGTTCATCTGAACAGCCGTCTCGGTCGATTCGACCTGGACAGTTTCTTCGGTCATTCTTTCGCCGCCTCCCACCTCTGCCTTCACCGTCTCCCCCTGCTGCCGGGTGTACGCACTCACTGGACGGACGGTAGTGCATCGATTGTCTCATTGCTCGGTCATTCCGCTGTTCCGCGTTCGTACAAAGGTTTTCACGGTGTGACGCTTGGCACTGAACATGTGCAGTGTTACTCTACACTCAAGAAGTAGCGTGCATCACATTCAATGTTCGTCCAGGAGGAATCGTGCCCGACACCATGCAGGCCGCCGTGTACCACGGCGCGCGCGACATCCGCGTCGAGGAGGTTCCCGTTCCCCGACGCGGGTCGGGTGAGGCGCTCGTACGCGTTCTACGCTCGGGTATCTGCGGTACCGACGCCTCGGAATGGGTGGCCGGACCCAAGACCTTTCCGGTACTGCGCCGGCATCCGAACAGCGGGCATCAGGGCCCGTTGATCCTCGGCCACGAATTCGTCGGCGAGGTGGTGGAAGCAGACCCCGACTCCGAGACGAAGATCGGAGATCTGGTGGCCACCGGAGCCGGAATCTGGTGTGGCACATGCCGACGCTGCCGGGAAGGCCGCACCAACCAGTGCGCGACCTACAAGACCTTGGGACTCAACGTCGACGGCGGCATGGCGGAGTACGCGAGCGTCCCGTCGAAGACATTGCGCGCGCTGCCCGAGGGGCTGTCCATCGACCACGCCGGACTCGCTCAGCCCTTGGCCGTCGGGATTCACGCTGCCCGGCGCTCGGGTGCCCGTGACGGGGACAACGTCGTCGTCATCGGTGCCGGTGCCATCGGCTCCTTCGTCCTCGCCGGACTGCAGCACCTGGCCGACGTCGAGGTCACCGTCGTCGACTTTCCGGGGAAGAGACTGGATCGCGCCTCGCGCCTCGGAGCACACCGCACGATCACCCCGTCCGACGACCTCGGCGCGGACATCGTCGAGGCTCTGGGCGGAAAGAAACCTGATGTCGTCATCGAAGCGAGCGGAGCGCCCGGCCAGCTGGTCTCGGCGTTGACCATGGTGGCCGACGGTGGCCGCGTGCTCGCAGTAGGAATTCCCAAAGAGAAACCGGAGCTGGATGTGCATTCGCTCGTCTTTCGAGAGATCACTCTCGAAACCACCTTGGCCCACGTGTGCGACACCGATCTGCCTGCCGCACTGGATATCCTGAACACCGGACCGCTCGGCGCAGAGCTGGCCGAGACGCCCGTCGGACTGGCGGCACTGCCCTCGGAGTTGGACAGGCTCTCGACCGGCAAGGTCGAAGGCAAAGTCCTCGTCGATCCGGCGATCCGATGAGCGCGCCCAGCAGAGCGGCACTCGTCATCGGTGCCACCGGCATTGCCGGCCAGACGATCTCGCGTCAGCTCGTCGACGCAGGGTGGACCACCTACGGTCTGGCCCGCGGCACGACCAATCCGGTCGACGGCGTGGTGCCGGTCTCGGCGAATCTGCTCGATGCGGAGTCGTTGACTGCAGCACTCGACGGCGTCGACCCGGAGATCGTGTTCGTCACGGCCTGGATGAAGCAGGACTCGGAGGCCGAGAACATCGAGGTCAACGGGAGCATCGTCCGCAACGTTCTCGGTGCGATGAAGGGCAAGTCCGCACTGCGTCACGTCGCGCTGATGACCGGCCTGAAGCACTATCTCGGCCCGTTCGACGACTACGCGACCGGTGTCATGGCCGAAACCCCGTTCCACGAGAGCGAACCCCGGCTGCCGAACCCGAACTTCTACTACACCCAAGAGGACGAGCTGTTCGCGGCGTCGGAGAAGCAGGGGTTCACCTGGAGCGTGCACCGAGCGCACACCGTCTTCGGCTACGCGGTGGGCAACGCGATGAACATGGCACTCACCCTCGGGGTCTACGCCGAGATCTGCCGCGAGACCGGAGCTCCGTTCGTGTTCCCCGGCTCGGACACCCAGTGGAACGGGCTGACCGACATCACCGACGCAGACCTTCTCGCCGAGCAGATGATTTGGGCGGCAACACATGTCGAGGGCGAGAACGAAGCGTTCAACATCGCCAACGGTGACGTGTTCCGCTGGCGCTGGATGTGGCCGCAGATCGCGGAGGCGTTCGGCGTCGAACCCGTCGGATTCTCCGACGCCCCCAAGCCGCTCGACGACCGCATGGAAGACGCCCCGAAGGTATGGGCGGAGATCGCCGCGAAGCACGATCTGGTCGAAGGCGATGTCGACCGCCTGGCGTCCTGGTGGCATACCGACGGCGACCTGGGCCGCGACATCGAATGCCTGACCGACATGACCAAGAGCCGCAAGGCCGGCTTCCTCGGGTTCCGATCCACGTTCGAGAGTTTCATGGACAAGACCGAAAGCTACCGCGCGGCCGGGATACTCCCGAGGAGTCAGCGATGAACGAGCAGTCGCAGTTCTCGAACAAAGGTGCCATCGTCACCGGTGCCGGCAGCGGTATCGGTCGAGCGGTGGCGCATCGGCTGGCATCCCTGGGTGCGCGGGTGCTCGCCGTCGACATGAACATGGCGGCCGCGGAGCGCACCGCCTCTGAGTCGGACGGCGAGATCCATCCGTTCGCCGCAGACGTGTCCGTCCACGATCAGGTGAAGGCCTATGCGGATGCCGCGACCTCGCTGATCGGTGAACCACGACTGTTCTTCAACAACGCCGGGGTCGAGGGAGTGCACAAGTCCATCGTCGACACCACCGAGAGCGAATGGCGATCGGTGGTCGACGTCAACCTCAACGGAATGTTCTTCGGGCTCAAGCACGTACTCCCACTGCTGCGTCGGTCCGGAGGTGGAGCGGTGGTCAACACCGGTTCGATTCTCAGCCTCAAGGGTGCTCCCGATCGCTCCGACTACGTGGTGACCAAGCATGCCGTTCTGGGTCTGACCCGCAGTGCTGCAGCCGAATCCGCCGCTCACGGCATTCGAGTGAACTGCATCTGCCCCGGGCCGGTCGACACCCCGTTGATGTCGAGGTCCGAAAGTCTGGTCAACCCGGACGATCCGAACTTCGAGCGCGACCGATTCATCGAAGGCACACCACTTCGGCGCTACGGATCACCCGAGGAGATCGCCGAGCTGGTGGTTTTCCTCCTCCGCGAGGACGTCGGTTACCAGACCGGTTCCGCGGTCACCATCGACGGTGGAATCACCGCGGTCTGACGCGGACACCCCCTGCACACAGAACATCGACTACAGGAGAAAGCTATGCGCGCCGCGGTATTTCACGACCGACACGATGTACGGGTAGAAGACGTTCCGGCCCCGAAGGTCGGCCCCGGCGAGGTTCTGCTTCGTCCGTTCTTCTGCGGCATCTGCGGAACGGACCTGCACGAGTACGCCTTCGGTCCGATCGTCATTCCGACCGAACCCCACGCACTCACCGGTGCGAAAGCCCCGCAGGTGTTCGGCCACGAATTCTCGGCGCGCGTGGTCGAGATCGGCTCCGACGTGGCGTCGGTCGCGTTGGGCGATCGCGTCTCGGTCATGCCGCTCGTCACCTGCGGCAAGTGCTACTACTGCCGACGCGGGCTCAACCACCTGTGTGTGATCATGGCCTGCACCGGGTTGAGCTGGGGCGGCGGAGGAATCTCCGAACTGGTTGCGGTGCAGGAACAGCAGGTGTCGGTGCTCCCGGACAGCGTCAGTGACGTCCAGGGCGCTCTCATCGAGCCGGCAGCGGTGGCCGCCTACGGTGTCGACTGCACCGGCCTGAGAGCAGGCGACACCATTCTCATCACCGGTGCGGGACCGATCGGTGCCCTGTCCGCTCTGTACGCACACGCATCGGGTGCGGCGAAGATCATCGTGTCCGAGCCGAATGCCAAGCGCCGAGCGCTGATCGAGGCCTTCGGCATCGCCGAGGTACTGGACCCCACCGTGCAGGACGTGCCCGCCACGGTCCACGCACTGACCGGCGGTATCGGGGTCGATGCCGCAGCGGAATGCTCGGGTCACCAACACGGACTGACGGCCGCACTCGGCAGCGTTCGCTCCGGCGGAACCGTCGCCCAGGTCGGTCTGCACGTGAAGCCGGCCACGATCGATCCGATGGCCATGTCCAACAAGGACCTGACCCTGGTGGGTACCTGGTGCTACCCGGTGTACGACTGGCCGCGCATCATCGCGCTGGTCGCATCCGGGCGCTACCCGGTGGAGAAGGTCGTCAGCGAGATCATCGACGTCGAGAACATCGTCGCCGACGGATTCGAGCGGCTGCTCGACCCGAACGGTGACGCCCAGAAGCTTCTGGTGCGGGTCGGCGACGCACCGACGTCCTGATCGACACGACAGTACTTGCAGCGACCTTTCGTCCCACGCTAGGAGAAACAATGCACATCGGATTCGCCGGAGTCGGCCGCATGGGTACCCACATGGTGCGCCGCCTCCTCGAGGCAGGCCACACGGTCACCGCCTACGACATCTACCTGACGCCGGAGACCGCGCCGGCCGAACTGGTCGAGCGGGGCATGACGATCACCACGACCCCCGCCGACCTGGCCCGCGCCGAGATCTCCTTCAGCATGTTGCCCGATGCGGCAGCGACCGAACAGGTCTTGTTCGGTGAGCACGGAATCGCCACGGCCGGTGCGTCGGAGCACCTTCATGTGGTGATGGGTACGGTCGGTCCGACGGCCGTGCGCGAGTTCGCCGAGCGCGCAGCAGGTTCGGGCACCGCGGTGGTCGACGCCCCGGTCTCGGGCAGCGTGAGCCTGGCCGATACCGGGCAGATCACCACCATGGTCGGGTGCGACGACGAACAGTTCACCTACCTCAAGCCCATCCTCGAGGCGGTGACGCGCGCGCAGTTCCACACCGGTCCGGCCGGTACCGCCTCGGTGGCCAAGCTCGCGGTCAATTCGGTTCTCGCAGCACTGAATCAGGCTGTCGCCGAGGCGTTGATTCTCGGTGAATCGGCCGGCTTGGCCCCGTCCGCCCTGTACGAGGTGCTGGGCTCGAGTGCGGTGGCTGCGCCGTACGTCGGCTACAAGAAGGAGCACTTTCTCGATCCGGACGCCGCGGGTGTGGCATTTCCGTTGTCGCTCTTGCACAAAGACGTGGGCCTCGGACTTGCATTGGCCCGCGATCATGCCCTCGACCTTCCTCAGGCCACGACCGTCGGGAACGTTCTCGACCGGGCGTTGGATTCCGGGCTCGGGGCGAAGGACATGGCCGCAGTGCTCGAATTCCTCAAGCCTGCTGAGAGCTGACCGTCAGGCGAGGGCGGCGTAGCTCGCGCGCACGTACTGCTCGGCTCGGTCGGAGCCGATGATTCCGGGACCCATTCGGTTCATCACGTAGGAGATGGTCAGGTTCGAGTCCGGGTGCAGAACGGTCAGCGATCCGCCCCAGCCGCCCCAGAAGCAGACCTTGCCGTCGGGGATGTAGGGCATCGATTCGGGCTGTGGCAAAGCGAAACCCAGGCCGAAGCGCAACGGAATGCCCAGGGCCAGATCGACTCCGTCGGATTGCTCCTCGAAGATCGTGTCGATCGTCTCCGGGCGCAGCAGTCGTACGCCGTCCACGGTTCCGCCTCGGGAGATGACGGACAGGATTCTCGCGACCGATCGGGCATTGCCGTGCCCGTTCAGTGCGCCCATGTCCGCGGCGCGCCACGCCGGGGTGTTCGCCGACGAGGCCTGCACCAACGGACCGAGAAAGGTCCTGCGACGCACCAACGTCGGATCGGGTACGCCATCATCGGTCGGCGGTGGTGGCGGTACGACGTCGGCGATCCGATCCCAGTCGGACTCGGCGGCACCGATCTGGAAGTCGGCACCGAGAGGGCCGGCGATCTCGTCGGCCACGAACTGCCGCAACGATGTTCCGGTGACTCGGCGGACGACTTCTCCGATCAGGTGGCCCTGGCTGGCCGCGTGATAACCCGAGGTAGTACGCGAATCCCACCACGGTGCCTGCGCCGCCAGCCGCGAGGTCGAGAGTTCCCAGTCGTAGAGGTTCTCTTCGCTGAACGGTCGGTCCCAGCCCGAGACCCCGGAGGTGTGCGATAACAGGTTCCGGATCGCGATGTCTTCCTTGCCTGCGGTCGCGAACTCGGGCCAGTACGACGCCACCGGCGCATCGGGATCGAGCAGTCCGCGATCGATCAGCATCAATGCCGCCAGGCACGTCACCATTTTCGTCGTCGACCACACGTTGGTGATGGTGTCCGACTCCCACGGCAGGCGACGTTCGGTGTCGCGGTAGCCGCCCCACAGGTCGACGGCGGTGTGGCCGTCGATGTCGACCACGATCGATGCGCCCAGTTCGGTACCGCTGTCGAGGTTGGCGCTCAGGTCTTCTCGTACCGCGGTGAAGCGTGCGTCGCAGTGACCGTCAATCGTCATGTGTTGCACCCAGAATGCGGTGGACCGCCAGTTCGACGTACCCGTCGGCGACGTCCTCGATGCTCAGCTCGCCGCCGTCGTGGAACCAGTTGCTGATGCCGTTGAGCATGTCGGTCAGGGCGAACGATGCCAATCGCGCGTCCGGGACGGTGAATTCGCCACTGCGCATTCCGGCGGTGATCACGTCGCGGACGCGTCGTTGGTACTGGCGGCGGTAGTCCTCGATAACGGTGCGGTGCTCAGGGGTGAGCGAGGCCAACTCGTGCAGGCCGACGATGTACTCGACCCGTCTCCGGTTCAGATGCACCAGGTGCGCACGCACCAGAGACGACAGGCGTTCGGTGGGGGTCCCGGCCGCGTCGAGCAGTGGCAGGTTCTCCTCGGCCGGTTCCTGCGTGACCGTCAGACAGATCGCGAAGAGGATGTCTTCCTTGGACGGGAAGTGGTGGTAGAGGCTGGCGCCCTTGATACCGACGGCGTCGGCGATGTCGCGCATCCCCACGTTCGAGTAGCCCTCACGCGCAAAGATATTGGCGGCATTGGCGACGATGTCGTCTCGTCGTTGGCGGGTGCGTTGCTGTCGGGGGAGAGCGGTGACCTCGGCCGGTTGCGTTGAATCGGGCTGCGTCATACGGTCTCCTCGACCGCCGCCAACAGTCGCAGTTCACGCTTGAGGATCTTGCCCTGCGGGTCGACCGGCAGTTCGGCCACGATGTGTACGGACTTCGGGGCCTTGTACGACGCCAACTCGGTGCGGCAGTACTCGATGATCGCGGCCGGGTCGGCGGTCACTCCGTCGCGTGCGATGACGAAGGCGGTGACGGCCTCGGACCAGTACGGGTCGGGTACTCCGACGACGGCGGCGCGCAGCACGTCCGGGTGCGTGTGGATGGTGCGTTCCACTTCCTGCGACGACACGTTCATCCCTCCCGACTTGATCATGTCCTTCATTCGATCGTAGAAGAACAGGTTGCCGTCGGCGTCGATACGGACCATGTCGCCGGTGTGTACCCAGCCGTCCCGGAACACCTCGGCGGTGCGTTCGGGGTCCTTTAAGTAGCCGAGCATCACCGACGGAGTGCGGCAGAGCAATTCACCGATCTCGCCCTCGTTGCCTGCGGCGTCGACCACCTTGATCTCGAGGTGGGTGACGGGCTTGCCGATCCACGACGCGTCGCCGTCGGGGATGTCGTCGAGGGTGGAGAACCAGCCGACCGAGCCGAGCTGCGAGAGTTCCGACTGGCCCCAGTAGGTGCCCCAGATGGCCTCGGGGGCGGCGGCGGCCCAGGCGCTGATCGTGTGTGGTGACACCTGGCCACCGTAGGTGAGGCAGCGCCTGACCTGGCTCACGGCCTCGGGGCCGAACTGCGCGTCACGGGCCAGGGCCAGGTAGAACGTCGGCGTCTGGGCGATGACGGAGATCTTCTCGGCGGCGATGATGCGCAGGGATTGCGCCGGGTCGACTGTCGCAGGCAGCACGAGCGTGGCACCCATCAGCGTCAGGGTCGTCATCGAGCCGAGTCCGGCGATGGTGTGGAACGGCATGACGAACAGCCAGGTGTCCTCCGGTCCGGTGCGCAGGCCCCAGCTCCACGCGGGCGCGGTGGAGATGAGGAAGTTGCGGTGCGGGATCATCACGCCCTTGGGGGCTGCCTCGGTTCCCGAGGTGTAGATGACCATCGCGACGTCGTTCTCGTCCATCTCGACGTCCGGCTCGGTGGACGGGGTGTTCGCTGTCAGTGTCTTGTATTCGGACCCGAACGTCACCAGGGTGGTGGTGTCCGGCTTCACCGAGGAGATGATCTCGGCATAGGCCGGATCGGCCACCACCACAGTCGGTTCCGCATGTTCGAGCTGGTGCTTCACCTCGGCCGCGCGGTACATCACGTTGATGCCGGTGAAGGCTGCTCCGGCTTTGAGCGTGCCGTAGTACGCGACCACCACGTCGACGCTGTTGCGCGCCATCGATGCGACGCGGTCGCCAGTGGTCACTCCGAGATCGACCAGCAGGTTCGCGAACCGGTTTGCACGAGAATCGAGATCGCCGTAGGTCGTGACCTCACGCGTGCCGTCCGCCGCGTAGCTGATGAACGCGACCTTGTTCGGCTGAGTGCGCGCATGACGACGCAGTTGATCGCCGATGGTGGCGCGTCCGATGGGGGAGCGATGGTGGGTGGCAGTACCGGGCACGGCGGACTCCTTCAGATACGAGCTTCTACAGGGCGGGGGAGAGTGCAGCGGAGTCGAACATCGGCTGCGAGAACGTCTCTGCCGCAACGATCTGCTCCACGGGATCGCGAGTGAGCTTGCGCGGGAACGACTTCTCCGGATAGCCGACGGCGATGTGTGCGGCGGTGATGTATTCGTCCGGGATGCCGAGCAGTTCGCGGATGGCCGGTTCCTCGTGGCACAGCAGCGTCGTCACCGCGGTGGCGACGCCCTGATCGCGCAGGCTCAGGCACAGGTTCTGCACGGTGGGGTAGATGGAGGCGCCGCCGACGACGGAGAGTCGTCCGAGTTCGTGGTCGGTGGGGTGCAGTCCGTCCAGCGCGGCGCAGACCACCACAATGGCGGGCACCTCGGCGAGGTGGCGGGCGAAGTAGTCGGCGTCCTGCACGGTCTTGGGCAATGCGCCGACGGCGACGGTTCCGCCGGTGATGCCGGCGAAGTACGCGTCCCACATCGGCAGGTAGAGATCGGCGAGGGCCTGCTTACGGGCGGCGTCGCGCACGACGATCCACCGCACGGGCTGACGGTTGCCGCCCTGCGGGCCGAAGCGGGCGACGTCGAACGCGGCCTTGAACACCTCGTCGGGAACGGGATCGCTGAGGTACCGCCTGCAGGTGCCGGTGGTGCGCATCGCCTCGGTGAGTTCCATGGGTGAATCCCTTCGCCTGTCCGCTGTTAGGTAGTGCCATGAAGCATCATGTGGCGTGGGCCACATTGTCAAGGGTCAAAAAGCTGTGAACGTCGGGATTGCGAATCCCTTGCGCAGAATTGCCTAACCGTGGTTAGTTGAGCTGTCGGAGTCGGATGGAGCAGCGCGCAACAGGAGGTACCGGTGTCCACAGACGCAGCAACGGCAGCGGAAACCGTGGGTGGGGTTGATCGGGACCGGCTCGCACGGGCTCTCTCTGCGGCCAACCTGCCCACGCTGGTGGCGGTGCTCTATCAGTTGACTGGCGATCGCACGTGGCTCGCCGATCCGTATCGCCCCACGCGCAGTCGGGGTATGGACGACAACGACAGGGGCGGATTCGACGACGCAGTGGCCGACCGCATCCGTGCCGCGGCCCTCGATGCAATCTGCGCCTTCCACGAGGGCGAGCCCATGGCGGTGCCCTCGCCGGACTCGGAGCACCTCGTCGAGATGATCAGCCTGGCCGTCGGCGAACAGGTGCCTCCCGAGTTCGGCGTCATGGTTGCCGAGGACATGGGCTTCGTGGTTGCGGAGACTCCGGTGGCCGCACCGAACGATCTGTCGGTGATCGTGATCGGTGCGGGTGTCTCCGGGATGCTCGCTGCCATCAAGCTGCACGAGGCGGGCATCAGCCACGTCGTACTGGAGAAGAACTCCGATGTCGGCGGTGGATGGTTCGAGAACACCTACCCCGGTGCGGGCGTCGACACACCGAGTCACCTGTACTCCTACTCCTTCGCGCCGCGGGCCTGGAGCACGCACTTCGGCAAGCGCGACGAGGTGTGGGAGTACCTCAGCGACGTGGCGTCCGAACACGATCTGCGGCATCGCATTCGGTTCGACACCGAGGTGGCGACCGCCGAGTACGACGCGCAGCGACAGGGCTGGACCGTCACGACGGTCGACGGCGAGACGCTGACCGCCGATGTGGTGATCACCGCAACCGGTCAGCTCAATCGGCCTAAGGTGCCGAATATCCCCGGCCTGGAGTCGTTCGACGGCCCGATCTTCCACACCGCGAACTGGCCGGCCGATCTGGATCTGACCGGTAAGCGCGTCGCCATCGTCGGTACCGGGGCCAGTGCCATGCAGGTGTTGCCGGCCATCGCGTCGACGGTGGGGCATGCGACGGTCTTTCAACGCTCACCTCAGTGGGTTGCGTCGAGCGACGTCTATTTCACCGAGATGAGCGACGACGCCAACTACCTGATGGATGTCGTTCCGTTGTATCGCCTGTGGTACCGAACGCGGTTGGCCTGGAACTTCAACGATCGGGTGCACAGCTCGCTGCAGGTCGATCCCGAGTGGGAGCATCCGGCGCGCTCGATCAACCCGGTGAACGACGCCCATCGACGCGTGTTCACGCGCTACATCGAAGCCGAGCTCGAGGGCCGACCAGATCTGATCGAGAAGTCGTTGCCCGATTACCCGCCCTTCGGTAAGCGGATGTTGCTCGACAACGGTTGGTACGCCGCGCTCAAGCGTGACAACGTCACCCTCGTCGCCGACGCCGTCGCGTTCATCACCACCAACTCGGTTGTGGCACGCGATGGTTCGGAGACCGAGGTCGATGTGGTGATCCTCGCGACGGGCTTCGAGACCCACAAACTGTTGACGCCGATCGACGTGCGCGGACGATCGGGGGACTCCATCCGCGATATCTGGGGCCCCGAGGATGCGCACGCGTATCTCGGTATCACCGTCCCGGACTTTCCGAACTTCTTCATCACCTGCGGCCCCGGAACCGTACTTGGCCACGGGGGCAGCTACATCACCATCGCCGAATGCCAGGTTCGCTACATCGTCGATGTCTTGATCGACATGGTGGACAAGCGAATCGGAGCCATCGAGTGCAAGGCCGACGTGGAAGCGGAATACGTTCGCAAGCACGACGAGGCGCACGCCAAGATGATCTGGTCGCACGGCGGCATGGACAACTGGTACCGCAACGATGCCGGACGCGTGGTCTCGACGTTGCCGTGGCGCATCGTCGACTACTGGGAGATGACGCGGCGGGCCGATCTGGACGACTTCGTCGTGGAGCCTCGACGGGATGAGGCTCGCTGATCAGTTGGACGTCGCCTGCTGCATCGACAGCACGAATCCGTGCCCGCCGCCCGCGTCGCAGATCATCGCCTCGACGCGGGAGAAGCACGTGAAGCCGTTGAAGGCGATGGAAGTGTTGTACTCCAACACTTTCTGACCCTCGGCTCCGAACACCCCCTGGTTGAAACACGTGGGGGTGACGTGTCCCGGGTCGAGGTAGAAGCCCTTCGACAGCATGTCGACGCTGAACGTGGTGTTCGGTGCGCAATCGTTGCCTGCGCCATCGGGTACCGGCGCATCGGATGCCTGGCAGCCGGAGGAGAACGGGCCCGATCCGATCTTGCAGTACACGTTGCCGGACGGGGACTTCCATGCAACTTGGTTGTCGGGCACCGAGTAGCTGGCCGGGTCGACCGGTGTGATGGGCGCGGTGTTGTTCGCGGGATTGTCGGCCGTCGGTTCCGTACCGGTCGCCGTGGGCGTGTCCGTCGGTTCGTCGGCACCATCGGTGTTCGACGGCGCTGCGATGGTCACCTGTGGTGGCGTGGGCATCTGCGCGGTGACGCTGGTGCTCTGGGTCGGCGCGGCAGCCGGGGTGTCCTCGCCGCCACAGGCCGTCAGCGCGAAAGCGGTCAGTGATGCCGTGGCAGCGAGGAGGGCGGTTCTGCGGAACACTCGGAGCTGCCTCATCAGAACGCGATGTTGACGTCGCGGGAGATCATGAAGCCTCGGTCGCCGTCGTAGCAGGTGATGCCCGCTTCGGTGGAGCGACAAAAATTGCCGGTGACTCCGATGACCTGACCGTATTGGAGAACCTGGGTGTCGCCGTTGTTCGGATCGCCGACGAAGATGCCCTGATTGGTGCAGATCTGTTCGACGGTGCCGTCTTGGTTGATCTGCACCCCGTAGGTGTTGTTCGCCGTGTTCGCGCATTCTCGGCCGGTGTTGCCCGGTACCGAGTAGCGGACCTGGCAGCCCACGATGGACCCGGGAGCGTTGAACGAATTGAATGCGCAGAACACATTTCCGCTGGGTGATTGGAAGAAGTACTGGCCGCCGGGCTGCTCGTAGTCGCGCGCATCGACGTTGACGTCGTCGCGGTTCGGGGCGGGCGGTACTGCTGCTGTGTCCGCAGCGGCGGGTTCTGCTTGTACCGGGGTGACTATGTCGGGAGCCTGTGCGATCCCGCCTGCGCCGCTACCACCGTCGGATTCGGTGGACCCGTTTGCCGACGGAGCAGCCGCTGCGCTGGTGGCAGGCGTGGGTGGGTTGCTCGCCGGCTCGTCGGAGCCGCAGGCCGTGGATGCGAGAGCAGTAGCGGCGATCAACGCGCTCATGGCCACGATATTTCGGACTTGCCTCATTCGATGGTCCTCACCGGTGGCTGCGGAGTGCGTCACCTCTGATCAGTGAATCGAACGGGCCAAGTGGTCTGTTAACGTCAGTCGTGTCACGACCCCATCACGAATCGGTATACGGGTGGTCCTTTTGTCGCTGTGACTGCGAGGGTGGGTTCGGTAAAGACTCAAGAACCACTTGATGTTTCAGGTTCAACCTGGAGTTCGTGGTGCGAGGCCACAAACGGTCCGGTATGTCGTTGTGCGACATGATCGAAAGGCGTGCTGTATGCGAAAGATATTGCGGCGAGCGGTCGTATCGATCGCACTCGCAGTTCCCCTGATGCTCGGCATCGGTACGGGAACGGCCGTGGCAACTCCGCAGACCACGCTGCTCCAGATTCCGGTGGTCACCGGCTTCCAGATCGCACCCGGTGCCGTGCCCGGCGGGTTGTTCCAGACCATTCCGATGAAGGCCACCGTGGGCGGCGAGCCCGGTGTCGCGCGCTTCTCGGCGTCGACCATTGCGCCGTTCGCCGATCAGTATCCGTACAGGTACTTGAACCTGAACTGGCGAAACCTGGCTACAGGTGCGACGGGCGCAGCTGATCTACGGCATTGGCAGGACGAGCCGACACCATCGCCGAGTGGACCCTACGGACGGGAAGATCTGCCCCTGGAGGTAGTCGCAAACACCGGGCCGGGTCCTGTGGTCGTAACGGTGACGCACACGAAGGACTACTCGAACGGCGGTCAGTGGGGCTCGCCGTACCTCGACACTCTTCTCCCCGGCGCGGGCGTAGTGCTCGTTCCCTGATTCGACCCCGACGAAAGGTTTCACGATGCAGCCATCGATGCGACGGGCCGCAGCAGTAATTGCGGTTTCGATACCCCTGGTCTTCGGCATTGGTGCCGGAACCGCAACCGCTGCTCCGCAGGAGTCGGTACTGCAGGTGCCTGTCGTCACCGGACCGGAATTCGTCCCTGCGGGCGTTCCCGGCGGGCTGATCCAAACAATTCCGATTCGCGCGGTGGTCGGCGAGAAGCCGGGTGAGGTGCGTTTCTCGGCCGCCGACATTCGGCCGTACTACTACCAGTTCAACTACCGGCACCTGACGGTTAATTGGCGCAACCTGTCTACAGGTGAGGCGGGTTCCGCAGGCTTGCGGCACTGGAACGACGAGATCGATCGGACGCAGCCGGCCAATCAGGGTGGTCCGCAGGCCTACCGCCTGCCGACCGAGGTGACGGCTCAGACGGGTGCAGGTCCGGTCTTCGTGACCGTCACCCACGACCGCGAGAATCCCGATGCGTCGAACGCCCTCATCCCCGGATTGGGAGTGTTGTTCGTACCCTGACGCGCGGTGTTGTAGGCGGTCAGGTACCCAGATCGCCTGCGATATCGGCGGCGGCGAGCATCGAAACCAAGAGCGGCACAACTCGTTTGGCGGCAATTCGATAGTCGCCGCGGCCGTGCTGCTCGACGATGTTCGCCGAACTGAGCGTCTTGAGGTGGTGATAGATCTGACCGGACGAGCCGAGTCCCACTGCTGCAAGGAGTTCTGCAGCATTCGCCGGGCCGCGCAGCAGTGTTCGCACGATCTGCAACCGCACCGGATGTCCCAGGGCAGCAAGCACTTCCGATGCCGATGGAACTGGTAACTCCACGATGGCGTCGGGGGAGTAACCGATGTCCCAGCGGACCGTTCCGTGCAGATGCACGTCGCCTTGGTAGGCGACCATGCCGCCCGTCGACGGGGCGGCCTCGGGCTGCTCGGGAGCGTCGCGTCGTTCGAGCTCGGCGACGCGGGCTTCCAGCTCTGCCAGTCTCGACTCGAACTCTGTGCTCACACCACGCAGGCTATCCGGTCGAGAACCTCGGGCGAGAGCATCGCCTCGACGATGAGTTGCTGTTGCACGCCGAATTGGGTCATGGCCTGATCGAATCTGTCGGCGGGGAGGCCATCGATCAGCCACACGGCCGTGGCGACTGTTCCGTCGTTGCGGCGCAGCTCGAATCCCTGGGTCAGTACTCCGGGGAGGCTGCCCCCTTTGAAGCCGATACCGCGGACGCTGTCGCCGGCAGGTTGCCATTCCAGTTGACGCAGAATGGTGTCGGATGCTTCGCCGTAAGTCCCGTCCGCGAAGGCGCGATACATTCCGTTCAATTCTTCGGCCGAACCGCCGCGGAAACTGCTCTGAACCCTGGATACCTGGTCCTCGTAGGTCGGCACTTGTACGGACGCCTCGGCCTGGGCCCGGAACTGCGGGTCGAATGCCCACTTCTGAGCGGTCTCCCAGGTATCTGCATCGGCGAGTCCAGGATCGAAGATCGAGAGCATGTCGGCCACCATGCTCGGTGCCTCGAAGTTCTCCCAACCTCCTGCGGCTGCGGCGTCGACGAGTGCTTGATCGCCGAGTCGGTAGCGGAGGTAGTCGGGCACCGAATTGTCGCTCTCCTGGATCATGGCCGAGACCATGTCGTCGATGCGGACCGTGGCGTTGGGGTCGGTTGCGTTGGTGCCGGCGTTCGCAATGCCCAACCGGGTCAAGGCCTTCGGATGTGCATTGGCGTCGGTGCGGGGTAAGTACCAGCGTTCCCAATCCGACAGGGCCACTTGCTCGTTCGGGTCGATGGTGCCGTTCGCGACTGCCTGCGCGTACGCGGCGAGATGCACCACCTTGATCGCGGATGCGAGTACCTGCTCTTGGTCAGCCCGATGTTCGACGGTTCGGCCGCGCCCGTCGTCGATGACGAGGCTGACGGTGTCGGGAGCCTGATCGATCAGCCCGATCCACCCGTCCTCGGTGGCGAGGTCGGTGGACGTGACGGGAGCGCAGTAATCCGGCGTCGGGGTAGTGGTGGCGGTCGTTGCAGTTGTGTCGGTGTCGGTGTCGGTGTCGGTGGCGCATCCGCCCACCAACAGCGCAGCTGCACAGGCTGTCGAGATCCAGGTCGAGCGTCGCATCGAATGCTCCTAATCTGTTATTCCGTAATTACGGAATAACCATAGAAGCTGATATGTGGCTCGGCAACCCCTCGTCAGGGGATCGAACTGTTCAGAACAGCGTCGGTGCGGTGTAGCGGCCGTGTCGTGCTTCGTTGAGTCGGGCGCTCCAGCGCTGCACGAGCCACATTTCGACGAGCTCGGGGCTGGTGCCGATGTCGGTGGCCCATGCGGTGATGAGTTCGACGTAGCGGTCGTAGCGGCGATGAGTGAATCCGGTGACCGACGGGTCTTCGAGCCACCCTTCATGGATGAGGGTCGAGACACCGTATTGGTCGATCAGTTGTGCCGGTCCGCCGTAGACGGAGGCTTTTACGGCCCACAGGAACGTGGCCATCAGGGACATTCCGACGCCGGGTGCGTCGGGCCATCCGGACCAGGTCGAGTTCGGATGGTCGGGCACGACGCGATTGCGGACGCAGCTGTCGAGCACAGCGAGAGTCTTGGCGACGGGGTTCTCGTCGGGACGGCTGAGGTGCGGGTTCATGACGTCCGGGAATCGGCGCATTGCTCTGCGGTGCCGATGGCTGCCCTGCCAGGCCGCGCAGAGAAACAGCAGTCCGAGCGAATGGTGTTCGCCTTCAGTCAGATCGGTGCCGACTCGAAGGTCGTTGCGCTGCACGGTGGCACCGCCGTACTCGACGATTTCGCCGTCGAGGTTGCGCCCGCGCAGCCGCAGATCATGCCCTGCCCTGTCGAGGTGGCCGTTCCACCAATCCAGGTCCACCTCCACACCGTCGTCGAGGACATGCAGGTCGTAACTGCGGTGCTGACACCACTGCACACAGGCCGTGGGCGGCGGGAACCCCTCGTCGAGTCGTGACATACCGCCATCGAAGCATCCGGTACCGACACATCCGGTGGCGTTTCCGATGTACCTGCGAACTGTCGGTCCCATATGGAACTGTGGAGGCTGGTTAGTGATCAGAACGAACAGGAGAGTGCCGGTGCCCGGCGAGGTGGAGAAACAAAGTCAGCGGGCTTGGTTGGCAATGACGAAGCAGAGCGAGGACTACCGGCGTTTGGGTGGAGGGGTGCGATACGACGACGACCCGACCTCCCATTACAGTTGGGACAGTAATGTGCCGAATTCGCGGCAAGTGTCGGTGGGCGATATCCTTGTGTTCTGGGACCAGCGTGAGCTGCTAGGTGCCTCTGTGATTGAGGATATATCGGAACGTCCTGGAATTAAGTCGATTGGGCGATGCCCCAACTGCAATAAGACAAACTATCTTTCGAGAAAGAAAATCAAGCCCAGATTTCGTTGTTATGATTGTGGCGCTCAGTTCGAAAATCCAAACTTCACCGAAACGGTCATTGTCAGCTACCGTTCCTCACACAATCGGAGCTGGGTTGATCTAGCAGGTGTCTTGACTGGCGAGGAACTGCGAGGATTGTGTTTTCATCGGCACTCGCAGAACAGTATTCGTGAACTGCATCTCGATGATTTTAAGGCGGCCGTCGGCAGACTTGCAATGGGTAACCCCTTGCAAGTAATCGAGGCCTGCACTTCGCAGATCGTTGGCGGCCATTTGGATCGTGTTGTAAGGGTCCGTGTCGGGCAGGCCGGTTTTCGTGCGACTCTCCTGCGTGAGTATGGACACGAATGTGCTTTTACTGGCACTGCGCCACCAGCTGTTTTGGAAGCTTGTCACCTCTACAATTACGCATCCGTCGGGCAGCACGATGTGGCAGGAGGTTTAATTCTGCGACGTGACGTGCACAGACTTTTCGACACCGGATTGCTTGCGGTGGACAAAGGCGGCAAAATAGATGTAGAGATTTCACTTCTAGGCTTCCCGATATACGCGAAACTACATGGAAAGCCAGTGCTCGCCAAGTTAAAGGATAAGCAATCTTCATGGCTGCGTCTGCATTGGAATCAATGGCGTTAGCATTAGTCGGACGCGCGGAACTTTGCGGTCATCCATGGCCCCAGATTAGGGGCCCGCGATCGCCGCAATTTGCGTAATCCAATGCCTAGGTCCAAATTGGATGTATTGCAGTTTTCTAGCGAATTCAATCAACGTTAATAACGCTGTAACGGACAAGATGAAGTTTTTCGGTGGGGTTGTTCGACGTTTGGTAGTAGTTGTGCCATTGTCAACTCAGCGACTGAGAGACGTTCTGATGAGGGTAATAACGAATGAAAGCGTTTCGTCTTCGCGCATCACCGATGTGATTCGTCGACCGCATGCGCGTATTTCGATGCACCGGTTCACCGGCGATGTCCGTCCCGCTGCGAACTGTCGCTCGCATATGGAGCTGTGGGGTCTGATTAGCATTCAGAACGAACAGGGGAGTGCCGTTGACCGTTTCCGACAATGCTGTCGACAGGCCACTGGTCGACTTGGTGATCGACGCCATCGATGCGGACTATGACCTGTCCGAAGGCGTAAAGTACTACGTGCTGGCCGCCCTCGAAGGGCCGAAAGCACTGCAAGAGCTGCTCGACGGCGTCTCGACTCCACATGTCCCCGAGCCATCGAGCGACAGGACTGTCGAAGAGCCGGTCGGTGCGTTCCTAACGTCCATCGGTGTGGGAGGCTTCCGCGGTATCGGTCCGAAGGCAAGGCTCGAACTGCACCCTGAACCCCGGCATCGCCGTCGTGAGAGGACGCAATGGGTCGGGTAAGTCGAGCTTCGCCGAGGCCCTCGAATTCGCGGTGACCGGCGAGGGCTATCGATGGAAGGACAAGGCCTCACTCTGGGCTGACAGCTGGCGCAATCTGCATCACGGACTCCGCGTGAGGTGCGGACAGGGCTCACGTTTGAAAGGTCCGAGCCGACGGTCGTAGGCATCGACGGAACCGCCGATGCCGAGCTCGAGAACTGTACGACGTGGACGCAGGTGGGTAACCAGAAGCGCAGCAGAGGAACCGACACGCTCGGCTGGAAATCTGCGGTCGAGCTACACCGACCGATTCTGTCGTACGACGAACTCGGAAAGCTCTTCGACTCCGTGCCGTCGGCCCTGCACGACGCTATCGCGCGAAATTTCTCGGCCTCGACGAGATCGCGCAGCCGAGAAGCTAGTGGCGGACACATTGAAGGGCTTGAAGGGGCCTCTTCAGCGGGCTGCGGACAGCCTGCGTGAACTGAAAGCCAGTCTGGTCGACTCGACCGATGATCGCGCGAATCCGCTGTAGCACTGATCAAGAAGAGAGTCGCCGATCTCGACGCCGCACTGGCGCTGGCGACCGGTACCGATGCCTCTGCGCCACCCGCGTTGAGTGCACTCAAGAAGATCGCCGCACTCACTGCGCCCACTCGGCAGCGGGTGAACGGGGTTGTTGCAGAGCTTGGTGCGGCGACAACGGAGACTGCGGATTAGGCCAGTGAAGCGCTGTCCGTAGTGGACAGCGCAGCGGTCTGCTCGACGCCGCCGAGCATCTGCCCGGCGAGACGGGAACGATCGAGTGTCCTGTCTGCGAGGCAGGAACTCTCGATGACGCGTGGGCGGCGCATTCGCGGGCGCAGCTGGCGGACCAGAGCGAGAAGCTCTTAGGTACAGGGCAATTTCGGTATAGATGCACGGGCATGTCGCCCGCCACTTGACGTGATGCCCAACACGTCGTATTCGACCGTAAAGCGAGGCCGCTTGCTTCGGCTGTACAACAATGGGCCACGGGACACGTTGCGGGAATGCGAGCAGGGTGTGTCCGGAGCGAGCATCTCGTCGGGTTATCGAGTGACCGCCGAGGCGGTGACCGGTGCAGGGAGACGCGTGTGTGAGGCTAGCGGCGACGCTCGGCATGCACGGTCGTCGCTGAGAAGTGGAAGTGGTGGTGTCGAGTGTTGCTCTGTTGAAGGAAAGGATCCGGGTGAGCCTGGCTCACTGTTAAGCGTTTACATCAATGCCTGGTGGCAAAGCGTTAGCTACTGTCGACGGTGTCTATGGCCTCTGAAGTTGATCGAAACCATCTCCATTGATGCATTTTCGGGCATAATGCCCCTATGGCCTCTGATCGAGCGAGTGAAGGTGACGTGTCAGCGGGGTTAGCATCGGACGCACACGATCCCAGTTTAGAGCACGACGATAGGTGCGTTTCGTGTGGTTTGAACCACCCGGTGGAACTGCCGGAAAAAATCTTAGAAGCAGCGCGAAGTCGAAATTTGGTGATTTTTGCAGGCGCTGGAATCAGTACTGAAACTCCTGCTGTATTTCCGAGAAATTTTTACCAAAGCATCTCGGAGGAGCTAGGTCTGTCCGATTCGGAGCTAAGCTTTCCTGACGTTATGCAGAAGTTTCAGGACAAATTTGGGCGTGTCTCCCTCATTCAAAAACTTAAGGATCGTCTAAGCTACATAGATTCCTTCAGGTCTACCCGGTACGAATCGAAGAAATTTCATCGCGAACTCGCTACAATGCCATACTTGGTCGACATCATAACCACCAATTGGGATGATAGTTTTGAAACTGAGTGTGCCGCTACGCCATTCGTAGTGGGAGAAGACTTTGCGTACCAGGGGGTTTTGGGACGCAAAGTCTACAAAATGCACGGATCAATCAGTTTGCTCTCGTCCATAGTCATAACCGAAAGCGACTATAAAAAATCCCTCCACTCTCTTTCGAGTAATGTTCTTGGCTCGTCAATCCGGCAGATGATGGCCACCCGAACGGTTGTCTTTATCGGTTACTCGTTATCGGATTGGAACTTTAATCGAATCTACTCTGCATTAAAACATGACATGGGGGACTATTGGACTCCTTCATATGTCGTTTCTCCGTTTGATAACCCGAATATCAATTCTCAGGAGCTACTGCATATAAGGACAAGCGGGCAGCAATTTCTTGTGGAGCTCAAAGGCCGGATGCTTGAGGAAGGATTTATACCGGACGCCCAGTATGCGAAGGTAGCCGATGCATTGGATGAACTCGCAGAAGCTATCGATATCGTATCGCGCTACCCAGCCAGTCGGCATCCTACTATCGTCCATTGCTGGGCTTATCAAGAAGGCCTTCGGGACGCTTTAGCGCGCATAATCGACCTTCGTCCTACTGGTTCGTACTCTGATTGCCATCATGTTTCCCATCTGATCCAGAGCTATCTTAGCTTGGTTCAAAAGGCAATAGGTCTTGGGGAATTTTTTAATGCGGCATATATGGATGGGTACCTAGCCGGATTGCTGTATTTAATCGATGCCGACAGCGAATTCGGTCCTCTGGCGTTGTACTACATATACGGAAGCGATAGTGAGATGAGGTCAATCGAGGAACTTGAGTTGGCACTACAACAGTCCAGGCGTCGAGCGCCGAAGCCAAGGGCAGAAGCAAGAAGGTTGGCTCAGGGAGTCCCCGACGGGATGGTTTTGCATCACGGCCCTCGGATAAGGGTCGCCATGGACTGATGTAGAAGTATAGTTTTCAACGTTGCTTAGACCCCTGGGGCGAGGCTACATTTAAGCGCCGAAGTTCGATAATCGGAATCGTCACGCGCAGGGGTCAGAATATCTTCAGCGGAACGTTGTCTGCACGCGGTTACCTTTCTCAAGGTTAATGAGAGCTTTGATGTACTTTTTTGAGTTTAGGGCAGGTGCGCCGCGTTCCATCTAGGATGCCGAGCTGTTGTCTCCGAAGGCGACGTCGATTGCTGCGTGGGTACGGCCGACTTTGAGTAGCGTGCCTGTTACTTGGGTCGACTGATTATGGCAACGTGGTGGTCTTTGCTATGTGGAGCGAATTTCGCTCGATCAGCGAAGAAGCCCATCGGGCCACCTCTTTTGATGGTTCTTGTTGAACGTTCTTAGATTGCCCCGGATTTGCTTAAGTTCAAGAGTTGAGGGCACGTCATCGTCGTGGCTGCCGGGATTCAGCACCTTAGGCAGCACGGTCCACTTTCCGGCCTCATCGTCTGTGACGGCGAACCCTCTCACCAAGGGGACGAGGTCTCCAAGCTGGGTCGCCTCGTTCTCCACATCGGACACTGCTGTGGCCATACCGGCCTCTGACCGGTTAGTAGCAACTATCTGTTTCGCGAGGCGTTCAGCCGCTGACCGGTAGGCGTTGCATGCAGCTCGTCTGCCTCCTGCGGTCGGTGCATTCAGGTTGTCCTCGGCCTGCAACATGAACCTACTGAACGCATCGGATGTCTGCGTAGGTTCGGTGCCAGAGATGACGTCGAGCAAATTTAGATCGTACGTCAGGGGGTCGATGTCCGTATGAGTACTAGCTGCCCAGTCAGCAAGCTTCGGATCGTAGGTAGTCAGGATAACCTGTCGCCCATTGCGAAGAAGGTCGCCAATAGTGTTTTGAACGAACGTCAGACGGTGATCTCCGTCACTACCGGGTATCGGATCATCGAGAATTACCGCACGTGCACCCGTGAGCTGGACTCGCGCAAGGAAAGTCGATAGACCTAGCGCGTTGAGTTGCGAATCGCTGTATACCCCCAACGCATCGCGTTCGACCGCATCAGCCTGCGATTGGGGCTGTAGGGCCGCGACCAGGTTCACGAATACCGCACCTGCTGCCCGGCGCTTGACCCCAGCAAAACCCACAAGTTCGCCTGGGCGGATAGTCAGCCACCAGCGTTCGATGGTGCTGCTCATCTCAGTGAACCTTGCATCGAGTACATTGCTCGATGCTTTCTTAAGGACGCGGTCGACGGTGTTCAAGCGTTTGACCAGCACACTTCGGTTATTGGCCGTGCGCAGCTCACCTAGTACGTTGGGGGCAAGATCAACTGCCTTCAGGAGGGCAGCGGCCCCGTCCATAGGCTGTACCCTTTGTAAAGCAGCTTTGACGAGGTCACGCAAATCTGTTAGAGGCTCGCTACGCTGGAGGAGCAGATCTAGCACTTCGGTTTGCTTTTCGATGTCTCGTCGCGGAACTGAGATGTCAGCCAGAGTCGCGGCGTGACGTTCCACGTCTTTTTCAAGCTGTTGCATGGAATGGTCGAAAGTATCTATTAGCGAGAGAAGAGTTTTTTGCTCCCGTACAATTTTGTGTGCGCATTCAATGGCCGCGCCTAGTTCTGGTCGCTCCTTGCCCAACAAGGCTTTAATCTTGGCGGCCGCAGTCTCTATCGCCGCCTCGTCCCACGTCCCAGCCTTTGGCGCGGATTCTGCTACTTCCGTCCGCCAAGACTTCCAAGCCTGACGGACTGTCGATATGTCTATCCGCGTGGACCGGACCGCCGAGTTGATTTCGTCTCCGTTTAGCAAGCTCTGTTTTAGAACTGAAATACGTTCAGGCGTCAATGAATTCGGTGTAGCGCAGATTGGGCAGTCTGCCACCTGATCTAGAGTTTCGTATTTCGGAACCGCCAGCAAAGCAGTGAGAACCGGCAAGAGGGTGGCTAGGTTCTGGTCCACATTTTTCATTGCCTTCGAGTACGCAGTCGTGTCCAGAGTCTCTGGTACGGGCAGTACTGTAGATGGCCGGGAGAACGCGGATAGCGGGAAAATATGGTCCTTCTCCCGAGCGACTATATTCGCCAGTGCTGCGCTTAACTCTATAAGATCCGTAGCATCAGGCGCTAGCTCCCGACCAGCTGACAGCAGGAGTGAAACAATCTCGGTATAACTGGATTCAGATGTTGGATCTATGGCGAGTACCTTGTTGATCACCTCACACATGGCGGGATGGGTCACGTTTCGCAACGCGGCGACTGCCGGGCCGTCAGGAGCCGGCTCGAATTTTGCTCGCTGGATTGCAATACGTTGACGGAGTAAATCAAGATCGGTGAGAGTGAGCAGGGCCTTGAAGTACGCCGCCCGCTGCTTGGGCTCAGTGGATAAAACGTAACGCAGCGTGTGCTGGAGTAGGACGGGCGCGCCCATTACACCGTCGCCGAGTAGGAGCCCGTAGCCGGGTAATTCGTTGCTGGGGACCCCGTCGATTGTAAGTTGCGAAGTGCAATCAGCCGCGCCGGCAAAGTCAGCCGTGAGGTTTCGGCGAACTTCGTGCACGACGCCGCTGGTCTGATCGCGAATACCTGCTGCCACCCAAACTCGGTCGTCTTCATCGGCGAGGTGAGCGTTCCTCAGACTTCCGTTGTACTCGGCCTTTGCTCCCCCGAACAGATCCCTGCGGCTAGATCGACCTGTCAGTAGAAACTCAATTGCTTCGGCGAAACTAGTTTTACCTTGGCTGTTTCCCGCGTGTATCACAACCAATTGTGCGGATAAATCCATCCGGCGAATGTCGGAACCGAAGGACCGAAAGCCGCGTATTTCCAACCAGACCAGAGCCGGGGCAGAAGCTTTACTCATGGCCCACCCACTGATGTAAGACAGTGAGGAGGTGGGTGTCAAGCTCGGCTTCGGTAGTCGCCAGCTGTGCGACGGCAGCGAGGGCGCGTGCGTCGTCGCCTTTGGCGTCTGATGGCAACGCAGAAACCAACGCGTCGAGGTTCGGCAGGAGTTCGCTCATAATGAAACGGGATCGAGGTGTAAAACCCAGGCAAGGATGGGCTGTGCCTCGGCCATGCCTGGCATCCTGCATCGGGGCGTCGTCAGACCGACCCGGTGCGTGCATATACGCACTTCGTGTGCCTCCATGTTGTCGCAGAGACATAAACCGTACCAGACGGTACGACTGCGGGTGCCCCGAGTTAGTTCGTGTGGCGCACTTAGACAAAACGGATGGGGTGTGTCTCAGGTCTGGTTGAAGTGCGACCGGAGAGGTCTGTTTCTCCCCGTAGAGCCCATCTTTGAAACATCGTCGCTCGGTACTACTCGTTGCGGTCGCAACCGTGCTGACCGTTTACCCAAGCTAAGCGTGTAGGAATGCGGCGCGCGATCAACAAGACTGGGGCATGAGAACAACCGCTCCAATCGGGCACCTCGACTTCAAGGTCGACATTATTGCGAGTGCGATCTTGAAAGGTTTAAGTGCCTTTTACCTGCCTCCGTCGAACAGGCGTGGACGGATTCTGCTGAACTGCGCGCTCGTGTGGACGGCCTTCCAAATTATCATCGCCAGATTTCGTAATCCGACCCCGGGATCGGTGCCGAATTCGGCAGCAGCTTCTCTAGACGTGCCGAAAGCTTGAGTCGTACGCCTGGGCGGCTCGGTTGATCATATTGGCGTAATGAAACTGGTTGCCCGGTTGCGGTGCGGGTGGGTTCGTCACCAGCGTGACCGGACTGCCGTCGTTCTTACAGTCCAGGACGATGATGCCGAGCGCGTCGAAGCCTCGTTGACCATCGTGCGAACCGGACCGCCGGTGGATCTCCTCGATCTTGGCGATCGTTCGTTCGGTGTCTTTGGGTTGATTATGGGTGCTCACGACTCGGTGACCGGGGATCTTGTTCAGGTCGCTACTCACAAAAGTGTTCGCATGATTAATGATCGAAAGACCAACAGCAAGAGCATTATTGCTGTCGCCGTGAATTGTCTGAAAGCTGGACGTCAGTTCGTCGTGCAGCCGTGGCAGAGCTCGAATATGGGCGGTCATGGTCGCCTTAGCCTCTAGTGCAACGAGGACAACAGACCCGGCGACACCGATAGGGCTGGTGGGGAGTCCGTCGAGCCTTGTCTGTTCGGCCGCTGTCAGCTTTATTCCGAACTTGTCCGCCATGGTACCTAGGTCGACGGTTTTCGCTCCTTCCTCCTCGCTGGTTCGGGCGACGACCAGATCGAGATTCTTCGTTCTGTTCGAAGTCCAATCGTTCAGTTTTCGGTTGATCCCGAACGCAACTTTGCCCTCTGCGGCGTGTGCTCGCATCAGAGATGAAGAGGTGAGCAGATCGAAGAGAACGGCCCAACAAGCAACCTTTGAATGATGGTCGCTTCGTGAGTTGTACTGCCACCACTGGCCCTGCTTATCCTCGACGTTGGGGCCCGACAACGTACGCGCGAGGATGTCTGGACCGAAAGTCACGCTGTCATGCCCGTCGTCGTCATGGCGTCGAGGTGGTCTTCGACCTCGGCGAGGAAGTTCGGTGCGAACCGCAGTGAGCCAGCCTTCGCCCGCTTGAGAAAACCTGCGGTTGCACGTAGCGACAGTGGTGCGGAATCTTCGAGAAATTTCTCAATAGGGTCCAGTGGCTGAGCTTCCGGCCACATTGATGTCACACCACCAGCGATGAACGAGCCGGTTTTGTCGCCCCATGCCGCTGCCGGCCAACGACCGGTGACTTCGAGATCGGCTTGTCCGTCATATAGTTGGTGGGTCTGGATCAGCTGCTCGCCGACCCACTTGGACATCCGTGTACTGACTGCATTGCCGACCAGCCTCCATCGGCTGCCTGCACGAGCGCCAGCGTCGATCGCAGGGAGAGTCCAGCCGACCGGAAAGCCCTGAAGCCTCTCGGCGCCGTTGATTCCGAGCGTGACGATGCCGCGGCCCGGCAGCCAGACCGCGGGAGGGCTCGCAATTCCGATCGTCGATCCCGATTTGATCGTGGGCACTCCGTTGACGGCCCAGCCCAGACCGGTTCTGCCTTCAGTCCAATAGAAGCCGCAAGGGTCATCGCCGTTAAGGAGGTCTGTTGGCGGCCGCGCGTTTCCGCTGAACAGAACTGCTCGGGGATCTTCGGTACGGGAAGCAAGCAACACGACGCGATGTCGCCGTTGGGGTAGCCCAAATGCCCGGGCGTCGACTACTCGATACGCCCAGCGGTAACCCAGCTCGGTCAACGTTTGAGTCAAATGGTGCATCGCTGCGCCGCGGTCGAGTTGGAGCATGAACGGTACGTTTTCGAGCAGCAGCCATCGCGGCCCCTGTTTCCGTTTGATAAGTCGAAACACCTCGCCAACCAAACCGGAGCGCGAACCGGTAATGCCAGCGGTCCTACCGGCTTGTGAAAGGTCCTGGCAGGGGAAGCCCGCTGCGACCAACTCGGTGCTCGTGGGGAGCGCACGCAACTTCCGAACGTCGGCCACCGTATCAACGCCGTCGAACTGCGAGTTCAGCACTTGCCTGGCCGCAGGATCAATTTCGCACATGAGGGTCGTCGTAAATCCAGCCTGGTTGAGACCCATCTCCAACCCACCGATGCCCGCAAAAAGCCCTACCGCGTCCACATGACCTCCACCTATTCCTTCTGAACGACCGTACGGCAGGGGTCCGACATTTGCTCGCTGCCACGCGGCATTCGGGCGTCGACTGAGGGCTCCGGCTCCTCAGACGTGACTGCTTCAATGCGGGTGTCGCAAGCACCGGAGCGGCAAGAAACCCGGGACCGGTTTAATCCGCTCAATTGCCCGTGCACCCGCTCGATCGATCCCGATGTGGTGCCGAGGTCTGACAAGAGCCTTCTCAGGGTGGAGTCTTGACTGCTGTAAACCGCTTCGGATTCAAGTGGTGTGAAGTAGTCGAAGGTGCTGTGGAGTCGGCGTTGCTTAAACCACCCTTTTGTCTGAACAGGCTCGTAGGACAGATACAGAAGAGAGTTGCGTCGATGGGCTTCCCGCGGATAGCAGTGCATCGCAAGGCCGCGGGCGATCCGCCTGGCCCGTTCGATCAGGGTGCCCGACGGCTACGCATCGTCCTCGACGTAGCGCCGGACCAGCGCCGGATCGAAGAGTGGAATAGAAGCATCGATGCCCCGGTCGACATGCCGGACCCGGAGATCTTTCTGTGGTCGCTGACAGAGGGCGAAAGTATCGACCGCTACTGGATCGGCACGGCCAACGACCCGGCAGACGCCGGCCGGGTCGTCATACCGCCAGGCCCCCTCGCCCCCAACGCCCACGACTACCTGCAGTTCTCGACCATCGAAGGACAGGGGCGACGGACCGGGTACGCGATCTCGCCCTACAGTACCTACGATGCGATCGCTCAGCGGGACGCTGGAGCCGAGGGAGTGAGCGCCGGGCAGTGGTTGACGGAACTTCTCGTCGCTAGGGCTAGCAGCACCATATGCGCAGATCTGCTGGCAACCACCAATCCGCGCATCCTGTCCAGCCAGGCGACCGACATTACGAACGCGCGCCCCTATTCCGCAGCCCAGGCCGTGGGGGTCGTCGGGCTGTACCTCCGCAGCAAGGGGAAATACCCCGTCATCGGACCGGAGCAACTGGTATTCGACGAGCACTCGACGTTCCTTCTGGCAGTCGAGGAACTACTCCCGTCGTGGCGGGTGTGGGCCTCCGAGCTCAGTCAACACAGTCGCGCGACCGGCGACGACACACCTGCACTGCTGGCGCAGACGGTCAGGGAACGCACCATCCGGATGTTGCGGTGCCGCGACCAACTGCTCATCGCATCTGCAGCGACGCAGACCAACACCACTGCGGACCGTGTGGTCGAATTTCTGGACTACTTTCTGGCCAATCTCGTCGGGGCTTTCGACGCTGCGGCTAGGGCCGCCCACCTCGTCTACGCTTTGCCGAAGGATGAACGTAGACGGGCAAGTTGGCAAAATAAGCAGTGGCTGAAAAAGCTGTGCAACGCCAACCTTATGGCCCTTTTCAAACGAGGCAGCGACGGCTATCGGCTGTTCGAGGTCTGTCGCATTCTCCGGAACACTGTCCACAGCGAAGGGCTTTCGCCTATTGCGTTGCAGGAACCACAGGTTGCGCACCTGCAGACTCTCGTGAGGCTGCCCCAGGAGGAAGCCGACGACCTTGTCCGCCTCTTCGACCAGCTCGGCGGACACGACGCTTGGGGATTGCGACGTTTGGGTATCGGGATCGGGGACTACATCGACGCGGCGACGTTCATCGAGCGGCTCATCCCAATGGCCATGGCTGTGCTGGATAAAGCCTTCGAGAACATGCCGACCTCGACGCTAACTGGCATCGGTCACTTTCGGACAGGCCCTGGTCCAGCGGACAATGCGCACGACAGCCCGGGGACGCGTGCACGTGTCATGCTTCTGCTCGGTCTGACTCAGGTGTCGTGAGTCGTTCTTCGCATCAGTTGGTTGCCGACAGTACTTACACGGCTATGCCGAAACCACGGATCAGAATCCGGCCGATACAGGTAGCCCGTTGAGAGCATGGCGGTGAACGTACTCGGGTGCGGTGTGCCGCGGGTCGAGCTACAGGTAGTACTCCGGATCATGGCTCTTGGTGGCGAGATTGACGCTACCGACGGCGTACGGAAGAGTGGCATTCTCCCCAGTGAACGGGTCCACCTTGACTGACAGTTGTGTCTTCGCGATCTTGGTTCATAGGGCCAAATAGAACCTAGGCTGGGCGAAATCAGAACTGGGCCGATGAAGACTGTGCGCATCCTGCCGGCCGATGACCCGACCGCTTCATGCAGAATGCAGTTGGGGTGACGGCCGTTGTCGAGGTGTCAGCGGCAATGATACGTAAGTAGCGGTGCCAGAACTGGTGGATGGGCTCCGATTCCGCGAAGGAACTCAAGGGGCGAGCAAAATAGTCCTACTTACCGGCCTCCATACTTCGAGGTGATGCGGCTTTCCAACCACTGCAGCGCAATCGTGGGTGGCAGTGCCATCACGAGGATCAGCACAACCGTGCCCATGATGTTTTCCATGCGTACCAGGCTGACGTTACGCAGGAGTTCGTATCCGATGCCGCTGGAGGACGAGAACATCTCGGCGAGAAGCAGTCCCAGGAACGCCAGGCCGAAGGTCATGCGCATACCCGTCGCCAATGTCGGAAGCACCGCGGGAATGACGATCTGACGGATCAATCTGGGCCAGCTCACCTGTAGCGACGCCGCCATCTTCAGGTGGATTCTCTGGACAGATGCCGTGGCCTCGACAGCGACGAGGAACATCGGGATGAAGGCGGCGTAGAAGGAGAAGCCGAACCGGCTCAATGCGCCGATACCCAGGAACGACAGGAAGATCGGGTACAGCACGATCTTCGGGATGCTGTTGATCGAGTAAACGATCGGGGCGATGGTACGGGTCCAGAACGGACTCAGGCCGAGCGTCAGGCCCAGCAGTGAACCCACGACGGTGCTGGCCAGAAACGCGAGCACGAGAATGCGCAGCGAGTCACCGACATTGGCTCGGAAGTCCGCCTTGCCCAGGTCCTCGACGAGCGAGGCCATGGCCTCGGCAGGCGTCGGGAAGATGAGACTGTCGACCAGAACGGCCGCGACCCACCAGATCAGTACCGCGAGGACGGCCACGACCAGAGGAGGAAGGAACCGTCGAGCGTTGGTGCGGCCCGCGGACGAGGTCACCTTCGCGGGAATTGTTGGGACGGTGGCCACTCTGTCCAAGGTGCTGCTCATCAGCGGCGCCTCCAATCGAATCGGTTGAGCGCGAGAGAGATCAGCGAGGTCGAGAGCAGAGCGATCAGCGCCACGATGAGTATCCCGGCGTACATGTCGGCGATGTCGAACCCGTCGTAGGCAATGGAGATGAAGTGGCCCAGGCCCTGAGTCGACAGGATGAACTCACTGGCCAGCACCGAGATGACGGCGTACGAGAGCCCCAGTTTGAGTCCGGTCACGATGCTCGGCAGCGCATACGGAAGCAGTACCGATCGGAAGTACTGCCACCGCGTGAGCATCAGTGTGGTGCCGAGCTTGGTGACGATCGGCGACACTGAGTTGAAACCGGTGCGGGCATTCAATGCGACCACACCGAAGGCGAAGATGGTGGACAGGATGGCGATCGGGGCCACACCGGCACCGAACAACACCACCATGATGGGGTAGAGCGCGAACGTCGGGACGGCGTAGTAGACGTTGAGGTACGGCTGAAATGCTCTGTCCCACAGCTCATACCGCCACAGCACGTAGGCGGCGGCGACACCGAGTACGGAGCTGAGCACAAACGCGAGAACGATGATCCCCAGCGTCCGGCCCAACTCGTCGATCAGGAAGTCCGGATCGGTCAACAGACCCAGCGACGTCGAGATCATGTCGGTCACCGGAACGATGTCCAGGGGTGAGGCGAAGAACCGTGCCGAGATGTCGATGGCCACCAGAGCCGCGACGAGGATGAGCACCGTCCATCCCCATGCGGGGAGACCGAGTTGTTTGGAGGGGGCAGGCCGGATGTATCCGGGGACCACGGATGCGCGCGTGCTCTCGCGCGTGGGGGCACTCATGGTGCGATGCTCATGGTCTTCTTGGCCTCGTCCCGCAGCCGCGACCAGATGCGTTCGTGCAGAGCGACAGCGTCGGGACTGGCCAGTACGTCCTCGGACCGTGGACGCGGGAGGTCGATGTCCACCTCATCGATGAATCGACCGGGCCGCGCACTCATCACCAGCACCCGATCGGACAGCAGTACTGCTTCCTGGATGCTGTGGGTGATGAACAGGACTCCGCACGTGAGCTTTTCGACAATCTTGAGTAGCTCGTACGACATGACCAGGCGCGTCTGCTCGTCGAGTGCGCCGAAAGGCTCGTCCGCGAGAATGAGGTCGGGCTCCATGGACAGGCAGCGCGCGATCGCCACACGCTGGCGCATACCGCCGGACAACTGGGTGGGGTAGTGGTCGCCGAACTTGGACAGGCCGACCGTCTCGAGGAGCTCGTCGGCGCGGGACCGACGCTCCTTCTTCCCGACACCCCGAACTTCGAGAGCGAACGCGACGTTGTCGCGGACGGTCCGCCAGGGCAGCGTCGCCGATTCCTGGAAGATCACTGCAGTCTTGGACCGAGGGCCGGTCAGTGGTTGGCCGTCGACGTGCACGGTGCCGCCGTCGTGATCCTGTAGGCCGGCGAACACTTCGAGGAGAGTGGACTTACCGCAGCCACTCGGTCCGACGACGGAGACGAATTCGCCTCGACCGATGGACAAGTCGATCTCGTGGAGGGCGGTCACATCACCGAAGCGCCGCGACACCGACGAGGCGACGGCGATGGCAGAGGTGGTGTCGGAACGGGGTCGAGTCGCTGCGTGAGTCACGTCGCTACCTTCTGGTGGTGGGAAATTGCTGTCAGGAGTCGCAGTCGCCGGGGACATCGTTCTCGACTCCTTCGGCGAGGAACTCCGGGTCGAACAGAGTGCAGAAATTGGGTACGCGATCGCTCCCCGACGCTTCCACGCCGTCCTGGGCGGATTCGACGGACGCTGTGTCGAAGCCGCCGCCCCACGTGCCGACCGAGGACGCGCGTTCGACCACTGCGGTGGCCGAC
The DNA here is from genome assembly GCF_002258285.1 of Rhodococcus sp. 06-418-5. Lineage (NCBI taxonomy): Bacteria > Bacillati > Actinomycetota > Actinomycetes > Mycobacteriales > Nocardiaceae > Rhodococcus > Rhodococcus sp. 06-418-5. The sequence goes on from NZ_NOYE01000018.1 coordinate 140,212, forward strand.
TCCACGTCGAATCCTGTGTACGCCGCGTAGATCTCCGCGGCGGCAACAGGATCGGCCTCGATCGACGCGACCGCCTCCGTGTAGCCGGCGTTGATAGCACGCACGACGCCGGGGTTGCTCGCGGCGTAGTCCTTGGTCGTGGTGATCGTCGACTGCAGGAACCGCGACATGTAGTCGGGGCTGCTGACGATCAGCTTGAAGTCCTCGGGCCGCTGTTCGGCGACGATCGAGGGGACGAGGGCGATATCGACGTTGCCGGCTTCGAGCAGTGCGAAGCCTTCGCCGATTCCGCCGGACGCGACCCGCTCGATCTGGCCGGCGTCGACGCCCGCGAGAGAGGGAATGAGGCGGGTGAGGGCGTCGGAGGCCGAGTTGGGGCGGGTGTAAGCCCACCGGCGGACGTCCTCGATGGAATTGATGTTGGGGTTGGAGGCGAGCGCGTAGAAATTCATCGGGTACGGCCCCTGAGTGCCACCGCCGACGATGCGCAGTTCGGAGCCGGCCGCGTCCGCCTGCACGATCGACGGGTAGCTGACCTCGCCGATGGGGATGTTGCCGTCGAGCAGCGTGCGCATGGTCGCGCTGCCGCCCTTACCCGGCACGATGTTCTCCACGATCACACCGTGCTTCTCGAACAGTCCCTGCTTCTGCGCGACAAGCCAAGGGATGCTGTAGATTTCGGCCGCTGCCGAGACGGTGACGTCGATCGTGACCGGGTTGGCCGGGTCCGCGTCGGGACCGGGATCGGATCCACAGGCCACCAATGCAGTGGACAGCGTCAGTGCTGCCATGATGGACGTGGCTCGGCGTAAGTGCATCTGCGTCCTCGCTGGATGATCGGCGTCGCACGGAATGGATGTAGTCCGCGTATCGCCGGGGTCTGGAATGTCGGCTGCCACAGTGTGAGGCGTGGTGAGACCTAAGTAACAGCTGCGACCTACCTAAACATAAGATATATAGACCGTCAAGGGGCGTGTATTTGCGTCTTGATGCGTAGATTCGGACAGTTTCGGTCGCAAACATCTGATGTATGAAGCTGAAATTGGGTCAACCGGCACCGCGCACGCGATCGGTGCATGACCGTGGTTCGGCCAGGCTAGGCTCAAGCCGATCGTCAGCCGTCGTCGAGAAGCAGGGGGAGAAGTGGCCGAACCGGCATCGCTCAAGGGCTCGGCCAAGAGCGTCCCCGCGTATGCGGTTCTCGCGGGACATCTGCGTACGCGCATTCTGTCCGGTGAGCTGCAGCCAGGGGAGCGACTCCCCGGCGAGGCCGAGCTCACCGCCGAATTCGGCGTCGGGCGCAGCACCATTCGTGAAGCGCTCCGATCCCTGGCCAGCCAGAATCTGATCGAGACGACCCGGGGAGTCACCGGGGGAAGCTTCGTTGCCGTCCCCAGCGTCGGACACATCAGCGAGCACCTGGAAACCGGTGTGGCGTTGATGGCCGCCGCCGAGACCGTCACCGTCGACCAGCTCATGGAAGTGCGCAACCTGATGGAGGTTCCCGCCGCAGGTATCGCGGCGTTCCGCCGCACGGACGAGCATCTCGAGCAGCTCAACGCGACGATCTTCGACCCCAACGACGTGCAGGGGCCCGAAACCTTCGCAAAGAACCAGGAATTCCACCTCGTCCTGCTTCGCGCAGCCCACAACCCGCTGCTCGAGCTCATCACCGCTCCCGTCTTCCGTGTCCTGTCCGGCCGATTCGGTCGCGATCACGCGCCCGAGGGCTTCTGGCAGTGCGTCGACAGCGACCACCGCGGACTGCTCGACGTGGTGGAGGCCGGTGATTCGATGGCCGCCATGGATTTGATGCGTAAGCATCTCGACCACCTCGGCGACTCGTACCGACAGATGGATCGACTCCGCAACCCGTAAACATCTGCTCTTTATCAGGATGATCCGCCCGAAGTCCGTCGATTGCCGGTTTTGCCGAACCCTTGACGCCGTAAACATCTGATGTTTATGGTCTAGGTAAGGCACTCGCCAAACCGACACGAGGAGACACGGTGGCAATCCATCCGGCCGTTCTGGGGCGCTTCTTCGACGACTACGCCGTGGGGGACATCTACCAACATCCCTTCGGGCGGACGATCTCGGAGACCGACAACACGTGGATCACGCTGCTGTCGCTCAACACGAACCAGAACCACTTCAACGCGCACCTGGCATCGCAGAACCCCATCACCGATGGGAAGGTCATCGTCAACTCCGGCTTCACAGTCTCTGTGGTACTTGGGCTTTCGGTGATCGACATGAGCCAGAACGCAATCTCCAACCTCGCCTTCACCGACATCAAGATGTCCCACCCGGTCTACGCAGGCGACACGCTCTACGCCGAAAGTATCTGCACCGGACTGCGCAAATCCGAGTCACGCCCCTACGCCGGCATCGTCTCGATGATCACCCGCGGCCTCAATCAGGATGGCGTCGAAGTCATTTCATGGAAGCGCTCGGTCATGGTCGCCACCCGCGACAGTGGCATCGGGCAGAACTACTTCCCCGAAGCGCAGAACGGCCCGCTCGAACTCCCCACGACGAAAGATTCCGACGCATGAGGCCACTCGAAGACGTACGCATCATCTCCCTCGAGCAGTACGGGGCAGGCCCTTTCGGCAGCCTGCATCTGGCTGACCTCGGCGCGGATGTCATCAAGATCGAGGACCCCAGTGTGGGCGGCGACGTCGGCCGCTACGTCCCGCCCTACAACGAGGGCGAGGACTCGCTGTTCTTCGAGAGCTTCAACCGCAACAAGCGCAGTCTCTCCCTTGATCTCTCGACCCCGAGTGGCCGAGCGGTGTTCGAGGACCTCGTCCGTACCAGCGACGCCGTCTATTCCAACCTCCGCGGTGATGTGCCCGAGAAGATCGGCATCACCTACGACCAGCTCAAGCACCTCAATCCCGCGATCGTGTGCTGCAGTCTCACCGGCTTCGGTATGACCGGCCCTCGCGCGAAAGAGCCTGGCTACGACTACATTCTTCAGGGTCTCGCCGGCTGGATGAGCGTCACCGGCGACCCGGACGGCCCGCCCACCAAATCCGGTCTGTCGCTGGTCGATTACTCCGGTGGATTCGTCGCTGCCATTTCGCTGCTGTCGGGATTGCACGCTGCCCGACGCGACGGCATCGGCGGGGACTGCGACGTCTCGCTGTACGACACGGCGATGTCACTGCTCACGTATCCCGCAACGTGGCACCTCAACGCCGGCTTCGAACCGATCCGCACGAAGAACTCCGCTCACCCGTCCCTGGTGCCGTTCCAGGCCTTCGAGGCGACGGACGGCTGGCTCATCGTCGGCTGCGCGAAGGAGAAATTCTGGGACCGCTTGGTGGTTGCCATCGATCGCCCGGACCTCGGTGCCGATCCGCGGTTTACAAACTTCTCGCTGCGGGGCAAGAATCAGGACGTTCTCTTGCCAATCCTGGAAGCGGTGTTCGCTACGAATACCGTCGAGCACTGGCTATCGAAGCTCGGCCCGGCCGGGGTGCCGACCGGTCCGATCAACGACGTCGAGCGTGCGCTGACCGAACCTCACACGCTCGCACGCAATCTTGTGGTCGAGACCGAGCACCCGGTGTACAACACGGTTCGCCAGGTCGCCTCACCGGTGAACTTCGGTTCCGAGGCCAAGCAGTACCGCCGAGCGCCGCAGCGCAACGAGCACTTCGACGACATCGTGCGCGACCAACTGGGCTACGACGACGAACGCGTCGCAAAACTGAAGGCGGAGGGTGCCTTCGGAACGGCGAAGGACGAGGTTCGGGCGTGACCTCGGCGATCCTGGCGGAGTGGGCATCGGGTGTCACCGTTGCCGACCTGCCTGAGAACGTCCGGCACGCGGCCGCGCGTCACCTACTCGACGGCGTCGGCAATACCGTTGCGGCCCAACGCCTCGGCTACGGCCGACCGGGCTGGACAGTGGCCGACGCTCTCGGCGGGCCACCAGAGGCGCGGCCTCTCACCGGCACGCGGGGCTTGTCCGCGCCGGCGGCAGCCTTCGCGACCGGGGTGATGCTGCACTCTCTGGACTTCGACGATACGCATGCGGGCGCGCTCGTCCACGCGACGGCCGTATCTCTTCCCGCGGCATTCGCCGTCGGGCAACAGGTGTCGGCCTCGGGTTCGGATGTGCTGACCGCCGCGGCTCTCGGTCTCGAAACCGCCTGTCGCCTCGGTGAAGTCAGTCCGCACGGCTTTCACGCTCGGGGCGTGCACGCCACGGCAGCGGTGGGTCCGTTGACGGCCGCACTCGTTGCCGGACATCTCTCGAAATTCGACACCGAGACGTTGGTCAACGCTCTGGGGATCGCCGGATCGTCGAGTTCGGGATTGCTCGAGTTTCTCGACACCGACGCCGATACCAAGGCGCTGCATCCGGGATCGGCGAGTATGAACGGTGTTCTGGCCGCTCGGCTCGCGGCCGCCGGTGCCACCGGCCCGTCGTCGGTTCTCGAAGGTCGACGCGGAATCTACGCTGCGTTGACCGACCGGCCGACGAACTTTGCGGCACTGACCGAGGGACTCGGCACGCGGTGGGAAGCCACCCGGATCGGCATCAAGCCGTACCCCAGTTGCCAGCTGATGCACGTCACGCTCGACGCAGTGACGAAGGCGCTCGGGGACAGTTCGGTTCAAGCCAGAGACGTGGCCGACATCGAGGTCTTCGTTCACCCCGATTCGAGTCCCTTCGTGTGCGGCCCGAACACCGGTGTTGCGTCGCCGCGCAGCACCTACGACGGCAAGTTCGATCTGCCGTGGAGTGTGGCCGCGCTACTGCACGACGGAGCCATCACCGTCTCGACCTACACCGACGAATCCATCGCACGCGAGGACGTCCTCGTCACCGCCCGCAAGGTACGGGTAACGAACCTCCCGTCCGAGGTTCCCGCGGCCGCCGCGTCGGGCAGGGCGGTTCTCACCCTCACCGACGGTCGAGTGCTCGACGCCTCCGTCGGCGGCAGTCAGGGATCCGCCGGGTTCCCGCTGAGCGACGACCGTCTGCTGGAGAAGTTTCTCGCCAACTGCGGCAACGATTTTCGTGCCGGCGAGCTCGCCGACCGCATCCTCGGTCTGGTCGACGAAGCCGACTTGACCGCCATTCTCGATCTCGCCGCAGCCATCGCGCCGGCACCTTGACGCTTTGATCGACGACACCCCAATCGACAGGACTTCATCATGGACTTCACGTACGACGAACAGCAGATGGCATTCCGGAAAGCGTTGCGCACCTTCGTCGACAAGGAAATCATCCCCGTCGCGAACGAGTGGGAGAAGACGGGGCGATACCCCACCGAGATCGTCGAACACATGAAGGCCATGGGCCTGTTCGGGATCACGACGCCGGAGGAGTACGGCGGTCTCGACCTCGACAAGGTCTCGTTCACCCTCGTCTACGAGGAGCTCGCCCGCGGTTGGATGGGAGTCGCCGGCATTCTCGGTAGCCACAACCTCTCGTGCTGGATGATCGGTAAGCACGGTACCGAGGAGCAGAAGAAGACGCTGCTGCCCAAGCTCGCGTCCGGTGAATGGCGCACGGGAGTCGGCCTGACCGAGCCCGGAGCCGGAACCGACCTACAGGGAATCAAGACCACCGCCAAGCGCGACGGCGACCACTACGTCGTCAACGGCGCGAAGACATGGATCACCAACGCGCGACACGCGAATGTGCTTCCGGTACTGGTCAAGACCGACACCACCACGACCCCCGCGCACAAGGGCATGTCGCTGCTGCTGATCGACACCACGACCGACGGGTTCGAGGTGCAGCGCGACATGGGCAAGCTCGGCTACAAGGGCACCGAATCGTGTGAGATCACCTTCACCGACGTGCGCGTACCCGTCGACGCAGTGCTCGGTGGCGTCGAGGGGCGTGGTCTGCAGCAGGCACTGTCCGGTCTCGAGATCGGACGCCTGAACATCGCCGGACGGAGCGTCGGCATCGCTCAGGCCGCCTACGACGCCGCCCTCGAATATGCGAAGCAGCGCACCGCATTCGGTCAGACCATCGCCGAGTTCCAGGCCATTCAGCTCAAGATCGCCGACATCGCGACCCAGCTGCAGGCTGCGCGCCTGATGACGTACTGGGCTGCATCACAGGCAGATTCGGGTAAGCGCGTGGACATGGAGGCCGGCATGGCGAAGTACTTCGCCTCCGAGGCTGCCATCACCGCCAGCCTCGAGGCCATGCGCATTCACGGTGGCTACGGCTACTCGACCGAGTTCGTCGTCGAGCGCCTCTACCGTGACGCTCCGCTCATGGCTATCGGTGAGGGCACGAACGACATCATGCGCACCGTCATCGCGAAGTCCCTCGTCGCGGGTACGGGAGTGATCGGATGAGGACGGCTCTGACGTACCTCTACGTTCCCGGGGACGTGCCGGAGCGCTTCGACAAGGCACTGGCATCGGGCACGGACGCGGTGGTGTTGGATCTCGAGGACGCCGTCACCGCGGCGAACAAGGACCATGCGCGGGCGACGGTGGCCGAGTGGGTTGCCTCCGGCGAACCGGGTGACGTCCAGATCTGGGTGCGGGTGAACCCAGGGCCGTTGCAGGAGGGTGATATTCGTGCAGTGTTGCATCCGAACCTGACCGGCATCTGGCTGCCGAAGGTGTCGTCTGCTCGCGAGATCGAGCAGGCCGACGCTCTTCTCGACGACAGTAGCGCGGTGGTCTCGCCTCTGATCGAGACTGCCGCCGGAGTGTTCGCCGCTCTGGAGATTGCCCGTGCGCCTCGGGTCAAGTTTCTTCAGATCGGTGAGGTGGACCTCGCCGCCGATCTGGGCGTCGACGGCTCCGCGGAGTCACTGTCGTTCGTGCGGGCTCAGGTGGTGGCAGCCAGCGTGGCGGCTGGAATCGATCCGCCGCCGGCCGCGGTGTCGCGAAACTTCCGCGATGCGGATGCATTCGAGGCTGATACTCGAACGTTGGCCGGTCTCGGATTCGTCGGCCGTGCGTGTATCCATCCGGCCCAACTCGCACCGGTGCGAACAGTCTTCGTGCCCTCGGAAAACGAGGTGCGTGAGGCCGAGGAACTGTTGGCAGATTTGGAACGTGCCACCTCGGGTGTGGCCGTCGACAGCAAGGGATTCCTGATCGACGAGGCAGTGGCCCGAACCGCTCGACGAGTGGTGGAGCGTGGTACGAAGGACTCGGCCAGGACCTGACCTTCGGTCGTGTAGCCCAGGATTCGGCACTCAACGGAGCAAATAATAGAGGTAATAAAACAACCAAACGATTGGCATAATATAAGCTCGGTCTATGGCATCCGAACAGATTGGTGACCGACCGTGGACCGTCGTGACTGGAGCGACGGGAGGAATCGGTTCCAGTTGCGTCCGTCGACTGTCGGTCCAAGGCAAACCTATTGCGTTGCTGTACAGATCGAGCTCGGAGAAGGCGCAGGCACTCGAGAAGTCGGTCGACGAGGCCGGTGGACTCGCCCGGAGCTGGAAGACCGACCTCACGGACCCGAAAGCCGTGAAGGCGGTTGTCGACGAGATCGATAATGCGGGTAGCGGAATCGGAGCGGTCGTGCACGCTGCAGGACCGTTGGTTCCCATGACGCATTTGTCGAAGGTCGAACCATCGACGTATGCGGAGCATCTCACCGACGAGGCCGCATCATTTTTCAACCTTGTTCACGCGGTGCTACCCGCATTGCGACGCTCGCAGGGCAACGTTGTTGCGGTGACGACGGTCGCGACGAGCCGGTATCCCGTACGTGACGGTCTGTCTGCTGGTACCAAAGGCGCTGTCGAACAATTGGTTCGCGCCTTCGCCGTCGAGGAGGGTCGTTTCGGGGTCCGATTCAACAGTATCGGGCCCGCAATACTGGGGGACGGGATGGTGCAGAAGCTCCGCGTGCAGGGCGAGCTTACCGAAGCTGACCTCGAGGAAGTGTTGCGCAGAACTCCCATGCGCCGCTTCGGAAGTACGATGGACATCGCGAACGCCGTCGCTTTCCTTTCGTCGGACGAAGCAAATTGGATCACGGGGCAGAAGCTCAATGTCGATGGGGGATACTCGATCTGAGCGGATACCGGGAGGGCGGCCAACCGCCCTCCCGGTATTTCACGGCATGAAGTGCCCGCCGTTCACGTCCAGAACCGTTCCGGTCACGAAACCCGCACCATCGGAGATCAGATACTCGACGGCCGCAGCGATGTCTTCCGGTACGCCCAGACGGCCGGCGGGGAGCTGCGTCGCATGGGCCTCCGCGTCTCCGAAGCTGCGGCTCTGCGGTGTGTCGATACGCCCCGGTGCCACACAATTGGCAGTGATACCGTGTCGGCCAACCTGGCCTGCGAGGACGCGTGTGAATCCGATCAGGCCGGCCTTGGTCGCACCGTAATGCGCGCCGGACAACAGCGACCGGGTGCGTCCTCCCTGCGACGAGAAGTTGACGATGCGGCCCCAGCCGCCGCGCTTCATCAGTGGCAGCGCGGCGCGGCACATCAAGAAGCTGCCCGTGAGGTTGACGGCCAAGACGCGATCCCACTCACCCAGATCGATGTCCTCGACCGGCTGCGACCGCCCACCGTGCGATGGACTGATGCCTGCGTTGTTGATCAGGACGTCGAGCCGGCCGTACTCGTCGTCGATCGATCGAATGGCTTTCGCGACCTGGGCGTCGTCGGAGACATCGGTTGCGATTCCGTGAACACCCTGGGCTGCAGCAAAATTTGCGAGTTGGGATGCATCGTGATCGAGGCCGACCACCTGGTGGCCGAGCGCAGCCATCCGCTCGGCCACCCCGCGACCGATGCCCTGGGCGGCACCGGTCACGACGACTACCCGCCGAGAGCCCATCAGTAAGTTGCTCGCAGTGCCGTGTACGAGTAGTCCGACCGGTCCCGCGCCGGTGAGGTGATCTCGGCACCGGGGCTGTGCGCCTCGATCAACCGCTGGCCTTTCGCGGGGTCTGTGGGCTCCACTACCTCGTCGGTCCGGCTCCACTCTCGAATCGACCGGCGGTGTGTAATGGCCCAGACCCCATCGCGCCGCTCGAACATGTCGACGTAGCGCCCTCCGGACTGGGTGTCGACACTCCCTGTATTCGTTGCGGTTCGAAAAGTCAGGCTCCAGTAGCATTCGGTGCCGGCTCGGTCGCCTTGCAGATCGACGACGACATTCGTGACCACGTGCCGAGTGAGCTCCATTCCCGCATGAACCGGCCACAGCCACTCGAGGAAGTCGTCCGCGGTACCGACGAACAGCGGAGCATGATCGTCGGTACCGTCGGCGTGCCAGCACGACCTGGTCAATTCCTTGTCCATCCGGTCCAAACCCCGGCAATACCGAAACAGAACTCCGTTGATCTCGGCGAGATCGCTCAGTTCGTCGAGGTTCATGCGTTGTCCAGTTCTGCGCTGCTCTCCACCGTGGTCCCCTTCGGGATTTCCGGCCGGCTGTGTCCGATCTTCCTCGACAACAACAGAATTCCAGCCGCGGCGAGCAGGGTCGGGATCATCGTGAGGGTGAAGATGTTGACGGCACCGAGCCCGATGGCGATGAGGAACCCGCCGAGAGTCGGCCCGATTATGGAGCCGATACGGCCGACTCCGTACGCCCAACCGACGCCGGTGGCCCGGGCAATGGTCGGGTAGGCGGATGCTGCGACGGCGCTGATTCCGGTTTGACTTCCGGAGACGCCGACACCGACAACGAATACCGCGATGAGCATGAGTGGAACGATGTGGAATGCAACGGCGACCACACCGATGAACACCGCACCGAGAACGTAGGACGTAGCGATCACACCGAACGGGCGCTCGCGGCGGTCGGCCAAGCGGCCGATGGTGATTCCGCCGACTACTCCGCCGAGATTGAACAGCGCCGTGGCCACCAGCGCAACGGAGGCGGTCAAGCCGGCTTCCTTGAACAGAGATGGCATCCAGCTGAGGACGAAGTAGATGACGAGCAAGTTCATGAAGAAGATGCTCCACAAGATCACTGTTCGTGACGTACGGCCCTCGCTGAACAGCGCGCCGACCGACGATTTGTTGCTTGCAGTTTCGGGGAGGGTGAGAGAGCTGCCGGGCGGTACGGACCCGGGGGAGACCTGATCCAGGATGTTCGCTGCCTCGGCAGTTCTACCGTTCACCGTGAGATATCGGACCGATTCCGGCAGCGTGAAGTACGAGTACACCGCGAGGAACAACGGGAGAATGCCGCCGACGACGAAGAGGAAGTGCCAGCCGAAGGTCGGAATCAGATAGGCGGCCAGGAACCCGCCGAAGAAACCACCGAGCGAGAACCCACAGACGACGATGGTGACGACGGTGGATCGAATTCGGCCCGGTGCGTATTCCGATGCGAGTGCGATGAGATTGGGCGTGATGCCACCGAGACCGAGACCGGTCATGAAACGGAGGATCATCAACATCTCGACCGATGTCGACATCGATGTCGAGAGAGTGAACACGGCAAACGCGACAGTGCACCCGACGATGACGTTGCGTCGTCCGTACCGGTCGGAAATCGGTCCGAAAATCATGCCGCCCAGCATCATTCCGACCAAGCCGAGTGAAAAGACCAATCCGAACGACGACACCGGTACGTCCCAGTCCGCGGCAATGGCGGGTGCTGCGAAGCCGATGCTCTGAGCGTCGAAACCATCGATGATCGCAATCGCGATGCACAGCCCGATTGCCTTCTTCTGTATTCGTGAAAACGGCGCGTTGTCGATGACGCTGGTGACGTCGATGGATCGTGTGTTGGACATGGAGTGTCTCCCGAGGGTGGACGGCACCAATCGAGTGTGCCGCAATCTGATGGCGAAGGGCTACGCATCTCGTGATTCGCATCACAGCGAACGGTGCAGACGCTATCGTGGCAACTGATTTATTGCAACCAATCGTTTGGTGTAATTATTACGACTATTCAGGAGGCTCACGTGGTGGTCGATGATCGTTGGGATGTGCTCGATGTACGGACGAAGCTCGTCCAGGGCATCGACAGGCGCAACTGGGCGCAGTTCCGTAGTTGCATCACGGATGCCGTCCGGTTGGATTACAGCGCCCATGACCCGAGTCGGATTCCGGGTTCGGTCACGGGCGATCGGTGGACGGCGTATTGCCGAACACTCTTCACCGGACTGGATGCCACGCAGCATTCGTTGACGAATCCTCTGGTGCACATCACCGGCGAGACCGCTACGTCAACGGTGTACGTGGTGGCGGAGCATATGTTGCGCACCGGCGGCGACGCTAGGTTCTACACGCTGGGCGGATTCTACGAGGACACGCTCGTTCGTACCGATGGGAAATGGCTGCTCACCGATATGAGGCTCGCGGTGACGTGGAGTCGAGGTGATCGGTCGATATTGGCCGAGGCTGTGCAGCGTGGCGCGACTGCGCTGGGGGCATCGGCGGTGACGACTCCGCCGGGCGTCCCCGATTAGATAAATCAAACAATCGGTTGGCAGAATAAAGAATCTGCACTATCGTGATTCGCATCACCCCGACGGTTCGAGGATTGGCATCGATGACTACCGCTCCGGACACGAACGATCTCACGCTGCACGCGTCGCTGGAACGCGCCGCGAAGGCCCATCCCCACAACCTGTGTTTGGTCGTGGGCGAGGAAAGTTGTACGTACGAGCAGCTTTTCGTGGACAGCTGCGCGGCTGCGTCCTACCTCCACGCGCACGGTGTCGGCCCGCAGTCCAGGGTCGGCCTGCTGGTCCCCAACTCCTTCGGGGCGGTGCAGACGCTGTTCGCGTGCTCGTCGCTCGGTGCGGTGGCTGTTGTGCTGAACACCAGATTTTCCTCGCGAGAGCTGGCGCATGTACTTGCCGATTCGCGCATCGACACCCTCGTTGTCTCGGCCATGCGCAACGACCGCATCGATTTCGTCGGTCAATTGACCAGCGCGCTGACCGAGCTCGCGCACGTGGATCTGGGCGGTCCGATCGACATCGAATCGGCTCCGAGCCTGAAGCGGGTTCTGGTTCGGGATGTGACATCGGAATCCGAAGCACCGACGTCGATCGTGCCGGAAATGCTCGGGACTGCGACCGGCACCGATGTCGCGCTGATGATCTACACCTCGGGAACGACCTCGTTGCCCAAAGGTTGCCAGTTGACGCATCGATCATTGGTGCGCGGCGGGCACTCCATCGGCCGGTACCGCTTCGAGCTGACTGCCGAAGACCGACTGTGGGATCCCCTGCCGTTCTTCCATCTGAGCTTTGTTCTCCCGTTCCTGGCGTGCGTGGACGCTGGTGCGGGATTTGTGACTCAGCTGTACTTCGAGCCGCGGGCGGCATTGCAACAGATCGACCGGTGGGGGGTCACCTCGGCATGGCCCGCTTTTCCAGCAGTCACCGAGGCGCTGCTCGATCACTCCGACTACACCGAGGAATCGTTGAAGAACGTACGGGTCATGCTCAACGTCGCACCGCCTGATGCGTTGCGCAAGTTGCAAGCTCGCACTCCCCACACCGTTCAGGTCAGTGCCTACGGGTGCAGTGAGGGCGGGGGAGTCAGTGCCGTCAACGAAATCGACGAATCACTGGCCGATCGGGTGCTGTCGCAGGGGCGCGCATTTCCCGGTGTCGACATCGCTGCCATGGACAGCTTCACCGGTCGAATCCTCGAACCGGGCATGGTCGGTGAATTGGTCATCAGGGGCTGGGGTGTCTTCGCGGGCTACTGGAACGACGATGCCCGCACCGGTGAGGTGCTCGACGAGTCCGGATGGTTGCATACCGGCGATCGCGGGTCTGTCGACGAGCTCGGCCGGGTTACCTACCGCGGCCGCTTGAAAGACATGATCAAAGTGGGCGGCGAGAATGTCGCTGCGCTCGAGATCGAGAGTGTTCTGGTTTCGCATCCCGATGTTCTGGTTGCCGCTGTGGTCGCTGTGCCACACGACCGTCTGATCGAAGTTCCGGCGGCGGCAGTGGAATTGCGAACGGGGGCGGTGTTCGACGCCCAGATGTTGCTCGATCACTGTCGAGTCTCGTTGGCGCGATACAAGGTTCCGCACTATGTCGTCGCGAAGAAGACGTGGCCGATGTCGGCCACCAAGATTCAGAAGTACCGATTGCGGGACGAGATGTGCGTCGAGCTGGGTCTCGAATCGCAGTCGTCCGCGCCGGCCTGAGCTTGCTTGTCCGGCGCATCAAAACCTGCTCTATTAATTCAAACCACCGATTGGTATATTAAAATCATGATGGACAGAGAGCCAACCGTCACTCCCGATCCGAGGCCGCGTGTCGAGACGGTTTCAGGTTCGGCCGCGGTCGTGGGCGTGCGTTGTGGAACGTGCGCCTACCCGACTTTCGCAGCGTTGATCCGGTGTCCGGTGTGCGGTGCCGACACCGAGAGTTCTCGGTTCGCCCCGACCGGCACAGTGTTCGCGTCGACCTGCGTGCGCGTGCGTGTGCCGGACCGTCCAAGCCCCCGCGGGCTCGCGTACGTCGATCTCCGGGATGGGCCACGAGTGTTGGTCGAGACGCCCATCGACGAGTCCCCGGTGCAGGTGGGTGCTTCCGTGACGATCACCGGCGTCAACGGCTTCGGCGATCTTCAGGGGAGTGTCGATTCATGACCGCACATGTATGGGGCGTCGGAACCAGTTCGTTCGGACGGCAGCCGTCGCTCTCAGCCCCGCAGTTGGCCGAAAGCGCAGTGCGGGAGGCGTTGGCAGACGCCGGGCTGACCGGCATCGACGCGGTGTTCGCCGGAACGGTCTTCGGTGCCCCGGGCACGGCCCAGCGAGCTCTGTCGTCGATGGGCATCACGGGCGTTCCGATCGTGACGATCGAAAACGCCTGTGCCACAGGATCTACTGCACTTCACGAGGCCCGCTGGGCCATCGAGAGTGGGCGTTACGGCACCGTTCTGTGCCTCGGTATCGAAACCATGACCGCTCACTTCGCCGGACCCATCACACCGGAGTCGACCGATTCCGAAGGTCGCAGCGGTATGGCGTTGCCTGCGGTGTATGCCTCGGTTGCCAGCCGGTACGCGGCGTTGCACGGGCTTGCCGACATCGACTTGGCTGCGGTTGCGGTCAAGAACAGGCGTCACGGATCGCTCAATGACCGCGCGCAGCATGGGCGCACCGTCACGGCGGACGAGGTTCTGGCCTCGCGGATGGTGGCAGATCCATTGACGCTGCTGCAGTGCTGCGACCTGTCGGACGCTGCTGCGGCAGCAATCCTCGGGCCTCGACGCCGCACGAGCCGCGACATTCCACTCAGGGCCACTGCCCTTCTGTCCGGGCACCTGTGGGATCACCGCTCCGTACAACCTTGGGGTTACGAACTCGTCCGAGATACGGCGCGGATGGCATACGACGCTGCCGGTATCGGACCGGAGGACGCGGACCTGGTGGAGTTGCACGACGCCTTCACGATCGGAGAGCTCGTCACGTCTGAGGCGCTCGGCATCGCTGGCGAGGGCAAAGCTGCGTCGTTGCTCCACGAGGGGCATACCTCGCTGGGCGGAGCGCAGCCGATCAATCCCTCCGGTGGGTTGCTCAGTCGGGGGCACCCGCTCGGAGCCACAGGGCTGGCACAGGTTGCAGAGGCCGTGTGGCAACTGCGAGGTGACTGTGGTGCACGCCAGGTCGACGGTGCCGACGTCGCCGTGGTCGAAACGATGGGTGGCGGCACCGCCGGCATCGACGGAAACGGCTGTGTCGTAGCCGTACTGGGAGGATGAAATGAACACGATCGAGACGACGGACCACAACATCCTCCGCGAGGATCGGGTGGCCGATCCCTACGAGTACTTCGCGTACATGCGCGCCGAGCATCCGGTGCATTGGAACGAAGAATTTCGCGCCTGGTTCGTGTACCGGCACGCCGATGTTACTGCTGCGCTGCGTAACCCGGCTCTGTCGTCGGACCGGATCAAGCCGATCTACGAGTCCAAGTTGACGCCGCAGCAGCAGCGCGAGCGTAAGCCGACGTTCGACATCCTGGGCAACTGGATGGTCTTCATGGATCCGCCCGACCACACGCGGCTTCGCAAGATGGTCATGCCGGCCTTTGCCCCCAAAGCCGTCGAACGCATGCGTCCCCGGGTGGAATCCGTCGTTCGGGAAACGCTCGACCGAGTGGTCGACCGTACCGAGCTGGATCTGGTCGAGGATGTGGCCTACCCGATTCCGGCCGTGGTCATTGCGGAGTTGATGGGTGTGCCACCAGAGGACCGCGATCTGTTCAAGCGCTGGTCCGACCAAATTCTCGTGCTGGTTTTCGGTGCACGTGGCGTCGAAGGCCGGCGTGCCGAAGCGCAGCAGGGTCTGACCGATCTCGCCGACTACTTGCGTGAATTGATCGCCACATTCCGGAAGATGCCCGGCGACAACCTGATCAGTGCGTTACTGGCGGCGGACGAAGACGCGCCGCTCACCGACGACGAAATCGTTTCCACGTGCGTTCTGTTGGTCTTCGGAGGACACGAAACGACAACGAATCTGATCGCGAACGGAACCAAGGTTCTTCTCGAGCACCCGCATCAGCTCGCTCGACTACGTGCGGATCGTTCGCTGATCAGAGGCACGGTCGAAGAACTGTTGCGCTTCGACGGTCCGTCGAAGATGGAGATGCGACGCGTCATCGCGCCCGTGGACCTCGGCGGGCAGACACTCGGTGTGGGCGAGCAGGTGTATCTGGTTCAGGGTTCGGCGAACCGTGACGATGCTGCGTTCGAGTCGCCCGAGACTTTCGACATCACACGAACGCCGAACCGGCACGTGGGCTTCGGTTTCGGGCTGCACCATTGCCTGGGTAACTTTCTGGCGCGCCTCGAGGCGTCCGTCGCCATCGAGTCGATTGTGGACAGGTTGCCCGGGCTCGTCCCGGCAACCACACTTCCGCATTGGCACCCGACGTTGATCAGTCGGGGAATGACCGCCTACCCGGTGCGGGTCGAGTCGTGACCACGGGGGGATTGGCCGGTCGGACGGCACTGATCACCGGCGCATCCGGCGATATCGGACACGCCACGACCGTCGCCCTCGCCGCTGCCGGTGCCGACGTGGTGTGTGTGGGGCGCCGACTGGAACCGCTCGACAAGGTCGCCGCTCACGTCCGGGAAATCGGTGGCCGCGCTCTCGTCGTCGTCGCCGATGTCACCGACGAAGACGCCGTGAAAGCCGCGGTGGCTGCCGCGAACGACGAATTCGGCCACCTCGACATCGTCGTCAACAACGCTGGCGGAGCGCGATTCTTGGCACCCATCACCGATATGGAACAGCAAGGCTGGGACAAGACGATCGCACTGAACCTGACTGCTCCGTACCTCGTGAGCCGCGCTGCATCGTCCGGCATGATCGCGCGCGGGAGCGGGGTGATCGTCAACATCGGATCTCTCGCAGGACTGCAAGCCCAGGACTCGATGGCGCACTACTCCGCCGCAAAAGGCGGTCTTCAAATGTTGACCAGATCGATGTCGAAAGAATGGGGCGCCCACGGCATCCGCGTCAACACGGTCGTACCAGGTCTCATTCGAACCGAGGGATGGTCTCACTACGAGGGGACAGGCGCGATGGACGCCCTGTTGGATCAGGACATTCCGCTCGGACGCTGGGGCCGGGCCGAGGAAATCGCTATGCCCGTGGTGTTTCTCTGCAGCGACGACGCCTCGTTCATCACCGGGTCCACGCTCGTCGTCGACGGAGGAGCACTCGCATGACCGCATTCACAGTCGACGACGTCCAGGCTCTGCCCGGCCGCACGCTGCCGGGTGGGTCGTTCGTCATCGAGCCCTATCAGCAATGGTTGATGAACGACGTCGTGCTCGGCATGCAAACCGGTGATCGCACAGCGCATCCCATTTTCGTGTACGTCGCGGCAACAGGTGCGATGGGACTGACCTGGGACGAGCTGTTCGAGATGTGTGGCGCGTCCGCTGCAGACGGGCCCATGTTCGGTGAGAGCGAGACCATTGTCGATACTCCGCTCCGGGTGCAGCGGGGTTACGAGGTACGCGGCCAGTTCTGCAGTGCCGAGCGCAAGCAGGGCCGCAAAGCGGGGACGTTCGACATCGTCGGGTTCGAGCTCGAGATCGTCGACGGCGATCACGTAGTCGCCCGCACCCGAAACTCGATCGTGTTCCCCAGGAGGACACCATGACCGACGTTCTTGATTTGCGTTTCGGCGCAACGCTTCCGACAGTCGTCTTGCCGGCCGTCAGCGCGGAGAAGATGAAGACAATGGCCGCGCTGTTGTCGGACAGCAACCCGATCCACTTCGACGTCGATGCTGTTCGCGCGCTCGGAATGGGTGAGCGGCCGGTGAACCAGGGGCCGACCAATATGGCCTACATCATGAATTACCTGGGCGAGGTGTTCGGGTCGGTGAACGATGTTCGGAAACTGTCGGTGCGTTTCGTCGGAAACGTCTGTGCTGGAGACGTTCTGGAAGTCAGCGGCACGGTCGACGACGTCGACGTAGATCTCTGCACCGTGACGGTCGAACTGCGCATTCAGGGTGGGCCACTCGCGTTGACGGGCCACGCGAGCGTCGCCAGAAGGGCTGTCGCGTGATGACCATGGACATCGGTGTCGGGTTGTGGACCATGCAGTCGACGGTCGCCGACCCTCGCAACCATCAGCGCCTCTATGCCGACATGCTCGAATCCGCCCGCGAACTCGAACAGCTCGGCTTCGACTCGATGTGGTTCGCCGAGCACCGGTTCTGGTACGACGGGTGGTGCCCGTCTCCGCTGACTGCGATTGCCGCTGCAGCGGGCGTCACCTCGACACTTCGATTCGGCACCGCGATGTTGCTGCTCCCTCAACACGATCCCGACCGAATCGCGTCGATGGCGCAAGAAGTAGCGGCGATGTCCGGAGATCGGCTCGAACTTGGAGTCGGTCTGGGACATCGAGACGCAGAATTCGACGCGCTCGGACTTCGACGACGGGACCGCGGACGCCGAATGGAGGCCGGTCTGGACCGACTGCTCGGCGGAACGCACCCCATGGATCCAGCGCGGATCTGGATCGGCGGAATGGCCGATGCGGCGATCGAGAGAATCGGC
Organism: Rhodococcus sp. 06-418-5; assembly: GCF_002258285.1. Classification (NCBI taxonomy): domain Bacteria; kingdom Bacillati; phylum Actinomycetota; class Actinomycetes; order Mycobacteriales; family Nocardiaceae; genus Rhodococcus; species Rhodococcus sp. 06-418-5. The sequence continues at coordinate 158,220 of NZ_NOYE01000018.1, forward strand.
CGCCGTAATGCGTCGGCTCTGCTACCTCAGACCCTGTATCCGGACGAACTCGACGCTGCCGTTGCGCGTATTCATCGAGCGGCAGGTGGCCGGAGTGCCGGCCGGATCGGGGTTTTGAAAGACGTGTTCGTCGACGTCGATGGTGCCCGCGCGCGCGAGACTTTCCTGCCCGCACTCGAATCGCATTACCGGGAGGAGGCAGGAGCCTGGTGGGTCCTCGACGGTGACGCCAACGGCTTCACCCGGCCGGAACTGCTCGACAAGCAGATGCAGCGCATCACGCGCACGGCCATCGTCGGTAGTCCGGACGAGGTCTCCGCTCAACTGTCCGCGCTCGCATCGGCGGGGGTGGATACCGTCGTCGCCCGATTGAACTTCGATGTGCTTACCCCCCAGCAGTATCGAGACAGTCTCATGCTCTTCGCGTCTGCGGTCCTCCCTGTGGCGGTGTCCGCATGAAATTGGGAATCGCCGTCGACCCATCGGCACTGAAGCGCGGCGACCTCGCTCGTTGTGCGCAGCTTATCGACGACAGCGCACTCGATCTCCTGTGGCTCGAGGCACCGTCCGACCGGACCGCGGCGGTGGTGGCGGCCGCGGCAAGTCTGGCCGGCACGACAGAGCGGGTCACCATCGGTGGTCGGTTGTACCTCGGCCACACTCACCCCATTTACACGGCTGAAGAATGTGCGGTCCTCGACAACCTCTTGGGCGGCCGATGGATTTCGTCTCTGGCCCCGGCTCCAGGGCACGAATCCAGCTTCGACGAAGCGGCGCGCATCATCCTGAAGGCCGCACGGTCGCGGCCGTTCGTGCACCGCGGAGCGGTGTGGACCGTGCCGGCTCAACTTCGCGCCAACACTCATGCCCCGGACGACGCGGTGATGGTCACCCCCTCCCGCGTTCGTTCCGACGGCACCTGGGTCCAGGCCGAGTCGGCTGAGGCGCTGGGCGCGCCTTACCTGGCAGACAATTCTGCGCCGAGAGGTCGCGGACTACGACCTGCCGTGTTCGACGTGGACAGCGTCGACGGCCACGACGCGGTAGTGCGCGTGGTCGAGGAATTGCGCGCAGCCGGACGCGACGACGGCGTAGACACGGCCATCCTTCGCCTCCCGGCGGTGGGCGCGAGCAACGCAGCGTTCGTGATCGACAAGATCGCCCGCCGAATTCGAGCGGCCGTGCAATTGCCTGCTCTGCCCGCGGGCCTCGAGCAGTTCTGGGACCGACACAACTTCGACGAAGAACTGGTGAGCATCGATGTCTGAACACACTCGACCGGCGGTCTACATCGTCGACGCCGTACGAACACCCACCGGACGCCGCGGCGGCGGTGCGAGCGCGATCCATCCTGTGGATCTCGCCGCACATACGTTGCGGGCACTGATCGAACGGACCGGGATCGATCCCGCTGCCGTCGACGACGTCATCATGGGATGCGTCGGGCAGATCGGGGCTCAGGCTTGGAACACAGGGCGCAACGCATGGCTGTCGGCAGGGCTCCCCGAGGAAGTACCCGCAGTCACCATCGATCGCCAGTGCGGCTCGTCCCAACAGGCAGTTGCCTTTGCGGCGCAGGGGATCAGGTCCGGCGACTACGACTTGGTCGTTGCCGCCGGCGTCGAGTCGATGAGTACCGTGCCGCTGAACTCATCGGGGACGGTCGGGCCGGACCTGAACATGCGCTATCCCTTCGACGGCGAGGGCTGGCAAGCTCGATTCGGCGAGCAGGAGATACATCAGTTTCGCGGTGGCGACCTGATCGTCGAGCAGTGGGGTATCACCGACGACGAGATGGTGTCGCTCGCCGAACGCAGTCACCGAAATGCAGCGCGGGCGTGGGACGAGGGCCGATTCGACGCCGAGGTTGCCCCACTCGGCGAGCTCACCATCGATGAGGGGTTCCGGCGAACACTCGATACCGAGAAGATGCGGGGTCTGGCACCGATCCGTGCTGGTGGTCGTCACACCGCGGCCTTGGCGAGCCAGCTGGCCGACGGATCGTCGGCGATCCTTCTCGCGTCGGAAGCGGCTGTGCGGCACCACGGTTTGACGCCGTTGGCCCGTGTGCACTCGAACGCCGTCGTCGGCAGTGATCCCGTTCTGATCCTTTCGGGTCCGATACCTGCTACCCGGAGGGTACTGAAAAGGGCCGGCCTCGAGATCGACGACATCGACCTCTTCGAGTGCAACGAGGCTTTTGCCGGGGTCGTTGCCGCCTGGTCCAAGGACACGGGTGCACCGATCGAGAAGACGAACGTCAACGGCGGCGCAATGGCTTTGGGTCATCCACTCGGAGCCAGCGGAGCCAAACTGATGACGACCCTCGTCCACGAACTGCGTCGCTCGGGAGGGCGATGGGGACTGCAGACGATGTGCGAGGGCGGGGGCCTGGCCAACGCCACGATCATCGAAAACCTCGACACTTAACCACTTTTCACCCACTCAATAGGAGAACATCATGGACTTTTCGTTGACGGACGAACAAGAGCAGTTCCGCAAATCGCTCCGCGCATGGATCGACTCGGAATTGGACAAGAACACCGCTCGGGAATGGGAAGGGCGAGAATTCGAGTACCCCTTCGAGCTGTGGGACAAGATGTCGAAGCAGGGCCTGCACGGCATAGGTCTGCCGGAGGAATACGGTGGACAGGGCGGCGACGTGATGACTCAGATGATCGTCGCCCGCGAGCTCGCGCGGACGCTCGGAGGACTCACCTGGATTTGGGGCGTCTCATCGTTCTGCGCCAAATCCGTTGCACTGTATGCCCAGGAAGAAGTCAAGCAGGAGCTGCTGCCGAAGTTGGCGGACGGTGAGATCCGTATGTCCATCGCCCTGACGGAACCGTCGGGCGGTACGGATGTGCTGGGCTCGATGAAGACCGTCGCCAAGAAGGTAGACGGTGGGTGGCGCATCACCGGACAGAAGATCTGGTCCACGGCAGCCCATGTCGCGGACTACCTCATGCTCGTTGCGAAGAGCGACCCGAACGCGGACAAGGCGAGTCGCGGTATGACGATCTTCTTGGTACCCGGCAAAGCCGAGGGCATCACCACTCGTCAGATTCCCAAGGTCGGCATGAAGTCGGTCGGTTCGTGCGAAGTGTGGCTCGACGAAGTGTTCGTCGAGGACCGTCTCGTCGTGGGCGAGGTCAACAAGGGCTGGTACCAGATGCTCGAGACTCTCAACAACGAGCGAATCATGGTGGGTGCCCTCTGCACCGGAGTGCTCGACGGTGTCTTCGAGGACGCGCTGGCCTACCTGAAGGAGCGCGAAGCGTTCGGTAAGCCCATCGGCCAGTTCCAATCGCTGCAGCACTTCGTAGCCGATATGGCGATGTGGCAGAAGCAAGCCGAGTTGATGACCAACTACGCGGCCTGGCGTCAGGAGCAGGGCTTGCCCTGTGGCACCGAATCGACGATGGCAAAGGTGGTAGCGTCCGAATTGGCAGGCAAGGCAGCCGATCTGGGCATGCAAATCCTGGGCGGAATGGGCTACGCGCTCGAGACGGACATGCAGAGGTACTGGCGAGATGTGCGCCTTTACCGCATCGGACCCATCACGAGCGAAATGGCGCGCAATCAAATTGCCGAGTCCTACGGTCTGCCGAGATCGTTCTGAGGTCTCTCATGCGAATAGCAAATTCGGTCGTCGTCGTCACCGGCGGAGCGTCGGGACTCGGTGAGCAGGTCGCCAGAATGGTCGTCGCCGAGGGCGGTCGCGTCGTGATCCTCGACCGTCCGGAGTCGGCGGGGAATGAACTGGCAACCGAGATGGGTGACGCGGCCGCCTTCGAGCCGGTCGACGTCTCGGTACCCGATCAGGTCGAGCGTGCTGTCTCGCGGTCGGTCACCCGATTCGGACGCGTCGATGTGCTGGTCGGATGCGCAGGCATCAGTCCGCCGGGACGGGTGGTCAACAAAGCGAAGCGTCCGTTCCCGCTGGACCGGTACCGCCAGTGCCTGGACGTCAATCTGATCGGTGCGTTCGACGTCATTCGTACCTGTGCTGCGGCGATGGTAGAGAACGAGCCGGACGGCGACGGCAGCCGAGGAATCGTCATCAGCATCGGCTCGATTGCGGGTATCGAGGGTCAGGTCGGCCAGGCCGCTTATGCGGCTTCCAAGGGCGGCTTGATTGCCATGACGTTGCCGATCGCCCGTGACCTCGCAGAGTGGGGGATCCGGTCGATGACGGTGTGCCCGGGCAGCATGGACACCCCCATGCTGGCCGCGGCCGCGCCGTCGGTCCGACAGAGCTTGATCAGCGAGGCCGTTTTCCCGAAGCGGTTGGGCGCGGCGTCCGAGCTCGCTCGACTGGTCCAGCACATAGTCGAAAACGGCTTCTTGAACGGGGAAGTGATTCGCCTCGACGGTGCGTTGCGACTCGGACCTTCGCCGGCGTCGTAGGGTGGGGAGATTCGCCGTTGTCGAGAGGGGTGTGCATGGTCGAGGAAGCGACGCGCCGCGGGCCGGGCCGTCCGCGCAAGGACCAGCCCGATCCACAGCGGTTCCAGGAGATCCTCGATGGTGCCGCCACGGTTTTCCTCGCCCGTGGCTACGATGCGTCGAGCATCCAGGAGGTAGCCGACGAGGTCGGCATGCTGAAGGGAAGCCTCTACCACTACGTCAAGACCAAGGAAGACTTTCTCTACGAGATCATCAAGCGTGCCTTCGACGCTGCGCTGATAGAGGTTGGCAATGCCGTCGACTTGGACGGCAATGCTCTCGATCGATTGACTGCGTTCGTTCGTGCGCATGTCGAGTTCACCGTCGCCAACTTCACATCGATGAGCATTCAGTTCCGCGAGCGACGTGCGTTGTCGGAGAACCGACGTCGTGAGATCACCGAGCTCGGTGACGCATACACGGGCCTACTGCGATCGATACTTGCCGAGGGCCGTGCGGAGAAGTTGATCAGCGACAGCCTGGACGTCTCGTTGGCTACCTGGACCATTCTGGGGCAGCTCAACTCGCTGGTGAATTGGTTCCATGTGGGCGGCCGGATGTCGGTCGAGGAACTCGTACAAAGGCTCACCGGGATGATCTTGGCGTCCGTGGTCTCGGACGAAGGCGTGAAGCGGGCCGGGTCACTCGAGGCGGTACGAACCTCCGGTCCTGCCGCATTGCGCGCGACTCGGTAGCAACGAATCTTCTTGTGGGCTTCGGTCACTTGTAGGTATACAATTACACCAACCGATTGGTTGAATTAACTTGAGGAGGCTCGATGGCCAGCGTTCATATCGACCACGTCTCGATGTGTGTGAAGGACCTAGATCGTGCAATTGCGGACTGGCAGGACATTCTCGGTGTCCTCACCCCCGAACTGACCACCACCTTGACCCGGGGGAACGGTGCCTCCGACGGGACCGCGATGAATTGGGCCACGTATCAGAATCCGGATCCCACCGGAGTGTCGATTCAATTGTGGGCACCTGCGACCGACGACTCCTGGGTGCACAAGGTGTTGAAGAAGCGCGGCGAGTTCGTGCACCACATCGCGTTCCTTTCGACGAATTTCGGTCACACCGTGCAGCAGTGCCGAGATGCAGGTTTGCCGCTCGTCCTCGACGAAAGCAGCTCGCCGGACACCATGCCCTGGTTGCACTGGAACTTCATTCCCGAGGAGAAGTGCCATGGCGTTTTGATCGAACTTGCAACTCGCTACCAAGTAGGCGGCGACAAGTGGCTGCCGCACCCGGGTAACGAAGAGAACAAGAAATTCCAACAAGAGCTCGTCGGGCAGTTCTACCGGTAGGGAGTGCGACATGAAGATTTCAGTCGACCTGGCTCTGTGTCAGGATTACGGTCAGTGCGTTTACGCAGCGCCGACGGTGTTCACATTGAACGACACTGGCCTCGAGTTCGAGTCGAATCCCTCTGAAGATGACCGTACGGATGTGGAAGCAGCCGTCGATGCGTGTCCACTGCAGGCGATTTCGATAGTCGGCAGCTGATGTCGTGCGGTATCGCCATTGTGGGTGCGGGTCTGGCGTCGCTGCGGACAGTCGATGCACTGCGCGCCGAGGGATACACAGGTGACATCACGGTGTTCGGTGCCGAGAAATACATGCCCTACACCAGGCCGCCGATATCGAAGGCGTTGCTGCACGATTCCGCGGTACACGACGCAGTGGCTCTGACGAGACGGTCGACCTCCGCGCGTGACCGGTGGCTACTCCGAACACGCATCGTAGGCAGCGATTTGACGAAACGGACCCTGACAGCCGACGACGGCTCCACATTCGGGTACGAGGCGCTCGTAGCGGCGTCGGGCGTGGAACCGCGGCGGCTTTCGGCGACCGCCGGCCGAGCGGACTGCAGGAGTCTGCGATCGCTCGACGATGCACAGTTCGTCCAAGCGAACGTCGCAGACGGTGCCACGGTCGTCGTCCTGGGTGCCGGCTTCATCGGCTGTGAGGCCGCGGCGTCATTGACCGGCAGGGGAATTCGAGTTCACGTGGTCGCGCTCGACGACGCGCCGATGGTGCGGCCGCTCGGTGCTCTCGTCGGCGGCGAAATTCGGCGCAGGCACGAAGCCCATGGTGTGGTCTTCCATCTCGGCGTCGGTGTCTCCGCGGTTGAAGGCGACGACTTTGCACCCGTCGTGACGTTGAGCGATGGGTCGTCCATAGCGGCATCGCTCGTGATCGAAGCCGTCGGTTCGAGGCCGAGCACGTCATGGATGGAAGGAAATGGTCTCGACTTGACCGATGGCGTGCTGTGCAGCAACGACTTACGGGTTGTTGGCACTGCCGACGTTGTGGCCGTCGGCGATGTCGCAAGATTTCCCAATCCGATGTTCGACGACGTCGCCCGACGCGTCGAACACTGGCAGATGCCGATGTTCTCCGCGAAGCGAGCTGCAAGGTCTTTGCTGGCAGGTTCGGTAACGACAGCCCCGGCATTCGACTCTTTCGCTCCGATGCCTTGGTTCTGGTCCGATCAATTCGACGTGAAGATCCAGTCGTTCGGTCAGCCTGGTCTGGGTACCGACGTCACTGTTGTAGACGGTGAACTGGGTGCGGACTTCTGTGCGGCGTACATCCGGGACGGGGTCGTCGTAGGTGTCGTTCATATCGGTGAGGCCAAGAAGGCGGCCAAGTTTCGAGGGTTGATCGGCACGTCGATGATGGTGCGTTCATGATAGCCGGAGTTCTCCCATTGCGTCGAGCGACCGACGCAGGCCAGCATTGGACCGAAGCCGGTGTATTCGAGGTCGCCGACGGTGTGCATCGGATTCCGTTGCCGATGCCGGGCGACGGGTTGGCTGCAATAAATGTCTATGCACTCGAGACGGGCAAGGGGCTCGTACTGATCGATACGGGGCAATCGAGCGACGCCGCACGGGAGACGTTGGCACGCGGACTCGCTGCGCTGGGGGAATCGTTCGAGTCCGTTCACGCCGTCGCGGTGACGCACGTTCACGCCGATCATTATTCGAACGCAGCCGAGATCAGACGCTGTTCCGGAGCTGAGGTAGCTCTGCACGTCGACGAGCGGGAGTCACTGCGACGCGCAGCCGAACCCGAGTTCGTCGGTCATGAGCCGCATTTGCGTTCGTTGTTGCGTGCAGGAGCAACGGGCTGGACGGATGACGTGCCAGCGCGGCCGGAGTGGCGTTCGTGGAGTTTCAGGGATTTCGAGGATCCCGATCGGTGGCTGGTCGACGGGGATTCCGTCGCTGAGGGCACCCTCGAAGTCGTCCATACGCCGGGGCACACGAGAGGCAACTGTGTGTTCGTCGATCCGTTACGCGGGGCCGTCTTCACAGGCGATCATGTGCTGCCGCGCATCACGCCGTCCGTCGGCTTCGAGTCGGTGTTGTCGGTCAATCCTCTCGGTGCGTATCTTGCGTCCCTTGGCGCTCTTCTCGACCTGCCCGATGCGCGCATGTTTCCGGCGCACGGCCCAGTGGTGCCGGTGCTGCATGCCAGGGTTCGTGAGTTGATCGCTCACCATGAAACGCGACTGAGCGGTTTTGCTGACGCCGTGGCGAGCGGAGCGAACACCGCGTACGACGTTGCACTCGTGTCCACCTGGACTCGGCACGAAAGAGCGCTGCCCGAACTCGATCTCTTCAACCGCACGTTGGCTGTCAACGAGACGCTGGCGCACCTGGAGCTTTTGGTGGTGCGAGGACATCTGACAGAAGTTGTCGATGATCGCGGTGTTGCCATGTTCCGGATGGCCGATCAGCCGTAGCGCGAGCCTCCAGTCGGCGTCCGAAAGAACATCGTTTTTCATCGCACAGCTGATACCGCGACAGAGGTCACCCGAAGGCGATGCGCAGTCCGACGCTCGCTGTGGCCCCGCCGGCGCTGAGGATGAAGTTGTGCCGTCCTTCGTCGCGGAACACCATCTGCATCGGGAGGAACCAGAATCGATTCTCGCCGGTGAAGCCGGCACCGGGGATCTGGAGGCCGCGTTGATTGACGATGTGTTCCCCGTTGGCGTCGAGTACTTCGAGAGTCGCTGGAAAGTCCTTGCCGATGTCGTCGGGCCCGGTCTGCAGTAGCGCGACCAGGCGGCATTCGAGCATGCGCGTGTCGCGAGGGACGGTGCAGGTGTCCCAGACGCCGCCGAGAATGTCGAGCATGTCGTTGGCGGCTCGCGCATACTCGGCGAAGAACAATCCGGTGATGATCATTGGCTTCCTCTCCCGTTAATGAATTGGTCTGAGTAAAAAGAACTTTGCTCACCGCGTCGACCGAGGAAGTCGAGCGCACCACTCCCGGCGGCGCGGCGGTCGACCCTCGAGCTCCTACGCTGTCGTACGCAACGCCCACGCCCGCGCGAGCGCAAAGGTTGCCACGAGTACGCACAACACCGCCACGATCACGGCGACGAAAGTGGATGCCGCCGTGGAGAATCCGAGAATCCAGGCAGTCCCCGTTCCGACCAGGGTGGCGAGGACACCCCCGATCGGGAGAAAGGCAGCCACCACCTTGGTCGTCCGGGACGGCAACGGATCGTGACTTACTTTGAGCAGCAACCGAACCGAGGCGACTCCGAGCACGTAGGCCATCGCTCCGGTACCTGCGTATATCGGCAGCAGGTAGTCGGTCGAGACGCCCGAATTCAGACCGGAAAAGCTCGTTCCGACGAGAATCACTACGGGCGTCATTCCCAGCGTCACTCCGATCAGACCGGCAACGGCGACGAGCCCAACGCGCCGAGTGGGCTCGTCGGCGAATCGAAACCCGCACAGGTGGAGCACCAGGCCTGCGAGCATGCCGACTATTGCTCCGACTGTGGCAGCGACAATGGGCTGCACCCACGGCCCCAGCGTGGTGTCCGGACCATAGAAGGACTCGCCGGAGACGTACGCCGAGTACCCCGCAGTTCCGGTCGCCGAGTAACCCAGAACCGCAATCACTGCGCCGAGCAAAGCAAAACCACTTCCCTGTTTGATCACGCGTCAATGATGACGGATGTCCGATCTGCGTAGAGAAATTCGGCCGGAGTGTTGCTGGTTCACCTGTTGGTTCCTGATTCCGTTGCCAATTCGTCGAGTTGGTCCGCCGATTCACAGGATTGTCCAACCCGTACCCCTCGGCTATTGTCGAAGAAGGTTCAAGAGCAATAGCCGTAGGTACCTGGCCGGCTGTTCGGCAACCCCGTCTCCATCGACAGGGTGCCCCAGGGGAAGAACCGGCGCGTCCCGCAAACCGCGGGCGTGCAAGTCGATGGAGGGTTGCACCTCCGGGGTGAGGTGAACGATGTCCGTTAGTGACGATCTTCAAGCTGCGCAGGCGAAGTGGGAACCTATTCCGCCGGAACGCCGTCGTACTTGGTGCCAAACCCTACTGAGTTACCCGCCGATCTGGTACGGAGTGTTCCCGATGATCGAGACTCGGAGGCGGGTGCTCGAAGGCGGATACGCCAATGCGGAAGCCTGGATCGACCTTGCGAAACGTGCTGAGGCAGTGGGTTTCACGCCGCAGACGTGGTTGATCTTTCGGCAGAGTCTCGAGCCCGCGTATCTGAAGGATCGGTTCCCGTCCCATCCCGAGAACATGCCGAAGCGGCGCGGTAACGGCGGTGTCGAGACGGTGGTGGTCGATCCCGAGGACTTCTCCGAATGGCCATGGCTGTTCGAGGCGGGGTATCGAGCGGGCGAGGCGACCTGGCAGGCGTTGGCTCGATGACTCACTCGAGCTCGGACAGGACCGGTTCGTCGGTGCCGCCTATGCGTCCTCCCCGATGTCCTCGAACCACAGGCTCGGTCGCTCGGCGAGCATGCGTTCCATCAGTCGAACGCATTCCGCGTCGTCGACGACGTCGACCTGCACGCCGTGCTCGCGCAGCAGGCTTTCCGATGTCTCGAAGGAGCGGTTTTCACCTACGACGATCCGAGGAATCTCGTACAGCAGAGCGGTTCCCGCGCACATAAAGCACGGAGACAACGTGGTGTAGAGCACCGACTTTCGGTACACCGAGGCGGGAAGTCGGCCTGCTCGTTCGATGCAGTCGGTTTCACCGTGACGGATTGCGCTGTCCATCTGGACTCGGCGGTTTCGACCCACCGCAAGAACTTCGCCATCGTGGACGAGTGCCGCGCCTATCGGAACGCCGCCCTCATCCCAGCCGATCTGGGCCTGTTCGATTGCAAGTCCGAGGAAGTACTCGTCGGTGCGTGCAGGATCGGTCATGGGTCCTCCTCGGCGTCTATGAATTGTAAGAGTGATCCTTTCAGTCGACCAGGCATCGAACAGATTGCCAAGGGGATCGTGTTGATTGAGCAGGCGTCGATCTGACGCACTCTGTCCTGTCCGCAACTGGGTCGCCAAGAAATCTGATAGCCGCAACCGCGCGCGGAAGCTGCGATCGCGCCCCGCCCGAATCGGGCTTCGCCGAACGACGCAAGTTGATCTTTGAAGGGAGCGATGTGAACGACCTTCAAACGGGGTCGCTCTTCATGGGCATTGGTAAGAATGGTTCGGGCCGACCCGAAGGAGTTCGCTGCCGAGGCGGTTAAGCGGGATCGGTATCCGCCCTCATCCACGGACAGATAGGTCTGTCCTTAGCCCGAAACGCAGCCAGGATTGGCCAGATACCCTCTGGAATTCTGGACGGCATTTATCGACTTCAGCGAGACGGCACTCAACAGACCGTGCTCGCATATGAAGGATCGAACGACTGCCCCTCGGACGGGAAGTACCACTGAACCTTGACGTACGCAGGCAGACCGTTGCACGTACTCGGCTCGTAGGCAACGATTTCTGCCGGGGTCATGGGTGCACTCGCAACCGTGCCCGTCGGGGATACGTACGGTGCCATGCCGTGGCCCACCGCCCGTTCGCCACCCCAGGAATCCCACACGATGTCACCGATGTAACCGCTTGGAGAGCCGCCGAAGTACACGGCTTCCGGACGAATTTCGCCATACCCCTCCGAGTTGCTCAGTGGGGTGCCGCCGAGAACCATGTTCGGATTCTCCTGCGCTGCAATCGGAGCGAATGCTGGGGGCGCGGAATGCGCGGCCTGGCACTCGAAGGTTCCCGACAGAGCCGAACGATCCGCACTCACGTACTGACCGGCCACACGGTTCGTGTCGGCAACGGTCCAGTTGTCGCCGACCCAGCGTGAGGTGGTCGTCTCGTTATAGGCCCCACCGGGCGTGACGATACCGAAGCTGACGTCTGCCTCAGTCTTCACCACACCGACCGAACCTGGCTCGGGGCATCGAACGAACACCCGATACATCTCGGTCGGCACCGCCCACATGTACGCGGTTTCGCCCGGACTGATGACACCTTCGGGTGCAGGCACTGAAACTGGGCCGTCGTCCCAACCGATCACCCCGAACAGTTCGAAGCCGCCCAACCCCATCTTGGCGTCGACGACGATATCGGCACCCTGTTCACGAGTGATGTTGAAGGCTCCGACGAACACCCCGGACGGAGTGATGTCGTCGGGAAATATGTGCTTGTTCGGCACACTCGATGTCGTGAGCGATGTTCCGGTGTCGATTCGTACAGTGATCTGGGCGTCGACGAGTTCGATTCCCACATTGTCGGGGTTGTTGTCGCCGTCGACGTCGACGGACGCAACTACCTCGCATGCACCTCTGGTGCCCACACATGGATTTCCAGCCGGAGTGGCCGGGGGTGTCGGCGTTTCGGAGATGCCTTCGGTCGGAACATCGGTGACCGACGCGACTGCTGGATCGCCTGAGTCCGTCGACAGCGTAGATGCTTCGTCTGCGCCGCATCCACCGATCAGCAGAGCGACGGAAACGGCAAGGACGTGAACATGTTTGACGCGACGGAGCATATCGACAATCTAGATGAGTGGGCTGTTTCCCGGCATCGGCTGAACAACCGACCTCGCAACCTGCTGGTCGATCATGTCGGTTGAACGTGGGATAGCAAATGGGTTGGGACGAATTTATCGTCGTGTGACTCAACGGGCTTTTCCCGCGGTCGTTCGCGGATCGGCGTGTGTCAATTGTGGGGAAGGAATCACTGTTCATGAACTCCGATGCAGGGGATTTCCCAGACGAACTCGACGACCAGCAGACTCGAGGGGCTCAGCCTGACCTGCGATTCGACCTGCACCTGTGGCATGCGCTCGCAGCTCTGGCGGCTGTTTCGTTACTGGCCGCGATGCTTTCGGATTCCACGTTCGGATGGGTTTTGATCGCACTGGCCGCAGGTGCCGGAAGTTGGTACATCCGTCAGCGAGAGATCGGCTGGACGCCCGACATTCGTGAGGTGCTCGAACAGCACCGACTTGCTGCCCCGGTCCTGGGTGCGCGGCCGCCCGCCGAACCGAAACGCACCGAACCGGCACCGCCGATTCCGTTCCGAGCCATGACAATAGCCGAACTGTTCTACGGAGCTTGGAAAGTGGTCTCCAAGAATTGGCCCACGCTGGTGGGTATCCCAGCGGCAATCCTGCTCGTGTTCCTCGCGATTGTCTTCGTGTCGATCTCCGCGATCGGGATGTTCGCGCTCGGTGCGTCGTCATCGTTCAGTGACAGCGCACTTGTGTTGTCGGACAATCCGTTTTCGAGTTTGTTGCTCCTGTTCCTCGCCTGGTTGCTGCTCATCATGGCGATCGCGCTGCCGGCCGACGCGTTGCTGTTGGCGTTGTCGGTAGTCGCGAGTGAACGAGCCGTGCGCGGACTGCCGGTTGGATTGCTCGACGTGTGGAACACCGCACGGAGCCGGATGTTCGCGGTATGCCGGATGACGCTGACGTTCTATGGTCTGTCCGCTCTACCCAGCCTCGTCTTTGTAGCACTGTTGTCGCAGGGTGGCGGACTGGGCAGCCTCATGTTGGTGCCGTTCGTCAGCCTCGGCGTGTTCGCTGCGTCCATCCTGTTCAGCTTGTCGCCGGTCGTTCTGGTCGTCGAGAGTCGAGGCGTGGTCGATTCCCTACGTCGATCGGTGAGTCTGTCGAAACCCGCCTGGGGCAGGCTGATCGGGATCCACCTGCTCTGGTCACTGTGCTTCGTTCCGTTGATGCTCGTCACGACGATCTTCGGTTTCAACCTGCTGGTCTACGCGGTGGTAATTGGAATCATGATTGCGGGATTCCGTGTATTGCAGCTGCTCATCTACACCGATCTGCGTATTCGAGCCGAGCAGTACGACCACGAACTCATCGCAGAGTGGGCCCGCAACAGCGGGACCAGCTCGATCTGATGCGCGCCGGTACGTCGCTGCTCATCGTGTGTGCCTCGCTTCTTGTCGTCGTGGCGGGGTGTTCCCGTGTAAGTGCTCCGGTCTCTGCCTTCGCTGAGACGACCGCCGTGCCGGAACAGTCGACATTCGAGGTCTCGACGACCGATCCGCTGCCATCGCCACCGTCAGCCGCGGCCATCTCGCTCGTGGACCCGGCGACCTTCGCCTGGGGAGAAGGAGGTCTGCAGGGATTCTTCTTCACGACGCCCAGTGGATTGTGGCGATGTGCCATTCTGGCGGACAGTGCGCAGGGCGGCAGTGACGATCTGATGGCTGGTTGTCAGCCGTCGTCGAGCATGCCGATGAACGTGGCGGGTGCGCCATCGGTACCCGACCACTACAGCCGCGATGCGACTGCCCCGAACGCGATCCTCGTGAACGCAACGGAAGACGCCAGATTCGCGAGCCTGAGCCAGGCGTTGTTCTGGCGTAACGACACAACTCCTGTCCTTTCGTACGGACAAACGTTGTCTACCATCGGGTTTTCCTGCAACGTGCAGGAGTCCGGCGTGTCGTGCCGCTCGGACCGATCCGGTAAAGGGTTCACGTTCTCGACCGACGGATATCAGTTCGAGTACATCGAGGCACGTGGTGCCGCGACACCGGTGTCGACGGTTACGTCGGGTGGCGTCGACCCTGTGCTCGGAATGGCAACCGACACATATCAAGTGGGGTACGGGGAGGTCCGGCCTCCGGAGATCAGCAACGGTGGTGCGTCCTTGTCCGGGATTGTCACCGACATCGTGTGGGATTCGTGGGGTGGGCCGACGGCCATCGGAACCGGCACGACCGCTCATGTCACCCCGGAGACCCCTTCACCCGGCGCTGCACCACAGGAACGGGCATCGATCGTTGCCTTCGACCTCGGTGCATGCGACGGGATCTCGATGTACAGGTCATTCGTGTGGTTCTTCCCGCAGGACCAGTCACTCGAGGCTGCGAAGGCGAACGCTGTTCACACGTGCTGAGGCGGCGGATTCTGAAGCGCTCGAGTACCAGTGACGGCCGGGATCGACTAGTCGTCGCTGTGGTGTTCGTCGACTTATGAACATATTCCGATGCAGTAGGGCGAGACAGTGCTGTCTTTATAAGCGCGGATCGAGCGGCGGCACAGGGATATCAGCCCGAGTGTTCAGAGAGATGCTGCAGCCCAGAGCATCCGCAATTGCGATTAGACCGTCGAGTTGGACCGAGTTCTTCCCGCCTTCGAGAGCTTGGACTGTCGATCGACCAACTCCTGCAAGCAATGCCAGTTCTGCTTGAGTGAGGCGCAATTGATGCCGACGAGCGACGAAGGATTCGGCCAGCTCACTCGAGGGCAGTCGGGTTCGTCGTCGTGGGGTGGCCACATTTGCTCCTTGTGCTTGCATAGACATGCATAGAGGAGATTACCCGTGAAAATTGTCGTGTGGAACCCGCTTACGCATGCGTATTAAGGCATAGCGCTCGATCCGAACATCGAATCATGCGTTTTCGCGCGCAGATCCCTGCGATACTGAGCCGACATGGCCTGTGCCGTGGGCGGGTCCACGCATTCTCGACCGGTTCGGAGTTGCCATGTCCATGAGAACGTTCATTGCAATCACCGCAATAGCCCTCGCTTGCGTCGGCTGCTCGAGCAGTCCCACCGAGACACCGAGCGACGCTGTTTCTGCGACGAGCAGCTCGAGCGCTGCTGTGTCGGCATTGCCTACCTCCACCGTGGCCGCTCCGGCTGCACCTGACCCGCCAGTTCCTCAGCCTCAACCAGTCACCTACGAGTGCGGAGACTTGGACCTGTATCAATCCGGAACCGCCTTGTACTCAGACGGAACGACAGGGTACGAAGCCGAATGCGACACGTTCGTCGCGCCTGCGGCTCCTGAATTGAGATATTGCGATTACGGCGGCACCGCAGTCTTCACCGACGGCTCGTACGCGGTGAACGACCCGAGATGTGCTGCGACCGCGCCGTCGCCCGAGTCCGGGTATCCGTACGACGAGTCCGAAGATCGAAACGGTGATGGCGCGGTGAATGGGTATGAGCGGTGCGGAGTTCTGTGCGGCGAGGAACCGACCAGCGGAGACGTACAGACCCAGTATGGCTGCGAGCAGGGCTACATCACCGGTTCGCAGTGTGAATAGAGGGACCCGCGATCGGCATTTTCCGTACTGAGGATCGCCCGTACGGCATAGTGACCACCACTGTCCGACGCGGTCGAAGGTGGAAGCTCTGTGAGGAACGCGCTCAGAAGCGGCAGCGACAGGTGGGTCGTCGTCGATGTCGAGACTTCGGGTCTGAAGGCGTCCCGTGATCGGGTACTCAGCGTGGCCGCTCTGACGGTCGACGAGGACGGACGCGTCGGACGCGAACTGTCGACTCTGGTCAACCCGGGCTGCGATCCCGGTCCGGTGCACATCCACAAACTGACGCCCGAACGACTCGCCGGTGCACCGACGTTCGACATGATCGCCCCGCAACTCATGGATTTGCTGGACGGTCGAACCATGGTCGCGCACAACGCGAGTTTCGACCACGGCTTCTTGAAGCTCGAATCGATGCGTGCGGGCATCGACATGCCGACGAAGCAACGATTGTGCACCGTGGCATTGTCGAGGCGGCTACAACTCGATACTCCCAACCACAAGCTATCCACCCTCGCCGCGCACTGGAAAGTGTTGCAGTCCAATGCACACGACGCCTACGACGATGCCCGCGTGCTGGCGCAGGTGTTCACCCACAGTGCTCGACTGGCCAGGTCGCTCGAACTTCCCCTTCCCGTCGTCACGTGCACCGAGCGCCTGACTCTGTATCCGGATACTGTTCCTCGCACACATTGCACGTGGGAGAACCCCGGTCCTCTTGCTGAAGACGGCGGTCTGATTCAGGGCATGCGAGTCGTCATCAGCGGCGACACGCGCATTCCGCGATTGCGTTTGGCCGCGCAGCTCACCGAAGCGGGCCTGGACGTGATGAACTCCGTCAGCCGGTTCACCAGCGTGGTGGTGTGTTCGGATCCCACAACGGAAAGCCGAAAGGTCGAACGGGCTCGCGCCCATGGCCTTCGGATCATCTCGGAGTCGGAGTTGCTCGACTTACTCCGGGATGTGCAGCCAGGAACGCCGAAAGGTACTCGGCCGCAGACCCAGCTGAAGCCACCCGTGCAGCAGTCCTCTCCCGTCGATAAGCCCTGGCAGGCAAGAAGGGTCCTGGTCATGGGTGGTTCCCACGCTGAGTCCGTGCTGATGCGGTCGCGCCTGATCCAACTCGGTGCCACACCGGCTGTGAATCTCAGTGCAGGCGTGACCGACATCCTGATCCTCGACGGCGGCGACGGAGATCCTCGAATGCCGAAGGTCAAAGAACGGGACCTGACGCTGCTGACGCCCGCATCGATCGACCGTGAACTGAAGATCGAGGTGCCTGCGCCACTGCCTGCTCGGCGGCCTCGAATCACCCCGCTGGTGCCACGGGGTGGCGTCGTCGACCTCGACCCTGATCGGACAGTGCTGACGGTCAACAGTTCCTGGCGCGCCGTCGACTCCGGACAGGTCGGTGTCGACGTCGTTGCTTTCCTGGTCAATGACGACGAATTGGTCTCCAGCGACGAGGATTTCGTCTTCTACAACGCTCCGGCCACCTCGGATGGTGCCGTCTCGATGTCGATCGACGGTGACAGTGAGCAGGGTGTGCGGATCGATCTGGCGCTGGTTCCCGAGGACTGCGCACGCATCGTCGTCGCCGCAGCCATAGACGGCGACAAGACGTTCGGCGATGTCGGCGCGGTCTCGATATCGCTCGATGGAGTCGATTCGACCGTCGCCACGGCCGTGCTCGACGCAGCCACGACCGAACAGTCGATGCTGCTCGCCGAGATCTACCGCCGGGGGAGCGGTTGGCGCTTTCGGCCCATCGGTCAGGGCTACGACGACGGGTTGGCGGAACTGGCCGTGAGATACGGCGTCGAGGTCGACGAGTAGTCCGAAGCGATCGGCGGTCAGTCGTGGCTGTTGAGGTCCACGACCAACCGGATCACGAGTTCGTCGTCGACGATTCGCGTTCGTTGCTCGCAGATGGTGTTCATCAATGCCGTGCCCTCGTCTATCCCGCGTCGGTGGGTGAGAAGTCCATCGATCGAGTCCTCGGCGAATGTCAGTGCCGTTGCTGCTGCGGTGAGTTGACCGTTCGTGACGCCCCGGTTGCCCGTCAGCGCCACGCGCTGAGAGCCGCGCGTGAACGTGGTCACCGCAGGCGGAGTCGGGCCGCCGGTATTGGCCTGCCGCACGCCGGCGATATCCACGCCGGGGAGCAGATCGGAGGTGGCCTTGGCAGGCACCCCGCCGATCGGGTGTACCGCCACCACTCGATCGCCGAGACGTCGCAAAGCCGCGTCGATGGACGCCACCGTCCCGGCGCGATGGGTGGCAACGAGTACTGCGACCGATCCGGTGAGGTGTCGCTCCCACTCGTCATCGACGGCGAAGTTCTTCACGTACGGGAGATGGTTCGCAGTCCACTTCGTACCCAGTTCGGTACGGTGCACCATCGCGACGTCCACGGTGGGGAACAGGACGGACCGAGCGAGTGTGGCTGCGAGATTGCCGATCAAACCGTCCCCGAAGATCAGCAGTGTCTCTGGGGTCTCCCGCGCCAGGCACGAGAGTGCATAGCGCACGACGGCGTACGGTTCGACGAGAGTCGCCCGGGCACTGGACAAATCAGTCGGAAGTAGCGACACCAATCCGCCGCCGACAGCGGACGCGCCGATGACGACGCGCTGCTGGAACAACCCCTCGACGTTGTGGCCGAGGAGGAACGACGAGTCGTGGGGGTGCGTCGGATTGACGACAACACGATCGCCGACGGCGAACCCCGACACCCCGGTACCGACCTCTATAACACGGGCAGCTCCCTCGTGCCCGACGATCGGGGACGGATCGTCTCGGTCACCGCGCACGATCTGAATGTCCGTCCCGCACAACGACACCGACTCCGGGGCAATCAGAAGCTCTCCCGGCCCGGGCGTCGGCGTCCGACGCTCTTCGACGGTCGAGTGGCTGCCCTGTCGAACGATGGCGCGATGAGTCGATTGCGTTGTCATGGAGCCTCTTTCAGGTCTTGGTGGCGCGCAGATAGCCGTCGGCGATGGCGTCGGCTCCGGCCAGAGTGTCGATGTCGCCGGGCTTGCAGAGGTGGATGATCTCGGTGACACGCTCCGAGGTGAGGGAGTCGGCGTACGAGCGTGTCTCCGCGAGTTGTTCCTCGAGCTCACGTCCGTAGAACTCGCACAGTCCCTCCGCGACGCCACCGCCGATGCCGATTCGGTCCAAGCGCGGGTCGAGGGTGATCATGGTCCTGATCAGTTCGGCGATCGGTTCCACCACAATCCGTAGCAACCTGACCGCGTCTACGTGTCCGGCCGTAAGCGACGCCGCGAAGGTGTCGACGTCGTAACCAATGCCGAGTACCTCCGCCACCGCCTCTACTCCGGGGCCGGACGAGATGGACGACACGTGCCCGATGCCGCCGCATGCGCAGGGCAACGTCCGCACTGCCTCGGGGGCGGAACTCGTTGCCCGCAGATGGCCGATCTCACCCTGTAGACCTCGGTGGTCGACCGGGATGGTTCTGTCGGTGAGAACTGCAGTGCGCGCGGCGATTCCGCTGCTGATCGTGAGGTAGGCGATGTGACGGTCGGTAGGTCGAGCGAACCCGAGTGCGAAGGACGCCAGCCCAGCCGTCACGTCGTTGACGAGCCGCCATCGCACATCGGGGCGTCGAGAGGTCAGGACGTCGAGCAGGGGAATCTCACCGGTCGGCGCGCCTCCCCACAGGGGCCCGGAACCGAGGGCAACACCGTTCTGCTCGTCGAGCGCAGCGCCACACGAAATGTTGGCCGCAGCACCCTGTGGAACATGGAGATCGAGGGTATCCACCAGTTGCTCCAACAGCTCGTCGGACGGTGTGCCGGGCTGCCTGATCGAGCTGGGAGACGGCAGCCGCTCGGTGGCACCGCCGTGTCGGATGCGCAGCCACGTCCCGCCGAGATCGACCGAGACTGTGGTGTTCACGTCACCCCGTCCACGTCGATCACCAGACCGCCGTCGCTTACCGCCACCCGCATCGATTCGAAGTCGTGTACGCGGGCAACCTGTGGACCGGACTCGTTGCCGATCGCGATGCACCGCGCGCCGGCGGCATGAGCTGCGGCAATCCCGGCGTCGGCATCCTCGAAAACGATGCACGACTCGATCGCCACACCCAATTGCTCTGCGGCATACTGAAATCCCTCGGGATCAGGCTTGCCGACGGCGACGTCCTCGGCGCACACGGCAACACGCGGCGTCGGAAGTCCGGCCGCGGTGAGGCGTCGCACCATCATCGAACGCGATGCCGACGTCACCACCGCCCATCGGTCCGGTGGCACCGCGTCGAGAAACTTCTGCGCACCGGCGATGGGCCGAACCGGCACCAGGTTCTGGTGTTCGCGTTCTCGAATCCATCGGAGCGCGGCACGGAGGTCTGCAGTGGGGCCGAGTACACGCAGAACGATGTCGGCGGCCAGTCGCCCCGGCAGGGCCTTGGCCATCACGGCCTTGTCGACGCCGTGGCGTTCGGCGAACTCGAACCACACCGCCTCGATCGACTCGTGGGAATCGACGAGTGTGCCGTCCATGTCGAACAGGAATGCAGCTGCCGTGATGGATCCGCGAAGCGGGCCGGGCTGCAGACTCATACCGTAGCCTCCGCTCGCATCCCCAAGGCGTCGCCGGCGTAGCGGACGAGCTCGAGATCGTCTGCGGTGGAGCGGCGTAGTCGTTGGTCGCCCGGGTCGGTATCGAGAACCACGGTGCCGGCACCCAATTCGCTGAGGAATTCGATGTCGGTACGGATCTGGTCCACGGTCCCGTACCCGAGGGGACGATTGGGCGACTGCACCGGAGTGTCGGTGGGGAGAAAGTAGATTCTCGGGACGAACTCCTTGTCCTCGTGCAGGGCTCGCGATCCTGCGATGCACAGTTGTCTCGACGGGTGCAGTGGATGCCAACCGGTGCCGCGGGTATTGGTCCGGTCGATCGCCGCCGGGCCGTTGCCACCGATCCACAGCGGCGGATGTGGCGACTGCACCGGCATCGGCCCACCGTGGATACGGCGGGATGTGCCGCTGGCACCGGGGGATTCGTAGGTCTCCGACGCCCAGGCGGCTGCCAGGGTGTCGAGTGTGGTGTCGGTCAGCCTGCCCCGGCGGTGGAACGGAACACCCAGAACGTCGAACGCCTGCGCCGTCCAACCCACGCCGACTCCGACGATGAGTCGTCCGGCGCTGAGCTGGTCGATCGTTGCGGTGGCATGCGCGAGGTATGCCGGATGGCGATGGCTCCCGATCAGCACTCCGCTACCGAGACGGATCGAGTCGGTCTGCCCGGCAAGCCACGACAGCGTCGTCAGGCATTCGTAGAACGGCGCGGGGGAGCGGCGATTCGCATCGTCGGTCAGTACCACGTGATCCGAGAGCAGGATGTTGTCGAATCCGGCCGATTCGGCAGTGCGTGCCCATCCGAGGAGCCCGTCCGGATCGATCTGTGGCCCGAAGTTCGGCAGATTGAGCCCGTACTTCACGGCGCACCCGGAAACAGTCGACGTGCGCCGGTGTTCCGATCACTGGTGGGCAGGGTGAGGAAATTGCCACCGTTGGCCGTCAGCGGCCGGGCACCGTGCTTGCGTCCGATGTGATGCTCGAACAGTTCCACATTGAGCTCACCGACCGACACCATTGCCATCCTGGACGTACCTTCCACTTCGAGATCGAATTGCGCTCGCATGAATCCGCGGTCTGCTTCGATCTCGGTGCGCAGTACCTCGGTTGCGGAGTGCGAGCCCACCAGCTGCGCGATGGTCGCATCGAGATCCGCCACGCTGTACCCGGAATGGTCGAGCCCTCGGCAGGTCGGCAGCAGCGCCGAGGGGATATCGTCACGTCGATGATGCAGCCGGGCGTCGGTGTGGCCGAAGTAGCCCGGGGTCTCGGGCCACTGCTGCAGCTCGAACAACGTGCCCCACGGCGATCTGAAGTAGATCCACTTGTTGCCGGCAATCGGACCCTCGGGGACGGTGATCACATCGCCGAGCAACGAAACATCCTGCTGTTCATCGAGGTAACCCGCTGCAGCGTCGATGTCTCCGACGGTGAAGCACAGGTGATTGGTTCCCACATCTACTATTCGCGGCGGGGTCTGTTCGGCCGAAGCCGAGGACGTGAACTCGACGGTGACGCTGCCCGAGACCGGCACCGAGGCACCGTCCGTGGCAGTCGCGCCGACGAGCGATGCGACGAAGTCAGCGGCCTGGTGGGCGTCCGGGACGGTGATACCTATTGTGGTGAGCGATGTTTGGATTCCTTCGGTCGTGGTCATGGGATCAGCAGTACCTTTCCTCGGGTTCCACCGGCCGCAAGGAGCGCATGCGCCTGCGAGGCCTCGTCGAATCCGAATTCGCGGGCAACGGGGACAGTGAGCGTGCCCGCCGAGACGAGCGCGGAGATCTCCGCCAGTCCCGGTCCGTCCTCGTTCACATAGCTCTTGCCCGGGGTGATCCCGCGTTGTGGTTGTGGTTGGTCGCCGTCCTCGATCGAGACGTACGCGCCGCCGTCGCGCACGGAGTCGATGGTCTCCACCACGCCTGCGGTGTCGACGACGGCGTCGTACTCACCGGCCTGCACGTCGACGGGTTTGGCGAACACTCGGCGCGCGCCGAGCGCGAGCAGATCCTCGGTGTCGGACTCACGCGCGAGGGCGTCCACTCGGTGGCCGCGGCCGATCAGAATCGCCGACGCGATGCGTCCCACCGCGCCCGCAGCCCCGGTCACCAAGACTGTCGAGTGCGCTGCGAGGGCGATCTTGTCGAGTTGCGGCACGGCGGTGAGAGATGCGAGCGGGATCGCTGCCGCATGCGCCAGGCCGACGCCGGTGGGCGCGTGTGCGAACAGAGATTCGTCGGCGACCACACGCTCGGCATAGGTACCGAAACGATGTGCCGGCTGCGCAATCATCCCGATCACGGTGTCGCCCGGTGCAAATCGAGTCACCGACTGTCCGACGGCGACGACGGTGCCCGACACATCCCAACCGAGGACCGCGGGGTACGTCAGTTCGATCGGTAGAAATCCCGAGCGGGTCTTGAGGTCGACCGGATTGACGGCGGCCGCAGCCACCGACACCGTGATGTCTCCCGGTCCGGCGACGGGTTCGTCCACGTCGGCGACAGTCAGTACTTCGGGTTCACCCTTGGCGGTGATGACAACGGCCTTCATGCGATCTCCTCTCGTTCGGCTGCGGGCACCAACTCGCCCGCGTACCGTGCGTTTTCCTCCGCTGCGGTCAGCACGAGGCCGCCGTCGACGGTGATGGTGGTACCGGTGAGGTAACTCGATGCCGGTCCGGCGAGAAAGACTGCGGCTGCGGCAACCTCGTTCACCCCGGCGGGCCTGCCGAGGGGAATGGCCGGCCTCGAAATCTCCGCGTAGGCGGATTCGTCGACAACTCCGTTCATCGCGGTTGCTGTCTCCCCGGGAGCCACCGAATTGACGCGAACACCGTGCCGCGCGAACTCGAGCGCGAGTACCTTCCCCGACGCAGCCAACGCTGCCTTGCTGGCGCAGTAGATCGCGCCGCCGGTGATGGGCACCGAATCGTGAACCGAGGTGATGTTGACGATCGAGCCCGCGATGCCGTCCGAGATCATGCGACGACCGACAGCCGATGCCAACGTAAGTGGCGTGACGGTGTTGATCGCCAGGACATCCTCGATCCGTTGGACATCGAGACCGTCGGCCGAGGACCGGTCGTTGACGCCGGCGTTGTTGACAAGGCATCGGATCTCGCCGAACATGCCGATCGCGCCCTCGACTGCGGCGACCGTGGCCCGCGCGTCGCGCAGATCGAGCTGGAGCGCAGTCGCGTCGACGGGATACGACGCTCGAATATCGTCGATCAGTCGACTGACTCGGTCGGTGCCGTTGCCGTATCCGAGGATCAGGTTGTGTCCCTCGCGTGCGAGGGCCACGGCGATCGCGCGTCCGATTCCGCTACTGGCACCGGTGACGACGGTGTAGCCGGGTCTACTCAACTGCGATCACCACCTTCGGGCGTGTCCTGTGGCTTTCGAGACGATCGAAGGCCGCCTTGGCGTCGGACAACGGGACCACGCTGTCGATGAGCGCCGCCAGGGCGGGACGAATGAGCGGGAAGAGCGCCGCAGCACGGCGATAGTGATCGACACCGTGACGAATCCCGATGATCGAGATACCCGCCAGCGCAACCGCTCCGGGGTCGATGGACTCGCAGTGCGCAGCCACGCCGACGAGAATGCACTTTCCACCGGGGCGCAGTACCCCGATTGCGGTGCTCAGTGCGCCGACGCCGCCCGATGCCTCCACGACGATGTCGTAGGGCCCGGTCAGAGCGTCGGCCTCGGTGAAGGTCCGAGCCACCGCGCTTGGGTCGAGGTGCTCGATGCATCGTGGTTCGAGAATGTCGACGGTGACGGGGTAGCGGGAGAGCATGGCCACCGCGAGACTGCCGATGGTTCCCGCACCGACGACGAGGACCCGATCGCCCGGCGACACCGATGCCGCGTCGACAGCTTCGATTACGGTCACCAGCGGTTCGATGAGGACATGTTCGGGTTCGGCTGTCACCCGTCCCAGCGAGACCACGGCGCGCCGCGGCATGACGAGGAATTGTGCTGCAGCACCGCCGTGTTCGTAGAGGCCGACCTCGCGAAGATCCGAACACTGGTTTCGTTTACCCGATCCGCAGGCCGTGCAGGACTGACAGAAGAGCATGGTGCTTCCGGTGACCGCGTCACCGGCATCGAGATCGCGGACGCCGCTGCCCGTCCGTTCGACCACGCCGACCCACTCGTGGCCGAAGTGGTGCGGAAAGGACGTCTTCCCGTCGGTCAGGTACGAGGACGTGCCGTGCAACAGTTCCAGATCCGTACCGCACAGCCCGACGTACGAGACAGCGACCACGACGTCGTCCGGGCCGCAGACCGGTGCGTCGAGCTCGACGATCGAAACGGAATGCGGCGCGTCGATCACCGCGGCTCTCATGCGGCCACCTGTGACGCGCGACGACTGACGAACAGCAGCACCACCGCGCCGACGGCGAGGACCGCTCCGATGGCAGGCAGGACCGAGACGCTGCTGCCTCCCGACAGGGCGATGGAACCGATCCAGGCACCCGCTGCGTTGGCGAGTTGGAACCCGGCGATGTTGACGGTGGCCGCGAGGTGGGGCGCTTCACTGGCCGCGCCGATCAACTTCGAGGCCAGTGGCGGGATGATCGAGAAGCCCGCGGCACCGAGAACGAACATCCACGCGAACGCGAACCATGCTGTGCCGCCGAAGAGGAACAGGACGACGAGTGCGCCCGCGAGTGCCGTCAGCGCCGTGTACAGCGTCGTGTCCAGTGTTTTGTCTGCGAAGTATCCGCCGAGCTGGTTGCCGACCACCGAGCCGACGCCGAAGACGAACAGCACGATGG
This sequence comes from Rhodococcus sp. 06-418-5, assembly GCF_002258285.1. NCBI lineage: Bacteria > Bacillati > Actinomycetota > Actinomycetes > Mycobacteriales > Nocardiaceae > Rhodococcus > Rhodococcus sp. 06-418-5. Next base: position 183,440 of record NZ_NOYE01000018.1, read on the forward strand.
TGACGGTCGATGCGGAGATGCCGGCGTGATCGGTCAGGTAGGGCGCGATGTAGGTGAACACCACGAACAGCGCGGCCTGGCTCAGCGCCGTGAGACCGATTGCCCACAACACCGGTCCGCGGGTGAACACGCTCAGTTCCGAAGTGACACTGCCGGTCTGATGTGACGGTGCTGCTCGTCGGGTCGAGGCGATCAAGGCGGCGGTGACCAACAATTGGAAGAGCGCGACGATGGCGAACGACCAACGCCAACCGAGCTGCGAGCCGATCAGCGTCCCCAACGGAACTCCGAGGACGGTGGCGAGGTTGAGCCCCAGTGTCACGCGTGCGATGACGCGGCCCTGAAATTCCGGTTCCACCAACGATGTTGCCAACACCAGGCACAGTGCGAAGAACGTCGCGTGGGGGAGTGCGGTGATGATTCGGAAGACCACGAGGGTCGCGAAGTTCGGGGCCAGTGCGGTGCCGATGTTGCCGATGACGAACAAGGCCATCAAAGCGGCGATGAGCGGGGTGCGAGGGACTTTGGTGGTGGCGATGGTGAGAAGGGGGCCGCCGATGACCACCGTGACGGCGTAGATCGTGATCAGCAGGCCCGCAGTCGAATTACTCACACCGACATCGGAGGAGATGTCCTGTAGAACTCCGGCGACGAGGTATTCGACGGTTCCCACCCCGAACACTGCGAGCAGCATCCAGATGATGGCCGCGTTCGCGTTGACCGCGGGCGCTTCGTGACGTGTCTCGGTGACCATTGGTCTATCCCTTCGTGGTGTTGTCGTGGCCGGTGTACTCGACGACTGCGCATCCCCAGGTGAACCCGACGCCGATGCCGGTGAGCATGATTCGGTCACCGGGCTGCAGGGTTTCGGTGTGCCGGAGCAGGTCGAGGCCGAGCAACGGGTCGGCAGCACCGGTGTGGCCGATCTCGCGCCCGAGTTCGACCAGCGTCTGGTCGGGCTTGATCTTGAGAGGCTCGAAACACTGCTTGCGCAGCAGAACGTTGCCGAAGTTCGGGACGATCCACCTGCCGATCTCGCCGTGATGGGTCGCCGAGTCACCCAGTGCCGTTTCGGCACAACGGGACAGAGCCGCTGCGTTGCGGGACCAGAACTCGTCGATGGAGTGTGTCGCGGTGAAGCCCGCGACGCGTGCTCTCAGGTCGATGGGCCCGTCGGTGTCGTAGACCGGCATGTCCAGGCTGTCGAAGCCGCGGTGCATCTGTTCGAGGTGCGCATCGCTGACCACGGATGTCGACAGGATGCGGAACGGGCCGAGATCGGGGCCGACGACGGCGGCGGCCGCACCGTCGCCGTAGACGAGTCCGCTGTCGGACTTCCACCGGTCGAACAGTGGCATTCGCCATGCGTCGGACGCGGTCACCAATCCCTTGCCGCGTCCGTCGAACCAACGACCGATCATCTCTATGCCGACGATCGCGCCGGCACATGCGGTGCGGATCTCGATGGGCAGACAGTCGTCGATGCCGAGTTCGTTCTGGATGTACGCACCGCAGTTCCAGGCCTCCAGACCGTTGTGCAGAACGACAGCGTGTACCAGAAGATCGATCTCGTCACTGTTGATTCCGCTGTCCTGCACCGCGGCTCGGCCCGCGAGGACGGCCATGTCCGGCGCGGACTCGCCGAGGTCGGGATTCGAGACCGCGACCGACGTCTGCCCGGTCTTCTGGTGCTCGACCGAGTCGAATCGCCCCGCCGCGACCATATCGGCCGCCTGCACTCGGCTTTCGGGTAGATAGGACCCGAAGCCCTCGATGTACAGGCTGTCCCACTTCATGACGCGACCTTCGTCACCGAGACTTCACCGTTGGCCAGCCCGGTGTTCTTGCGCGCGAGAAGAGTCAGCGCGGACGCGATCTCCTCGTTGGTCACATCGTTGGCGAAATGGTGTCCGCCGATACCGACGGGCAGCGGCAGTCGCTGACGTCCGTCTCGATGGCGGACGGTGTCTGCGAGTGCGGCGTCGAGCACGCCTGCGGTGGACAACACGTCGTTCCAGACGGGGAGGCCGAGCCGTTTCATCACCGTGAGAATCCGGTCCAGATCCTCTCTGCTGAGGCTTCCGCGCAGGAAACCCAGCGCGGAGGTGAGCGCCATGTCGATGCTGACGGCCTCGCCGTGCAGCAGAGCGGGCAGAGCCTCCATCTCGAGTGTGGGCGAGAACGTGTGGCCGTAGTCCACGCACCGTTCGAGGCAGGACTCCCACAGGTTGGGTTGAAGCTCCTCGAGCATGAGGTGGATCGATTCGGCAATGACCTGCGTTGCAGCAGTGTCGAGTTCGCTGCACGTACCTTGAAAATTGTCGGCGATCAGGCGTTGACCGTAGGTTTCGAGCAGCTCGAACAGGTCGACCGACTTGATCAACGCCATCTTCAGGATCTCGGCGAGACCGTTGGACAGGTGTCGGTCGTCGAGGGTGCGCAGGAATGAGCGGTCCACGTAGGTGGCGATGGCGGGGGCGTACGTTCCGAGACGGTTCTTGCCCATGCCGTAGTTGACACCCGTCTTGACGCCCACTCCGGCGTCGACGAGACCGATCAAGGTGGTGGGAATCCTGATGTACGGAGTGCCGCGCCGATAGACACTCGCGGCGAATCCGACGACGTCGAGCAGCACGCCACCGCCGACGGCGATGACCGGCTCGCGTCGTCGGTCGATACCGAATCCGTTCATCGCGTCGACGACGCGGATGACCGAGCTCCATTCCTTCACCGTTTCGTCTGCGCGCATCGGCACGAACGATGCGGCCACCCCGTGGTGCTCGAAGTATCTCCTGATGCGGTCGCCGTGGATGCGATCGACATTGGAGTCGATCACGACGAGGCGTCTGTCTCCCCGGGTCAGCGGTGCTGCGCTGCAGCCGGTCAACAGCTGGGCGTTTTCCGTCTCGAACAGATTCCGTGCGGCGATGACGTGGTACTCGACCTGCTTCACCGCCTCGACCTTCCACGCCGAGTCGGTGTCTGCGCTGTGACTGAGTCCGAGTTTGAATGAAGCGGCACTACGCATTTCGATCCCCCTGGACGGTGATATGCACTCTCGGGCTGTATTCGCTCTCTTCCGTGCGGCGCCGAACCGAAGTTCTTGCAGAAGCGTAGGGGATTCGCTTAGTGATCGCTACAGGAGTAGAGTAGATCACAGCTGAACAGAACTGTTGCGATGTGACACAGGAGGGCCTATGGCCGGCGTGCGAGGACAGGGGCGCAAGTTCGATGTCGACTCTGCGCTGGATCAAGCGATGTTCGCATTCTGGGAGCACGGGTACGAGGGCACCTCGGTGTCGATGCTGACCGGCGCCATGGGCATCAACCCGCCCAGTCTCTACAGTGCATTCGGCGGCAAGGAGGGGCTGTTCTTCGCAGCGGTGGACCGCTACCTCGCTACGCGCGGGGACTTCATGGCCCGGGCGTTCGCCGAGGAGCCGCAGGCCGCCAAGCTCATCTCACGGCTGCTGTACGACGCGGCTTTGCATTACACCGACGATTCGTGTCCGGGGGGCTGTCTGATCATCAGCTCGGCCGTCGGCGTCACCGACGCCAACCGAGGGATAGCAGATCGGTTGCGGGACATGCGTAATGCCAACGTCGCGCTGCTCTCGGAGCGCATTTCGGAGAACATCGCCGACGGCACCCTGCCCCCGTCATGGGAGCCCGTCGATGTAGCGGAATTGATCGGTGTGATCATTCAGGGCATGTCCCAGCGAGCCCGGGACGGCGCAACGCGGGGTCAACTCGAACGAGTGGCCGACAGAACCTTGGCGTCGCTGGGCCCGACCGACGCCTGACAGACATTCGTATCAGTCCACGACCGCCGCGAACATGTCGAGGAACAGGTCGACGTCTGCCGACTCGATGGTCAACGGCGGTCTGATCTTCAATGTGTTTCCGTACGAGCCGGTGGCCGAGATCAACACCCCGCGTTCCTTCATGGCGTTGACCACCCGCAATGCCTCGGCCGGGTCCGGTTCACCCGCCGGGTCGATGAATTCGACTCCGACGAACAACCCCGCACCACGGATGTCACCGATGGAATCGATACCAGGGGCAAGTCCTCGCAGGCCCGTCAGCATGCGCGAACCCATCGAGGCGGAGTTGGCGACCAGGTCCTCCTCGCGGATCACGTCGAGAACCGCCTGGGCCGCAGCGACAGTCACCGGATTGCCACCGAAGGTGTTGAAGTAGCGCAGGTCTCGTCCGAACGACTCGGCCAACGAACTCTGCATGACCAGTCCGGCAATGGGCATCCCGTTACCCATCGGTTTGCCCATCGTCACGATGTCGGGCAGCAAGCCGTGCCGCTCGAAGCCCCACATCGAGTCGCCAAGGCGACCGAACCCCGGCTGCACCTCGTCGGCGATCAACAGCCCACCCGCGGCGTGAACGACGTCCGCTGCAGGCTTCAGGAACGGTGTCGGCTCCGGCAAGATCCCGTCGGAGGCGAAGATCGAATCGACCATCAGCGCAGCGAAACCGACACCGCTGCAGACCAAGTCGTCGATCTGTGCCTGCACCTTCTCGGCGAACCACGTGCCCAGATCGCCGTTCACCCGGTACGCATCCGGTGCCGGAACCGTCCGCACCCACTCCGCGTCGCGGACGGACGCCGGACCCATCGACGGCGAACACGCCGCCACATCCGCGGTTCCACCGTGATACGCGCTTTCGGTGACGATGATGCCCTGACGACCGGTCGCATGCCGTGCGATCCGGAGAGCGAGGTCGTTCGCCTCGGACCCGGTACACGTGAACATCGCCGTGCTCAGGTTTTCCGGGAAAGTGCCGACCAGATCTTCTGCGTAGCCGATCACGGCCTCGTGCAGGTACCGCGTGTGCGTGTTGATCCTCGACATCTGCCGGGTGACGGCGTCGACAACCCGGGGATGGCAATGCCCCACGCTGGCGACGTTGTTGTACATGTCGAGGTATCGAGTGCCGTCGGCGTCGTAGACGTACACACCCTCTCCGCGTAACAACTCGAGCGGAGACTCGTACATCAGGTGGTAGGCGGGCCCGAGGACGCGCCTCCGGCGTTCGACCAGATCGAGCGTGCGAGTGCTGAGTCCCACAGTCGAGGATGCATCGAATCCGTTGACGCTCAGGGCTCCGACGCGATCGAGAGTGGTCACCTCACAACCCCTGCAGCCAGAACGCCCAACGCGGATCCGCCATCTTCATCCTGGCGCGGGCGAGCTTCCAGGTTCCGTACTTGTGGTAGTCGAAATCCCATGCGGTGCTGAGCTTGTGGTTCATGCAACCCCACAGGCCCCACTTCACGTCCGCGAGCGCGCTGCACACCTGCACGCGAGAGATCATCGACCACTCGGCCTTGCCGTAGAACTCCTCGATCAATTCCATCGTCTGCTGCTCGCCGTAGAACATCTCGGTGATCATGACGGCGAGCTCGTAGGCGCGGTCGTTGTTGGATGCGAACTCGTAGTCCACCAGTTTCATCGGCAGGCCGTCGCCGATGAGGATGTTTCCTGGCATCGGGTCGTTGTGACATGCAACCAGATCCAGGCCGGACGCCAGCATCGCGTTCTTCGCCTGCCCGTACTCGGCGAGGATCAGCTCTGCGTCGCGCGGCAACCGCACACCGAGTTCGGCAACCTGATCGAGGTGTTCGTCGATCATGTCGAAAATCGTCTTCGTGATGCTGAGCTTGCTTCCCGAATGAAGCACGCGATACACATCGATCATGCCCATCGGGATCTCGGGACGCTTGAGGTCGCCGTTGGTGCACGCCCGGTAGCCTTCCAGGAATTCGATCACCTCCACTCCGGTCACCGGATCGAACAGCACCACCTCCGGCCCGATGTCCAGAGCGCCTGCCCGGCGAGCGGCTTCGTTGGCCAGTGACCGGTCGATGAACGAATCCGTCCCGGCGCCGGGGAGTTTCATGAAGTAGCGCTTGGGTTTCCCTTCGACGGTGATGCGCCAATTGCTGTTCATCAACCCTCCGGGTACCGGAGCGTAGGTGATGTTCAGGCCCTCCCACTCCGCAACAGCGGCCAGAGCCTTCTCCACCTGCCGTTCGGGCTCGGTTCGGGCAGATCCCAGTGCGATCTCGTTCATGGCCACCTCAGATATTCCGTACTCGGTCGTCGAAATGGGGGTCGCGCAATCCAGCCCGCGCTCTCAGGAACTGCCAGTCGGAGAACTTCGAATACTCCTGCGTGCCTGGCCTCATCGCGTCGGCATACGAGCCGATGAGGGCCCACCGCAGGGAGTCGGCGATGCCGTATACACGGGCGCGATCGAACAGCGCACTGTCGAACGATCCCCACATCATCTCGAACACCTCGCGTGCGTCGGTGTCGAACGGACGGATCTCCGCGAGCAAGGCACCGATGTCCTGCAACGGATCCATCAGCGCCGCAACGTCCCAGTCGACGAGCCGCATACCGCCGTCGTCGAGCATCAGGACATTGGAGACGTTGCCGTCGCCGTGGCAGGGGACCGCGTCGAACCCGGCACCGTCGATGCGGACTCGAGCAGGCGCGAGAGTCCGCAGCATCCAATCGAAGTCGGCCGGGAACAACCCCCCGACCTTCTCGACCAAACCGATCACGTGCGCCAGGTCCTCGAACACCGACGCACGTCTGGTGATTCCGCTGAGCCGGTGAACGGATGTCCGCAGCGCCACCAGCTTCTCCACATTCGCGTCCTCGTCGAACAGATCGAGCGTTGCGGTCGAACACCGTCCGGTGAAGTCCTCCATGACCAGCACACCGGAGGCTGCGTCGGAGAAGAAGACTTTCGGTCCGATGCCGGCGTCGCCGGCCGCGGTCGCCGCCGAGAACGTCGCTGCGACATCGATGTAGTCGCGAGCGTGCGGTTCCGTCACTTTCACGTATGCGGCCGAGCCCGCGCCGGAGTCCGCAACCTCGGCCCGCGCCGAATACCGCTCGGAGTCCGCGCCCCACCAACTGGGGCTCGCCATGGTGGTACCTGGGTCCAACGTCAGGTCGCCCGTTGCCCAGATACCCAACTCGCTCAGTGTCTGCCGCACAGTCATCCCAGCACTCCGATCTTGTCAGCGGCCACAGCCGTCGGCCAGTTCATCTCGAATCCCCGTGCACCTTCGAGCCATTTCGTCAGCCTCAGCACCGCCTGGTCGGCGAACCGAGGTCCGACGACCTGTATCCCGACAGGCATGTGTCCGGCGAAGCCGAAACAGAGCGCCGAGGCCGGTTGCGCGGTCTGGTTGAACCACGCGGTGAAACTGCAGTGGCCCAACGGTTGTGCCGGGTCGAGCCCGACTTCCTCGGCACCGAAGCCCACTGTGGGAACGACCGGAGAAATGACGAAGTCGAATTCGGACGTCTGCGCCCGAACAGACTCCTGCGAGCGCATCACCGCATCGGTATCTCGCGTGAACTGAGCGGCCGAATACTGCGCCGCCGCCGAGGCCCACTCCGCGACCGCGGGCAGTACCTGCGATCGACGACTCTCGGGAATGGCCTCCCACTCCGTGCGCGCACGAACCTGGAACAGGCGATCCAACGCCGGGTACGGATCCACGCCGAAGATCGGCGGCATGTCGGTGACCACGGCACCCGCTGCACTCAGTTGCATTGCGGCAGAACGCACCACGGCCTGTACGTCGTCGGAAACGGTGGGACCGTAGCCCATGTCGAGCATGACGCCGATGCGAAGCCCGGCAGGAGCGAGAACCGCGTGTATGTCGGAGGTGTCCTCGTACGGCAGACTCCACGTGTCGCGTGGATCGGGCCTCGAGACAACGCCGTAGAGGTCGATGAGATCGTCGACGGTGCGCGCCATCGGACCGGCCGATCGCATTGTCGACGGAGCAGTGTGCGGAATGCGGCCCTGCGTCGGCTTCAAGGCAACGAGCCCGCAGTGTCCCGCAGGCAACCGCACCGACCCGGCGATATCGGAACCGACAGAACCGAACCCGATGCCCGACGCCAGCGACGCACCTGCACCGGCACTGGATCCACCGGTGTTGCGAGAAGGGTCCCAAGGATTGCGGGTGATTCCGTACAGCGAGCTGACGCCGGCTGCCATCATCCCCATGTCCGGCATCGTGGTCTTGCCGACGATGACAGCACCCGCTTCCTTCAGCCGGGCGGCCGGCGGCGCGTCGACCGTGGACATCGGCAGGTCCGCATTCGCGGCGACGCCGTGCCGCCACGGCATCCCGATCGCATGGACGCTGTCCTTGATCGTCACCGGAATCCCGTCCAGGCCTCCTCGGGCACGGCCGGATACGAGTCGGTCGGTCGCGGCCGCCGCGGCTGCACGGGCACCCGACTCGTCCACGTACGCCATCGCATTGATCACGGGGTCGGTCGCCGACAGATGCTCCAGCGTGGCGTCGAGCAACTGCACGGGAGTGAGCTCACCGGTGCCGAATGCCGCACGTATCTCGGCGACGGTTTTGGTCAACATGGGATTCATCGCGTGCCTTTCATGCCGATACCGCGGTTGCCACCGGTATCACTGGAACCACGGGAGTGCCGACGAGCCAGCCGCCGTCCACGGCCACGATCTCTCCGCAGATGTGGTCCGAGAGCGACGAGGCCAGGAACAACACGGTGTCGGCGATGTGCTGCGGATCTGCCCACTTGCCGTTGGGGGTCTGCGCCTCCAGAGCGCCGCGGATGGACGCGTCGTAGATCGCGGTCATGTCGGTCTCGACGAAGCCGGGCGCAACGCCGTTGACGTTGATTCCCATCGGTGCATAGTCGATGCCGACCTGCCGAGTGAAGTTGACCATCGCTCCCTTCGCCGCGCAGTACCCGGCAAATCCTGGATTGGCCCGCAGGCCGCTGATCGACGCGACGTTGACGACCTTGCCGCCCCGCCCGGCGTCGACCATGTGCCGTATCGCCGCTCGGGTGCAGAAGAACGTCCCGTCCACGTTCACTGCGAAAAGTGACCGCCACGCATCGTCGGTCGTGTCGAGGACCGTTCCGGCACTGAGCACTCCGGCGTTGTTGACGAGGATGTCGATGCCCGATCGGCCCGCGACGTCCGCGAAGACCGCGTCGACCTGCCGGGAATCGGAGATGTCCAGCAGGACGGACTCGGCGGTGCCTCCCGCAGCGCAGATCAGATTCGATGTCGATGCGCCGTCGGTGCGGAGTGCGTCGCTGCGGTCGGCGATCACCACGTGCGCGCCGGCCGCCGCCAAAGTGGTCGCGACTGCGCGTCCGATGCCGCGGGACCCGCCTGTGACCATTGCAGTCTTGCCGCTCAAATCGATCATCTGGCTCTGCTTTCTATGCTCGAGTGCGGCTGGTGGCGGCGAGTTCGGAAGATCGGCCGACTCCGATATCGCCGCGGACCATGCGCGCGACCGTCTCGGCGAGCATTTTCACGCCGTCGAGCAGGTCGCTGTCGTGGGTCAGTTCTTTCTCGCTGTGCGAGATTCCGTCGATGCTGGGGACGAACAGCATCACCGTCGGTACGACGTCCTTGAGGTTCACCGAGTCGTGGCCGGCCATCGTGAGCATCCGTCGGGACGACAATCCGAGTGCCTCGGCTGCCTCCTCCGCCAGTTCGACGCCCTCGATCTGGTAGCTCGTGGACGGCCGTAGCGCCGAGGTGTCGACGCTGACCCGCACCTCCCCGTCGGTGTTGACGGAATCGATTGCTGCAAGCAGCTTGTCGTGGGCCTGCTCGAGAACCTCGGGATCGGAGGACCGGATGTCGATGGCCATGGTGACCTTCGACGGCACGACGATGGGGGAGTTGGGTTCGACATCGAACTCGCCGACCGATGCCAGTAGGGCCTCCTCGGGGAACTGCGTGGTGAGATCCCGTGCAGCGAGCACGATGCGTGATGCGCCGACCAACGCGTCGTGACGCAGGGCCATATGCGTTGCTCCGGTGTGCGACTGCTCACCGTGAACGGTGATCGAGTACTTCCGTGCGGCCCAGTTGGCGGTGACGATGCCGATCGTCGTGCCCGTGTCCGCGAGAATGGGGCCCTGTTCGATGTGGATCTCGGCGTAGGACGCGGCCTCGGGTGCATCGTCGTTGCCGTGAAATCCGATATCGCACAAAGCATCCCGCACGCTGACGCCATTGCGATCGGTGACCTTCAGGATGTTCTCGGCGTCGAACTTGCCGATGAAGACCCCGCTTCCCATGAGGCTGGGCGAGAAACGAGAACCTTCCTCGTTGAACCAGTTCACCACCGCGAGGTTGAATTGTGGAGCGACCGAGCCCCGTTCGACGCATTCCGAGACCTCGTACGCGGCGTGTGCCGCGGCGAGGACCCCGTAGGCCCCGTCGTACTTTCCGGCCGTCGGCTGACTGTCGAGATGCGAGCCGACGAGCACGTACGGTGCGCCGGGAACCAACTCGACGGTGCCGTACATGTTTCCCACCGCGTCGACGGTGGTGGTGAAGCCGTGCCGGTCGAACCAGTCGGCAAGGAACCGCCTGGTTCGACCGTCGTCCGCGGTCGCTGCCTCGCGGTGCACGCCGCCGGCGGCGGTGGCACCGAACTGCGACATCGCGGCGAAATCGTCGAGAAAGGTCACTAGATCTTCTCCGGTGCGGGGTTGGCAGCGAGTTCGTCGATCCGGTCCTCGAAGGACAGGTCGACCGGTGCTGTGCGGGTAGGACGCTTACCGACCGCGAACATCTCGTCGACGCGTGCCTTCTCCTCGGCCGTGATTCCGGTGACCTTGGAGACGATGAGGAAGACGGCCAGGTTGACGGCCATGCCGACGACTCCGCCGGTGAGGCTGCCCAGTCCGACGATGTCGTCGGGGAAGATCGCGGTGAGCACCAGGGCGACGGTGAAGCCGGAGATCATTCCGGCGACTGCGCCCTTACCGTTGCCGCCTCGCCAGAAGATGCCGAGGAACAGTGGAATGGCAAGCTGCACAACGCCTTGGTACGAGATCTGCGCGAGGAGTTGCAGACGCGTCATGTTGAAGGTGGCGTAGGCGACGATAGCCGCCGCTGCCATGAACGCGAGCATGCTCGTCTTGGCCACCTTGGTGAGCTGGCTGTCGGAGAGTTTGCGCTTGTCGGAGTTGACGATGTCGTTGGCGATCTGCAGTCCGCAGACCTGCACGCTGCCGTCGATGTGGCCCATGGATGCGGCGAACACCATGGTGGCGGCGAGTCCCAGAAGCCACGTCCCACCGTAGCTCTCGGCAATGGTGAACCAGCCGGTCTGCGGTGAATCGGCGACGGCGGGAATGACCGTGCCTGCGATACCGACGAGCATGAGCAGTGAGTAGAAGACGCCGGAGATCAGCACGGTGCGGATGGTGCCGGACTTGACTGCGCGGACGCTGGATGCGGTGTAGATCCGCTGAAAACTTGTCGGCCAGCAGAGGGATCCGACGACACCGGTGAAGATGAGGGCGAAGAGATAGAACGGGCCGTAGGAGTCGCCGTCGCCGGGGACGCGGAGATACTGGTCGGCGACGTCTCCCAGAGTCGAGAAGCTGATCGGGCCGCCGGCGACACCGGAGAGCAGAATCAGGCACAGTGCCGCGGAGAAGACATACGCGACGATGCCTTGGAACATGTCGGTCATGATCAACCCGCGCATGCCCATCTTGACGGTCCAGTACTGACGGATGACGATGACGGCCAGGCCGACGAACAGGCACGTGGTGACCGACCATGCTCCGGCACTGGCGATCTGGAAGACCTCGCCGAGTGCCTGCATACCGAGTACCACCCAGGGGAAGAGCGAGACGATACCGATGACGCTGGCGACGATCTTGGTGCCGCGCGAGTTGAAGCGCAGGCCGAGCAGGTCGGGCTGTGAGCGGAGGTTGTACTTCGCTCCCCATCGCCAGGCGCGGGTGGCCATGAAGTACATCATGGCGACACCGAGGCTGGAGTAGGCGAGGCCGTACATGCCGAATACGCCTGCGCCGCTGGCGAGTCCGAAGAACGCGATGAACACCGAACCCGGCCACCACGAGTTGACGTAGCTCATCGCGACATACCAGGGGCCGTAGCTGCGACCGCCCACCGAGTACTCGTCGAACGTCGGGGAGGTCTTCTGTTGGGTGGTGTACAGAATGAAGATGACGACGGCGTAGAAGACGCCGAGCATTCCCAGCATGATCAACATGTCATTCTCCAGTCAGCGGTGCGGTAGCGGGGAGGAGGTCCTCGTCGAGTTCGCCTCGGATGTCCTCGACGATGTAGAGGCCCCACAGGGTCAGTCCGAGCACGACCCCGTTGATCAGCCAGTACATGATGGCGAACGGGATACCGAGGATTTCGTAGCGAATTCCGCTGCCCCACATGTAGAGCGGTGGGAACAGTGCGAACAGCAGAGCGAGAGCGTAGGTACCGCCGAAGAACGTCATGATGCTCTTTCGGCTCAGGCCGCGAATGTACTCTTTCATGTGCGTCATCCTTGGTTGACTATTTTGAGAACCGAGTCGTGAATTACGCCGTTGGTCGCAATCCCGTTGCCTTTGTCGAAGTCTCGCGCGCCGTCGAGCGAGGTGAAGGTGCCGCCGGCTTCCTCGATGATCACCGGCATGGGGGCAAGATCGTAGATCTGCGTCGTGTAGTCGACCACGGCATCGGCCTGGCCGCTCGCGACCATCATGTAGCCGTAGGCGTCGCCCCAGGTGCGTAGTACGGCACCCGTGGCGTGGAGGTCGACGATGGTATCCGGGTGCCAGTCCTCGAGCCAGGTTGCCATCACGTAGGCACCGTCGAGATCGGTCCTGCTCGAAACATGCACCTGCTCACCATTTTTCCAGCACCCTTTGCCGCGCTCGGCGTGCATGAGGATGTCGACGCTGGGTAGGTTGATGGCACCGAAGACGATCTCGTCACCTTCCTCGATCGCAATCAGGTTGGCGTACAGAGGAACTCCGTGCACGAACGATTTGGTGCCGTCGATCGGGTCGACGATCCAGCGGTAGTCGGAGGTGCCGCCGGTTTCACCGAACTCCTCTCCGAGAAAGCCGTCGGTGGGGAAGTGCTCGGCGACGCCGGCTCTGATGTGCGTCTCGATATCGCGATCCGCCTGTGTAACAGGGGAACCGTCCTGTTTCTGTTCGACGGTGAGGCCTGAGGTGTCGAACCAGCGACGAGCGATCTCGCCCGCCGAGCGGGCGAGCTCCACGCCGAGAGCGGCGCGTGCCGACCTGGAATCCTCCACGGTGTTGCACCCTTCGGTAGATGTTGCGTTCTCGGGTAGGTGCAACGATGGGCGTAGACCATTTCTGGTTTTCTCGTCGATACGTGAACGTCGTGTAACGCATGACCTGGTTGCGGGTCATAGGACACCCGCCGTGTTAATCGTGCGTTAATGCCCAGGTCGAGGGGTGTTGCGCGGGCCTGATTGAAGATTGAATGGACACTGCAGTCATTCCAGGAGAAATCGAGGTGGTCCGGTGCTGTTGATGGAACAGACGCACGCGGCGCTTCTTCGGCTGGCGGCCGAGCTCGAATCGCGCTCCGTTGCCCGGTTGCCTCCCGAACGCGAACTGGCCGAGCGGCTCGGCACGTCGCGGACGACACTGCGCAAAGCGCTGGATCTCCTCGAACGCGACGGTGTCATCCGACGGACGAAGGGTAGGGCAGGCGGTGCCTTTCTGACCTCTGTGACACCGGGTTCGTCCTCGCCGGAAAGTGCGCAGTCCCTCTGTCAGAGCCGGCGACTGCTCCGAAGCCTCAACACCGTCAAGGGCGTCCCACAGATGCTGCACGAGCAGGGATTTCGAGACGGGACCAAAGTCATCTCGGCGCGCATCGCCGAGCCGAGCCCGGAGGCGGCGCAGGTCCTGGGAGACGGACCGGTGGTATCGCTGCTGCGCCTGCGCTTCGCCGACGGCGACACGCTGTCGCTGGAGCAGATGTACCTCAGCGACAGCATCTGTGGCCGAGTTCTGGAGACTCCGTTGGACTCGGTGTACGAGGCTCTGCGTACCCGGCTCGGCGTATCGGTGTGTATGGCAGACGAATCCATCGAACTGGCGACGATCAGTGCGCCCGCGGGCTCGCTGCTCCGCCAACCCGAGGGAACACCCATCCTGAAACTCGAACGCATCGGATACGACCAGTCCGAACGACCCGTCGAATATTCCGTCGACCTGTTCCGAGCCGATCGAACGCGATTGAGTGTGCGCACCTCGTCGCTGGTGAGTGCCTCGGTCACCGAGACTGCGACTTAGACGCGTAGGCCCGGAGACCGCGGTCCCCGGGCCTGGGCGCGGACAATTACTCGTTGCAGCAATGCGCGGCGGGCTTCGGCGTCTCCGGTGCCAGATCCAGCATCGGATTGCCGTCGAAGAACCCGGTGGGCTTGAGGTGCAGACTCACATGACTGACCGGCATCACCGGCCAATCCTCGGGGCGCACCACATGGTGTGCGGCGATCGTGGGCCAGATGACCAGGTCGGCGTTCTCGAGGGAACGGTCACCGCTCGTGTACTTCACCAGCCCGTCGGGTCCCGGATTCTGGGCCACGTACTCACCGGCCGCATAGCGCTCCCGTTCTGCGTACGGCGTCGCCCACAGGTGCTTGGTGGCGAACCCGCCTCGGCGCGCCTGCTGCGAACCTGGCTGTGCCAGAGGCAGAGCGACCGCACCGGACGGCTCGATCTTGTACCCGATGTGCCCACCGAGCTTGTTCTTCTTGTCCGCGTTGGCAATCAACCAGGAACGAGCCCGGAGTGGATCGGCGACGCGTTGCGCTTCTGATTCGCGGGTGAGCTGTCGTTTGGTCTGACGCCAGGCGTTGCCGTGGGGATTGTCCGGCCCGGCGGGGACGGCCTCGGCTTCGAGCTCGTAGAGGTTGTTGCGTGCCCCATCCACGTTCATGTCCAGACGAACACTGAAGAAGTGTTGATGATGCGGCCCATAGAGACCGGGCGCGACAAGAGTGCCGAACTCGGGGACCGTGCCCGGCTCGATCGCACCGGTGGAGATGATGCCGGTCAGCTTGATCTCGAACTCGATGGACCCGTCGAGATACAGATGCCAGTAGAAGCCGTAGTCGTAATTGCCCACGGTGGCGAAGAACGAGACGACGAGACGACGGTTGCGTCGGACCTGGCCTACGTTGTCGCGAAAGTCGGTGTGCTTCCAGCCGATGCTGTAGTCCTCCTCGTGCATGCAGATCGCGTTCGGAAGTTCGATCGGCTGACCGTCCTGATCGTTGACGTACGCGTCGAAATAATGGATCTCGCCGAGGCAATCACAGCCCAGCTGAAGCGAATTGGCGAGAACGCCGAGGCCGTACTCGCCCTCGTCGAACACGTTCTTGTTCCACTGGCTGTCGCCCGGATCGCCGTACGGTACGTACATCTCCGACAGGGATGCTCGATGGATGACCGGGCGTAGGGTTCCCCGATCGACGTATCCGACATCGTGCAGCACGAGACCCTCCCGCGGCGTGAAGCCGACGCGCAAGCGCCAATTCGCCCACTCGACGTAATGGCCGTCCACCGTAAACGACGGACCGTCGGGTTGAGTGATGTCGATCTTCTTCATCGGTGCGCGTTGTTGCGCGAACTCCGGGACGTTGCCGGGGCGTTCGTAGAATCCGGGCAGATAGTTCCCGGGCGCGTGTGGGATGGGAACCACTCCGGTGTCTGCGACGTCGACCACCTCCATCGTGTCCATATCGACTGTGACGACCAGATTCTCGACGGGTCGCGCATATCCGTTCTCCTGCGCTTCGCTGCGTACGAACGTCAGTGGCCGGGCGAGGCGTCGACCACCGGGGTTGTCGCCATCCATGGTGTGGCCGCTGGCCCACTTGTCCACCATCGCCAGCGAGAAGTCGGTGACACCACGCTTGACCATCGCTTCCTGCCACCGCTGATCGGCTTTGATGACGTCCTCGCAGCGAAGGAACTCTTCCAATGTGATGGGTGGCTGGGCGTCGGCGATCTCGGTGTAGCTGATCAGGGCGTCGTGGGTGAGCGAGACAACGGCCTCGAAAGTGGCATGGGCGTCACGGTCACGCAGGACGACGAATGCTCGACGGTCCGTATCCGATTGCTGCAGATCAGTTTTCGTCGGCTCCAGCAGTTCGATGTAGACGAAGCGTGCAGCGGAGGTCAGGTTCCGCTCGCGAACGACTATCGCCGACGTCCTCGAAATCTCCTGCGGGCTCAGCGGTTCGAGGGGATGAACTACAACGGGCGCAAAGGTATCGGTCATCGAGGCTCCTGCAGTCGGTGATGGAGAAGTTCCGGCGGAATGCCGCGCGTGCGAACGAAAACCACGACGGCGGCGAGCGTGAGTTCGACCGCCGCGAGAATCGAGGCCGCGGAGGCACCGCTGACAGCGTCGGTCACGACAGGCTGATGGTGCCCTGATGGACTGGAGGCATGTGCAAGCAGCATGACGGCACTCGATGCCGCCATCACTACCCACGCGCGATTGTTCGTCGACCGCCACAGATCGGCGGCGCACACAACGCACACCACCGCCATGGCGGTCACCAACATGCCCGACGCGCCGCCGACGCCCATTTCCAGATGCAGAACGGCCGATATCACCGCGAGTGCCGATGCACAACGGTTGATCAACACAGTTCGCCACTTCCCGCCGTCGCTGTCCGTTACGACGCTAGGGGTAGACCATTACTGGTATTCGCAGTTCGCGTGAGGAACGTGTAACTCACCGAACGGATCAGACCAGCTCGATGACCTCCAATGCACCGTCGGCATGGGAACTCCGCAGCCTCTTCTTGTCGTATTTGCCGACACTGGTTTTCGGGACCTCGTCGATGAATGTCCACCGCTCCGGCAGCTGCCAATGCGCGACACGACTGTCGAGGAATTCCTTCAACTCCTCGGCCGTCACCGACGCCCCCTCGCGAACGACGACGGCCACCAACGGGCGCTCGTCCCACTTCGGGTCGGGCACACCGATGACCGCGGCCTCCCGCACGGCCGGATGTCCCATCACCTGGTTCTCGAGCTCGACCGAGGAGATCCATTCGCCACCGGACTTGATGATGTCCTTGGCGCGATCGGTCAGGCGCAGGTACCCGCCCTCGGAGATCGTTCCCACGTCACCGGTGCGCAGCCAACCGTCGTCGAACTTGTCGTCGGCGTCGGCGCGGTAGTAGCTGCCGGTGATCCACGGGCCACGCACTTCGAGTTCCCCGACGGTCGCACCGTCCCATGGCAACACCGTGCCTGCATCGTCGACGAGTCGCGCCCGGACTCCGGCGACGAATCTGCCTTGCGTACAGCGCAAGTCGAATTCGTCCTCCGGCGACAGGCCCGCATCGGGCTTGCCCGAGGTGCCCAGTGGGGAGGTTTCGGTCATGCCCCACGCCTGAGAGATGTGCACTCCGTACTTCTCGTGGAACGCCCGCATCAGGCTCGGGGGGCACGCGGCACCGCCGACCACCACGTCACGCAGGCTCGACAGATCCGCCGGGTGCTCGTCGAGATGAGCGAGCAGGGCCTGCCAGATGGTCGGAACCGCTGCTGCGGCCGTTGGACGCAGCGTCGACATCATCTCCGCCAGCGGTGCCGGCTGCAGAAACCTGTCGGGCATGATCAGCGACGCACCGACCATCAGCGCCGCATACGGCAAGCCCCAGGACATCGCGTGGAACATCGGCACGATGGCCAACACCTTGTCGGACTGCGCAATCGCCATCGCGTCGGTCATACACGCTTGCATCGAGTGCAGGTAGATGGAGCGGTGCGAGTACACCACGCCCTTGGGATCACCGGTGGTGCCCGAGGTGTAACACATTGCGGCAGCTGATCGTTCGTCGAGCTCCGGCCAGTCGAACTCCTCCGACTTGCCTCCGAGCAGGTCCTCGTAGCCGAGCACCTCGATGCCGTCGGGTGCGGTGACCTGTGCCGGGTCGACGCCGACGACGATGAGGTGCCGCACGGTCTCGAACGTCGGCAGCAACGGCGTCAACAGGGGGAGCAGACTTGCGTCGGCGATGATGACCTGGTCCTCGGCATGGTTGACGATGTAGGTGAGCTGCTCGGGAAAGAGCCGAATGTTCAGTGTGTGCAGCACAGCGCCCATCGCGGGAATCGCCATGTAGGCCTCCATGTGCGGGGCGTTGTTCCACATGAACGTTCCGACGCGCTGATCGTCGTCGATGCCGATCGACCGCAGACCGTGCGCCAGTTGCGCTGCCCGCCTGCCCAATTCCCCGAAGGTCACCGTGGTCGGACCGGTGTCGGTCCAGGTGGTGATCTCGGCCGAGGAGTGAATGGACGTCCCGAATCGAACCAGCTGGCCGATGGACAATGGGGTGTCCTGCATGGTGCTCTTCATCGATCTCGCTCCTGAAGTCTCGGCATACACATCGTTGTGCTGCGCGTCACACCATGCACGATACGGACTTACTCGGACGCGTGGTCTCGGGTACCTCGGATTCGTGCGTCGACCTCGCGAACGATGTCCTGAAAGATCTCCGACGCGGGGTCGATGACGGCGAAATGGCCCCCGGGCCCTTCGATCGAGGCGACCGAATCCGGGCCGGCCGACGCGGCGGCGTAGTACGCCCGGCTGATCTCGAGCAGGTTGGGGTCGTCGTCGAGTGCACTCACCACAAGCTGCGGGACGCCGAGCGGAAGCCTCGAGATGGGCGACGATTTCTCGTACGTCTCCTGCGCACCGGCGAATCGTGCGCCGATCGCGTTCGACACTGCCCCTTCGCCGAGCCACCGCTCGTCCCCGACCCGCAGATCGAGTACCCCGGCCAGACTCACTGCGAGAGCGGGTGTCCCTGGCTTTCCTGAGGAATCGGCCGCGGCTCGCAGTGCGAGTTGACCGCCCGCCGAATGGCCGAACAGAACTACCTGAGACAGATCCAGATCGCCGGGTGCCGTCTCCAATGCTGCGAGCGCGGACGCGACATCGTCGGTCATCACATCCCAGCCGTGTTCGTCGGGTCGACGGTATTCGATGTTCCAGGTGGCATAGCCACGTGCCGTCAGATCGACGGCCATCGCGTCCATCAGATCGAATTCCCATCGCGAACGCCAATACCCACCGTGGATCAGCACGGCGACAGGGAACGGACCGTCGCTCTCGGGCACCCGCAGCTCGACGCGTTGTTCCGGGTGATCCCCGTAGGACAGGATCGTTCCGGGGTGGAAGCGGTGGAAATACACGCTGTCGATCGCGAATCGCAGACCGTCGAGTCCACGGCCGCGAATATGAGTGCGTATGCCCGGTGATCTGTCCGGAGTGCACTGACCCAGATCGACCCGAACTGCACTGCTGTACGGCGACGTATCGATCGGGATTCCGTCACCTGGAACGACGATCGCCTCATCGGAACTGGTTGCGGCATCGACGATGTCACCGGTCAGGCCACGAGCAGCGAGAGCCCGGTTCGCCAGTTCCTCCGCCGTCGCTAGATCGGCGAAGACTCCGGGAGCGGCAACGATATGGATGTGTCTCGAAACGTCGGTCATGGGTTCACGCTACCCAGAACGGCGTCGACCGAGCCCGGGACGGTGCGTCCGGACTCGGTCGAAGAACGTGCAGTCGAAGAATGCGGATCAGTTGTCGACGGCCTCGTTCAGTTCGCGCAGGCGGGGGAGTGCGCGGTTGGTGAGCAGGTCCTCGCGGGTCGCGGCGGAGACGGCCATGCTGTCCTTCCACAGTGACCGGCCGGCCATCGCGCCGCGCGCGCCGTTCGCTACAGCGACGCGTACCTGCTCGATGAACGTCTCGTGGTCGACGCCTGCCGAGAGCACTGCCCACGGAACACCCTGTGCCGCTTCGGTAACGGCGGCGCAGGCCTCGGCGGAGCCGGGGTAGGGGAGCTTGAGGACCTTGGCACCGCATTCGACCGAGATGCGGGTGGAGTCGGCGATGATCTTGCCGAAGCCTGCCTTGTAGTCCTCGTCCGATTCGCCCTCGAGCTTGTAGGTCAGGATTTCGACGATGAGCAGCAGGCCTTCGGCGGAGCACGCCTTGACGAGGTCGCGAATCTCCTCGGCGACACGGGAATCGACGCCCTGCCGTTCGGGACGCATGTAGAAGAGCATCTTGGCGACATCGCCACCCAGGTCGCGTACGACGCGCGGGGTGACGCCGTCGACGTACCGGGTGTAGCGCAGGCCGTCGGTCTCCTCGAAGCCCGAGGCGTCCATGCCGACCACCAGCGCGGTGCCCCGCGAGAGCACACCCTCGTCGACGATCTTGGGCAGTGCGACCTCCGGGTCGAGCAGGATCGCCGGGGCGTGATTGCCGAGGTAGCGAACCAGATCGGCCTTGGCGTCGGCGAGCTGCTCGAACGTGACCGAACCGGGCCCGTCGGGAGCGTCCGTCATGACCGCCTTCATGCCGTTGCGTTGATCTCCTGCGACGATGAGCATGTTGCCGTCGGCGGTGGAGATGGCGGCCATTCCGCGACGTTCGAGTGTGGTCAGTTCGTTCATTGTTTTCTCCTGGTGCTGGGTTGGGGTCGAGAGCGAGCGAGACAACGTTGTCTCACTGCAGAAATGTGGGCTCAGATCTCTATGAGCGTCAGTAGTCGCGCCGCGAACAACGCTGCGCCGTAGGCGGTGTCCTGGGCGCGGGTGGAGACCGAGACATCGGGGAGCACTTGCGCGCGGGCATCTCGAACGCTGGCCATGCTCGCCCAGCCGCCGGTGAGCAGCGTGGAACGGGCCGGGGCAACCTCCGCGTCGAGGGCGGCGATGAGCCGTGCGATCTCGTCGTTGCCGTGCAACAGAATCGAACGGAACAACTCCGCCGCGTTCACCCCGTCCGTCCGCACGGTGATCGACAGAACCCCGTCGTCGTTGCGGGCTCCGGCGATGTCGATACCGCCGTCGGTGGACGGTCCACCGGCAGGCAATGCGCACACCCGCTGATCGAGCAGGTCACGCCCGGCGCGGTCGGTGATGTCGCACAACTGCAACGCCCGTCGCATCAACAGCCCGGTCTTGACTCCGGCGACGAGTACGTGTTGGCCCGGAACCACATGCCGCACCGAATTGATCAGATGATCGGCCAGACGGCTTCGTGCATCGGGCGTCAGCGGAGCGTCGAGCACTCGCAGCAGCACCTCGGCGGTTCCCATCGACACGTGATAGCGGTCGTTGGGGATTGCCCCACCCGATACGGCGGAGACGAGGTGGTCATGGCCGGCCACGGTCAACCGTGCCCCCGCGATGGCGTCGGGGAGGGCGGGTCCGGTTGCCGTTCCCAGATCCGTGCCCGCATCGACGAGAGGCGGGATGAATTCGGTCCCGACGCCCAAGTGCGTCAACATTTCCGACCACGGCTCGCCGGTGTCCTGATCGAGCAGGCCGGTTCGGGAACCGAGTGAGTAATCGGCCACCGCGCGGCCACCGAGGGACAGCACGACGAACTCGGGAAGGTTGAACCATCGCAGTCCGGCCAGCTTCAGTCCGTTGTCGCGCAGGTGCGCGATCTTGACCACCGACACCTGGACACCGACGGGAAGGCCTGTCTTCCCGGCGAACCGGTCACGTAGATCCTGGGGTAGTGCGTCGACCTGCTGTTGCCCTCGGGGATCGAACCACGCGAAGGCCGGCGCTCGGACAACGTTGTCTTGATCCAGAAGGAAACCCGTCTCACCCATTCCGGACACTGCGATCGCATCGATGCGCGACGCGGGATCGCCGGTCACCTCGGGCAGTCGGCGCGCGACGGCCTCGAGTAGATTCGCGATGGTGGCGAGCAGGTCCTCGGCCGCGAGGTCGGTGGTACCGCCCGGGCCGTGACGCCACGGTGTCGGACTCTGCTCGATGAGCATTTCGGTGCCGGCATCGTCGGTGACGAGTACTTTGACGCCGGTGCTCCCGAGGTCCAGTCCCGCAACAAGTCTGGGGTTCACGGAGTTGGTCTCATTTCTGTACGGGTAGGGGGAGTGCATGCGAGAGTCTTTCCACCAACGTGGTGGGCGCGACCTGTTGCTCCGGTTCGAGGTAGGGATCGTCGAAACGCTGCACCAGCCGATCGAACGCGAGTGTGCCGATGCGATACGGGTCTTGGTCGATGCACGTCACCGATGGACTGACGGCATCGGCGAGCGAGAAATTACCGAACGAGACCATCGCCACGTCGGTGCGATCCATCTCGTGCAGCACCGATACCACGGCCGTCGCATGACGTGCGTTGGCGACGAAGAAGGCGGTCGGCGGATTGCGTAGTGCCAGTAGCTTCTTCACCACGGGCCGTACCGAATCGGCGGCGTGCGACACCGGGGGAGCAAGTGCCACGTCCGGCTTCTGGCCGAGGTTCGCGAGAACATCGAAATACGCCTCACGGCGCAACTGCGCGGTCTGCAGTCGATCGTCGAAGCCGAGCAACGCAATTCGGGTGTGCCCGCCCTCCACCAGTTTCTCGACGGCTCGTTTGGCAGCGCCGTAATCGTCGACGATGACCGAATCGAATCCCGGGATGGAACGGTCGATGGTCACCGTGGGCAATGTCCGACGCCGAGGCACGAGGAAGTCGCTGTGATCGCCGACCGGCGCGAGAATGATGCCGCGCACGTGTTGACCGGCCAGCAGTGCCAGCTGGTCACGTTCGCGCTGGGCGTCGAACCCGGTGCTGCCGACGATGACGGCGAGTCCGTGTTCGAGAGCCCGATCCTCGACGGCACTGACCAGGGAAGCGAAGAACACGTCGTCGATGGAGTCGACGACGATGCCGATGGTGTTGCCCGATCCCGATTTCAACGAGCGCGCAGCCGAATTGGGGACGTAGTTCAGCGTCTGCACCGCGGCCTCGACGCGTTCGCGCAACTCGGGCAAGACGGTGTCCACGCCGTTGACGACGCGGGAGACGGTCTTGAAGCTGACGCCTGCCAATGCGGCGACGTCTTTGATGCTTGCGCGCTCGGTCACGTGAACTCTCGATCGGAGGGATTGCGTTTCGCTGTAGCACGGTGCGAGACAACGTTGTCTTGTATGATTGCCGCTATGCCTCATGTCTGTCAAGACGTTTCCGTGATCGATCGGGATCGACTGCCGGTCCTGCTCGTCGCGGGTGCTGCCGGGAGTGGAAAGACCACCCTGGGACGCGAGCTGGCGCGCCGTTTCCGCATCCCCTTGCTCGACCTCGACACCCTGACGAATCCGCTTCTCGATCAGCTGGATTCGGTGTCGGTCGGCCCGCACTGGAACAGTCCAGGGCCGCACTCGGAGCAGATTCGAGCCGGCCGATATGCAGTATTGCTGGCCGCTGCCACCGATCTCGTGGACATCGGTCAGCGGCCGGTCCTCGTGGCTCCGTTCACCCGTGAGCTGACCGGTGGCGCGGAATGGGAGCAGCTGATCGCGCAATTAGCACCGGCCGCAACGTCGGTCGTGCACGTGGACGGCTCGCCGGAACTGCTGGCGCGTCGACGGGCCGCCCGTGGGGCAGAGCGCGACGCACATCGGCCGTCGGATACTCCGGCGGAGAAGCCGCGTGTTCCTCATCTACGGGTCGATGCCGAGCTGTCCACCGAGCAGCAGGTAGAGCTGGTCGCGGGAACTCTCGAGGGCTACGTGCAGCGGTGATCGCTTCCGGGCGTGCACGATCGACGTTCGATCAGCTCGACCCCGAGTATGTTGCGCCGCTTGAAGCGCTTGCCGGGATTCTCGATTCGGCCCAGTAGCCGCTCGATGGCCAACCGGCCCAGCCGAGCAGGATTCTGGTCGATCACCGTCACCGGTGGCATCACGGCATCGGCAAGGGGAAAGTCGCCGAATCCGACGAACGCCAGATGCAGCAAGTTCATCTGCTGCAGAACGGGGACACATGCCATGGCCACGCGTGCGTTGGAGAGAAACAGCGCTGTCGGTGGATCGTCGAGCGCGGTCAGTGCGGTCAGGGCGCTGCGTGCATCGTCGCGGCCCATGACGCCGAGCGCAACGAGGGATTCGTCGAACTCGATTCCTCGGGCCTGCAACGACTCTCGATACCCCTTCAGCCGATTTCGGCTGGTAGGAATGTTGGCACTGTCGCCGATGACCGCGATCCGAGTGTGGCCGAGTCGTAGCAGATGATCGGTGGCCAGCACCGCCCCACCGTGATCGTCGTCGACGAAGCTGTCGGCCTTGAGGCCATCGGGTCCGCGATCGACGAAGACCGTGGGAGTCTTGTCGATCCACCGCTCCAGATAGCCGTGGTCGGCACCCGTGGGTGCAATGATCAAGCCGCTCAACTGCCTCCGCAACAGTGACTCGACCAGCGCCTGCTCCTGATCACCGTCGTGGCCCAGGCTGGTGACCAGCACGGCCATGTCGTCCTCACGGGCGCGCTCCTCCACCGCGCGTGCGATGGAGGAGAAGAACGGATCGTCGATGTCGGGCACGGCCACACCGATCGCCGCGGCTTGACCGTTGCGAAACGACGTCGCCATCGTGTTCGGAACGTAATTGAGCGAGTTCAGGGCATCGGTGACGCGAGCGCGCGTGTCGGGGTCGACGTGCGGGTCGTTGTTGTACACCCGTGAGACGGTCTTGGCGCTGACTCTGGCCAGCGCCGCGACATCCTGCATCGTGGTCATGATCTACCCCCGTCTGCTCGTCGTCCGCTCGTCATCGACTGGTGTAGCCGCCGTCCACCGGCAACGACACTCCCGTCACCATGGAAGCATCATCGCTCAACAAGAAGGCAATCGGCGCGGCAATCTCGTCCTCGGTGGCCCAGCGACCCAACGGCATCTGTGCCAGGAACGGCTCCTCGATCTCCGGACGACCCCAGTAGAACGCGGACATCTCCGTCATCACGACGGTCGGATTGACTCCGTTGACCCGGATTCCGTGGCGGCCGAGTTCGAGGGCCGAGACGCGAGTGATGTTGTCCAGGGCTGCTTTCGAGGAACCGTATGAGACGTGTCCTGTCAGCGCGACGAGACTGGCCTGGCTCGAGACGTTGACGATCGATCCGACACCGGCGGCGATCATCGCGGGGACGGTGTACTTGATGACGAGCAGAGCGCCGCGCGCGTTGATGGCGATGACCTTGTCGAAGATCGAGATGTCGGTGTCCTGAGGCGTCGCGATCTCGCCGCCGAAGCCCGCGCAGTTCACCACCCCGTACAGCTCCAAGCCGGAGACGGCGTCACGCACGCTGTCTTCCGACGTCAGATCGAAGGCCAGGGGTTGTGCGCCGGTCTCGTCGGCGAGCTTGTCCAATGCATCCACCGACTGGCCCGCGGCAACGACATCGGCACCGTCGGCCACGAGCCGTCGCACCGTCGCCGAGCCGATGCCTCCGCTGGCACCGGTCACCAAGATCGTCCGGCCGTCGAACTTCGCCATGGGGTCTACCTCTGCTGTTCCGAATGGATATGTCATCGATGTCATCGGCTCGCTGAGCGGGCGCAATGTCATCGGTGTCATGGACGGTACCTCAGGACACCTCCGACGGCTCGAAAATCGAACAGATCGGTTATTTCTGCAGCTGAGAGACGGTACCGTCCGGTCCGATAGTGGTTCGACAGTGCGCCACCATCCATGTGCATCGTTTGTGTCATGTCACCGGTGACATGAATTTTCGCGAAACACGTGACAACGCGGGTTGCGTGGGTCACACTCGTTTACACAACGAGCCCCGCGGGGAGCTCGACCCGCCTCGCAGATCACGTTCACCGACCGAGCTGCACGGGCACCGGTGGGGGTGTCCATCCCGCACCCGAAGGTTTTCGATCCGACCTAGGAGTATCCATGGCCAGCGTTGCACCTGTTGCGACACCGATCCTCGAAGCGAGGGGATTGTCGAGGAGCTTCGGAAACGTGCGCGCCCTCGACGACGCCGATTTCGACATCTACCCCGGCGAGGTCGTCGCCCTCATCGGCGACAACGGTGCCGGCAAGTCGACGTTGGTCAAGGCGCTCTCGGGAAGCCTTGCCGTCGACACCGGAGAGATCCTGTTCGACGGCACCGCCGTCGATCTCGACAGCCCAACGGTGGCAGCGGAACTCGGCATCGAGACGGTGTTCCAGGATCTCGCGCTCGCGCCGCACCTCAACGCACAGCAGAACATGTTCCTCGGCCGGGAGCTGCCGGCGAGAGGCCCGCTCGGCCGACTCGGTTTCCTCGACGTGTCCACGATGCGCAAGCAATCGCAGGCCGCTCTCGACGAACTGGGAGCCACCGTTCGCAGTCTGACCGTCCCGGTCGGCTCGATGTCCGGTGGACAGCAGCAGGCCATCGCCATCGCACGTGCCGTCGCATGGGCCAAGGGCGTGGTGTTCCTCGACGAACCGACCGCTGCGCTCGGCGTGGTGCAGACCCGCAACGTACTCGACACCATTCGTCGGGTGGCAGATCGGGGAGTGGCAGTGGTCTTCATCAGTCACTCGATGCCACACGTCATCGAGGTCGCGGACCGCGTGCAAGTGCTGCGGATGGGCAGACGCGTCGCCACTCTCGACGCCAAGAACACGACCATGGAAGAACTCGTCGGTGCGATGACCGGCGCGACCACCGGAGCCACACGATGAGCAATCAGATCATCACCCCATCCATCGAACCGTTGCCGCCGAGCGAGAAGCCGTCGAAGCACACGTTCGACCTCGTCGAATCGCTCCGTAACCTCGCTCGCGTCCAGGTCTTCCAGATCGTCCTGGTGTTGGCAGCCATCTGCATCGTGTTCTCGATCATGGCTCCCGGGAGTTTCCCCGAGTGGGGCAACATTCGGCAGATCATCCAGAACGTCTCCATCCTGGCCGTCCTCGGGATCGGCATGACGTTCGTGATCGTCACCAGCGGCATCGACCTTTCCGTCGGGTCGGTTCTCGTCTTCTCCGGTGTCGTCTCGGCCAAGACCATGGCAGCCATCGGTGGCGACGGATGGGGAGTCGCCGCCGTCGGGATCGTGGTGGCCCTGGGATGCGGCCTCTGCTGGGGATTGCTCAACGGATTTCTGATCGGCAAGGCCAATGTGCCTCCACTGATCGTCACGCTCGGTACCCTGGGCGGCGCACTCGGGCTCTCGCAGGTCATCACCGGCGGCGTCGACATCCGAGACGTTCCACCGGTACTGGTCGACACGATCGGGTACGGAAATCTACCGGCCACCACCATCCCGCTGATCTCGAGCATCGCCCTGGTGCTGGTGGTCATCTTCGGAATCGTGCTGCATCGCACCAAGTTCGGTCTCTACACGTTTGCCGTCGGCTCGAAGGAACAGTCCGCTCGTCGAGTCGGCATCAAGGTGGACATGCACCTGGTCAAGATCTACGCACTCTCGGGCACCCTCGCCGGACTCGCAGGAATTCTGTCGCTCTCGCAGTACGGCACCACCGCCATCGCGGGTCAGTCGCAGACCAACCTCAATGTCATTGCGGCCGTTGTCATCGGCGGAACGAGCCTGTTCGGTGGCATCGGCACGATGTTCGGCACCGTCGTCGGACTCTTCATTCCCGCAGTGCTGCAGAACGGATTCGTCATCGTCGGCGTTCAGCCGTTCTGGCAGCAGGTCGCCGTCGGCGCCGTCCTCATCGCCGCCGTGTACTTCGATCAGCGTCGTCGTGACGCAGCGAGTCGAGGTCAGTCGCCCAGCTCGCTCAAGAAACTCTGGTCCCGAAGTCCGTAGCTCGGGCCGGCCCACAACTCCCTCCCGCACAGTCCCTTACAAGAAAGTCGACCATGATCACATCACGCACCGCCGTCGTTGCACTGAGTGTCGCTTCGGTCTCCGCCATGTTTCTGGCGGGCTGCTCGTCCGACTCCGGAAGCGGTGACGGCAGCGGCAAGATCGCCTTCATCCAGGGCGTGAGCGGCGACGAGTTCTACATCAGCATGCAGTGCGGAATCGAAGCTGCAGCCGAGGCCGCCGGCGTCACCGTCGACACTCAGGGCCCGGTCAAGTTCGATCCCACGCTGCAGAAGCCGATCGTCGATTCCGTCGTCGCATCGCGGCCGTCGGCCATCCTGATCGCGCCCACCGATGTCGCGGCGATGCAGGCACCGTTGGCGGCTGCGGCAAACGCGGGCATCAAGGTCGTCCTCGTCGACACCACCCTCGAAGATCCGTCCATCGCGGTGTCGTCGATCTCCTCGGACAACAAGGGCGGTGGAGCGGAAGCATTCAACGCCATCCAGGAGCTCAACCCCTCCGGCGGCAAGGTTCTGGTCATCTCCACCGACCCCGGTATATCCACCGCCGATGCGCGTGTCGAAGGCTTCGAAGAGGCCGTAGGAGCCAATTCGGCATTCGACTACCTTGGAGTGCAGTACAGCCACAACGACCCGGCCGAAGCTGCCCGTCTGGTCTCGGCCGCTCTGGCCAAGGACCCCGACATCGTCGGCATCTTCGCCGCCAATACCTTTGCAGCCGAGGGCACCGCGACGGGCGTCCGACAGGCAGGCAAGCAGGACCAGGTCAAGATCGTCGGATTCGATGCCGGTCCCGCACAGGTCAAGCAGCTGCGTGAGGGAACAGTGCAGGCACTGATCGCCCAGCAGCCCGACACGATCGGCACCGACGGCGTCGAGCAGGCCATGGCTGCGATCGACAACAAGCCGGTCACGTCCGAGATCTCCACCGGCTTCCACGTCATCACCGCCGACAACATCGACGGCGACGGTGCGCAGTACGTCTACAAGTCGTCCTGCTGACCTGTAGCACCTCGAACTGCGGTGGTGCTCCTGGTGGCAGCACATGCCCGGGAGCGCCACCGCTCATCAATTCCATCCGAATCGTTCGACCCGAGGAACCTGTCATGACCATGCTTCGCCGCGCGACGTTGGAAGAGCTGCCCGCGACCGTCACGAAGCCGGCCTACGACTTGGACGAACTGCATTGCGGTGTGGTGCATTTCGGCGTCGGCGCGTTCCATCGCGCACATCAGGCGGTGTACTTCGATCGGCTGCTCGCGGCCGGACATCTCGACTGGGCTCTGTGCGGAGTGGGAGTGTTGTCGGGAGACAGGAAGATCGGGGACGTCCTCGACTCGCAGGACCACCTCTACACCCTCGTCACAGTGGATCCGGACGGTCGACGGGACGCCCGGGTGATCGGCTCGGTCGCCGACTTCGTCTACGCGCCCGACGATCCGCAGGGCGTGCTCGATGTGCTCAGCTCGCCCGCCACGATGATCGTGTCCTTGACCATCACCGAGTCCGGTTACGGCGTCGACGACGCCACCGGAGCGTTCGCGCCCACCGATCCCGGAGTGCTGCAGGACCTTCGGGATATCACGGTACCGTCGAGTGTATTCGGCTTCCTCACCGTTGCCCTCGCCACCCGCAGACGCCACGGGATCCCGCCCTTCACCGTGATGTCGTGCGACAACATCGTTCACAACGGGTCGGTGACCCGAACGGCATTGACCTCGTTCGCCCGCCATCACGACGCCGATCTCGCCGACTGGATCGATACCACGGTCGCGTTTCCCAACTCGATGGTCGACCGCATCACCCCCGCTACGACGACCGCCGTCGTCGACGACGTGCGCAACGACTTCGGAATCGACGACGGCTGGCCGGTACGGTCGGAATCGTTCTCGCAGTGGGTGGTCGAAGACACGTTCTCGTTCGGGCGGCCGCCCTTCGACGAGGTCGGAGTGCAACTCGTCGCCGACGTCGCGCCGTACGAACACATGAAACTGCGGCTGCTCAACGGCTCCCATCAGGCGATGAGCTACCTCGGCATACTCGCCGAGTACACCCACGTGCACGAGGTGATGGCCAGCCCCGACCTGCACGAATTCGTGGCGTCGTACATGCGGAACGAGGCCGCACCCACCCTCGCCCCTGTACCGGGAATCGACATCGAGGGCTACATAGACCAACTGCTGCAACGCTTTTCCAGCCTTGCCGTTCGCGACACGCTCGAACGGCAGATCGTCGACGCGTCCGCCCGCATTCCGAAGTTCGTACTGCCGGTGATCCGCGACCTGCTGGCCCGGGATCGATGCGTCGACCACTGCGCGTTGATACTCGCAGCGTGGTGCGGTGTCTACGAGCGCGGAGACGTGCCGATGCTCGACGCGGATGCCGAACATCTTCAGCGGCTGTCCTGGGAAGACCACGACAACCCCGGTGCCTTCCTGGCGAATCCTGCTGTGTTCGGGGGTCTCTCGACCAGTCCTCGGCTGCGAGGCGCGTACCAGAGGGCCAAACGGTCGCTTCAGGACAGCGGAGCGCGCGGAGCCGTACGGCGCGTGCTGGAACAGTCGGTCGGTCAGGCCTTGTAATAGACCACCTGGTGACTCGTCGCCAGCAATGTCCCGCCCCCGGTCCACAGTTCGGCCGTCTGGTCGAAGTAACCTCGGTGGAAGCGGCGCGCTCGGGCAGTGCCGAGGATGTACCCGTCGGAGTGGCTGACGAGATCCTCGGGCGTCGCGAAGAAGTGGGTCGTCAGTGAGATGGTGCCCGCCGGAACGTAGCGACCGAGACGCTGAAAGATCCTGGGATAGAACACATCGCTGAGCGATGTCAGTGCCGGGAAGTCCAACGGACGCGGCGGTGTGTCTCGAATCCACAGGGTTTCGGTCGAGTCCGCAGATTCCTGATCGCTCAGAGCGCCTGCCACGAAACGCATCTCGTAGTTCTGTGCCCAGGCGATTGCATCGGGAAAGGTGCCTCGGGGCGTCTCGGCGGGGGAGGGAACGGTCGGTGCCACTGCCTCGATGGTGTCCCACGTCTCGCGCCTCGTACCGAACACTGCTGTTGCGGTGGTGGCGACGTCGCCACCCTGAGTCAGTTCGAGATACCAGTGTTGATTGCTTCGGTTGGTGCGCACGGCACGCGCCGAGATATCGAACTCACCCTCGGCGACGGGGCCGGCGAAGTTCACCGTCAGCGAGACCGGTGAACCCAGACATTCGGGATGCAGCTCGATGGCACGGACGAACGTTGCGGCGGTGAGACCACCGAACGGGCCGACCATGTTGTTGTACGGTGCCGACGTCCTACCGCGGTAAGTGCCGTCGGAAACGGTCTCGAGTGCCACTGCTGTGTCGAACGGATGCATTGTTCTCCCGTAGGTCTCGATCGGCGTTGGTGCCGATTCAAACTATCCGGCTCACCTACACGGCACGCAGGGTGGCTCCTCACGGAATGATTCGCCGGCTGCGTAGCTCGGCGAAGATCCCGGCGAACATGGCCTCGGTGTCGACGAAGCGGTGAAATCCCATGCGACGGGCCTTGGAACCGTCGGCGATGACGTCGTAATCCCAGGAGAACACGAAATCACCGAATGCCCAGGAAGAGACGTCGGAATACGGAGTCGACTGCAGTCCGTGCTCGGCGACGATGGAATCCCACAGCGGCTCCTTGTCTGCCATGACGTCCGCCAGGGACATCGGTAACGGAGTTGCGGTGTCGAGGTCGAACAGACCCGCGATGCGCGGCCACATCTCGCTCCAGCGAAACAGGTCGCCGTTGGTGATGTTGAACGCCTGATTGGCGCAGGTCGGCGTGGTGGCCGCCCATACCGTCGCCTCGGCGAGCAACGATGCGTCGGTCATCTCGAGCAGCGCGCCGAAGGCACCGGGCTTTCCCGGAAACCGCATGGGGACGCCCAGTTTCGCGCACATGGTGGCGTACACGGCGATGACGGTGGCCAGGTTCATCGGGTTCCCCAGAGCGACACCGCACACCACCGATGGCCGGATGGCCGACCAGGTCCACCGCTTGCCGAATTGCCGCGCCTCGAGAAACTGCTGCTGATCGACGTTGAACTCGGGCGGCATGTGGGGCGGATCGGATTCTCGCGCCGGGGTTTTGAAGGGCCCCAGGTGTGCGCCGTACACCTTGTATCCCTGCATCAGACTCACGTGCTCGAGGTCCGGTGAACTGTCCTCGATGGCCGTGACCACGTTGACGAGCATCGAGAGATTGGGGGCGACGAGTTCGGCCCAGCTCGGTCTCTCCTGATACGCGGCGTAGAAGATGTGCGTGACGTCGGTGAGCTCGGCCAGTCTGCGGTGCGTCTCGTCGGCGTCGAGCAGATCCACCGCGATGTGCCGGACGCGTCCGTCGTCGATACCGCCGCGGCGTGAGAGCCCGACGATGTCCCAATCACCTGTTCGCTGCAGGTGATCGACCAAGTTACCGCCGATCACTCCGTTGGCTCCCACTACCACTGCTACGCGTGACATGAACTTCTCCTATCTAGATATCGCGATATTGCGATGTCATTAGTAGACCACATATCGGGATATTGCGATATTGGAGTAGGCTTCGAGGGTGGCTGACGAACTGGACCCCGCAGAGCTCGCGGCGGTGTTCGGTGCGCTGAGCAATCCCGCGCGATTGGCGATCATGCGGTGGCTCAAGGATCCCACTGACTTTCCGCCCCAGCTCGAGCCCGCCGAGGACGTGGGAGTGTGCCTCAAGCACATTCGATCGCGGGCGGGTGTTTCGCAGTCCACAGCCTCGCAGTACATGGCCGTGCTGCAACGCGCGCAGCTGGTGACAAGCACCAAGATCGGCCCCTGGGTGCACTACAAACGTAACGACGAATTCCTCGACCGACTGGCCGAGACGATCAAGTCCGATCTGTGAAGTCGTCGATCGCCTGATCGATCGAACTGCTGTCCGTGTGCACATCTCGCACCCGGTCCCGCAGTGTGCGCCGGTCGGTTGTACGTGCGATGGCGCTCAGGTCGATGCGTTGGAGCAGCTTCTTCGTCACCGGTCGCTTGCTGTCCCAGAATGCGAGGGCCGCGATGAGATCAGTCGCTTCCGGTCCGGTCAACAGTGCATGGGCGACGGCGCATGCCGCTGGGTCCTCGAATGGCAGTAGATAGGTGGCGTCGTCGAACACCGCAGGTTTTCCGTCGTAGGGGCCGACCATCCTGAACTGCGGAATCTTGTGGAATCCGGAGATCGCGATCTTGTAGGGCGCAAACGTGTACGGCCCGACACCGAAGATGCAGAACCGGGCGCGATTTCGGTAGATCGACGACTTCCGGCCATCGAGAGCTGTCGCGTTGTCGGTCAGGTACTTCCACAACTTCGGTGCGCTGTCCGCCAACTGTGCGGTGTCGTCACCGGTGTGGGATTGCGGCACGATCATCCATCGCGAGACCACGCTCAACTTGTCGCGATAGACGTCGGTGCATTTGAACAGGGGAAACAGGAAGTCTGTCTCGACGTCGACCGTAGCTCCGAGTTTGGTTCGTGGGCCGTCGTTCTCGGCCAGTTCCATGACGGCAGACGCATCGTGTTTGATGCCCTGACGCCACATCAATGGACTGATGCCATCGAACTGCTTGCTTCGCTCGTAGGCGTCGACGTCCGCGACGAGTTGTCCGTCGACCACTCCGATCCTGCTGCTGGGGTGCAGTGCGTCCATGCTCGAATACATCTGCGCGGTGTGGTCGGTTGCACCGGTTCCGAGTTCGACCACGAACCAGCAGGCATCGACTCCGGCGTCGAACCACTTCTTGGCGTCGATGGGGCGCAGACTCGAACCGGTGATCGGAAGGCCGTGCCGAGCGCAGTGCAACAGGACGTTTCGAGCTACCTGGGTTTTGCAGATCATCGCAACGGTGACCGGGCGATCTGCGAACTCGGTGAGCAACTTGATCCAAATGAACTCCGCAACATCGAAATTCGAGCTTCCGGTGATCGCATCGATGCCGCGCACGTTCCCGATGTTCGCACGAGCCGGTCTGTTGTTGGAACCCAGAACCGACAGCTGTGAGTTGGTCACCCACGGTGGGTTGCCGACGACGAGGGTCGGGCCCGACTCCGACGTCCATGCGATGTCGCGCGCCAGGTCGAAATCGAAGATCGATGCTGTGATCACCCTGCCGAATATCGATGCTGCCGCGGCGTACTCGGGCTGCACTTCGATTCCGACCCGTTCTGTGTCGGGGTGACGCTCACCGATGACCGACAAGAAGTTCCCGACACCACACGTGGGTTCCAGGACACGAGTCCACTGCCGTCGAGGCAGGGTGTTCACCAACGCACGTGCCAACTCGATCGGGGTCTGGAAGTCCCCGAACTCGTTGTTGGGCATCGATGCCTCCGGCGGTGGTGCGAACAAGTTCCTTCTACGGCACTCAACCACACCACTGCCGAAGGCATTAAAGTCGACTGGGATGAAGCTCTCGCGTGCGGCCCTACTGCTGTCAACTCTGGCGTTCATCGTCGCTCTGATCTGGGTCGCCGTCACTGCGGGGGATCAAGTGCCCGCGCACTTCGACGGGTCCGGTCAGGTCGATCGCATGGAGTCGAAGCTGTCCTTCCTGCTCACGATGGGCGGCATCGGATTCGCGATCATCGGGTTGTTCGCGAGCATCGGGTGGTGGTTCCCCAAGGTTCCGGGGTCCATGGTGAATCTGCCGAGCCGGACGATGCACGAGTATTGGACTGCCGCCGAGAACCGACCCGAGCTGAACCGAAAGATGGCCGAGGACCTCGAGTGGATCGGTGCGGCAACGGCATTGCTGTTCGCCTGGATCACCGGCGTTGCGGGTGCAACGACGGGCGACTCGGTCGGCGTCTGGGTTCTCGCCGTCCCGACGGCGCTGTACCTGCTGGCCGTTCTGGGATACGTGGTGTTCGTCGTCAAAGGCGGCCGGTACCGCGTATCGAAGAACTGAATCAGGGGAGTGGTTGCAGCATCGCCAATTTCGATCCGGACTGCACCAGATATCCGCCCTCGGTTGCGTCGACCAACAGCTCGAAGCTCATCGACTCGTCGTCCGGAAACATCATCGACGTCGATGCAGTCCACTCGGTCCCACCGGTGGTCACGTCGACCGCGGAGAGATCTGTTCCGGCCGAGGTCAACACCAGATCGTTGTCGCGCCCGATGATGCTGCCGTTCAGCTCGGCCTGCCACAGGTGCTCGCCGTCTCGCAGGTCGATCGCGGTGGTGCCATTGGATGCCTGCAGCAACCCGACATGGCCGATGACATGCGTCAGGGTGGCGTACGTGCGGGGCTCGTTGAGTTCGTCGCCGGGAAAGTCGTACGACAGGGCGTCGTCGCGCCACAGTTCCTCGCCGGTGTTGCGGTCGAAGGCCGTTTCACCGAGAACGATCGGTATCGCCGTGTCGGTGGGCTCGTCCAGCGAAGGTTGTTGTACGACAGGGCTGTCCGATCGTGCGAGGACCGTGCCGTCCGAACGGAAGGCGGCGGACCCTTTCGATTCCGTACTTGTACCCTCACAATCTCTCAACGACGCAATGGCCAGGTCGCCTGCGGTGCGTCCCACGGCTCCGAGACAATCCTCGAGGCTGTCCGTCTTCCAGAGCTGCCGTCCGGTCGAGGCGTCGAACGTGGAGAAGTCGCCCCCGACGTCGAAGGTTCCGATGTCGTCATCCACCTTCAATGCGGTGGCGTAATCGTCCTCCCATCCGGCCCACGCATGCAGTGGAACCGTCCAGTCGGCGCTCGGATTCTCCAGCGTTCCGCGGTGCAACAGTACGTCGTCGTCCTCGAGGTTGCCCGACGTCGTGTAGATGCGGTCGTTCGCGACAGTGACGGCGAAAAGATCGAGATCAGTGGGGTAGTTTCGTGATTCGCCGGTCTCCGGATCGAAGGTGACGTAGCCCGGCGTCGCACCCCAGATCGGTTGATGGCACACGAGTCGGCCGCCGAGCGGCTCGTCGGCGCACGCGGCCAGGTCCGGAGCGGGGGTCTTCCACAGAACGCTGCCGTCCGCGGTGTCGATTCCGACCATGACTGCCTCGTCGTTGCCGGATTCCGAGGACACGACAGCCAGTGTCAGAGCGGTGTGGCCGATCAGAATCGAGCCGGCCTGCCATGCGTACATCGAACCTGTCCTCGGAGAGGCGAAGGTGGCTGCCTCCAGTCCCATGTCCGCCGCGTCGACGGACCACGCCAACCCCGGTGCGTCGTCCGAGGAGTCGGTGATCTTCTTGATGGTCGTCGATCGGTTCTGGGTCACAACGGCTATCGAG
Source organism: Rhodococcus sp. 06-418-5 (assembly GCF_002258285.1). Taxonomy (NCBI): domain Bacteria; kingdom Bacillati; phylum Actinomycetota; class Actinomycetes; order Mycobacteriales; family Nocardiaceae; genus Rhodococcus; species Rhodococcus sp. 06-418-5. Next base: position 219,237 of record NZ_NOYE01000018.1, read on the forward strand.
GCACCGACCGACAGTGTTGCGACGATCGCCGCAACGACCAGTGTGGTGTTCTGGTTCCATCGCATCATCGAAGGTCCAATCCTGCTGTGTTCGCCAGGTTCTCGAGCAGTGCCGGATCCTGCACCGGTTGTGTCGTATACACCACGATCTCGAGCCCCGACGGCGTGGCGACGGAGACCGAGGAACCCGGCCCGTATTCGTTCGGTGAGACCAGCTGGGGCTCCTCCGTTGTCGCCGAATCGGATTCGAGGTCGGGCGTGGCCCGAGCAACGCTGATCGTGAGTTGACCGGCAGTGCTGTTCACTGCCTGACACAGCCCGGAACCGAATTCACTGGTGTGCAACGCACCCAACGGTGGTGTCGGAGCGAGCGCCGCCGCGTCTGCCCGACGGAGAGCGTCGTTGAGCGTTCGAATCTCTTCGCGGGAGAACGACGGCGTCGGTGAGTCGTCCCAGCCGACACCCCAGCCTGCGTAGCAGTCGGCGGCATTGCCCGGTGTTCCGGCAGGGATGGGAGCAGTGATCCTGAGGGCAGGGTCGGCGGCTATTCGGACCAGGTCGTCGAGCGTCAGTTTCAACGTGTCCGGGTCGTTCCCGCCGGAAACCGAGGCGGAGACGACGGACCCGTCCGGCGTGTACGCGGTGGCCGTCCGGGAGTAGGACCTCTGACCGTTGGTTTCGCGCCACGTGTCGTCGGTGTCCAGCACCGTTCCGTCTGGCAGACTCCGTCGCTCATCGACTTGGCCTGCCACGCACGGTGGTGGTTCGGCCGAGTCTGCCGGGCCGACACCGACACTGAGATAGTCGGACTCGCTACGCGAGGCCAGTGGGGTGGATGCGTGCGCCGAATCGAGGACGAAATCCTCGGATTCGCTCGACGCGGGTATCGGGCCGAAGTACATGGACGTGGTCGACGAGATCGCGGAGGGAAGTGCTGCCATCAACGCCTCGGACATGAGGTGCGCTCGGGGTCCGCTGTACCAGGGGGCCGCGGGATTGTCGTACGATTCATCGCCCGAGGTCAAGAAGGCGAGGGATGAGGATTCGCTCGGAGGCTCGACGGTGTCGCACCCCGGAATGCTTGCCGACGCGTCGACCTCCGGGGTGACCACCACGTATTCCTGCTGCGGAGGCTCCGGAACGGGTGTCGCCGATGTCGTTGGTAACGAGGTCAATTCAGGCTCCTCGGCCGGAGCGGTCAGTCCCGCTGCGACTACACCGAGTGCCACTATCGATACGAGGACGAGTGTGTTCAGCAGCGCGGAACGATTGCGTTCGGTGGGCTGCGTGTCCCCGTTCATGACCCTCGCTTCGTTCGCCGCATTAGCGACGAATGTCGCGCAACATTCATACCATTCGTTTTGCTAATCGTGCCGGGTGTAGCAGCCAGATGACATCCTGGCAGCCCCCGATCACCTCGCCGGCGGGATCCGGCGTTCGATGACACACGGCCGGTCGATGTTCAGTGCGTACCGAGTCCGTCGAGGAGAAGTTCACCGACGAACGTCGCGTTGTCATGCGGGCTGTTCTGTCGTCGGGTGAAGCATCGCATCAGCAGAGTGTTGGTGATTCCGGCAGCGAGATCCACTGGGCTCGAGCTCGTTCGGAAGACGCCGGTGTCCTGTCCTCGCGCGATGACCGGTGCAATGATCGCCGGCAGGTTGAGCTTCTCCTTGATCGAGATCAGCCCCTCCGGCTCGCCGTAGGTGTCGTGTGCGACGGCGACGAGGAGAGCGTCCATGAACTCGAGTTCGTCGGCGGCGAGTTGCGCGCACCGCAGCATGTGATTCCGCAGAATCGTGAGCTCGTCGAGGCCCAGCAACTGGTCGTCGGCCACCGACTCGCGAAGGCGATCGACTCGACTCTGCAGTGCTGCAACGATGACGGACGGTTTGGTCGGAAACAGTGTCTTACACGCCGCCCTCGGCACTCCCGCGATATCGGCGACGTCGTCCATTCGCGTCATGAAGTAGCCACGCTTTCCGAACTCGTCGCGCGCAGCGGTGACGATCGCAGCACGCGGATCGCGGGGCAGCGGCCGCTCCTCGCCCGAGACACCGACTTCCCCCACGACGTCATCGAGGTGCTGATGATGCCCCGACGTGTCGACGACGGCCCCGAGGAAGGCGAGCAGCGCATCGGACAACACATCGGCCGATACGGAAGCGGCGTCGACCTGACTGCGGATGCGAAAGCCGTCCACGACGGCATTGACCGTCACGGCGAACGATCGGGCCGTGAAGGGACGGCGAAAGGCTCCACCGTCGGGAGCGAACAGCACCTCGAATGCGTCGAGCGCGGCGTCGTCACGCATGCGGTACTCAGCGGCGAGTGCCGCGGAAGCGGGTCCGCGGAAAACATGGTCGAGAAGAGACGCGGTAGTGCTCTTCCGGTCGACGATTGCCGGGAAGTGGTCCGCGACGAGCGCCGACACCGATGCGCGAATCGACGCGCCGCTGTTCGTCATCTGCGCGCGAACGATGTCGTGGATGTCGACCGGTGGAGGAGTACGGGACAAATGTTCGACGACCGCGGTGAGGAAGTCGGATTTGGTCTTGAACTTGCGGAAGAACGTCGCCGTCGACGAGTCGGTCTCGTGGACGACGTCCTCGATGCGCAGTCCGCGTTCGAGGATCTTGCGCGGATGTGCGATCAGCAATGACACACCCGCCTCGACGAAGTGGGCGGCGGTCGCGTCGAGCTCGGTCATAGAGGCGGACTTTACCCAGGTGGGGACAAGATCGAGGTCGCGGGCGACAGTATTCACTCTCAGGTGAGAGCGACCTCGGTCATTCCTCGGAGTGACCCAGCGGAGCGGTTGCGGTGTCATTGGCCGTGTTCGCGCCACCGGGACAGCGGCGGTGCCCGACATCAAGGATCTCCATGACAGTGCTCGATATCCGCGTCGGCGACGCACCCGACCCCCGGCTCAGCGCTCGTGAAATCGAAGTACTCACGGCCTGGCTCATCTCGGATTCCAAAGCGCAGGCGTCGCGTTCGCTCTATCTGTCGATGGGAACCGTCAACACACATCTGACTCGCATCAGAGCGAAATACACGGCGGTGGGGCGAACTGCACCGACCAAGGCGACGTTGCTGGTGCGTGCGCTGCAGGACGGGTTCATCGACATCGACGATCTGTAAGCGGCTATTGCACCTCGACGCGTCTGGACTTGATCTTCTTCACCACGAACCAGGCGATCAGCGCGACGACTACGCCGATGACGACGTACTGGAACACCGAGGCGTAGTTCTCCACGTAATGCCAGTTCTCGCCGAGGAAGTAGCCGGCGAGTACAAAGATCGAGTTCCAGATCAGGCTGCCGAGAGTGGTGTACAGGGTGAACTGCAGAATCGGCATCCGGGACACGCCGGCCGGGATGGATATGCCCGAACGGACGACCGGGATCATGCGGCCGAAGAACACTGCCGACCGACCGTGACGGGTGAACCAGTCCTCTGCCTTGGTCAGATCCTCGGTGCCGACGAACGGCATCTTCTCGACGATGGCATACATCCGATCGCGGCCGAGCTTGATGCCGAGCCAGTACAGGACGAGTGCGCCGATCACCGAGCCTGCCGTCGTCCAGAACAACGCACTCAGCAGCGTCATGCCGCCCTGCGACGCGGTGAACCCGGCGAGAGGGAGGATGATCTCGCTGGGAAGGGGCGGGAAGAAGTTCTCCGCGGCGACGGCGATTCCGGCCCCAGGGCCGCCGATGGCCTCCATCAAACTCACTGCCCATCCGGCGATCCCTCCGAGGTCGCTGTCGGCTGCGGCAAGGGAGGAAAGGGCACTCATGGCAACGACTGTACGAAACCGACGCCAGGAAAATCTGCTCACCAGGACAAATGCCCGAGAATTGAGACATATGGAACACTCGACGGTGTGAACCGAGTCTCCCGAGTAGTCCCCGCTGTTGCCGTTGCCACACTCCTGCTGAGTGCCTGCGGGTCCTCGGATTCGGCCGAGCCGGCACCGAGCACCCCGAGCGGTTCCTCCTCGTCGGCGGCAACGTCATCGAGTTCGAGCACCGCAACGGTCTACGACCTGCCCGGTAGCGGAGTGTTCCCCGAGGGCATCACCGCCGCGGACGACACGTTCTACGTGACGTCGACGTCCGACGGAGCGGTGTTCCGCGGAACCGTCGGATCTCCCGATGTGTCGGTGTTCCTACCCGGCGGCGCGGACGGACGCACCGGTGCTGCGGGTATCGATGTGACCGATGACGACGATCGCGCCGACTACCTGGTGATCGCCGGTGGAGCCACCGGCAAGGTGTGGGTGTACGACGCCGAATCCGGTGACCTGGTGGCCACGTTCACCAACGGTCTCGGTGCAGACGCGACATTCCTCAACGACGTCGCCATTGCCGACAACGGCGATGCCTACGTCACCGACTCGCGCAGCCCGGCGTTGTACCGCATTCCCGCCGAACAGATGACCGCCGGAACGCAGGACGGACCGTTGGAAACGTTCGTGAGCTTCGACGGCACTCCGTTCGCGTACGGGGAGGGGTTCAACGCCAACGGCATCGTGGAGAACGACGACGAATCTGCGTTGATCGTCGTGCAGTCGAGCACCGGCAACCTGTATCGGATCGACAAGACTTCCAAGGAGGTCACACAGGTCGATCTCGGGGGAGCGACACTCATGAACGGCGACGGGATGGAGATGGACGACGACACGCTGTACGTCGTTCGCAATCGCGACGGTCTCATCGCGAAGGTGGATCTCGACGACGACGGAAGAACCGGCGCGGTCACCGGCGAGATCACCGACGCATCGTTCGCGTATCCGACAACCGTTGCAGCGATGGACGATCGGCTGTACGTGGTGAACAGTCAGTTCGACAAGCGTGGGGGAGAGCCCGTCGAGCCGTTCACCGTCAGCTCGGTTCCGGAGTAGAGCGGCTGCGCCGCACGTGCACGGAAACTCGTCGCCGAGTCCGTGTTGAGTCCGGAGACATATGAGACACGAGATGTCCAGGGACATGTGACACACGGGCTGTGGTGATACTGCGGGGCACTGTGACCGGCTATGGAGTA